>NZ_JAYXBK010000002.1:0-766186 GCF_036016995.1 Paraburkholderia sp. MPAMCS5
GAACAGGACCGTGAAACGACTCCACGCCGATGATAGTGCGGATTGCCCGTGTGAAAGTAGGTAATCGTCAGGCTCCCCAGCAGCATCAGAAACCCCACCCCTTCAAGGTGGGGTTTCTGCGTTCACGGCGGCGAAAAGCGCCTTCGATTCAGAAGAACACACGTGAGTCGCAACTAGACCAACCTCGCCACCGGTACCTCCCACAAGCATCGCCCCACGCGAAGCGACGGCGCATGCAAATTGCCGTGCGCCGCTCCCGTAGTTCCATCTATTAGTTTTCCGCAAGAAATCGCTGGGCAAGTCGCACCCAATATGTCGACCCGATCGGCAACAACTCATCGTTGAAGTCGTAGCTTGCGTTATGCAGCATGCACGGACCTGCGCCGTGGCCGGCGTCCCGGTGACCTCCGTCGCCGTTACCCAAGAACGCATAACATCCCGGTTTTGCCAGCAACATAAAGGAAAAGTCCTCGGCGCCCATCGTCGGTTCGACTGAGTCGTCCACGTTCTCTGCTCCGACAATCTCCTTCATGACGGCTGCGGCAAAGCGCGCTTCCTCATTGCTGTTGATGGTGGGTGGATAGTTCCTGTGAAAGTGGATGTTGACTGCGCAATCGTAAGCCTCCGCCGTACTTTCAGCGATTTTTCGCATGCGCGCTTCGATCAAGTCGAGCGTTTCAGTCGTAAAAGTGCGTACTGTGCCCGCGAGCCACGCGTCGTTTGGAACGACATTGACTGCATCGCCGGCATGAATCTGGGTAATCGACAGCACAGCGGTATCGAGCGGTTTCTTGTTCCGCGTGATGATGCTTTGCAGCCCATTTGCGATCTGCACCGCCGTAAACACAGGGTCGCGTCCATTGTGCGGAAGCGCTGCGTGCGCCCCAACGCCTTTGATTTCAATACGGAATTCGTTGCTGGAGGCCATGATCGGGCCTTCAGTGACGCCGAATTTTCCCGCCGCCATGCCCGGCCAGTTGTGGATGCCGAACACTGCGTCAACCGGAAATCTGTCGAAGAGGCCGTCGTCGATCATGGCTTTCGCGCCAGCGCCGCCTTCTTCGGCCGGTTGGAAGATAAACACGATTGTCCCGTCGAAATCGCCATGTTTAGCGAAATGTCGGGCTGCGCCGAGCAGCATCGCTGTGTGCCCGTCATGGCCGCAAGCGTGCATTTTCCCTTCGTGTTTCGACCGGTGTTCGAAGCTGTTCAACTCCTGAATCGGCAACGCATCCATGTCGGCACGCAGTCCGATGGCGCGTGTACCATTCCCGCGCCTGAGCACGCCAACCACGCCAGTTTTGCCCAATCCGCGGTGAGTTTCTATGCCCCAGGATTCGAGGGTTCTTGCAACCAGCTCCGCAGTCGCAGTTTCCTCGTAACGCAATTCGGGATGGGCGTGGATCGTTCGTCGAAGGGTTTGAATCTCTCCGTGGGCAGCTTGAATTTCGGGGATCAGTTTCATAGTTGAGTGCCGATGGCTTGCGCTTGATTTGCGTGGAATCGCTCGGGCGACGTGTGCCCGGACGCAGTGGTAACGATTCTACGCCGAAGGCTTTTTGACGGCACCATGCAGGCAACCGCCAATGGACGTAATAAAATCCGGCATTGCATCCTGCCTGCCTACCGTCCTCTGAATAGTGTCCCAATGAACGCTCCGACCGATTTCGCGCGCGCCGTGTGCCCGCATGACTGCCCCGATACCTGCGCGATGCGGGTGACAGTGGAGGGAGGGCGGGCGGTTAAAGTCGTCGGCGACCCGGATCATTCGCCGACACAAGGCGCGCTGTGCACCAAGGTCAGTCGCTACGCGGAACGAGTGCATCACCCGCAACGCCTGACAACGCCGATGAAGCGTATCGGCCGCAAGGGCGAGGGCCGCTTTCAACCGATCAGTTGGGAAGAAGCGTTCGAGCTGGCTGGGAACCGTCTGTCGGAAATCGCGCGCCGCGCGCCGCAAGCGATCCTGCCCTACAGCTACGCCGGGACGATGGGGCTGATCCAGGGCGACAGCATCGCGCAACGGTTCTTTCACAAGCTCGGCGCTTCCCAGCTGGATCGCACGATTTGCGCAGCGGCGGGCGCGGCCGGCTTGAAATATACGTATGGCGCGAGCCTCGGCATGCTCACCGAATTTTTCGAGGAGAGCGAGGTCATCCTGATCTGGGGCTCGAATCCGATTGCGTCTAACCTGCACTTCTGGACGCGCGCCCAGCAAGCCAAGCGTCGCGGCGCGCGCCTCATCGCGATTGACCCGTATCGGTCGCTGACCGCGGAGAAGTGCCATCAGCACATCGCCTTGAAGCCGGGTACCGACGGTGCGCTGGCGCTCGGCATGATGAACGTGCTGATCTCCGAAAACCTGCTGGATCACGCGTACATCGCCGAACATACACTAGGGTTCGAGCAACTGAAAGCCCGCGCGCTCGATTACCAGACGTCGCGCGTTGCGGAGAGTTGCGGCATAGAAGAGCGAGTTATCGTCGAACTTGCGCGACTTTACGGCAGCACCCGGAAAGCCGCGATCCGCATGAACTACGGCCTGCAACGGGTGCGCGGCGGCGGCAATGCGGTGCGTGCGATTGCATGCCTGCCGTCGTTGACCGGTGCATGGCGCGAGCGGGCGGGCGGCGCTTTGCTGTCGTCGGCGGGATGGGCGCCGATCGACTCGCACGCGCTGCAGCGTCCTGATTTGATGCCGGGCTGGCCCGCGAATCCGAGCCGCGTGATCAACATGAATGCAATCGGCGACGCGTTGCTGCAGGCGGGCGACGCCGCCTTCGGCCCGAAAATCGAAGCGATCGTCGTCTATAACTCGAACCCGGTTGCCGTCGCGCCGGATTCGGAGCGCGTCGCGGCGGGCTTTGCGCGAGAAGACCTGTTCACAATCGTGCTCGAGCATTTCCGCACCGACACCGCCGATTATGCCGATCTGCTACTGCCCGCCACGACGCAACTGGAGCACCTCGACGTGCACAAGTCCTATGGCCACACGCACGTCATGGTCAACTTGCCGGCGATTCCGCCGGTGGGGGAGGCGCGTCCGAACACCGAGATTTTTCGCGGCTTCGCGCGTTCTATGGGGCTCGACGAACCGGCGCTGTTCGAAAGCGACGAGGCCGTCGCGCGCAGCGCATTCCGTTGGCAAGACAAGACGCTCGAAGGCGTGGATTGGGACGCGCTCAAACAGACGGGCTGGGCCAAGCTGAATCTGCCCGACGCGCCGTTTGCCGAGGGCGGCTTTCGAACGCCGTCAGGCAAGTGCGAGTTCTATAGTGAGCGGCTCGCGCAGCAAGGGCTTGATCCGCTTCCGGACTATCTGCCGCCCTATGAATCCGCCGAGGCCGCGCCAGAACTCGCCGCCCGCTATCCGCTCGCGATGATCTCGCCGCCTGCTCGCAACTTCCTGAACAGTACGTTCGTGAATGTCGAAAGCTTGCGCTCCACGGAAGGCGAGCCGCATCTGGACATTCACCCGGCGGACGCCCAGTCGCGAAGTATCGTCGACGGCGACCAGGTGCGCATTTTCAACGATCGCGGCTCGATGCAGGCGCGCGCCCGCGTCACCGACCGCGCCCGTCAAGGGCTCGTGGTCGGCCTGTCGATCTGGTGGAAAAAGCTCGCCCCTGACGGCCGCAACGCCAATCAGGTCACGAGCCAGGCGCTCACGGACCTCGGCGGATCGGCCACTTTCTACGACTGCCTCGTCCAGGTCGAGCGCGCCTGACGTACGCTGCTGCCTCCTGCAAGCCTCGCCAGCAAGGGTTTTGACGCTTCGAGGCAGCAGTCTAACCCACGCGATTTTCGCGAATAGCGCAGAGGTGCCCATGCTACGATGCGTTTTTAGCACGACCATTCGAAAATAATTAAGGAGACGCTGCATGGACAAAATCTGGCTGAAATCCTACCCGCCCGGCGTTCCCGCAGAGATCGACGTGAGCCGCTATTCGTCCGTCGCCGAGCTTCTGGAAGAGGCGTTTCGCGAGCATTGCGACAAGCCGGCCTTCGTCTGCATGGGCAAGGAAATCAGCTACGGCGAGCTCGACGCGCTGTCGCGCAAGCTGGCCGGGTGGTTTCAGTCGAAGGGACTCGCACGTGGCGCGCGCGTCGCGATCATGATGCCGAACGTGCTGCAATATCCGGTGGCGATCGCGGCCATTCTGCGCGCGGGCTATGTTGTCGTGAACGTGAACCCGCTCTACACGCCGCGCGAACTCGAACACCAGTTGAAGGACAGCGGCGCCGAGGCCATCGTCCTGCTCGAAAACTTCGCCGTCACGTTGCAGGCGATCGTCCGCAATACCGCAGTCAAACACGTAGTGGTCGCGGCAATGGGCGATTTGATGGGCGTCAAGGGCGCTGTCGTCAACTTCGTCGTGCGTCAGGTGAAGAAGATGGTGCCGGACTGGAGCTTGCCCGGCCATGTCAAATTCAATACGGCAATCGCCGAGGGCGCCCGTCAAAGTTTCAAGCCGGCCCAGCAAGGCCCGGACGACGTTGCCTTTCTGCAGTACACCGGCGGTACGACAGGCGTGGCCAAGGGCGCGACGCTGCTGCATCGGAACCTGATCGCGAACGTGTTGCAGTCGGAAATCTGGCTCGATCCGGTGCGCGCGGGTCGCGCGGACATCCAGCAATTCATCACCGTTGTCGCGCTGCCGCTTTATCACGTGTTCGCGCTGACCGTGTGCGGGTTGCTCACGATTCGTACCGGCGGTCTCGGCGTGCTGATCCCGAATCCGCGCGACATTCCCGGCATGATCAAAGCGCTGGATGGCTATCCGATCACGACGATTCCCGCAGTCAACACGTTGTACAACGCGCTGCTGAATAGCCCGGATTTCCACAAGCTCGATTTTTCGAAGCTGATCGCCGCCAATGGCGGCGGAATGGCGGTGCAGGAGGCGGTCGCCAAACGCTGGTTCGAGCATACGCATACGCCGATTATCGAAGGCTACGGTTTGTCCGAGACGTCGCCGTGCGTGACCTGCAACCCGGTCACGGTCACCGAATACAGCGGCACGATCGGCTTGCCGCTACCATCGACGGAAGTGTCCATTCGCGACGACGACGGCGCGGAAGTGCCGCTCGGCCAGCCCGGTGAAATCTGCATCCGCGGCCCGCAGGTCATGGCCGGCTACTGGAACCGGCCGGATGAGACGGCCAAGGTCATGACGCCGGACGGCTTCTTCAAATCGGGCGATGTAGGTTTCATGAACGAACGCGGGTTCGTGAAGATTGTCGATCGCAAGAAGGACATGATTCTGGTTTCGGGCTTCAACGTGTACCCGAACGAGATCGAAGACGTGGTCGCCAAACTTCCCGGTGTCTTCGAGGTCGCCGCGGTCGGCGTGCCGGACTCGCATTCCGGCGAAGCGGTGAAGCTTTTCGTCGTCAGGAAAGACGAGGCGCTGACCGATGCCGACATTCTTTCTTACTGTAAAGCGCGGCTAACTGGCTACAAACGGCCGAAAATCGTCGAGTTCCGCACGGAACTGCCGAAAAGCAACGTCGGTAAGATCCTGCGCCGCGAGTTGCGCGACGGGCGTGCATGAGCGCATAGGACACGCACTTTCGCATGATTGAAACCAACGAATAGCGCGGAAGTGCAGCACAAGAGGAAAGGCCCGGCAGACCGCAAATCTGCCGGGCCTTTCTCGTTGCTCGTCGCCATAAAAAAAGGCGCCCGAAGGCGCCTTTGAGGCAAACTGCGTTTTTACGACTTATTAGAACTTGTGGCGGATGCCGACGCGAGCTGCGAGCTGGTTCTGGTTCGACGAGCCCGTCAGACCGTTGATGCCAGCCGTTGCTGCGACCACGCTGCCCGTCGCGCTCACGGTTTCACCCGTAGCGTGCTGGTACACGCCGATCACATAGACGTCGGTGCGCTTGGACAGGAAGTAGTCCACGCCCAGCGAGCCTTGGTGGTACTGAGCACGCGAGTTGCCGTTGATTTCCGTGCCGCGCGTGTAGTCATACGCTGCGCCGACCAGCAATGCCGGAGTCAACTGATACTTGAAGTTGACTTCTGCGTTGTTGAACGTAGCCGTTTGGCCCTTGAACGGCGATGCGTACGTCGCACCGAGGTTCGCAAAACGGACGTTCGAGTACGTCAGGCCGACCGTTGCCGCGCCGAACGTGTATGCACCGCCTGCACCGACGACCTGGTACGTGTTAGCCGATGCGAAGCCAGCGTAGACCGGCGAGGTCACTGCGAAGTTTGCAGCAGCCGTAGCCGTAGCCGGCGTGTTCGTCGCGATCGTGCCGCCGTTGTTGAACAGGCCGCCCGAAGCTGCCGGGGTACGTGCGTTCAAGTAACCGACGCCCAAAACCAGCGGACCGTTGTTGTAGCCAGCGCCCAACGACCAGATCTGGTTCGACGAGAAGTTGCCTGCCACGCCGCCGAAGCTGTACGTGCCGCCGAACTTCAGGCCGTTGTAGTCAGCGCTCGTGTACTTGACCGTGTTGTTCGTACGGTATGCGTTGTTGAAGTTGTCCAGGTCGCCCGGGTGAGCAGCCAGGTAGCCGCCCCACTGGTCGCCGGCTTCCAGCGGACCGACGTAGTCGACGACGGAGTCGTACTGACGACCCAGCGTGACCGTGCCGAACTGGCTCGACAGACCGACATATGCTTGACGACCGAACATCAGGCCGCCTTGACCCAGCTTGCCGTTGTTCACGTCAAAGCCGTTTTCCAACACGAAGATGGCCTTCAGACCGCCGCCCAGATCTTCCGTGCCACGCAGGCCGAAACGCGAGCCTTGCATGACGCCGCTGGACAGGTTGTACAGGTGCTTGCCACCCGAGTTGGTGTTGATGTTGAAGCCTTCGTCAATGATGCCGTACAGGGTCACGCTGCTCTGAGCATGTGCGACGCCTGCGAATGCGCCCAGTGCTGCGAGAGCGAGAAGCGACTTTTTCATCGAATGATCTCCAAGGAATACGAATCTTTTGTACAAGGCAAATATTTATGTAGCGTTGAGGCCTTGCTTGTCCAACTTCGCGAGAAGTTGCACGTAATGTAACAAAAGGCCTAATTAGCACAAAGAAAAAGCAGACCGCCAGGAAGCCTCCTGTTTCGTTTACGCAACATGCTCTAAAATTGAAATCTTCATGCCTTTTTCGGCCGGATGAAAAGGCGAACGAAGGCCTATTTTTCCTCGGAAAGCCTTGTCGCACGGGCCGCCGTCGCCGGCAAGCCGGTTGTTGAATCTGGGAGTGCTGAATGTTTCTGGACGAGTTGATTACCGAATTTGATCGGGGTTTACGCTCAATGACGGGCGTCTCGCGAATGAGCCGTCCGTTGCCGGTTCCGCAAGAATCGGCGGTGTCGGCGGACACGCCCGAACTCTCGCAGGCCGAACGCGCCCATTCCGCCGGTCTGATGCGCGTGAATCACGTCGGCGAGGTCTGCGCCCAGGCGCTTTACCAGGCGCAGAAGCTCGCCACGCGGTCGCCCTCGTTGCGCGCCGTGTTCGATCGGGCTGCCGTGGAGGAAGAAGATCATCTCGCGTGGACTGCGAAGCGTCTCGAAGCGCTGGATTCGCGTCCGAGTCTGCTGAATCCGGTCTGGTACGCCGGCGCGCTCGCCATCGGCCTCGCGGCGGGACGCCTGGGCGACCGCGTGAGCCTCGGCTTCATGGCGGAGACCGAGCGTCAGGTCGAGCGTCATCTGGATAGTCATATGGATCGCTTGCCCGCCGCCGACCGCGAGTCGCGTGCGATCGTCGAGCAGATGCGCGTGGACGAAGCCGCGCACGGAAAAGCCGCCATGGATGCCGGCGGCATCGAGCTGCCGTTTCCGGCGCGCGCACTGATGCGCGCGATGTCGAAAGTCATGACGCGCACCGCGTATTACATATAGGAAGCGCAAGCAGGAAACCGGAGTCCTCGTCGTTCACTGCCTGAAGTGGGGCGGCGCCACACGCGCCGTCCGCCCGTCCCCGCAGAATCCCCGCCGAACATCTTCCAGATCGCCTTCACGATCGCTTACGATCCGCGCCTTTCCCTCGTACTTTTCACGTATCACCTTCAGAAGCTTCAGTAGCTCTTTCATTTATAACGGTTTTCCGTTTTACGTCTGACGTGAAGGAGTCGCGCTAAGTCCTTGTTCTAACAAACAAAATTCGCTCAAAAACCGCTTCTCTCCCTTGACCCCCGTTTAGCGTTCCTCTAAAGTGGGAGACAGTGTGAGAAAGTGTATTTTTGTGTGATCTAACAAGCGGTTTCGGGTAGATTTTTACGAATCGGGCAGCCAGCGAAAAGCGCTGGTCAAGAGGGAGAGCGAAGTGTTCCAAGGGGCGTCGGCGCTGACGCTCGATGCGAAAGGGCGGATGTCCATTCCGTCCCGCTATCGGGATGCGCTGCAAACACAGGCAGAGGGCCGGGTGACGATCACCAAGCACCCGGACGGCTGCCTGTTGCTCTTTCCGCGCCCGGAATGGGAAGTCTTCCGCGACAAAGTCGACAAGCTGCCCATGAACGCAGCCTGGTGGAAGCGCATTTTTCTCGGTAATGCCATGGACGTCGATATGGACGGCGCGGGTCGCGTGCTCGTGTCGCCGGAATTGCGCGCGGCCGGCTCGCTGGAAAAAGAAGTGACCTTGCTCGGCATGGGGCGCCACTTCGAATTGTGGGACGCGCAGATTTACGCTGCGAAGGAACAGGCGGCGATTGCCGAGGGCATGCCCGACGCATTGAAAGATTTCACGTTCTGATCGCGGCTAACAACTATGGCATCGGCGATGAGAAACGAATTGCAGCATCGCACGGTGCTGCTCGAAGAAGCGGTAAATGCGCTGGTCACGCGCGCGGACGGCGTGTATGTGGACGGCACGTTTGGGCGCGGCGGTCACAGCCGTCTGGTGCTGGAGAAGTTGGGCGAAGCGGGGCGTCTGATCGCGTTCGACAAAGATCCGCTTGCCATCGCCACGGCGCAGCAGATCGCAGACCCGCGCTTTGGCATCGTGCACGAGAGTTTTGCTTCACTGCGCGGCGCGATTGCGCAGCGCGGGATTGAACAGGTGTCGGGCGTTTTGCTGGATCTGGGCGTGTCGTCGCCGCAAGTCGACGATCCGGAGCGGGGTTTCAGTTTCCGCGCCGACGGCCCGCTCGACATGCGGATGGACCCGACGCGCGGCGAGTCCGCCGCCGACTGGCTGGCGCGGGCCACGGTGCAGGAATTGACGGAGGTGATACGAGATTATGGGGAAGAACGGTTTGCTTTTCAGATTGCAAAGGCGCTTGTTGCTCGCCGGGCAGAGTCCGACCGTCTTGGGCCTCTCGTCAGCACGGGCGAGCTTGCCCAAATCGTGGCTAACGTCGTCAAAACCCGTGAGAAGGGCAAGGACCCGGCAACCCGCACCTTTCAGGCTATACGGATTCACATCAATCAAGAGCTTGCGGAGCTGCAAGTCGTTTTAGAAGCAGCGTTATCGCTGCTGGAGCAAGGGGGGCGGCTGGTGGTGATCAGCTTTCATTCGCTCGAGGACCGAATCGTCAAGCGATTCATGCAGGCGTATGCAAGTACGCCTGCGGTGGATCGTCGCCTGCCGATTCGTGCTGTCGATCTGCCGAGTCCCCCGCTCAAAATCATCGGCCGCGTGTTTGCGAGCGACGCTGAAGTCGCCGCCAATCCGCGCGCCCGTTCTGCCGTGATGCGCGTGGCGGAGCGAATCGCACCATGAATCGTCTCAACATTTTCCTGCTGATCATCGTGATGGGCTGTGCCTTGTCTGTCATCAACGCCACCAATCAGCAGCGCCACATATTCATTCAGTTGCAGCGTGCGCAGTCGCAGGAGCGTCAGTTGCAGCAGGATTACTCGCAGCTTCAATATCAGCAGAGCGCGCTGTCGAAAACGTCGCGCATCGAGCAGACCGCCACCGCGTCGCTGAAGATGCAGCCGGTCACGACGGGCCGCACGCAATACCTGACGCTCGATCCGGGCGCCGCGAAGGCGGAAGACGCGCCGATCCCGACTTCCGGTCCGGCGTCGGCGCCGGTCGCGACCAACCGTAGCCGAGGCGTGCGATGAAAAAATCGTCGGCTCGCAAGAGCGTCGCCTTCTCGGCCAATCCGATCCTGTCCGTGCGCCTGCCGATGTGGCGCTCGAAGCTCGTCGTGTTCCTGCTTTTCATGGCGTTCGTCGCGCTGACCGCGCGCGCGTTCTGGATTCAAGGCCCCGGCAACGCGTTCTATCAGAAGCAGGGCGAAATCCGCTATCAGCGCCGCCTCGAACTGCCGGCCACGCGAGGCAAGATTCTCGACCGCAACGGTCTCGTGCTCGCCACGAGCCTGCCGGTGCGCGCCATCTGGGCGATTCCCGAATCGGTGCCGGATGACCTCGGCGCCGACAAGCTGGACGCGCTCGGCAAACTGCTCGGCATGACCAATAAGGAATTGCGCACGAAGCTGTCGGAAGACAAGACCTTCGTGTACGTCAAACGCCAGGTGCCGGTGGACATTGCCGACAAGGTGAAGGCGCTCGACATCCCCGGCATCTATGCGCGCGACGAATACAAGCGTTTCTATCCCGAAGGCGAAATCACGGCTCACCTGATCGGCTTCACGAACGTCGAGGACGAAGGCCAGGAAGGCGTCGAACTCGGCGACCAGAAGCTGCTCGCGGGCATGTCGGGAAGCCGTCGCGTGATCAAGGACCGCATGGGCCACATCATCGAGGACGTGGACGAGCAGGTCGTGCCGCACAACGGCCAGGACGTGGATCTCTCGATCGACAGCAAGATCCAGTACATCGCCTATGCGAACCTGAAAGCGGCGGTCGAGAAGTTCAAGGCAAAAGCCGGCGCGGCCATGGTGATCGACGTGCGCACGGGCGAAGTGCTCGCGCTCGTCAATTACCCGACGTACAACCCGAACGATCGCTCCCACCTGACCGGCGACCAGTTGCGCAACCGCATCCTGACCGACACGTTCGAGCCCGGTTCGATCATGAAGCCGTTCACGGTCTCGCTCGCGCTCGATCTGCACCGCGTCACGCCGACTACACTGGTTGATACGGGCGGCGGCCGCTTCGTGCTTGACGGCGCGCCGATTACCGACGACAGCGCGTTCGGTGTGCTGACCGTCGGCGGTGTGATCCAGAAGTCGAGCAACATCGGCGCGACGAAGATCGCCATGCAGCTCAAGCCCGAAGAGATGTGGAACATGTACACGAGCATCGGCCTCGGCCAGGCGCCGAAGGTCGGGTTCCCGGGCGCGGCGGCGGGGCGTCTGCGTCCGTGGAAGAGCTGGCGCCGCATCGAGCAGGCGACCATGTCGTACGGCTATGGCCTGTCGGTGTCGCTATTCCAGCTGGGCCGCGCGTACACCGCGATCGCGCACGACGGCCAGATCATGCCGGTGTCGATTTTCCGCTCGCCGGGTGAACAACCCGCCACCGGACCGCAAATCTTTTCGCCGACCACCGCTCGCGAAGTGCGCGCGATGCTCGAAACCGTCGTCTCGGCGGGCGGCACGTCGCCCGATGCGGCGGTGCCGGGCTATCGCGTCGGCGGCAAGAGCGGCACGGCGTACAAGCACGGCCCTCACGGTTACGACCACTCGAAATATCGCGCGTCGTTCGTCGGCATGGCGCCGATGCCCAATCCACGCATCGTGGTCGCGGTTTCCGTCGACGAACCGACGGCGGGCAGCCACTTCGGCGGTCAGGTGTCGGGCCCGGTGTTCTCGGGCATCGTCGGCGACACGCTGCGCTCGCTGAACGTGCCGCCGCAAATGCCGGTCAAGCAGATGGTGGTGTCGGACGATTCCGCGTCCGCGGCGCCTTCGGCCACGCCCGCGCCGTCGGCGGCGAAGAAGATCGCGACCAACGCGAGCGCGAAGAAGATGACGATTGCCGCCAACGCGAAGAGCCATCCGGGAGTCGTTCGATGAACGCGCTGCGCAAGAATCATCCGGCACACCGGCAGATCGCCGAGGCTTTGAACTGGCTGCGCGCTCATGTGCAGCCGGGCGCGCATCTGCACGCCGACACGCGTTCGCTCGCGGCCGGCGACGCCTTCTTCGCCTACGCGGTGGAAGGCGCGGACAACCGCCCGTTCATCGGCGCGGCCCTCGAACGCGGCGCCGCGGCGGTGCTCGTGCAGTCCGAAGGATTCGGCGGCGCAATCGACGCGTCCACCACGCTCGCCGTCCCGGCGCTGAACGAACTGGCCGGTTCCATCGCGAGCGCGTGGTACAACGATCCGAGCGACAGCCTGCTGACGGTCGGCGTGACCGGCACGAACGGCAAGACCTCGTGCAGTCAGTGGATTTCGGCGGCGCTCACGGCGCTCGGCAAGCGCTGCGCGATCATCGGCACGCTCGGCACGGGTTTGCCGGGACAGCTCGTGCACACCGGCTTCACGACGCCCGACGCGCCGCAATTGCAACGTAGTCTCGCGCAATTGCGCGACGCCGGCGCACAGGCCGTCGCGATGGAAGTGTCGTCGCATGCGCTGCACCAGGGGCGGGTCAACGGCACGGCGTTCGACATCGCCGTGTTCACGAATCTCACGCAAGACCATCTCGACTATCACCACACGTTCGAAGCCTACGAAGCCGCCAAGGCGCGCCTTTTCGCGTGGCCGGAACTGCGCGCGGCGGTGATCAATCGCGACGACGCGGCTGGCCGCCGTCTGCTCGCCAGCACGCAAGGCCGCGCGCGCACCATCGCTTACGGTCTCGAACCGGCGTCGCAAGACGCGTCGGCAGGCGTGCCGCAAGCCGATGCGCTGCTGCTCGCCTCCGACGTGCGCGCCACCGCGACAGGCACCGCGTTTCATCTGAGCACGTCCGATTGGGGCGATGCGGACGTCGAAGTGCAAACGCTCGGTGCATTCAACGTGAGCAATCTGCTTGGGGTGCTGGGCGCGCTGCTCGCCGCCGGCATTCCGTTCGACGCCGCGCTCGCCGAACTGGCCAGACTCGAATCGGTGAATGGCCGCATGCAGCGTCTCGGCGGCCGCTTGCAGAACGACGAGCCGCTCGTCGTGATCGACTACGCGCACACGCCCGACGCGCTCGAAAAAACGCTCGAAGCGCTGCGCCCGATGGCGGCCGCGCGCGGCGGCGAACTGATCTGCATGTTCGGCTGCGGCGGCGACCGCGACGCGACCAAGCGTCCGCTGATGGGCGCGATCGCCGAAAAAATCGCAGACGGCGTCGTGGTCACGAGCGACAACCCGCGCAGTGAAGATCCGCAATCGATCATCGAGCAGATCGCGGCCGGAATGAAAGACGCGTCGAAGGCGCGCCGCATTGAAGACCGCGCGAGCGCGATCCTTCAGGCAATCCGTAGCGCCGCGCGCGAAGACGTCATCGTGCTGGCCGGCAAGGGGCACGAAGCCACACAGGAAATCATGGGCAAGAAGCGCGCTTTCTCCGATCAGGATCACGCCCGTCTCGCGCTTGCCGCGCGGGCGACTCAGGCACGCGGAGGTGGCGAATGAGCCGGCCAGCACACGCCATGTTTTCGCTGCGCGAAGCCGCCGCGCTGATTCCGGGCGCCAGCGTGACCGGCAATGGTGACGTCACGTTCGAACGGGTCTCGACCGACAGCCGCAGCGCCGGCCCCGGCGATCTGTTCGTCGCGATCAAGGGCGACCGTTTCGACGCGCACGACTTCCTTGCCGAAGTCGCGGCGCGCAATGTGTCGGCGGCACTCGTCGCGCGCACGCCCGACGGCTGGAACGTGCCCGCCGTGCGCGTTGCCGACACGCGCGCCGCATTGGGCGCGCTGGCGCGTGGCTGGCGCCGCGAGTTCAGCATGCCGCTCGTCGCGGTGACGGGCAGCAACGGCAAGACCACGGTCAAGGAAATGATCGCGTCGATCTTCGCCGCCGCCGTGGGCGCCGACGCGCGCCTCGCCACCGCGGGCAACTTCAACAACGACATCGGCTTGCCGCTCACGCTGTTCCGTCTGCATGCCGCGCATCGGCTCGCTGTGGTCGAACTCGGCATGAATCATCCTGGCGAAACGTCGTTGCTCGCGAAAATCGCGGAGCCGACCGTCGCCGTGGTGAACAACGCGCAGCGCGAGCATCAGGAATTCATGGCGACCGTCGAAGCGGTCGCGCTCGAACATGCCAGCGTGATTCACGTGCTGAGCCCGGAAGGCGTCGCTGTCTTCCCCGCCGACGACGCCTACGCAAGCATCTGGCGCGTGGCGGCCACCGGCAACCGGATCGTCGACTTCGCCCTCAACACGGCGGAACGCACAACCGAAGCCGCTGTCACCGGGACGTTCGACGGCAAGGTGCTCAGCATCGATACGCCCGAAGGTTCGGTGCAAGCCGCGCTGCAGGTACTCGGCAATCACAACGCGCATAACGCGCTGGCCGCGAGTGCGGCGGCGCTCGCCGCGGGCGTGTCGCTCGATGCGATCAGGCGCGGCCTCGAATCGTTCGGCGCCGTGAAAGGCCGCTTGCAGGTCAAGCGCGGCGCGCTCGGCTCGCTCGCCGGCGCGACCGTGATCGACGACACGTACAACGCCAATCCCGATTCGATGCGCGCCGCGATCGACGTGCTCGCGTCGCATGCTTCGCCGCGCGTGCTGGTGATGGGCGACATGGGCGAAACCGGCGACAACGGTCCTGAATTCCACCGCGAAATGGGTGCTTACGCCAAGGAACGCGGTATCGACGCGCTGTACGCCATGGGTGACGCCTCGCGCGACGCCTGTGCGGCATACGGCGCAAACGCGCACCACGTCGCCGATGTCGGCACGCTGGTCGCGCAATTGCAGCACGCCGGCTTCGGCCCGGCTGCAACGCTTCTCGTGAAAGGCTCGCGCTTCATGCAAATGGAGCGCGTGGTGGACGCCGTGACGAGTCCACAACCCAACGCAGCGGGCAGCGCGCCCGCCGCACACTGAAATAGAAGGACCGAAGCATGCTACTGGCGCTGGCGCAATGGCTGCAGAATGACGCAAGCTTCTTGCGCGTGTTCAGTTACCTGACTTTCCGCGCGGTGATGGCCACCATCACCGCGTTGCTGATCGGGCTCGTCTGCGGCCCGGCGGTGATCCGCAAGCTGACCGCCATGAAGGTCGGTCAGGCTGTCCGTAAAGATGGTCCGCAAACGCACCTCGTGAAATCCGGCACGCCGACCATGGGCGGGGTGCTGATTCTGCTCGGCATCGCCGTGGCGACGCTGCTGTGGGCCGATCTGACCAATCGCTTCATCTGGATCGTGATGCTCGTCACGTTCGGCTTCGGCGTGATCGGCTGGGTCGACGATTACCGCAAGGTCGTCTACAAGGACCCGCGCGGCATGTCCTCGCGCGAGAAGTATTTCTGGCAGTCGCTGATCGGGCTGTTCGCGGCGGTGTACCTCGCGTTCAGCGTGTCCGAGGCGAGCAATGTGCGCGTGTTCGATCTCTTCATGGCGTGGGTGCGCAGCGGTCTGTCGATGGGCTTGCCCGCGCGCGCCGACCTGATGCTGCCGTTCTTCAAGTCGATCAGCTATCCGCTCGGTGTGTGGGGCTTCATCGTGTTGACGTATCTGGTGATCGTCGGCGCGAGCAACGCGGTCAATCTGACGGACGGCCTCGACGGCCTCGTGATCATGCCGGTCGTGCTCGTCGGCGCGTCGCTCGGCGTGTTTGCCTACGTGATGGGCAGTTCGGTCTACTCGAAATATCTGCTGTTTCCGCATATCGCCGGTGCCGGCGAGTTGCTGATTTTCTGTTCCGCGATGGGCGGCGCGGGGCTCGCGTTTCTCTGGTTCAACACGCACCCGGCGCAGATGTTCATGGGCGACGTCGGCGCGCTCGCGCTCGGCGGCGCGCTCGGCACCGTCGCGGTGATCGTGCGTCAGGAAATCGTGCTGTTCATCATGGGCGGCATCTTCGTCGCGGAAACCGTCTCGGTGATGTTGCAGGTCACTTGGTTCAAGTTCACCAAACGCCGTTTCGGCGAAGGGCGGCGTCTCTTCAAGATGGCGCCGCTGCATCACCATTTCGAATTGTCGGGTTGGAAGGAAACGCAAGTGGTCGTGCGTTTCTGGATCATCACGTTGATGCTGTGTCTGTTCGGTTTGTCCACGCTCAAACTGCGTTAAGCAGCAAGTATTAAAGGAAGCAGGCGATGTTCGGCGAGAAGTTTCGGGATCGGCAAAAGCCGATGGTGCTCGTGC
This sequence comes from Paraburkholderia sp. MPAMCS5, assembly GCF_036016995.1. Classification (NCBI taxonomy): domain Bacteria; kingdom Pseudomonadati; phylum Pseudomonadota; class Betaproteobacteria; order Burkholderiales; family Burkholderiaceae; genus Paraburkholderia; species Paraburkholderia sp. MPAMCS5. The sequence continues at coordinate 16,141 of NZ_JAYXBK010000002.1, forward strand.
TGGGACTGGGTGAATCCGGTCTCGCCATGGCGCGCTGGTGCGCGCGGCACGGCTGTCGGCTGCGTGTGGCCGACACGCGCGAAGTGCCGCCGAACCTGTCCGCGCTGGAAGCGCACGGCGTCGACGCCGCGTTTGTCGGCGGCCCGTTTTCGCCGGTGCTGCTCGAAGGCGTGGAGCTTGTCGCAATCAGCCCCGGTCTGTCGCCGCTCGCCGCGGATCTGCTGCCGCTGATCACAGCGGCGCGCGAGCAGGGCATCCCCGTGTGGGGCGAACTCGAACTGTTCTCGCAAGCGCTCAGAACGCTCGGCGAAAGCGGCTATGCGCCGAAGGTCGTCGCGATCACGGGCACCAACGGCAAGACCACCACGACGAGCCTCACGGGCCTCCTGTGCGAACGCGCGGGCAAGAAGGTGGCGGTCGCGGGCAATATCAGCCCGTCGCTGCTCGACAAGCTTGCCGAAGCCATCGACAACACCGCGCTGCCCAATGTGTGGGTGCTCGAACTGTCGAGCTTCCAGCTCGAAACCGCTCACACGTTCGAGCCGGACGCGGCCGCGATTCTCAACATCACGCAGGATCACCTCGACTGGCACGGCGGCCTCGACGCCTACGCCGCCGCGAAGGGCCGCATCTTCGGTACACAGACCGTGCGCGTGCTGAATCGCGACGACGCGCGCGTCATGGCGCTCGCGCCTTCCGAGGCGAGTGAAGCTGAGATGGTCACCTTCGGCGTAACCGAGCCGAAGAACGACGGCGACTATGGTCTGCTGCGCGAGAGCGGCATGATCTGGCTTGTCGAAGCGCGCGATCAGGACGCGAGCGACGAACCGGCGCCGAAGCGCCGTCGCAAGAATGAAGTGGTTGTGCCGCCGAACATTGCGTTGAAGCGTCTGATGCCCGCCGACGCGTTGCGCATTCGCGGTTTGCACAACGCGGCGAACGCGCTCGCGGCCTATGCGCTCGCGCGCGCAATCGGCCTGCCGGGCGCGCGGCTGCTGCACGGCTTGCGCGAGTATCACGGCGAGCCGCATCGCGTGGAATTGATCGCGTCGATCGATGGCGTCGACTACGTGGACGACAGCAAGGGCACCAACGTGGGCGCGACGGTTGCCGCGCTCGACGGTCTCGCGCAGCGCGCCGTGCTGATTGCCGGCGGCGATGGCAAAGGCCAGGACTTCGAGCCGCTCGCCGCGCCGGTCATGCGCTGGTGCCGCGCGGTAATGCTGATCGGCCGCGACGCGCCGCAGATTCGCGCCGCGCTGGAAGACACCGGCATTGCCATCACGAACCACGCCACGCTCGAAGAAGCGACGCGTGCCGCCGCCGCGCTGGCGCAACCGGGCGACGCCGTGCTGTTGTCGCCGGCTTGCGCGAGCTTCGACATGTTCAAGGGTTACGCGCATCGTGCCGCGGTATTTCGCAGCACGGTGGAAGACATCGCGGCCGAACGGGGGACGATGATATGAGCTGGTCGGAACGATTCGGTTCGCGCGTCGCGGGCAACGGCGACACCGGCGGTGCCGCGCGCGTCGCCGGACGCGCGGGCGGCAGCGGTCTCGCGAGCGCCGTCAGCGGCGTGCGTCCGCTACGCTCGCGCATGCTCGACTACGATCACTCGCTGCTGTGGGTGGTGGTCGCGTTGCTCGGGCTCGGCGTCGTGATGGTGTATTCGGCGTCGATCGCCATGCCCGATTCGCCGAAGTACGCGTCGTATCACGACTACGCCTTCCTCATGCGTCAGATCATCTTCGTGGTGATGGGCGCGGTGGTCGGCGTTGTGTCGTTCCGCATTCCCATTTCGACGTGGGACAAGTACGCGCCGAAGCTCTTTCTGATCTCGATCGTCGCGCTCGTGATCGTGCTGATTCCGCACATCGGCAAGGGCGTGAACGGCGCGCGCCGCTGGATTCCGCTCGGCATCACGAACATGCAGCCGTCGGAAATCATGAAGCTCGCGGTGACGATCTACGCGGCGAACTACACGGTGCGCAAGCAGGAATACATGCACAGCTTCGCCAAAGGCTTTTTGCCGATGGCCATGGCGGTCGGCTTCGTCGGCGCGTTGCTGTTGCTCGAGCCGGACATGGGCGCGTTCATGGTGATCGCGGCGATCGCAATGGGGCTGCTCTTTCTCGGCGGCGTGAACGGCAAGCTGTTCGGCGGCCTCGTCGCCACGGCGGTCGGCACGTTCAGCTTGCTGGTGTGGGCGTCGCCGTGGCGTCGCGAGCGGATTTTCGCGTACCTCGATCCGTGGGACGACCGTTACGCGCAGGGCAAGGCCTATCAATTGACGCACTCGCTGATCGCTTTCGGACGCGGCGAGTGGTTCGGCGTGGGCCTGGGCGGCAGCGTCGAAAAGCTGAACTATCTGCCGGAAGCGCATACCGACTTCATCCTTGCCGTGATTGGTGAGGAACTCGGTTTTGTCGGCGTGCTCGTCGTGATCCTGATGTTCTACTGGATCGTGCGTCGCTCGTTCGAAATCGGCCGTCAGGCGCTCGCGCTCGATCGCACGTTCGCGGGTCTGGTCGCGAAGGGCATCGGCATCTGGTTCGGCGCGCAGACCTTCATCAACATGGGCGTGAATCTGGGCTTGCTGCCGACCAAAGGTCTGACGCTGCCGCTCGTCAGTTACGGCGGCTCGGGCATCTTGCTGAATTGCGTCGCGATCGCGGTGTTGATGCGTGTCGACTATGAAAATCGTGTGCTGATGCGCGGAGGAAAAGTATGACCCTCACGCAGCAACGCACGCTGATGGTGATGGCCGGCGGCACCGGGGGACACGTGTTCCCGGGGCTCGCGGTCGCGCATCTGATGCAGGCGTGGGGCTGGAAGGTCGTCTGGCTTGGCAATCCCGCGGGCATGGAAGCCACGCTTGTGCCGAAGCACGGCATCCCGATGGAATACGTGCGCTTCGGCGGGCTGCGCGGCAAAGGCCTGAAAACGAAGCTGATGTTGCCGCTCACTTTGCTGCGCGCCTGCACGCAGAGTCTGAGCGTGCTGCGTCGCGTGAAGCCGGATGTGGTGCTCGGCATGGGCGGCTACATCACGTTTCCGGCCGGCTTGATGACGGCATTGAGCGGCCGTCCGCTCGTGCTGCATGAACAGAATTCGATTGCGGGTCTCGCGAACAAGGTGCTCGCGAAGGTCGCCAAACGCGTGCTCGTTGCGTTTCCGAATGCATTGCCGCACAGCGAATGGACCGGCAATCCGATTCGTGCGGAACTTGCGCGCGCGATTGCGCCCAAAGCACGCTATGCAGAACGCATCGGTCCGCTGAACGTGCTGGTGGTCGGCGGCAGTCTGGGCGCTGCGGCGCTCAACGAAGTCGTGCCGCGCGCGGTCGCGCTGCTCGGCTCCAATGAGCGGCCGCGCATCGTGCATCAGGCGGGCGCGAAGCATATCGACGCGCTGCGCGAAAACTACGCGGCAGCGGGTTTGCAAACCGGCGCGGACGTGCAACTCGTGCCGTTCATCGACGACATGACGAGCGCTTACGCGAAAGCCGATCTCGTGATTTGCCGCTCGGGCGCCATGACGGTGTCGGAGATTTCGGCGGTGGGCGTGGCGGCGTTGTTCGTGCCGTTCCCGTACGCGGTCGACGATCACCAAACCACTAACGCAGCGTTTCTCGCCGAGAACGGCGCGGCGCTGGTCGTGCAGCAACGCGATTTGTCGGCGGAAAAACTCGCTGGCTGGTTGCGCAGCCAGACGCGGGAAAGTCTCGCGGAAATGGCGGAGCGTTCGCGCTCGCTCGCGAAACCCGACGCCACGGAACAGGTCGCCCAGATTTGCGCGACCGTGGCGGGTTCGTTTTCGGGCGCGAGCCCAGAAGGAAAGCAATGAAACACATCGTCAAACACATTCACTTTGTCGGCATCGGCGGTGTCGGCATGAGCGGCATCGCGGAGGTGCTGGTCAACCTCGGTTATCAGGTGAGCGGCTCCGATCTGTCGGGCAACGCCGTCACCGAGCGGCTCGCGGCGCTCGGCGCGCGCATCTCGATCGGCCACGCGGCGGAGAACATCGAAGGCGCGAACGCCGTGGTCGTCTCGACCGCGGTGCGCAGCGACAACCCGGAAGTGCTGGCCGCGCGTCATCGCCGCATTCCGATCGTGCCGCGCGCGGTGATGCTCGCGGAACTGATGCGCCTGAAGCAGGGCATCGCGATTGCCGGCACGCACGGCAAGACCACGACCACCTCGCTCGTGGCCAGCGTGCTCGCGGCCGGCGGACTCGATCCGACCTTCGTGATCGGCGGCCGGCTGATCAGCGCGGGCGCGAATGCGCGGCTCGGCACGGGCGATTTCATCGTCGCCGAAGCGGACGAGTCGGACGCGTCGTTCCTGAATCTGTTCCCGGTGATCGAAGTCATCACGAACATCGACGCCGATCACATGGACACCTACGGCCACGACTTCGCGCGGCTCAAGCAGGCGTTCATCGAATTCACGCACCGTCTGCCGTTTTATGGCATTGCGGTGCTGTGTGTCGACGACCCGAACGTGAAGGAAATTCTGCCGTTCGTGTCGAAGCCGATCATCCGTTATGGCTTCGCGCCCGACGCGCAGGTCCGCGCGGTGAACGTCGAGGCACGCGACGGCAAGATGCATTTCACCGCGATGCGCGAAGACGCGGCGCCGCTCGACATCACGTTGAACCTGCCGGGCGAGCACAACGTGCAGAACGCGCTGGCCGCAATTGCAATTGCGACTGAACTTGAAGTGAAAGATGCCGATATCCAGCGAGCGCTGGCAGATTTTAACGGCGTGGGCCGACGCTTCCAGCGCTACGGCGAAGTGCCGGTCGTGACCGAAGGCAACGCAACAGGGAACTACACGCTGGTCGATGACTACGGCCATCACCCGGTCGAAATGGCGGCCACGGTGGCGGCGGCGCGCGGCGCGTTTCCGGGGCGGCGTCTGGTGCTCGCGTTCCAGCCGCACCGCTTCACACGCACGCGCGATTGTTTTGAAGACTTCGTGAAGGTGCTGTCGACGGTCGACGCGCTCGTGCTGACCGAAGTCTATTCCGCCGGCGAAGCGCCGATCGTCGCCGCCGACGGCCGCGCGCTCGCCCGTGCGCTGCGCGTCGCGGGCAAGGTCGAGCCGGTGTTTGTCGATACGGTGGATGAAGTGCCGGGCGCGCTCGCAGCAGTGGTGCGCGACGGCGATGTGGTGATCACGATGGGCGCGGGTTCGATCGGCGGTGTGCCGGGTCGCCTCGCGCTCGAAACGAAGGTGTGAGATGAGCAGTATCAATTCGGATCAACTCGCCAAACAGTTCGGCAAGGTGGCAGTGCTGCTCGGCGGCAATTCCGCCGAGCGCGAGGTGTCGCTCAATTCGGGGCGTCTCGTGCTGCAGGGCCTGCGCGACGCGGGCGTCGACGCGCATCCGTTCGATCCGGCCGAGCGTCCGCTCGCCGCATTGAAGGAAGAAGGCTTCGTGCGCGCGTTCAACGCGCTGCACGGCGGCTATGGCGAGAACGGCCAGATTCAGGGCGCGCTCGACTTTTACGGCATCAAGTACACCGGCAGCGGCGTGCTCGGCTCGGCGCTCGGGCTCGATAAATTCCGCACCAAGCTCGTGTGGCAGCAACTCGGCATTCCGACGCCGCAGTTCGAAGCCGTGCTGCGCGGCGACGACTACGAAGCGCGCGCGCAGGAAATCGTCGCGAAGCTCGGCTTGCCGCTCTTCGTGAAGCCGGCGAGCGAAGGTTCGAGCGTCGCGGTGATCAAGGTGAAGAGCGCGGACGCATTGCCGGCGGCGCTCGTCGAGGCGCTCAGGTACGACCGGATCGTCGTGGTCGAGAAGAGCATCGAAGGCGGCGGCGAATACACCGCGTGCATCGCCGGCAATCTCGATTTGCCGGTGATCCGCATCGTGCCCGCCGGCGAGTTCTACGACTACCACGCGAAATACATCGCGAACGACACGCAGTATCTGATTCCGTGCGGTTTGACGCCGGACGCAGAAGCGCATCTGAAAGTGCTGGCGCGCCGCGCGTTCGACGTGCTCGGCTGCACCGATTGGGGCCGCGCCGATTTCATGCTCGACGCGGACGGCAATCCGTACTTTCTGGAAGTGAACACGGCGCCTGGCATGACCGATCACTCGCTGCCGCCGAAAGCGGCGCGCGCGGTGGGCATCAGCTATCAGGAACTGGTTGTCGGCGTATTGGCGCTGACGTTGAAGGACTAATTCGAAGCACTACGCGGGGCAACCCGAAAGCAACACCATGTGGAACAACGTTCGCCAGCTCAATTTCGCCGCCAACGCATTGCATGCGTTGCTGGTGCTCGTGCTGCTGGCGGCGGGCGGTTACTGGCTGATCCAGCGCCCGAATTTCGCGCTGCGCGAGATCCAGATCGACGGCGACACCGAGCACATCAATTCGCCGACGGTTCGCGCGGGCGTAGTAGGACGGCTGAAAGGCAACTTTTTCACGGTCGATCTCGACGTCGCGCGCCAGGCGTTCGAGCAGATGCCGTGGGTGCGTCACGCGAGCGTGCGGCGGGTCTGGCCGAATGCGCTGGCTGTCACGCTCGAAGAGTACAAACCGCTTGGCACGTGGGGCAGCGATCAGCTGGTGAGCACGGACGGCGAGCTGTTCACCGCGAATCAGGGCGAACTGGACCAGGAGCTGCCCGCGTTCGACGGCCCGGACGGCACGGCGAAAGAAGTGGTGGCGCGTTATCACGACTTCCAGAAGTGGTTCGCGCCGCTCAACGCCACGCCCGACGAAGTGACGCTTTCGCCGCGCTACGCATGGACGGTGAAGCTGTCGAACGGCATGCAGGTGGAGTTGGGACGCGAGCGCAATCAGGACACGCTGCTCGACCGGAGCAAGCGCCTGACCGCGGCCTGGAACGTGGTGACGCAGCGTTGGGGAAAGGATATCGAGTATGCGGACTTGCGCTATCCGAACGGTTTCGCGATTCGCGCCGCTGGCATGCGCTTTATCAGCGAACCCGACAAGGGCAAGAAGTAAAGGGACATCACACGCAATGAGCACGCTATGAGTAAAGACTATAAAGACTTGCTGGTCGCCCTCGACATCGGGACGTCGAAGGTGGTGGCCATCGTCGCCGAGCTGAAGGGCGAAGGTCACTACGAGGTGATCGGCCTCGGCCAGAGCGAATCGAAGGGGCTCAAGAAAGGCGTGGTGGTGAATATCGAAGCCACCGTGCAGTCCATTCAGCGCGCGCTCGAAGAAGCCGAGCTGATGGCCGACTGCAAGATCACGAACGTATTCACCGGGATCGCCGGCAGCCATATCCGCAGCTTCAATTCGAGCGGCATGGTGGCGATCAAGGAGAAGGAAGTCACGCAGGCCGACGTGGCGCGCGTGATCGAAACGGCGAAGGCGATCAACATCCCGACCGATCAGCAGGTGCTGCATATCCTGACGCAGGAATTCATCATCGACGGTCAGGAAGATGTGCGCGAGCCGATCGGCATGAGCGGCATCCGGCTCGAAGTGAAGGTGCATATCGTCACCGGCGCGGTGAGCGCGGCGCAGAACATCGTGAAGTGCGTGCGCCGCTGCGGGCTCGAAGTGAACGATCTGATTCTGCAGCCGCTCGCGTCGTCGCTCGCGGTGCTGACGGAAGACGAAAAGGAACTGGGCGTGGTGCTCGTCGATATCGGCGGCGGCACGACCGACATCGCGATTTTCAGCGAAGGCGCGATCCGTCACACGGCGGTGATTCCGATCGCCGGCGACCAGATCACGAGCGACATCGCCATGGCCTTGCGCACGCCGACGCCGGACGCGGAAGACATCAAGGTGGATTACGGCATCGCCAAGCAGGCGCTCGCGGATCCGGACGAGATGATCGAAGTGCCGGGTCTCGGCGAGCGCGGTCCGCGCACGTTGTCGCGCCAGGCGCTGGCGGCTGTGGTCGAGCCGCGTGTCGAAGAACTGTTTTCGCTCGTGCAGCAGGTGGTGCGCGAGTCGGGTTACGAGGAACTGCTGAGCTCCGGCGTGGTGCTGACCGGCGGCGCGTCGATGATGCTCGGCATGGTCGAGCTGGGCGAGGACATTTTCCTGAAGCCTGTGCGCATCGGCGTGCCGGAATACGCGGGCGGTCTCGCGGACGTCGTGCGCAATCCGCGCTATTCGACGGCGATGGGCCTGCTCGTCGAAGGACGCTCGCAACGCATGCGCGGGCGCAAGGTCGCGGTGCAGTCGGGGTCGATGGGACAGGTGTTCACGCGCATGAAGGACTGGTTCCTCGGCAACTTCTAACGAATTCGCTTTGAAAAACTCGCGCTGGTGCCGGCGGCCGGCGCGCGACAGGGGGTTGCCCGATCTCCTGCCGAATAACGGCCGAAGTGGCTGTAATTTTTTATCTTGACGGAGGCAACATGGAATTCCAGATGCTGGAAACCGAAACGAACGGCACCATCATCAAGGTGGTCGGAGTAGGTGGCGCTGGCGGCAATGCCGTTCAGCACATGATCAACAAAGGCGTGCAAGGCGTCGACTTCATCGTGATGAACACGGACGCGCAAGCTTTGTCGCGTTCGCGCGCCACCGCGGTGATCCAGTTGGGCAACACGGGTCTCGGCGCCGGCGCCAAGCCGGAAATGGGCCGCGCCGCAGCGGAAGAAGCACGTGAGCGCATCTCCGACGCACTGCGCGGCGCACACATGGTCTTCATCACGGCCGGCATGGGCGGCGGCACGGGCACGGGCGCAGCACCCGTGGTCGCGCAGATCGCCAAGGAAATGGGTATTTTGACTGTTGGCGTGGTCAGCAAGCCGTTCGAATTCGAGGGCGGCAAGCGCATGCGTGTGGCAGAAGCCGGTTCGCAGCAACTGGAGGATCACGTCGACTCGCTGATCGTCGTTCTGAACGACAAGCTGTTCGAGGTGATGGGCGACGACGCCGAAATGGACAAGTGCTTCCAGTGCGCTGACGACGTTCTGAACAACGCTGTGGCCGGCATCGCTGAAATCATCAACGTCGACGGTCTGGTGAACGTCGACTTCGAAGACGTGAAGACGGTGATGGGCGAGCAGGGCAAGGCAATGATGGGCACGGCGACGGTTGCCGGCGTCGATCGCGCGCGTCTGGCCGCCGAGCAGGCAGTCGCCAGCCCGCTGCTGGAAGGCGTGGATCTGTCGGGCGCGCGTGGCGTGCTGGTCAACATCACGTCGAGCCGTTCGCTGCGTCTGTCGGAAACGCGCGAAGTGATGAACACGATCAAGAGCTACGCTGCTGAAGACGCCACGGTGATTTTCGGCGCGGTGTACGACGACGCAATGGGCGACGCGCTGCGCGTGACGGTCGTGGCAACGGGTCTGGGCCGTGCGGCGAAGAAGCAGCAATCGGCACCGATGACGCTGCTGCGCACCGGCACCGACAACCAGCCGATCGCCGCACAGCACGCTTCGTATGCCACGCCGTCGCACGCAAGCACCGCCGACTACGGCGCCCTGGATACGCCGGCTGTGTGGCGCACCTCGCGCGACACCGCGGCTTCGCACGTGCAGGCGCTGCAGGAAAAGGGCGTCGATACGTACGACATTCCGGCGTTCCTGCGCAAGCAGGCGGACTGAGCGCAAGGGCAGGCTATCGCTGCCGCGCCGTTTCACCGGCGTTGGCGGACGAATGCACGAGCGTGGCGGGTGAACGGCAAACAAGCCGCGTATCGTCGGATTCGCGGCAAGGACAAGTGCCCTCTTCGGAATCGCGAAGCGGATTGGGCCACTGTCGCCGATTCACTGCGACACGATAACGTGCGAGCGATGCCCCGCATCGATGCAAAGGACTGAGCATGATTCAAGCTGGTGACAAGCTGCCCGCCGCAACGCTCTTCGAGTATGTCGAAGACGAGCGGGCGGGCTGCACGATCGGGCCTAACAGCTTCGACGTGCGCGAGCAGACGGCCGGCAGGCGCGTGGTGATCTTCGGATTGCCGGGCGCATTCACGCCGACCTGTTCGGCCAAACATGTGCCGGGTTATGTCGAGCATGCCGAGCAGCTGCGCGCTCTTGGAATCGACGAAATCTGGTGTGTGTCCGTGAACGACGCGTTCGTGATGGGCGCGTGGGGACGCGATCTGCACGCCTCGGGCAAGGTGCGCATGATGGCGGACGGAAGTGCGGCTTTCACACGAGCGCTCGGTCTCGAGCAGGATTTGTCGGCGCGCGGCATGGGAATCCGTTCCCAGCGCTACGCGATGGTAGTCGACGACGGCGTGGTCAAGACGTTGAACGTCGAGGCTGCCGGCAAATTCGAAGTCAGCGATGCAGGGAGTATCCTCGCTACGTTGAGCTAGTTACGGCAGCGTCATCGCCTTCGCCCTGGCACGCGTTCGAACGCGTTGCGCCGCGGCAACGGTGAAAACGACGCTTTGTGAGAGGCCGTTACGCGGGCCGACAACCGGAAACGCCTCCGTTCCGGACGTCGGCCCGTCACGCTTTCCCTAACGGGCGCCCAATGGGTAATGCAGCGAAACAGATTGATACCTTCCGCGCGAAGACGTTTCTTAGGGTTATGGAGTATAATTCGTGCTATGGAATAAAAAATCCCGATTGGGATTTTCAATCGAATAAAAGTTCACCATGTTGAAGCAGCGCACCATTAAATCAATCGTCAAGACGGTCGGCATCGGGTTGCACTCGGGCCGTAAAGTCGACCTGACGCTCCGCCCGGCGGCGCCGGACACGGGCATCGTGTTTTCGCGCGTGGATTTGCCCACGCCGGTGGACATTCCTGCGTCGGCCATGGCGATCGGCGACACGCGTCTCGCTTCGGTGTTGCAGAAAGACGGCGCGCGCGTTTCGACCATCGAGCATTTGATGTCCGCGTGCGCGGGTCTTGGCATCGACAATCTGTATGTCGACGTCACTGCCGAAGAAATTCCGATCATGGACGGCAGCGCGGGCTCTTTCGTGTTTCTGATTCAGTCGGCGGGAATCGAGGAACAGAACGCAGCGAAGAAATTCATTAAGGTCACCAAGCCAGTCGAGATTCGCGACGGCGATAAATTCGCGCGCCTCGATCCGTATTTCGGTTTCAAGCTCAAATTCACGATTGATTTCCGTCACCCGGCCGTGGATAAAACCGGTCAGGCGCTGGAAGTCGATTTCGCCAATACGTCGTATGTGCGTGAAATCGCGCGTGCCCGCACTTTCGGCTTCGCGCACGAAGTCGAAATGATGCGTGAGCTGGGTCTCGCGCGCGGCGGCAGCATGGACAACGCGATCGTGCTCGACGAATACCGCATCCTGAACAACGACGGTCTGCGTTACGACGACGAGTTCGTGAAGCACAAGATGCTCGACGCGATCGGCGACCTGTATGTGGTCGGCCATCCGTTGCTGGCGTCGTACAACGCGTACAAGTCGGGCCACGGTCTGAACAATGCGTTGCTGCGCGAGTTGCTGGCGCATGAAGACTCCTACGAAATCGTCACGTTCGACGACACGCAGAAGGCGCCCCGCGGCTTTGCGTATGAAACGCAGACGGCTTTTGCGTAAGGAATTGGCTCCAGGTCTTCGGTGAAATTTCCGGAGCGGGCGAAAAAAGCGGCTCACACGAGCCGTTTTTTTTTCGTTCAGCGATTTCGCCGATGCCGCGCCGCCATTCTCGCCAGCGCTTCCTGCAAAGGCGAAGGCGCGAGTGATTCGCTCAGCGCGTGCAGCGCGTCGGCGCCCACGGGCGTCATGCGCGCCTGCTTCACCGGCGGCGGCTCCTTGGCGGGCTGCGGCCGCACGCGGATGCGCAGCGCGTTCACCGGCCAGCCGCGTTGCTGCAAATCCGACAGCAGCCTTGGCTCCAGATGCCGCAGCCGCGCGGCCAGCGCGTTGTGCGCGGCAAAGAGCGCAAGGACGCCTTCCTTGATGAAGCCGGGTTCCACGCTTGTCGCCAGATAGTCGGGCAGCAATTGCCGCAAGTCTTTTTCCAGCGCCGCGATCTGCTCGACGCCGGCGCGCAGCGCAGCAAACGCGTCGGTGCGATCGAGCACTTCGGCGACCGGCTGCGGACGGCGCACGCCGAACTGCTTGGGCGGCGGCCTTGAAAACGAGGGAAAACGGCTCATGTTTGACGGTAGCGGCGCGTTCGCACCCGATGCGCGAACACGTCGAGATTGTACCGCGCGGGATGGGCCGCGACCCGGCTGCATGCGCGCCGTCAAAGGTCGGCGCGGCGGGCTTTGATGCCCGGCAGGCGTCGCGCCGCTGACATCGGCGCGGGCGGGGGCGCGTGCTAAAATGCCCGATTCGGTGCGACACGCACGCTCGTGTCCGGCGGCTCCACGTTACGGAGCATCGACTAGAGGGTTATTGAGGCAACTCACCATGCCCTCCGCAGGCGGCCCCCTTGTGGGCTGCACTTTAAGAAGCAGATGCGACCCTATGGGAAGCATCCTTGTAGTGAAATGGGAAACCGGAGCAATCAGCCGGGGACCTTGTTGCATGGACTTGATTACCGTCAGGTCCCGCCCAGTCAGCGGCTTCACCTCCGCCGACAGGGCGGGGTGATGTTTGCAATTCCCGAGCCCTCAGGCAAGGGTTTCGCTAAACGATACGAGCGAAAGCTCGGTGTGTCATTGTTCGACCTCGTTGCTGAAGATGAGGGTAGTGAACCTGCTGTACGACCAGCAGTAGCCTAGGAAGACATGCGTCACTGGCAACGGTGGGGTGTGAAGCTCTTCTGACAATGTAGCCCCCGGACGTTTCGGGCAGATTGGTTCCGCGAGGAGGCGGTCTGGATACTCCTAGCAGCAAGGGGGTAAGGCGCTAGGCTGGCTGATAGGGTTAACGGAAGTGAACTGCTGATAAACCTCGTTAGCATTGTGTGCCAAAGCTGCTGATAGGCACTAACCAAAAGGTATGCGGTTGGATAGCCCGCTCGAATCTCGGGTTACGTCGTCCGTGATACCGCCGGGGAATAGGCAGAACCTAAGTCAGTCGTGTGACATGCCGGGAACGTGGTAAGCCTGTATGGTTGCCAGCGCAGTAAGGCTGGCAGGCGAACCGCAAGGGACGCTGTTGATTGTGCAGGTATGGGAGGACGGACAAAGCGAAAGCCGGGCTGTAATGGTTCGGATAGGGGTTGGAACATTACCCCACGCGAAAGCGGGCAGACTTCCGTCTGGTCTACCGTCGCAAGACGGCTGACTACCCTCTGTAACTTGGTCAGATGCAGGTGCATGCGCCTGCATTGAGTTTTGTTGTTCCCCAGCGGGGTGTATCTACCCCGCTGGGGGAGATGCGCCTTCTGTCTGGGGACTTTTCCAGGTAGGAGAGCAGCATGAAAGTATCTGGTCGAAAGACCGGATCTGCGCTTTCCCACGCGCCGGACAACTGGTACGCCATAGACTGGCGACGGGTTGAGCGGAACGTGAGAGGGATGCAGATTCGAATTGCGAAGGCGACGCGGGAAGGCGATTGGCGAAGGGTGAAAGCCCTGCAACGGATGCTGACCCGCACGTTGTCTGCGAAGCTGTATGCGGTACGACGTGTTACGCAAAACCAGGGTGCGCGAACGGCTGGAGTCGATCGCGAGCTGTGGGATTCGCCTGAAAGCCGGTGGGAAGCCATCGGCAGGTTGAAGCGGCGCGGATACAAGCCTCTGCCATTACGGAGAGTCTTTATCCCCAAGGCCAATGGGAAGGAACGCCCTTTGGGTATCCCAACCATGCGGGACAGGGCGATGCAGGCCCTGTATCTGCTGGCCTTGGAGCCAGTATCAGAGTCGACGAGTGACCTGAATTCCTACGGGTTCAGGCTAAATCGTTCGACAGCTGATGCGATGGCCCAAATCCGCGTTTGTATGTCCCAAGAGGCTTCTGCCAAATGGGTCCTCGAAGCGGATATCAAGGGGTGCTTTGACCACATCAGTCATGACTGGTTGGAAAACAATGTCCCGATGGACAGAGTGATCCTCCGGAAATGGTTGAAGGCTGGCCTGATTTATAAGGGGCAGCTACAGGCGACTGAGGCCGGTACGCCGCAGGGAGGCATCATCTCCCCGACGTTGGCGAACGTAACGCTGAACGGGCTGGAGCGAGAACTGGAAGTGCACCTCGGTGCAAAACTAGGGATCATGAAAGCTCGAAGGCTCAAAGTGAATGTAGTGCGGTACGCGGACGACTTTGTAATCACCGGCGACTCGCGTGAGTTGCTGGAGTACGAGGTCCGACCTTGGGTAGAGGCATTCCTTGCGGTTCGGGGACTGCAGTTATCGGAAGAGAAAACGCGGATCACACACATTGACGAAGGCTTCGATTTCCTAGGGTGGAATTTCCGGAAGTACAAGGGAAAGCTGCTCATAAAGCCGAGTAAGAAGAACGCGCAAGCGTTCTATAGCAAGGTGGCGGAAACGATCAGCAGCAACAAGACGGCGAAGCAGGAGGAGTTGATCCACTTGTTGAACCCAATGTTGCGTGGGTGGGCGCAGTATCACCATCCGGTTACGGCGAAAAAGGCGTACACCCGCATGGAGCATCTGGTGTTTCAGAGGCTCTGGCGGTGGTCCAAGCGGCGGCATCCGCAAAAGAGCAGCAACTGGGTGCGAAAGAAGTATTTCCATTCAGTCGAGGCTCGACAATGGGTGTTCGCGGTCCGGACGGTTCGCGACGATGGCAGTTGGGGCCTGACCGAGTTGTACCAACTCAGCGGTACGGCGATCAGGCGACACAAGAAGATCCAAGGGGAATTTAATCCCTTCGATCCGAAATGGGAGCAGTATGGCGAGCAACTGCGGCAGACGCGTCTGTGGGATTCGATGCGTTACCGGAAGCAGTGGGCAAAGCTGTACATGTCGCAGCGCGGGTTGTGTGCGCACTGCGGCTGTGCCTTGACGGACGACACAGGCTGGCACGACCATCATCTGGAGTATCGGATGCACGGCGGGTCAGACAAGTTGTCCAACCGGGTTCTGCTTCACCCGCACTGTCACCAGCAGGTACACGTTGGTAAACTTGCAGTAACTAAGCCGGTTCTGTCGTAGACAGAACTTTGTTTGTAGATTTGAGCCGTATGCGGGGAAACTCGCACGTACGGTTCTCGGGGGGCCCGATCTTCGTAAGAAGGTCGGGCTACCCGACAATTCACTCTTGGACTAAGCCGCCGAGGCCCTTCCGACCCCGGAGCGCGCGTGCCGAACTGCACGCCGCAAACCAGCCGAAGCCGCGACGCAGACACCGATCCGATGACCACCGGTTTTCTACAGAAGATTTTTGGCAGCCGCAACCAGCGGCTAGTCAAGCAATATCAAAAGACCGTCGCGGCGATCAATGCGCTCGAGCCGCAGATCGAGCAATTGACGGACGATCAACTGCGCGCCAAGACGGATGAATTCCGCCAGCGCGTCGCGAGTGGCGAGTCGCTCGACAAGATCCTGCCGGAAGCCTTCGCGGTCTGCCGCGAGGCCAGCAAGCGGGTGCTGAAAATGCGCCACTTCGACGTGCAGCTGATCGGCGGCATGGTGCTGCATTACGGCAAGATCGGCGAAATGCGGACGGGCGAGGGCAAGACGCTCGTCGCCACGCTGCCGGTGTATCTGAACGCGCTGTCGGGCCGCGGCGTTCACGTCGTCACCGTCAACGACTACCTCGCGCAGCGCGACGCCGAGTGGATGGCGCGCCTGTACAACTTCCTCGGGCTGTCGGTCGGTATCAATCTGTCGCAGATGGACCACGAGATGAAGCAGCAGGCGTACGCCGCTGACATCACGTACGGCACGAACAACGAGTTCGGCTTCGACTACCTGCGCGACAACATGGTCTACGAGCCGGAAGCGCGCGTGCAACGGGCGCTGAACTTCGCGGTGGTCGACGAGGTGGACTCGATTCTGATCGACGAAGCGCGTACGCCGCTCATCATCTCCGGCCAGGCGGAAGATCACACCGAACTGTATGTGCGCATGAACGCGCTGCCGCCGCTGCTCGAACGCCAGATCGGCGAGGAGAAGGCGGACGGCACCGGCGTCGAAAAGCCGGGCGACTACACGCTGGACGAAAAAGGCCGCCAGGTGTTCCTCACGGAATCGGGCCACGAAAAGGCTGAGCGCCTGCTCGCCGAGTGGGGCTTGATCGGCGAGGGCGAAAGCCTCTACGCGCCGCAGAACATCACGCTGATGCACCACGTGTACGCGGCGCTGCGCGCGCACACGCTGTTCTACAAGGATCAGCACTACGTGGTGCAGAACGGCGAAGTGATCATCGTCGACGAATTCACCGGCCGTCTGATGGCGGGGCGCCGCTGGTCGGACGGGCTGCACCAGGCCGTCGAGGCGAAGGAACACGTCAAGATCCAGAGCGAAAACCAGACGCTCGCTTCGATCACGTTCCAGAACTACTTCCGTATGTACGCGAAGCTGGCCGGCATGACCGGCACGGCCGACACCGAAGCGTACGAATTCAACGAGATCTACGGTCTCGAAACGGTCGTGATCCCGACCAACCGTCCGCCCAAGCGGATCGACAAGCAAGATCAGATCTACAAGACCGCGAAGGAGCGCTACGACGCGGTGATCCGCGACATCCGCGAGTGCTATGAGAGCGGTCAACCGGTGCTGGTCGGCACCACGTCGATCGAAAACTCGGAACTGTTGTCGCATCTGCTGAAGCAGTCCGGCTTGCCTCACGAAGTGCTGAACGCGAAGCAGCACGCGCGTGAAGCGGAGATCGTCGCGGAAGCGGGCCGCCCGAAGCGCATCACGATCGCCACCAACATGGCCGGTCGCGGCACGGACATCGTGCTCGGCGGCAATGCCGAGAAGCAGGCGTCGTTCATCGAACAGGACGAAACCGTTCCCGACGACGAAAAACAGCGCCGCATCCAGAAGCTGCACGACGAGTGGCAGGCGCTGCACGATCAGGTGAAGGCCGCAGGCGGTCTGCACATCATCGGCACCGAGCGCCACGAATCGCGCCGGATCGACAACCAGTTGCGCGGCCGTGCGGGACGTCAGGGCGATCCGGGTTCGTCGCGCTTCTACCTGTCGCTCGAAGACCCGCTGCTGCGCATTTTCGCGGGCGACCGCGTGCGCGCGATCATGGACCGCCTGAAGATGCCGGAAGGCGAGGCGATCGAAGCGGGCATCGTGTCGCGCTCCATCGAATCGGCGCAGCGCAAGGTCGAAGCGCGCAACTTTGACATTCGTAAGCAACTGCTCGAATACGACGACGTGTCGAACGACCAGCGCAAGGTCATCTATCAGCAGCGCAATGAACTGCTCGAAGCGAACGACATTACGGAAACCATCGGCGCAATGCGTCATGGCGTGATTGCCGACATCGTTCATCAGTTCGTGCCGCCGGGCAGCATTGAAGAGCAGTGGGACGTCCCTGAGCTGGAAGAAGTGCTGCGCAACGAATGGCAGCTCGACCTCGCGATCCAGGAAATGATCAACGAGTCGAACTCGATTACAGCCGACGAGATCCTGGAAGCGGTAGAAGCCGCCGCGGACGAAGCCTACGAGGCGAAGGTCGAACTGGTCGGCCGCGAGTCGTTCAGCGCGTTCGAGCGCTCGATCATGCTGCAAACGCTCGACCGTAGCTGGCGCGAACATCTGGCCGCGCTGGATCACCTGCGTCAGGGCATCCATCTGCGCGGCTATGCGCAGAAAAACCCGAAGCAGGAATACAAGCGCGAGGCGTTCGAACTGTTCGCCGCCATGCTCGACGCCGTGAAGCTCGAAGTCACCCGCGTGGTGGTGAACGTGCAGATTCAGTCGCCGGAGCAATTGGAACAGGCGGCCGAGCAGATGGAAGAGCAGGGCAGCCACCTCGAACACGTCGAGTTCCGCCACGCCGAATTCGCTGAATCCGCGGCGCCCGCTGCGGCTGAAGCCGCCACCGCTGCCATGATCGGCGACGCGATGAGCCACGGCTCGTCGTCGGCGGCGTCGGCGAATGTGAACGTGAGCCTGGACAACGTGCCGAAGGTCGGCCGCAACGACCCGTGCCCGTGCGGCAGCGGCAAGAAGTACAAGCAGTGTCACGGCAAGATCGCATGATGAACGCGGCGCGCTTCTGAGCGCGCCGCCTCGCTTTGCATCGTCCGTTCTGTAGCGTGTTTCGTTGTTGATTTCGCGGTGGTCCGGCATCTTGCCCGGGCCATCAGTTCCGTTTCCCACAATGCCGGCGCCCGCCGGCATTTTCTTCGACAGGTCGCGACCATGGCTGTCAATTTCCCCTCGATCGATCCCACTCAACTGCATCCCGTCGCCGGCGTCACGCTCGGTTGGACGGAGGCGAACATTCGCAAGCCGAACCGCAAGGACGTGCTGGTCATTTCCGTCGGCGAAGGCGCGACGGTCGGCGGCGTCTTCACGCAGAACCGTTTCTGCGCCGCGCCGGTCACCGTGTGCCGCGAAAATCTGGAGCGCGTGCGCGCCGGCGGCAAGCCGATTCGCGCGCTCGTGATCAACACGGGGAACGCCAACGCGGGCACCGGCGAGCCGGGTATGGTGGCGGCGCGCGAAACCTGCGCCGAACTCGCGCGTCTCGCGGACATCGCGCCGGAACAGGTACTGCCGTTTTCGACGGGCGTGATCCTCGAACCGTTGCCGGTCGATCGTCTGAAGGCGGGTTTGCCGGCCGCGCTCGCGAACCGCAAGGAAGCCCACTGGTACGACGCCGCGCAGGCCATCATGACCACCGACACGCTGCCGAAAGCAACGTCGCGCCAGGTCACGATTGAAGGCCACACGGTCACGCTGACGGGCATCAGCAAGGGCGCGGGCATGATCAAGCCGAACATGGCGACCATGCTCGGCTTCCTCGCGTTCGACGCGGCGCTCGCGCAACCGGTGCTCGACGCGCTGGTCAAGCATGTGGCGGACCGCTCGTTCAACTGCATCACGATCGACGGCGATACGTCGACCAACGATTCGTTCATCCTGATCGCGTCGGGCAAATCGAGCCTGCCCGCGATCACGTCCACCGATTCGCCCGCTTATGCAGCGCTGCGCGACGCGGTGACCGACGTCGCCCAGACGCTCGCGCAACTGATCGTGCGCGACGGCGAAGGCGCGACGAAATTCATGACGGTGCATGTGGAAGGCGGTTCGAGCGCCGGCGAGTGTCGCCAGATCGCATATGCGATCGGCCACTCGCCGCTCGTGAAGACGGCTTTCTATGCATCGGATCCGAACCTCGGCCGCATCCTCGCGGCCATCGGCTATGCCGGCGTGGACGATCTCGACGTCGGCAAGATCGATCTATATCTGGACGACGTGCTGGTCGCGACTGCCGGCGGCCGCAATCCGGCGTACCGTGAAGAAGACGGCCAGCGCGTCATGAAGAAGAGCGAGATCGGCATTCGCGTCGTACTCGGCCGCGGTGATGCGCAAGCCACGATCTGGACTTGCGATCTGTCGCACGACTACGTGAGCATCAACGCCGACTACCGCTCGTAATCAGGTTCATCATGCGGCTTTGGGCCGCTCACTCATTGTCATGGACAAACTCGAACAGTTTCTGACCCGCGCCGAAGCCGTGCTGGTCCGTCTGGAAGCCATGCTTCCGCCCGCCGCGCCCGAGATCGACTGGTCGGCGGCGGTCGCTTTTCGCTGGCGCAAGCGCCAGGGGCGCGGCTATCTGCAACCGGTGCCGGCCATTTCCACAATCACGCTCGACGACCTGCAAAACATCGATCGGCAAAAAGGCCTGATCGAGCAGAACACGCGCCAGTTCGTGCACAAACTGCCGGCCAATAACGTGTTGCTGACGGGCGCGCGCGGCACCGGCAAGTCGTCGCTGATCAAGGCGTGTCTGAACGCGCATGCCAAAGACGGTCTGCGCCTGATTGAAGTCGACAAAGACGATCTGCACGATCTCGGCGATATCGTCGATCTGATCGCGATGCGGCCGGAGCGTTTCGTGGTGTTCTGCGACGATCTCTCGTTCGAAGACGGCGAGTCGGGCTACAAGGCGCTGAAGGTCGCGCTCGACGGCTCCGTCGCCGCGCAATCGGACAACGTGCTGATTTACGCGACGTCGAACCGGCGACATCTGTTGCCGGAATACATGAGCGACAACGAGACGTATAAGCACACGGCTGACGGTGAGATTCATCCCGGCGAACTCGTCGAAGAAAAGATTTCGCTGTCAGAACGTTTCGGGCTGTGGGTGAGCTTCTATCCGTTTAAGCAAGACGACTACCTGTCGATCATCGCGCATTGGCTGCGGCATTTCGGCTGTAACGACGCCGAAGTCGAGGCCGCGCGGGGCGACGCGCTGGTCTGGGCGCTTGAGCGCGGCTCGCGTTCGGGGCGTGTCGCGTGGCAGTTCGCGCGCGACTGGTCCGGCCGGAAATCCGAGGCATGAGCAACTCGCAGAAAAACGCGGCCGGCCGGCCGTTGACGGAAGTTGCCGTCGGCGTGCTGGTTCAACCGGACGGGCGCTATCTGCTGGCGCAGCGTCCGGCGGGCAAGCCGTACGAGGGCTATTGGGAGTTTCCGGGCGGCAAGCTGGAAGCGGGCGAATCCGTCGAGGCGGCGCTTGCCCGCGAGTTGCACGAGGAACTGGGTATCGACGTCGAGGCGAGCCACCTTTGGCACACGCTCGAACACGACTATCCGCACGCCTATGTGCGGCTCTTTTTCTGCAAGGTGACGCAGTGGAAGGGCGAGCCGCATGGCCGCGAAGGTCAGGCGTTTGTCTGGCAGGCGCTTCCTGCCGAGGTGTCGCCGTTATTGCCGGCGACCATTCCGGTGCTCGAATGGCTCGCGGCTGAGAAAAGCTGAAGCGTGACAATGCGCGGATGGCGGCGCTGGCCTGCCCGGCGGTTTGGCGGGGCGCCGGCTCGCGCGCTCAATGCGGGTTGTGTTCCCCGTCACGCGTCTCGTCCGACGACGCTTCCTGATCGGTCCCGCCGATCTTGTACTTTTCAGCCGCCCAGGCGCCGAGATCGATCTGCTTGCAGCGCTCGGAACAGAACGGGCGAAACGGGTTTTCGGGAGTCCAGCGGACATCCTTTGCGCAAGTGGGGCATTTGACGACGGTTGGCATACAGTCAGGCAGTCGATGCGAATGGAACAAGTATCGAATATAGGGACATTTTTCGCCGCTTCAAAGGCGCGGTCGAAGTGAGCACCAGCGAGCGCCCGCTTCGAATCTATCCAGCAACGAGGGTGACAGGCCTGCTTACAGGCTGCACAGCGTGAGCTGAAAGGGCACGTCGACATCCACCGCGCGCGGACGCAGATCGCCGTCCTGCACGGTGAAGCGCACCCACAGCATGTATTTGTTGGCGCTGGCCTCGGGAATCACGCGCAGTTCAGGCGCCACGCGCACCTGCATCAATTGATATGAGCGGCCCGACAGCATTTGCTGATAGCTGCCCGCCATGGCCATGACCTTCGACGCCTGGCCGGACTCGCGCGCGAGCCGTAGCACGATGGTGGCCGCGTCGCGCAGCGGCAGCAGCGGCGAGACCCACTTGGCGATGTCCTGACGACGCTGATCGGGGTGAATCTGCTGCCACGCATAGTAGGACGGCAGATCGAACTTGCAGGTGCCACCCGGAATGATCGCGCGGCTGCGGATGCTGGCAAGCCACTCGTTCTCTGCAAGATGCTGGCCCGTCTTGCCCTGCATTTGCGAAAGTCCCGCGAGCGTCTGCTCGATTTCGCCGAGCACGGCTTCCAGCGCGTTCTGCTCGATGCCGGGGTTTCCGCGAAACGGCGCGAGCGTTTGCCGCTGCCGCTCCAGTTCCTTCATCAGATCCGACTTCAGATCCGCGCGACCCGCAACCTCGGAGATTTCGAACAGCGTGGTCAGTGCGACGTGATGTTCCCTGGCGTCTTCCTGAGACAGAAAGAACGTGAAGCGCTCGAACAGATCTTCGAGGCGCAGTAGCGTCCGGATTCGCTCGTTGAAGGGGTACTCGTAAAGGATCAAGCGGGCTCGCCTCGGGCGTGGTCGGTGACGGGAATGCAGGACATTCTAATGCCGTGCGACTACCCTAGCAATCACGCACTTTTCGAGCGCGCTTTGGCGAATTTTTCCGCGGACTTTCAGCTGTTTGCCGCTGCTTCCGCATGCAGGCAGCGCCAAAGTTCGACGATCCACGCCGACGCACGAGGCACGGCCCGTGCGCCCCGTTTCATATTTCGCGCGAAACGGGTGGCTCTTTTCATACGCCCGCGAGCGCCAGATACGCCCGATGCTGCGCGTCGACCTGTGCGGCCAGCGCGCTTGCCGGAGCGTTGTCATTGACAATCACGTCGTCTGCGGCGGCGAGGCGCGCTTCGCGCGTGGCCTGCCGCGCGATGATCGCGAGCACCTGTTCGCGGCCGAAACCGTTGCGATTCATCACGCGCGCAATCTGCGTCTCGACGCTGCAATCCACTGCCAGCACACGGTTCACGCGATTTTTCCAGCTTCCCGACTCGACCAGCAACGGCACCACGACAATCACATACGGCCCTTTCGCCTCGCGCTGCTCGCGTTCGGTCTCCGCGCGGATCAACGGATGCGTGATGTTTTCGAGGCGTTTGCGAGCGGCGTCGTCGCTGAAAACAAGCGAGCGCATGCGGGCGCGGTCGAGCGAGCCGTCGGCGGCGACGAACTCATCGCCGAACTCGGCCGCGATGGGCGACATGGCGATGCCGTGCGGCGCGGTGATGCGATGCGCGATCACGTCCGTGTCGACGAGCGGCACGCCGTGCGCCGCAAACAGGTCTGCCACCGTCGATTTGCCGCTGCCGATGCCGCCGGTGAGTCCCACAACAAACATGCTTCAGCCTCCCAAAGCCAGGTAAAGCGGTGTGCCGAGAAACAAGGTGAGGACGCCGGCTGCCGCGAGAAACGGCCCGAACGGCAGCGGCTCTTCGAAACGCATGCGGCCGCGCCACGTCGCCAGGAGACCGACGACCGCGCCCGCCACTGCCGCGATCACCACGATCTGCGGAAGCGCGAGCCAGCCGAGCCATGCGCCGAGCGCCGCGAGCAGTTTGAAGTCGCCGTAACCCATGCCGTCGATGCCGCGCACGAGCCGGAACAGCCAATGCACGGCCCAGAGCACGAGATAGCCAAAGATGGCGCCGAGCACGGCATCGCGAAGGCTCGCGAACATGCCGTTGAAGTTGACGATGATGCCCGCCCACAAAAGCGGCAGCGTCATGGAGTCGGGCAGCAGGTGTGTGTCGATGTCGATCGCGCTCATCGCGACGAGGGCCGCGCACAGTCCGAACGCGGCAAGCGCGGTGGGCGTCGGCCCAAAAAGCGCCAGCGCGCCTGCGGCGAGCGCCGCGCTTGCGATTTCCAGTAGCGGATAACGCAGGCTCACGCGAGTCTTGCATGCCGAACAGCGGCCGCGCAGCAGTACATAGCTCAGCACCGGCAGGTTTTCCCACGCATGCAGCACGTGCCCGCAATGAGGACACGCGCTGCGCGGCACCCAAAGGTTGTAGCGTGCCGGCAGACCGTCTTCTTCGAGAGGCTGGTCGGTCGCTTCGCTGACTTCCTCGCGCCATGCACGTTCGAGCATGATCGGCAGCCGATGCACGACCACGTTCAGGAAACTGCCGACTACGAGGCCGAACACAATCGCCAGCCCGAACTGCAAGGCGGGGGGCAAGCTGCCGAACTGCTCGCCGAGCCCGCTCGCGAAGTGGCCGGTCAGCAGAGTCGAAAACGGGCCCGAGAGCAGGCTGGAGGAGGTTTCTGACACGAGTGAAGGAGTTGCCTGCATAGATAAACGGTGGATTCGGCTGCGATGCTACACCACGTTGCCGAGTTGAATGATGGGAAGATACATCGCGATGACAAGGCCGCCGACCAGCGCGCCCAGCACGACGATGACGAGCGGTTCGCACAGACTCGACAATGTGCCGATTTTTTCGTCTACCTGTCGATCGGCGAGCGAGGCCACGTCGAGAAGCATGGTGTCGATTGCTCCGGACTCCTCGGCAACCGCGACCGGCTGCACGACTTCGGGCGGGAAGCAGCGTGCCGCGCGCATGGCAGCCGCGAGCCGTTCGCCGCGCCGAAGCCGCGCCGCGATATCCACGGTGGCGCGGTCGAAGAACGCGTTGCCGGTGGCATGAGTCAGGGAATCGAACGCGTCGGCGAGCGGCGTGCCGGCCGACAGCAACGTGCCGAGCGCGCGGCTCCAGCGCGCCGCGCAAAGCGTGACGAGCAGCGGACCGGCGACCGGCATTTTCAGCGACAAACGCGCGAAGCGGATGCGCGCTGCTTCGGAACGTCGCAGGAGAAACGTCAGCGCCGAACATGCCGAAACGATCGCGCCGACGGCTGGGATGCTCCATGTCGCCGCACCGGACGATAGCGCCAGCACGAACTGAGTCGGTGCGGGCAAACGGGCGCCGAAGCCCTCGAAGATCTGTTTGAAAGTCGGCACGACCCACACGAGCAATGCCCCGGTGATGGCCAGTGCAAGCAGAAGAATCGCGACCGGATAGGTCAATGCCGCGCGTACTTTCGCGCGCTGGGCGGCGGCGCGTTCGCGGTCGTCGGCGATTCGCGCGAGAACCGCGGGGAGCGCGCCGGCGGCCTCGCCGACTTCCACGAGCTGACAATACAACGCGTTGAATTGCGCGGGATGCCGTTGCAACGCCGCGGAAAACCGCAAGCCGCTCGTGATGTCGCGCGCCAGTGCACCGACGATCCGCGGCATGCCCTGACGGCGTGAGCCTAGCGCTTGCGCCAGCAACTCCAGCGCGGGCGCGAGCGGCAAGCCGGCGCGCAGCAGGCTTGAGAGTTGACGCGTGAACAGCGTGACATCGGCGGTGTGAGTTTTAGGGCGCGGCGCCGGTCCGTGCGCCGTGAGTTCGGACACGAACAGATTGTCGCGTTTGAGCCGCGCCCGCGCGGTGCCGGCGTCCGGCGCGATCAGAGCGCCCTGTTTGCGCGTGCCGTCCGCATCGACGCCGCGCCAGCGGAAGCGCGTATCAGTTGGGGCAGCGCGGATTGTGGCCGGCGTGCTCATGCGACCTCCGTGGCCGCGAGCGCTTCGGCGAGACTCGTCGTGCCGTCGCGCACCAACGCCAACGCGGCCTCGCGCAGCGTGCCGACGTGTTCGCTGTGCGCCTGTCGCGCGAGTTCGTGGGTGCCCGCGCGTGCGACGATCAGCTCACGCATCGCGTCCGACACAGGCATGACTTGGTGAACGCCGATGCGCCCCCGATACCCGATGCCATGGCAAGCCGCGCAGCCAGTCGCCGAATACGGTGCGCAGCCGTCGATCTGATTCCCGGCGAAGCCCGCGGCTCGAAGCGCCGCCGCCGAGAGCGGCGCGGGCGCGCGGCACGCCGTGCACAGCCGCCGCACCAGTCGCTGCGCAGTCACCATGCGCAGTGCGGCCGCGAGGTTGTAGGGCGCCACGCCGATGTCGATCAGACGCGCCACCGCAGCGGGCGCGTCGTTCGTATGCAAGGTGGAGAGAACCAGGTGGCCGGTTTGCGCGGCTTTCACGGCGACGTCGGCGGTCTCCTCATCGCGTATTTCGCCCACCATGATCACGTCCGGGTCCTGGCGCAGAAACGCGCGCAACGCCACCGCGAAAGTCAGACCAGCCTTTTCGCGCACGCTCACCTGATTGATGCCCGCCAACTGGATCTCCGCTGGGTCCTCGACGGAACACAGATTGCGCGCCTCGCTATTGAGCAGATTCAGGAAGCAGTACAGCGACAGCGTCTTGCCGCTGCCAGTCGGCCCCGTGACGAGCACGAGGCCATGCGGCGCGCGGATCGCGGCATCGACGGTTTCGCGCTGCCGCGCGTCGAGCCCGAGCGAGTCGAGCGAAAGATCCGCTGGAAGCGCGTCGAGCCTGCGCAACACGAGCTTTTCTCCGAATAGCGTCGGCAGCGAGTTGACGCGGTAGTCTTCGAGCCGTCCGGGCGAGGTCGCGATTCGCAGCCGGCCGTCCTGCGGCACGCGCCGCTCGGCGATGTCCATGCGCGCGAGCACCTTCACACGGGTAATGAACGCGTCGCGCAGGTGCGCCGGCGGCGGCGCGAGTTCATGCAGAACGCCGTCGATGCGCAAGCGCACACGCCAGCCGTGCTCCGCCGGCTCGATGTGCAGGTCCGACGCATTTCGGCGCGTCGCTTCCCGCAACGTGTCGGTCAAAAGACGCACGGCGGGGGCGTTGTCGGGATCGTTTAGCGCTGCCGCACGGGGCTCGGCGATGAACGCGTTCGACGCGCCACGAGCCGTGTTTTCGGGATCGGGAGGCTGAGGCCGCGGCAGCGCCGCAGGTTGAAAAGAAGCTTGCATGAAATGCCGGTGATGAGCCGCCTGTAGAACACGACGGCGTCATCTTCCGGCAAGACAGGTGCCTACTGCCACTCGGCCATTCGGCTAATGGCACGCGCCATTTGACTGTGCGATGCTGCGCGTGCAGGTGTGACGAACGGCTTCTAACCGAGCAACGCCTTGCCGGTTTTTGCGCGCAATGGCGGCTTGAACAGCTTGACCGTGCGAATGGCCTGATCGTCGCTGCGCATCACCTCGAGCTTGACGTCGCGGATCTGCACGCACACGTCGCCGTCCGGAATGTCTTCGAGAATTTCGAGAATGAGGCCGTTGAGCGTTTTCGGGCCGTCCGTGGGCAGCGCGATCTGCAGCCAGCGGTTCAACTCGCGCAGCGGCATGCTGCCCGCGACGATGCACTCGCCATGCTCGTTCCAGCCGCCGCGCGAATTGGCGCTACGCGGGATCGACGTGGTGAATTCGCCGATCAGTTCCTCGATAATGTCTTCCGGCGTGACGAGCCCTTGCACTTCGCCGTATTCGTTGACGACGAGCGCGATGCGATGGCGGCTCTCCTGGAAGTATTGAAGCTGCTGGAACACCGGCGTGCCGCTCGGCACGAAGTAAGGCTCGGTGAGCAGTTCGCGCAGCGTCTCGCGCTCCAGTTCCTGGTTGTGCAGAGCGGCGAGTGTCTTGCGCACGTGGAGCACGCCGAGCACGCGGTCGATGTCGCCCTGACAGACAATCAGCTTGTTGTGATAGCAGGTTTCGAGTTGATGCAGGATCTGTTCGAACGGCGCGTCGTAGTCGAGCGCCTCGATGCGGCGGCGCGGGATCATCACGTCGTCGACGGAAATATTTTCGAGGTCGAACAGGTTCAGCAGAATACTGCGGTGCTTGGTCGGCATGAAGCTGCCGGACTCCAGCACGATGGTGCGCAACTCCTCCATGGAAAGCCGCTGGTCGCGCGCGCCCTTCGTGTTGATATGCAGCACACGCAAGATGCCGGTGGCGAAGAGGTTGACGAACCAGACGAGCGGCCTGGCGGCGCGCATCATCGGCGCGATCAGCAGGCTGGCCGGCAGCGCGATCTTTTCAGGGAAGGTCGCGCCGACAATTTTCGGCGTGATCTCGGCAAAGACGATGATCAGGAACGCGACGATACCGGTTGCGACCGACAACACCAGGTTGTTGCGGCCGAACGTGTGCAACGCGATCGACGTGGTCAGCACCGGAATAATGGTGTTGAACAGATTGTTGCCGATCAGCACGACGCTCAGCAGTTGATCGGTGTGCGCCAGTAGACCCTGAGTGGTCTTCGCGCCGAGCGCGTTCTTGCTGGCAAGATGTTTCAGGCGATGGCGGTTGAGCGCCATCATCGCCGTTTCGGAAATCGAGAAGAAGCTCGAGCAGATCAGCAGCAGGAAGACGGCGCCAATCTGCGCCCATAAGGGAAGT
The DNA here is from genome assembly GCF_036016995.1 of Paraburkholderia sp. MPAMCS5. Taxonomy (NCBI): domain Bacteria; kingdom Pseudomonadati; phylum Pseudomonadota; class Betaproteobacteria; order Burkholderiales; family Burkholderiaceae; genus Paraburkholderia; species Paraburkholderia sp. MPAMCS5. Next base: position 43,788 of record NZ_JAYXBK010000002.1, read on the forward strand.
TGTTCCACGCGTCGTGAAGGAAAGAGGGAAGGAGGATGGAGAGAATATAGCAGAGGGGGCCGCGCAAGCCGCCCGTATGGAGTGCCACAGCAGGCGTCCTGGGGCTCGAACTGCACATCGGCGCGAAAGGCGCCGACGAAAAATGCGCCGCAAAAACAAAAAACCGCCGAGCACGCTGCGGCGGTTTTTTGAGCCTCGAACTAACAAGGCGAATCTGGTCGGGGTGAGAGGATTCGAACCTCCGGCCTCTACGTCCCGAACGTAGCGCTCTACCAGGCTAAGCTACACCCCGATTTGTACTGCGGACTCGATTCAGACTAAGCCAGCGTTTCGGTCTTGTTTAAGACTGTCTCGCCGTCGAGTAAGAACATAATTCTAGCAGGCTTTCTTTGTAAATGGAATCGGGAAACGAAGAAATTGCTGCTGCGGCCGCTTGAGCTTCCTGTTTCGCACATTCGAGCGTGTGATCAAGCGCGCCGGAACGCGTGATTGCTTCGAAAATCGTGTCGAAACGGTCCGTGCCGCCTTGTTCGATGGCCTCGCGGGCGAGCGCCGACTGTTCTGGCGTGCCGCGCTCGATCAGATAGATGAGCGGCAGCGTGGGCTTGCCTTCACGCAGATCGTCGCCAGCATTTTTACCCATCGACTCGGCCGTGCCCGTGTAGTCGAGCCAGTCGTCCATGATCTGGAAGGCGGTGCCGATACGCCGGCCGAATTCCGCGGCGGCCGCTTCCGTGCGGGCGTCCGCGCCGGCCAGCACCGCGCCGAGCTGGGCCGCGGCCTCGAACAGCTTGGCCGTCTTGTAGCGAATCACCTGCATGTAGCGGGCTTCGTCGACGTCGGCGTCGTGCATGTTCAGCAGTTGCAGCACCTCGCCTTCGGAAATGATGTTGGTCGCTTCCGACAGAATTTCCATCACGCGCATCTTGCCCACGCCGACCATCATCTGGAACGAGCGCGAATAGAGAAAATCGCCGACCAGCACGCTCGCCGCGTTGCCGAACAGTGCGTTGGCGGTCTGGCGGCCGCGCCGCAGATCGGATTCGTCGACCACGTCGTCGTGCAGCAGCGTTGCCGTGTGAATGAATTCCACGACTGCCGCCAGTTCGTGCCGGTGCCCCGTGGTTTCTCCGAGCGCGCCCGCCACCAGCAGGAGCAGCGCGGGCCGCAGCCGCTTGCCGCCGGCGCTGATGATGTACTCGGAAATCTGGTTGATCAGCATCACCTCGGACGCAAGACGGTGCCGGATGACGCGATTGACCTGCTGCATGTCTCCGGCAATCGGAGCAAGCAGGCTGGTGGCGTTGGAGGAGGGGGTGGCAGTCGACGACATGATGGCTGAATTGGGTAGTGCCGCGAATTATAAGGCGAATCGCGGTTGTTCCGGTCGCGCACTGCCGCGCGGCGCGCTCGAAGTCGCCGCCAAGCGGCGCTTTGCGCCGGGCTGCGCGTTGCCCGCGCGGAACGCGAGGCGGCTCTCAAGTGTTTTGACCGAGCAGCTAACTCTATGTATAATCACAGGTTTCCGCGCGCGGTGCGTGGAAAAAATGAACACAGAGTGAGGTTCTCAATGTACGCGGTCATAAAAACCGGTGGCAAGCAGTATAAAGTTGCTGTCGGCGAAAAACTTAAAGTAGAACAGATACCGGCAGACATTGACGCTGAAATCACGCTCGACCAGGTTCTCGCAGTGGGCGAAGGCGAATCGATTAAGTTCGGTACGCCGCTGGTCAGTGGGGCTTCCGTCAAGGCTACCGTCGTGTCGCAAGGTCGTCACGCAAAAGTGACCATCTTCAAGATGCGTCGCCGGAAGCACTACCAGAAGCATGGCGGCCACCGCCAGAACTATACCGAACTGCGCATCGACGCGATCAACGCGTAAGCGCACCGGTTAAGGAGCAAATCAAATGGCACACAAAAAGGCAGGCGGATCGTCCCGGAACGGCCGCGACTCCGAGTCGAAGCGACTTGGCGTGAAAGTGTACGGCGGTCAGGCTATCAACGCCGGCGGCATCATCGTTCGTCAACGTGGCACGCGCATGCACGCTGGCGAGAACGTCGGCATCGGCAAGGATCACACCTTGTTCGCGCTGGCGGACGGTCACGTTCAGTTCTCGACGAAAGGCGCCGCAAAGAAGCATACGGTCAGCGTCGTCCCGGCAGCAGTCTGAGTTCGCTCAGGCACGGGCTTCAGGACCGGAAAAGGCCCCGCGAAGTTAGCGGGGCTTTTTTTATTGCAGCAGCCGCCGGCACCAGAATTCCGGTGCCGCCCTATGCCGTTCAGTCGATTGATCGGCAGGTGGCGGGCGCGGCAAAATAGCAGCATTCAGTCGTATTTATTTGCATTAAATCTGGCAGCACCATCAGGCAGTACACCACGGGACGGAGTTACGCATGAAGTTCATTGACGAAGCGAGGATTGAAGTCATCGCCGGCGACGGAGGGGATGGCAGCGCGTCGATGCGCCGCGAGAAGTTCGTTCCGTTCGGCGGCCCGGATGGCGGCGACGGCGGGCGGGGCGGCAGCGTGATCGCGGTCGCGGACCGCAACATCAACACGCTGATCGACTATCGCTACGCGAAAAAACATCTGGCGCGAAACGGCGAGAATGGCCGTGGCGCGGACTGCTACGGCAAGGGCGGCGACGATATCACGTTGCGCATGCCCGTCGGCACCACCATCACCGACATGGAAACCGGCGAGTTGATCGCCGATCTGACCGAGCACAATCAGAGCGTGCAAATCGCGGAAGGCGGGGCAGGCGGTCTCGGCAATCTGCATTTCAAATCCAGCACCAACCGCGCGCCGCGTCAGAAGACCGACGGCAAGCCGGGCGAGCGCCGCATGGTGCGCCTCGAACTGAAGGTGCTGGCCGACGTCGGTTTGCTCGGCATGCCGAACGCGGGCAAGTCGACTTTTATCTCGTCGGTATCGAACGCGAAGCCGAAAATCGCCGACTATCCGTTCACCACGCTCGCGCCGAATCTCGGCGTGGTGCGAGTCGGACCGAGCCGCAGCTTTGTGATCGCGGACATTCCGGGCCTGATCGAAGGCGCGGCAGAAGGCGCGGGGCTCGGCCACCAGTTCCTGCGCCACTTGCAGCGCACCGGGTTGCTGCTGCATATCGTCGACCTCGCGCCGTTTGACGAATCGGTCGATCCGGTCGCGGAAGCCAAGGCGATTGTCAACGAACTGCGCAAGTACGACGACCAGTTGTATCAGAAGCCGCGCTGGCTCGTGCTTAACAAGCTGGACATGGTGCCTGAGGACGAGCGTGAAGCACGCGTGTCGGCATTCCTCGAAGGCTTTGGCTGGGACGGCCCGGTTTTCGAAATTTCGGCGTTGACCGGCCAGGGTTGCGAGAATCTCTGCTACGCCGTGTTCGACTACATCGCCGCGCACTCGGACGCGCAGCGCGCGGCCGAAGCCGAAGATCTCGCCGCCGACGTGCGTTTTCGCGACAAGCCGGAAGCACCGTCCGTCGCAGACGAATCCAGTGGCGGTCCGCGCGACTAAACAATTCGGGCGCCGGGCCGTGGGCGGCTGCCGGCGAGCGTCAGGCGTTATCTTGGGAGGCTGCGCACAATGCGTTCCGTCATCGCAGATTCACGGCGGTTGGTAGTGAAAGTCGGCTCGAGCCTTGTTACGAACGACGGGCGCGGCCTCGATCATGCTGCCATCGGCCGCTGGGCGGCGCAGATTGCCGCTCTGCGCGCGCAAGGCAAGGAAGTGGTGCTTGTGAGTTCGGGCGCCATCGCGGAAGGCATGCAGCGGCTCGGTTGGACCAAACGGCCGCGTGAGATCGACGAGTTGCAGGCGGCAGCGGCCGTCGGTCAAATGGGCCTCGCCCAGGTGTACGAAAGCCGCTTCGCCGAGCATTCGATTCAAACCGCGCAAATTCTGCTGACCCACGCCGACCTGGCCGACCGCGAGCGCTATCTGAATGCGCGCTCCACGTTGCTCACACTGTTGCGGCTTGGCGTGGTCCCCATCATCAACGAGAACGACACGGTCGTGACCGACGAGATCAAGTTCGGCGATAACGACACGCTGGGCGCGCTGGTCGCAAACCTGATCGAGGGCGACGCGCTTGTCATCCTCACCGATCAGCAAGGGCTTTTCACCGCCGATCCGCGGAAAGATCCGAATGCTACCTTGGTCCAGCAGGCCGATGCCGGCGCGCCGGACCTGGAAGCCATGGCTGGCGGCGCGGGTTCGAGCCTGGGCCGCGGCGGCATGCTGACCAAGATTCTCGCCGCCAAGCGCGCGGCGCATAGTGGCGCGAACACGGTGATCGCAAGCGGGCGCGAAGCGGACGTATTGTCGCGGTTGGCGTCCGGGGAAGCGATCGGCACGCAACTGATCGCCCGCACCGCGCGTATGGCGGCGCGCAAGCAATGGATGGCCGACCACTTGCAGGTGCGTGGCCATGTCGTGATCGACGACGGCGCAGTCCAGAAACTGACCGAAGGCGGCAAGAGCTTGCTGCCTATCGGCATCGTGGGCGTGCAGGGCGCGTTTGCTCGCGGCGAGGTGATCGCGTGCCTCAATGGCGTGGGAAGGGAAGTGGCGCGCGGCCTCACCAATTACAGCAGCGCGGAGACCAAGCTGATCCAGCGGCGTCCTAGCGGCGAAATCGAATCAGTGCTCGGCTATATGCTGGAACCCGAACTGATTCATCGCGACAACCTGGTGCTGGTTTGATCGACCAACCGGCTCGCGCATAGCACCTCGGCGGTACGTAAAAAAAGCCGTTCCAGTTATTGCTGGAGCGGCTTTTTGTTTAGTGCGTCGTCAAAAACTCAATGAACGAGGGACGCCGCCGTGCGCTTATAGCGGATGTTCTCAACGATCGACTTGGCGCTGCCCGTAGGCAGTTTGTTCGCGCACAGATAATCCTGGTACAGCACCGCGTGATACGCGTTCAGCGCGCCGTTCTCTATGCGCGTGAAGTCGTTCGCAACTGTCCGGTCCCAACCGTCGTGGTCCGCGTTCAGGCCGGCATACAGGCGCCATTCATACGTGTCGCAGCGGATGCCTTCGTAGTTCACATTGTGCGCGCCGCTCGGGCTCGTCACGACCACGGTGTAGCGCACCACGCCGTCCGAACCCACAGTCAGGGAGTTGCGATCGATCGCGAACTGCAAGGGCGTGTTGCCCGACACCTCGAACGGCAACAGATTCGATTCTTGCGGAAGCGGCGGCAAGGTGTCGACCTTGTTTTCCACCCAATTGCTCGGCCGGTCGAGCAGGTAGGCAAACTCGCTGTCGTCCTTGTTGGTTGGTTTACCGGCGCTCGAACAGCCAGCCAGCAGGGCGCTCGTGGCGACGCACGCCACGACGAGAGCAAGTGCTTTCAATATGAATTCCTTGAAAAACGGGCGCGGCTCCCAGGGTTTCAGGAGCCGCGCCCGCACAGGCGACATGGATAGCCGCACAGAATGACTAATTGCGCGTGCCGTGGCGGAGCATCGAGGCGGCGGCTCGATGAGCCGATTCGTCTTCGAGTTCCGATGCCGCGCCGGCCTCGTTTCCGGAGCCGGCGTTGCCGCCGCAATCGGACGCGCTTGTTGTGTGAACCGAAGTTTCGATTCTGACGGTGGTTACCGAAGTCACCGACATTATCGTGGAATCCGGCGGATTCTCCATTGACGACGCTATCCGGGGATAACGCGGCCCATGGTGCCCGCCGGGTTTTTCCGCACGCGGCGCAGTCCGGCGCATGAAACGGGATAGTTCCGTCAGCGCCAACTGATACACATCCCGCTTGAACTCGATCACACAGTCGAGCGGCACCCAGTACTCGTTCCAACGCCAGGCATCGAACTCCGGGTGGTCGGTGGCGCGCAAGCAGATGTCGCAATCGCGTCCAACCATTCGAAGCAAAAACCAGATTTGTTTCTGGCCGCGGTAATGACCGCGTACCTCGCGCTTGATGAACTTGTCAGGCACCTCATAACGCAACCAGTCGCGCGTGCGACCAATCACCTTGACGTGCTCAGGAAGCAGACCGGTTTCTTCGTGTAACTCCCGATACATCGCTTGCACGGGGGTCTCTCCGTACTTGATGCCCCCTTGCGGAAACTGCCAGGAATGTTCACGGAGCCGTTTGCCCCAAAACACCTCGTTGTGCGCGTTCAAGAGGATGATGCCGACGTTCGGGCGAAAGCCTTCACGATCCAGCATACAACCACCTTCGAATCCTTTAAAATTGCTTTGATTATAAACAGATAACGGACCTGACGCACCGATTCGCACCAGAATGGAACGATTCGCCGCAAAAGGCCTGTGTTCGCGGCGGCCTGTCAGCCTTCCCGTGCCTGATCCCTTGTGCAAGGCTTTGCGCGGCGGCTTCGGCGCCTCGGCGGCGGACTTTTGCCGGTGCCGCATCTGTAGCGAACTTCCCCCGTTTTCACCTTGTCGGGCGGTCCCTCGCGAGCCGCCGCTTTTGGAAAATCTGAATGAAAGCTTCCCGTTTCTTTATCGGTACCCTGAAAGAAGCTCCGGCAGACGCCGAAATCGTCAGCCACAAGCTCATGGTGCGTGCCGGCATGATCCGCCGCGTCGCCGGCGGCATTTATAACTATCTGCCGATCGGCCTGCGTTCGATCCGCAAGGTGGAAGCCATCGTGCGCGAGGAAATGAACCGGGCGGACGCGATCGAATTGCTGATGCCGGCCGTGCAGCCGGCCGAGTTGTGGCAGGAGTCGGGCCGCTGGGAGAAATACGGCCCCGAGTTGCTGCGTTTCAAGGACCGCAAACAGTCCGATTTCGTGATCGGACCGACCCACGAAGAAGTGGTGACGGACATCGCGCGCAATCAGATCAAAAGCTACCGTCAGTTGCCGGTGAACTTCTATCAGATCCAGACGAAGTTTCGCGACGAAATCCGCCCGCGTTTCGGCGTGATGCGCGGCCGCGAGTTCATCATGAAAGACGCGTACTCGTTCGATAAAGACGCGGCGGGCCTGCGCGAGACGTATCGCAAGATGTATGACGCGTACGTGCGCATTTTCACGCGCCTCGGCCTCGATTTCCGCGCGGTGGCGGCAGACAACGGTTCGATCGGCGGCAGCGGCTCGCATGAGTTCCATGTGATCGCCGAAACCGGCGAGGACGCCATCGCCTATTGCCCGACCTCGGAATTCGCCGCAAACGTCGAAGCGGCCGAAGCGCTGCCGCTGTACGCCGAGCGCGCGGCTCCGGCCGAGGACCTGAAAAAGACGGCCACGCCCGGCAAGGCGAAGTGCGAGGCCGTGGCCGAATTCCTGAATATTCCACTCGAGCGAACCATCAAGTCGATCGTGCTCGCAAGCGAAAACGAAGGCGTCGAGCCGACCATCTGGTTGCTGATGCTGCGCGGCGATCACGATCTGAACGAGATCAAGGCGAGCAAGCTGCCGGGCCTCGCCGACTTCCGCATGGCGACCGAGGCGGAAATCATCGAAACCTTCGGCACGCCGCCGGGCTATCTCGGCCCGCTGAACACGAAGAAGCCGGTCAAAGTCGTCGCGGACCGCACGGTCGCGAACATGAGCGACTTCGTGGTCGGCTCGAACGAATTGGACTACCACACCACTGGCGTGAACTGGGGCCGCGATCTGCCGGAACCGGTTGTCGCGGATATCCGCAATGTGAGGAAGGGCGACCCGTCGCCGGACGGCAAGGGCGAAATCGACATTTGCCGCGGCATCGAAGTCGGACATGTGTTTCAGCTCGGCACCAAGTATTCCGAAGCGATGAACGCAACCTGCCTCGACGAAACCGGCAAGCCCCAGCCCATGGAAATGGGCTGCTACGGCATCGGCGTCACGCGGATTCTGGGCGCCGCGATCGAACAGAATTTCGACGAGAAGGGGATCATCTGGCCGGAATCGATTGCGCCGTTCGAAGTCGTGCTGTGCCCGATGGGCTATGACCGCAGCGAAGCCGTGCGCGAACAGGCCGACAAGCTGCACGCGGAGCTGGTCGAAGCGGGCATCGACGTGATTCTCGACGATCGCGGCGAGCGCCCCGGCGTGATGTTCGCCGACTGGGAGCTGATCGGCGTGCCGCATCGTCTCGTGATCGGCGACCGCGGGCTGAAAGACGGCAAGCTCGAATATCAAGGTCGCCGCGACGCCGAGGCGACCTTGCTGCCGGTCGAAGACGCCGCGCAAACGGTGATCGCGAAAGTCCACGCGGCGCTGGCGCGCTAAGCGGGGCGGACGGTGGAGTACACCTTCCTGTCCGCGACCATCCTGCTGATTCTGATCACCGATCCGCTCGGCAACATTCCGCTCTTCATCAGTTGTCTGCGCGGTGTGTCGCCCGAGCGGCGCACCGCCGTGATTCTGCGCGAGGTCGCGATCGCCTTTGCGATCCTGCTGGTGTTCATGGTGGTCGGCGACGCGTTTCTGCGCATGATGAGTCTCACCGACCAGTCATTGCGCATCGGCGGCGGAATCGTGTTGTTTCTGATCGCGCTGCGCATGGTGTTTCCGCATCCGGATGGCCCGTTCGGCGGCGACACGCGCGGCGGCGAGCCGCTGATCGTGCCGCTCGCTATTCCGGCGCTGGCCGGACCGTCGGCACTCGCCACGGTGATGCTGCTGACGTCGCAGGCGCCAGGCAAAATGTTCGAGTGGATCGGCGCGCTGACCGTCACGATGGTCGTGTGCGCAGTCGTGCTGATGCTGGCCGAACGCATTCAGGCGTGGCTCGGCGAGCGCACCATGATGGCGTTCGAGCGGCTAATGGGACTCGTGCTCGTCGCGATTTCGGTGGAGATGATGCTCGGCGGAATCCGCGCGTTTGTGCATCAACTGTAAAGCCGGCGGTTTTGCCAATGCGTTATTGCCAATAAAAAAGCGGCCCGTGGGCCTAATGCCGTTCAGTTAAGGTTTCTTTTAAGGACTCGAACGGTATAACGGGACGGTCGCGATTTGACGGCTCGGGCGCAACTGCGCGCGGGCCGTTTCTCATTGGGAAGTTGTTTGAGCCGCTCGCGCAGGCGCTTGAGCAGCGCGGGCAGTTTGCCGTACGAGCGCGTCACGGCCGCCCAGGTCATTTCGTACTGGAAAGTGTGGAACGCGCGGGTGAAGCTCAGTTCATCGGGCGCGTGCCCGGCGTCGATCGCCGCTTTGGCCATCTCCAGGCGGATCAGGTTATAGGCGATCAGGGCGCCCCAGAATTCCTGATAGACGCCTTCCACGGTCTGGCTGCGAAGGGTCAGCTCCATGCCCAGCATCGACTGCTTGAACTCGTGGTAGCTGGTCTCGATCTGCCAGCGACGCTCGTAACACGACACAATGTCGGCCGCCCTGAAACGCCTTCGATCGGTCAGGGACGTCAGCAGCATGCGTTGCCGCCCACTTGCATCCACGGCGAGCACGGCGCGCGCCTGCCAGAATTCAGGCAGTTCGGGGCACTTCGTGCGGGCCTGCGGTGAGACGCGCATACGCACGATCTGGTCACCGTCGCGCCCGCTCACGACCTCGTACCAAAGATTGGATTTGGCCGGGATGATGTAATGCCGGTTCTCACCGCCCGAGACCAGATTGCACAGGAGTTGGGCCGACATGAACCCCCTGTCGAATACGGTGATGGAATGGGCCGGCACACGGGCAACGAGTTCGCGCGCAGAGACCATTTCGTTGATGTTGTAAGGCCCGAACACCGCATCACGCACCAGATGCGTGGCAAGCGCGGTGAGCGTAACCGCACGCAGTTGGGGATAGCTGCCAATGCGGCCATGAACGGCGACCGAGGCGCCGAAATGCCTGCGGTTGGCGGCACTGTCGGCGGTGCGCAGCGTGGTGCCATCCATCGCGAACAGCGAGAATCCCTTGATCATCGACGACCTCGCTGATCGACTGGTGCCGGTACAGCGCGAGCGCGATCACAAGCCAGACGACCTGTTGCGCGGGCAGTCGACGCCGACGAACGCTGGCACTGCCACTCGCCTGTACGGCAGACTCGATCCATTCGTACGGCAGGTGCTGACCCAGCCGTCCCCATTCGAGCGGCGGCTGTGATTCGACAAGAAGGCGCAGATCATCAACCAGCATGGCGATGCAAGTTAACCTCGCCGCGCCCCGTTTACAACTACTTTGCGCCGGAAACAAAAATGCCGTTCAGTCGCTTAACTGAACGGCATTACCACGCATTGGCGTGGGTTTTTTTCGCCGTGTGCGCCGTGTGCGCGACGCAACTTCCGGCAAGCTCAAACCAGACTGCAACCAGCCTCAAGCGCCTTCGGTCAGCGCGCGAATGGTCGGCAGGTTGCGCCAATAGCCTTTCGCGTCCATGCCGCAGCCGAACACATAGCGGTCCGGCACTTCGAAGCCGCAGTAATCCGGACGCAACGGCTTCGCCTTCGGAATGATCTTCTCGCACAGCACGGCGCTGAGGAAGCGCTTGGCGCCCATCGCGAGAATGCGGTCGCGGATCGCAGCCATCGTCTCGCCTTCGTCGAGGATATCGTCGAGCACCAGCACCACGCGATCCTTCACCGACTCGGCGGGCGCGACGCGCCATTGCATCTCGTTGCTGCCTTTCGTGGTGTTGCGATAACGGGTCAGGTGGATGTAATCGAACTCGAGGGGGAAATCGAGGTGCGGCAACAGCATGCCGGTGAACACCGCCGCGCCGCCCATCACCGACAACACGAGCGGGAAGTCCTCGCTCATTTCGCTGCGGATAGCGGTCGCCATGCCGCTGATCGACGCCTTGACGTCGTCGGCCGAAACGATTTCTTCGGAGTGGCTGAAAATGTGGAGAGCTTCTTCGCGGTTCATGACGTCTGACGGGCGGTGACTGTATACATAGTGTGAGTGAGAACGCCCCGAAGGCCGTTCTCTTTCGGGACGGCGGCCGCAGCTCGGGTGCGAGACCCGCGCGCCGCTGTCTTGCTAAAGCTTAGCGCATGCCGGGCAACATGCCTTTCATGCCGCGCATCATCTTTTGCAGATTGCCGCCCTTCAGCTTCTTCATCATGGTGCGCATCTGGTCGTACTGGTTCAGCATGCGGTTGACTTCCTGCACCTGCACGCCCGCGCCCGCGGCGATGCGGCGCTTGCGCGTGGCCTTGATCAGATCGGGCTTGGCGCGTTCGAGCGGCGTCATGGAATTGATGATGCCTTCCATGCGGCGCATCTGCTTTTCGGCCTGGCTCATGTCGGCGCCGGCGGCGGCTTGCTGGAACTGCGCGGGCAGCTTGTCCATCAGCGACGACAGGCCGCCCATGCCCTTCATTTGCGTCAGTTGCGCGCGGAAATCGTTGAGGTCGAAGTCGCCGCCCTTCTTGACCTTGTCGGCGAGTTTCTGCGCGGCCTGGACGTCGACACCCTTCTGCGCTTCTTCGACGAGCGCGAGAATGTCGCCCATGCCGAGAATCCGGTTCGCCATCCGATCCGGATAAAACACTTCGAGGCCGTCGAGCTTTTCCGCGACGCCGACGAACTTGATCGGCTTGCCCGTGACGTGGCGCACGGAAAGCGCCGCGCCGCCGCGCGAGTCGCCGTCGAGCTTGGTGAGGACCACGCCGGTGAGCGGCAGCGCGTCGCTGAACGCCTTCGCGGTGTTGACCGCGTCCTGGCCGAGCATCGCATCCACGACGAAGAGCGTTTCCGCCGGCTTCAACGTGCTGTGGAGCGCGGTGATTTCCTGCATCATTGCTTCGTCGATACCGAGGCGGCCGGCCGTGTCGACGAGCAGCACGTCGTGATAGTGACGCTTCGCCCAATCGACGGCGGCGCGCGCGATGTCGACCGGTTTCTGATCGGGCTCCGACGGGAAGAAGTCCGCGCCGACCTGCTCGGTCACCGTCTTCAACTGCGCGATAGCGGCGGGGCGGTAGACGTCGCACGAAACGGTCAGGACTTTTTTCCGGTACTTTTCGCGCAGCAGTTTGGCGAGCTTGCCGACCGTGGTCGTTTTACCGGCGCCTTGCAGGCCCGCCATCAGGATGACGGCCGGCGGCGTGACGGCGAGATTCAGCTCGGACGCCTTGCCTTCGTAGTCGCCGCCGATCACCGCGGTCAGCTCGCGCTGCACCACGCCGACGAGCGCCTGACCCGGCGACAGGCTGCTGATGACTTCCTCGCCGAGCGCCTTTTCCTTCACTTTCGCGATGAACTCGCGCACGACGGGCAGCGCCACGTCCGCCTCGAGCAGTGCGAGACGCACTTCGCGCAGCATTTCCTGGGTGTTCGCCTCGGTGAGCCGGGCTTCGCCGCGCAGCGTCTTGACGACGCGCGCCATCCGTTGAGTCAGATTGTCGAGCATGGGGAGCGATGAACAGTGCGGCCCGGGCGGGCGCGAAGTGGAAGACGTCGCGGAGCAGGGGCCTAGTGTAAACTTCGAATATGGATATTGTACTGTATGCCCTCACCGCGCTCCTCTACGGCGGACTTGCCGTGGCCGGCTGGCGCTCGCATCGGCACGCCGCGTCGCGCCCCGTGCTGGAAAGCGTTTCGCCCATGCCGGCAACCGCCACGGCGGGCGGCCACGCGCGCGCCGGGTTGGCCGGCGCCGCCGCGTCGGGCATGAGTTCTTCTGGCCGCGCGTTGCTGTTCGTCGCGCTGCTCGCGCACGGCGTGCTGCTGCACACCACGATCTTCCCGCAAAACGCCATGGTGTTCGGCTTCGCGTTCGCGCTGTCCGCCATGTTCTGGCTCGGCGCGGGCATCTACTGGATTGAAAGCTTTTTCTTTCCGCTCGACGGACTGCGTCTGCTAGTCCTGCCGCTCGCCTGCGTCGCGTCGCTCTTGCCGCTCGCGTTCAACGGCGTGCGCGTGCTGCCGTATTCGGCCGCGCCCATGTTCAAGCTGCACTTCCTGATTGCCAACATTGCCTATGGTCTGTTCGCCATCGCGGCGCTGCACGCCATTCTGATGCTGCTGGTCGAACGGCGTCTTCATGCCATGCGCGGCGGCATCGCGCAGCGGCATGCGCCGGCGGCGGGCAACGGCTGGCTGTCCAGCTGGCTCGACACGCTGCCGCCGCTGCTCACGCTCGAAAAGCTGCTGTTCCGTCTGATCGGCGCGGGCTTCGTGCTGCTCACGTTGACGCTTCTGTCGGGCATTCTGTTTAGCGAGCAACTGGTCGACCGCGCGCTGCGGCTCGATCACAAGACCGTGTTCGCGATTCTTTCCTGGCTGATGTTCGGCGCGCTCCTGACGGCGCGCAAGGTATCCGGCTGGCGCGGCCGTGCCGCATTGCGCTGGGTGCTGGCGTCGTTCGTCGCGTTGTTGCTGGCGTACGTCGGCAGCCGTTTTGTTTTCGAGGTGCTGTTGCACCGTGCTGTAGTGTGAGCGTCCCATGCGACAAATATTTCTGCTGATCCTGTTGTTCGTCGTCGGCCAGTGGCTGGTGAAGGCGCTGCGTCGTCATGACGCGCACGCGGCGCAACGCACGGGCGCCGCGAACAGTGCCAACGGTGCAAATAGGGCAAACGGCGCGGCGCGTCCCGCCGAGCCGCCGCAGCTTGCCGAGCCGATGATCCGTTGCGTCGAGTGCGGCGTGCATGCGCCGAAGAGCGACTCGGTGATGGTCGCCGGTCAGACGTTCTGCAGCGCCGCGCACGCGCAGCGGCACGGCGCGCGCCCCACGGGCCGCGACGCTCGATGAGCGTCGAATTCGCCGTCGACGCAGACGGTTGGGTCGAAGCGGCCCGCAAACTGCCATCGCCGAATTACGAATCACGGCCGCAAGGCGCGGTGCCCTCGTTGATCGTGGTTCACAACATCAGCCTGCCGCCCAACGAGTTCGGCGGGACGGCGATCGCCGAACTGTTCCAGAACACACTCGATTGCGACGCGCATCCGTACTACGACGCGCATCTGCGCGGCGTGCGCGTGTCCGCGCATTTTGTGATTCATCGCGACGGCGCGCTCGAACAGTTCGTGTCGTGCAACGAGCGCGCGTGGCACGCGGGGCCGTCGAATTTTTTCGGCCGCGAGCGCTGCAATGATTTCTCGATCGGCATCGAGCTGGAAGGCAGCGACACCACTGCTTTCGAGGCGGCGCAATACTGCACGCTCGGCGCGCTCGTGAACGCGCTGAAGGCGCGCTATCCGATCGAAGCACTCGCGGGACACTCCGACATTGCGCCTAGCCGCAAGACCGATCCCGGTCCTCATTTCGAGTGGCCGCGTCTTAAGCGCGACACGTCGCTCGCGGATCGGTATTTCCCCTATCTCAAGTTTTCCAGCGCGTCGTAACGACCCTTCACGCGAGTTCGCCCGATGCGAGGAGAGCAAGGCGGAGCCTCGCTCTCCGGGGAGACGGCTGCGCGTCGCGCGAGCCAAAAGTCAATACGTGCAAGGCAAATAAAACCGTTTGAACTGTCTTGAAAGTCCACTATACTTGGTGCCACAAACTGAGTTGTGCACTAGATGTTGTGTTCCCCTGTGCATAACCATGTGAATAACCGAGTGCACAAATAGTGCATAAAGCGTGAATAAGTCCGCGGCGCCCCGCTCTCAGAGCACGGCGCCGCAAGCATTCCGGGCAGCACAAAAAAATTCCTGCGGGGCGGCCGGTCCAGACCAACCGGCGGCATCCAGAAGTATCGGTAGCACCCAGGAAGAGGGGCCACAAAAATGATCGCGACACCTACCACGAAGACCGTCATCAATTCGAATCAGGCTTCAACGCAGTCGCGTTCCGGCATCCGGCCCGGCCGGTCTTTTTCCTGCACCTCCTCGCATGCGCACGCGGCGGCGCAGCGTTCGTTTTAATCCGCGGCAATCGCCGCAAACATTTCCAGGACCAGGAGCTTTGCACATGCAAACCACCGACAATGTGACGACCCGGTATGAGGGCTCACCGACTGGCCAGTCTTTCGGCCAGGCACAAGGCGCTCAAGGGCTCGCGCCGCAAGCGACCTACGCCGACTACAAGGTGATCCGTCGTAATGGCAGCGTGGTGTCGTTTGAACCGTCCAAGATCGCCATCGCCGTGACGAAGGCATTTCTGGCCGTCAACGGTGGTCAAGGCGCGGCGTCGGCGCGTGTGCGCGAGCTGGTCGAGCAACTGACGCAGAACGTCGTGCGCGCATTGCTGCGCAGCCGTCCGAACGGCGGCACGTTCCACATCGAAGACATTCAGGATCAGGTCGAACTCGCGCTGATGCGCGGCGGCGAGCACAACGTCGCGCGTGCTTACGTGCTGTATCGCGAGAAGCGCACGCAGGCGCGCGGCCATGACGAGCAGGCGGCCGGCAGCGCGCCGGGCCTCAACGTCACCGACAACGGCGTGACGCGTCCGCTGGATATGGCCGCGCTGCGCGGCATCATCGAGTCCGCGTGCGCGAACCTGGGCGACGCCGTGAGCGCCGAGCCGATCGTCGCCGAAACGGTGAAGAACCTGTACGACGGCGTGCCGATGAGCCAGGTCTACGACTCGGCCATTCTCGCCGCGCGCACGATGATCGAAAAAGATCCGGCCTACAGCCAGGTCACCGCGCGCATCCTGCTGCACACGATCCGCCGCGAGATTCTCGAAGAAGAAGTCACGCAAGCCGAAATGGGCGAGCGCTATGCCGAGTACTTCCCGCAGTTCATCAAGCGCGGCGTGCAAGCCGAGCTGCTCGACGACAAGCTGCTGCAGTTCGACCTGAAGCGTCTGGGCGCCGCGCTCGACAACAACCGCGACCTGCAATTCGGCTACCTCGGTCTGCAAACGCTGTACGACCGTTACTTCCTGCATCACGACAACGTGCGCATCGAAATGCCGCAGGCATTCTTTATGCGTGTCGCGATGGGTTTGTCGCTGAACGAGATCGACCGTGAAGCGCGCGCGATCGAGTTTTACAACGTGCTGTCGAGCTTCGACTTCATGTCGTCCACGCCGACGCTGTTCAACTCGGGCACGCGCCGCTCGCAACTGTCGTCGTGCTATCTGACCACCGTCGACGACGACCTCGACGGCATCTACGAAGCACTGAAGGAAAACGCGCTGCTCTCGAAGTTCGCCGGCGGTCTCGGCAACGACTGGACGCGCGTGCGGGCGCTCGGCTCGCACATCAAGGGCACCAATGGCAAGTCGCAAGGCGTCGTGCCGTTCCTGAAGGTCGTCAACGACACGGCGGTCGCCGTGAACCAGGGCGGCAAGCGCAAGGGCGCGGTGTGCGCGTACCTGGAAACGTGGCACCTCGATATCGAGGAATTCCTCGAACTGCGCAAGAACACCGGTGACGACCGTCGCCGCACGCACGACATGAACACGGCGAACTGGATTCCCGACCTGTTCATGAAGCGCGTGATGGAAGGCGGCGACTGGACGCTGTTCTCGCCGTCCACCTGCCCGGATCTGCACGACAAGTTCGGCGCGGAATTCGAAGCGGCTTACACGGCTTACGAAGACAAGGTCGCGCGCGGCGAGATCAAGCTGTTCAAGAAGATTCCGGCTGCACAACTGTGGCGCAAGATGCTCGGCATGCTGTTCGAAACCGGCCATCCGTGGATCACGTTCAAGGACCCGTGCAATGTGCGTTCGCCGCAGCAACACGTCGGCGTCGTCCACTCGTCGAATCTGTGCACGGAAATCACGCTGAACACGAGCGACGCCGAAATCGCCGTCTGCAACCTGGGCTCGGTGAACCTCGTCGCGCACCTGAAGGAACAGGCCGACGGCACGCTCGCGCTCGATCACGACAAGCTCAAGCGCACGGTCAGCGTCGCGATGCGCATGCTCGACAATGTGATCGACATCAACTACTACGCGGTGGCCAAGGCGCGTAACTCGAACCTGAAGCACCGTCCGGTCGGCATGGGCATCATGGGCTTCCAGGACTGCCTGCATCTGCTGCGCACGCCGTACGCGTCGGAAGAAGCGGTGGCGTTCGCCGACACGTCGATGGAAGCGGTCTGCTACTACGCTTACTACGCGTCGACGGAGCTGGCGGAAGAGCGCGGCCGTTACTCGAGCTACCGCGGCTCGCTGTGGGATCGCGGCATCCTCCCGCAAGACTCGGTCAAACTGCTGGCCGAAGCGCGCGGCGGCTATGTCGAAGTCGATTCGAGCGAATCCATGGACTGGACGCAACTGCGTTCGCGCATCGCCACCTACGGCATGCGCAACTCGAACTGCGTCGCCATCGCGCCGACGGCGACGATCTCGAACATCATCGGCGTGTCGGCTTGCATCGAGCCGACATTCCAGAACCTGTATGTGAAGTCGAACCTGTCGGGCGAGTTCACGGTGGTCAACGACTACCTGGTGCGCGATCTGAAGGCGCGCGGCCTGTGGGACGAAGTGATGGTCGCCGACCTGAAGTACTTCGACGGCACGCTCTCGCGCATCGACCGCATTCCGACCGACCTGCGCGCGATCTACGCGACCGCGTTCGAAGTCGATCCGAAGTGGCTGGTCGAAGCGGCGTCGCGTCGTCAGAAGTGGATCGACCAGGCGCAGTCGCTGAACATCTACATGGGCGGCGCATCGGGTAAGAAGCTCGACGAGATCTACAAGCTCGCATGGGTGCGCGGCCTGAAGACCACGTACTACCTCCGCACGATGGCGGCAACGCACGTCGAGAAATCGACGGTCGCTCACGGCGCGCTGAACGCGGTCAGCTCGGGCGGCGGTGAAGGTTCGGGCGGTGCGGCAGGTGGCGCGGCCGGCGGCTTCGGCGCAAGCGGTGGCGCGGCCTCGGGCGGCATTCAGGCAGCAGCGGCGGCACCGGCGGTCGCAGTCGAAGCAGCGCCGGAAGCGGATGGTCCGGTGTGCATGATGCGTCCGGGCGACCCTGGCTTCGACGAGTGCGAGGCTTGCCAGTAAGCGGCGAGCAGCAAGCGGGTTCGTTGTTTGCTGACGGGTGGGTGATGGGTCGTAGGTAATCACCCGCATGCAGCGATCGACGAACCCGCTAGAGATGAAGCAGATGTAAAGCCGAAGAGCGGCGCGGCGAGCGAGATGGAAGAAAGAGGCGCGGCCGCATCGCACATCGAAAGCAGCGCAGCAGTAAGTCAGCACCTCACGACGCGCGCGACACATGCAAGGCGCGCGCTTCACGAAAGCCTCGTTCGATGAGGCGAGCGTCACTAGTCGGTCACATGCATCGCTCGACATTGCATTGAACTTCATCTCGCTAGCGCTGACGAATCGGCAACGCGCAACACGTGCGAGACACAGCAAACGCACTCCGCAATACAGATAGATAGAGCAGCGAAACGTCGCATGAACACGTTGCTCTTCGACTCGCGAAGCACCTCGACAACACACGTTCAACACGCTGCACATGAGGTGATGCACACACTCTGTTGAACAAAGTGTTGTATGAACGTAGCAACGCGATTCGAAAACAGGATTTTTCGCGAGCGAGCCCTTTTATCGCTCGTGAAAAGATGGTACAAACCGTTCTAAATTGATGGTGACATTTATGCTCAACTGGGATGACGAGATCACTGCCGTAACTCCCTCGAGCGCTACGCAACAGAACGTGTTGCGCAACGCTGCGGGATCGGCTGTCGGTTCGCAAGCCGGATCGCGTTCCGCTCCTCATGCTCCCTCGGCTCAAGACATCTTCGCGAACGACATCGCTGTCGCTCCCGTTGCTTCCGCTGCCGGAACCCCCGCGGTTTCCGAAGCGCGAGTGAATGTCGCCGACAAGCGCATCATCAACGGCCAGACCGACGTCAATCAGTTGGTGCCGTTCAAATACAAGTGGGCCTGGGAAAAGTATCTGGCTGGTTGCGCCAACCACTGGATGCCACAAGAAGTGAACATGTCGCGCGACATCGCCCTCTGGAAAGACCCGAACGGTCTGACCGAAGACGAGCGCCGCATCGTCAAGCGCAACCTGGGCTTCTTCGTGACGGCCGACTCCCTCGCCGCCAACAACATCGTGCTGGGCACCTACCGCCACATCACGGCGCCCGAATGCCGCCAGTTCCTGCTGCGGCAGGCGTTCGAAGAGGCGATCCACACGCACGCCTATCAGTACATCGTCGAATCGCTGGGCCTCGACGAAGGCGAGATCTTCAACGCGTATCACGAGGTCTCCTCGATCCGCGCGAAAGACGAATTCCTCATTCCGTACATCCACGTGCTGACCGATCCGGCCTTCAAGACCGGCACGCTCGAAGCAGACCAGACGCTGCTGCGCTCGCTGATCGTGTTCGCCTGTGTGATGGAAGGTCTGTTCTTCTACGTCGGCTTTACGCAAATCCTGGCGCTCGGCCGCCAGAACAAGATGACCGGCGCCGCGGAACAGTATCAGTACATCCTGCGCGACGAGTCGATGCACTGCAACTTCGGCATCGACCTGATCAACCAGATCAAACTCGAAAACCCGCAACTCTGGACCGCTGAGTTCCGCGCGGAAATCCGCGAGATCTTCCAGCAGGCGGTCGAGCTCGAATATCGTTACGCAGAAGACACGATGCCGCGCGGTGTGCTTGGCCTCAACGCGTCGATGTTCAAGAGCTATCTGCGTTTCATCTGCAACCGCCGTTGCCAGCAGATCGGTCTCGATCCGCTGTACCCGAACGAGGAAAACCCGTTCCCGTGGATGAGCGAAATGATCGACCTGAAGAAGGAGCGCAACTTCTTCGAGACGCGTGTGATCGAATATCAGACTGGCGGCGCGCTGACCTGGGAGTGATCCGGGGCCGTGTCGTAGATGCATTCATCGATGGGGATGCCGTGGGCCTTGGCCGCGGCAATTATGTTTAGGAGCTTAACCGCCTGATGCAAAGCGTGCCCCGTGCGCCGCGTGCTTTCGCGGCCCACAAACATGACCGGCACTTTGCGAACCCTTCAGTGGGATGGGCAAACTTCCCCCCGGAAAAAGCCGCTGGCGTGATCGCCGGCGGTTCGATCAAGCAATTACCGGCGTTGAAACCCAACGCCGATGACATTTGGCGCGCGGTGCCTTTCGGCACGGCGCGCCTTACCGCATTCATTAGCGTAAGCGCGCAGCACCTGCGTACGCCGATGAATAGCCCGCTTCGTAGCGCGCGCCCTGAGAAGCGTCCGCGGGAAGCGGGTTTTGACGAAGGGTGTAGTTTGAACTGACTCTCATCTGAAAACCTGAAGGAGAAAATGATGGCAACTGCAAAGAAAGCCGCCGCTAAGAAGCCTGCAGCGAAGAAGGTCGCAGCGAAGAAGGCAGCTCCGGCAAAGAAGGCCGCTCCGGCAAAGAAAGTAGTGGCGAAGAAGGCCGCAGCGCCGGCAAAGAAAGTAGCAGCCAAGAAGGCAGCCCCGGCGAAGAAGGTTGCAGCGAAGAAGGCTGCACCGGCTAAGAAGGTCGCCGCGAAGAAAGCAGCACCGGCAAAGAAGGTAGCAGCGAAGAAGGCAGCGCCGGCGAAGAAGGTCGCAGCGAAGAAGGCCGCACCGGCTAAGAAGGTTGCTGCGAAGAAGGCAGCACCGGCCGCGAAGAAGGTCGCAGCGAAGAAGGCTGCACCGGCTAAGAAGGCTGCTGCGAAGAAAGCTGCGCCCGCGAAAAAGGCTGCCGCCAAGAAGGCTGCGCCTGCGAAAAAGGCTGCTGCTAAAAAGGCTGCGCCTGCCAAGAAGGCTGCTCCTGCGAAGAAGGCCGCTGCGCCTGCGAAGAAGGCCGCTGCGCCTGCGAAGAAGGCTGCACCCGCGAAGAAGGCTGTCGCCAAGAAGGCTGCGCCTGCACCCGCTGCGACTTCTGTTTCGAGCGCACCGGCGGCGACGGTGAAGACCGCGCTGAACCCGGCAGCGGCATGGCCGTTCCCGACGGGCAGCCGTCCGTAAGCAGTGAAAGCACTTCGACACATCGTTCGATGTGTCCGATGATCGGGTAGCGCTTAACGTCGTTTGGCGAGCGCTACCCGCTCAGGGTCCCGTTGCCGGTTTCCGGCAGCGGGATTTTTTTCGTCGATGCAAAGCGCGGCGTACGTCTTGGCCGATGCACGCATGCAAGGACGCTGCGGCTCACAGGCGAAAAAAAACGCATGCACAGGGGAGGGCATGCGTGTGAGGTCGATGCGGCGCGTTCAAACTGGCCGCTCGAGAGGGGAAAACTAATGCGTGACGCGCGTGACGCCGCCGCTGGAGAGAAGCCGCACGCGCTCGCCGGCGCGGAAAATCTCGCCGGTCGAGCTTTGCGTGATGGCGCGGATGTCGCCGTTATCGAGTCGCACCGTGATTTCGAGCCCGTCGCGCACCGCCACGCTGTTCTCGACCGAGTTGCCTGCAACCGCACCCGCGAGACCGCCGATGATGCCC
Source organism: Paraburkholderia sp. MPAMCS5 (assembly GCF_036016995.1). NCBI lineage: Bacteria > Pseudomonadati > Pseudomonadota > Betaproteobacteria > Burkholderiales > Burkholderiaceae > Paraburkholderia > Paraburkholderia sp. MPAMCS5. The sequence continues at coordinate 64,968 of NZ_JAYXBK010000002.1, forward strand.
GTGACGATCGAGCCGCGTCCGCCGCCGATCGCGCTGCCCGCCACCGCACCGAGCGCACCGCCGCCGATCGCGCCGAGACCGCTCGGCTGACCGTTGTTCGAACTGATCTTGACTGCGCGCACACTGTCGACCGTGCCCATGCGGACCGTTTCTTCGCGCTGTGCCTGCGACGAGGTATAGACGTCCGCAGAGCTGCTGTTATACGCGCACCCTGACAGAGCCAGCGAACCGGCGATCAGGGCGGCCACTATCAGGCGACTCCTTGTTCTCATTCCCTTACTCCAATAGCTTCCGGTATTACGGCAGGTCGTACCCGAACGCCTGCTTGAACCGTTCGTTGATCTGCGTCCGGGTGGGCGCATAGTTTTGCGGGCCCTGGTGTTCGATCTTCAGTGTGCCCATCAGGCCCGCGAGACGCCCGGTGGTTGCCCAGCCGAGCTTGTTCTCGATGCCATACAGCAAGCCGCCGCGAAACGCGTCGCCGCACCCGGTGGGGTCGAGCACTTGCTGCGCCTTCACCGCCGGGATTTCTTCGACGCCGCCCGCGTGATGAATTTGCGAACCGTGTTCGCCGAGCGTGACGATCAGCGCTTCGACCTTGCCTGCGATTTCCTCGATCGACCATCCCGTTTTGTTGCTCACGAGTTTGGCTTCGTAATCGTTGACAGCAACGTAAGTCGCAAGTTCAATCATGCGCCGCAGCGAAGGGCCGTCGAAGAGCGGCAAACCTTGACCTGGATCGAAGATAAACGGCACGCCTGCCGCCGCCAGATGCTCCGAATGCTGCACCATGCCGTCGTAGCCGTCGGGCGCGACGATGCCGAGCGTGATGCCTGGCGCCTGGTCCGCGCGGTTCAGATGCGACTGCATCATCGCGCCCGGATGGAACGCAGTGATCTGATTGTTTTCCAGGTCGGTGGTGATCATGGCCTGCGCCGTATAGGTGCCCGGCACCACCAGCACGTGCTCCGTCGAGAGCCCGAGTTGCCTGAAGCGGTCCATGTAGAGTTGCGCGTCGACTTCGCCGAGCGTGCCCATGATGCGCGCGTCGCCGCCGAGCAGATTCAGCGAATACGCGATGTTGCCCGCGCAGCCGCCGAACTCGCGACGCATCGTCGGCACGAGAAAGCTCACGTTCAGGATGTGGACCTGCTCCGGCAGGATGTGCTCCCGGAAACGGCCTTCGAAGGTCATGATGTTGTCGTAGGCGAGCGAGCCGCAAATCAGCGTAGCCAAGGCGAGCGTTCCTGTAAAAAACGATAAAGAGATCGAAGCGACGATGTGACAGCGCCGCGCATAAAGCGCGGCGCCGGAGGGTTCGTACGCGCGGGTTTTACTTCAGTGCGGCAAGCGCTGCGTCGTAGTTCGGTTCGTTCTTGATTTCACCGACCAGTTCCGAGTGCACGACCTTGTCGTTCTCGTCGAGCACGACAACGGCGCGCGCGGTCAGGCCCGTCAGCGGGCCGCTCGTCACGTCGACACCGTACGCTTGCGCAAATTCGTGGCCGCGGAACGTCGAGGCCGTGACGACGTTCTCGATGCCCTCGGTCGTGCAGAAACGCGAGGCGGCGAACGGCAGGTCGCCCGACACGACGATCACCGCCGTGTTGCTCAGCTTCGCTGCTGCTTCGTTGAACTTGCGGGTCGACGTGGCGCAGGTCGGCGTGTCGAGGCTCGGCACGATGTTCAGCACCTTGCGCTTGCCGGCGAAATCGGCGAGCGACAGCGGCTTCAGATCCTTGCCGATCAACGAGAAAGCGGGCGCGGACTGGCCCACCGACGGAAACGTGCCGGCTACTTCGATCGGGTTACCACCCAGCGTGACTTGACTCATGTTGTTGTGCTCCGAAAGTTCGTCAGTGATGACGGTGAGCGCGCCCGTCATGCCGGGCGCGCGGGGATGCGTTACGGATAGAAAATCTGCACGCGGAAATTGGACGCGACCGCATTGCCCGTATCGAGATGCACGATCATGGTTTGCGTCATGTGCGGCGGCAGGCCGGCCGCGATGACCGTGCCGGGCGCCACATAGTCTTGCGGCTGGAGTATGCGGCGCAGCGCGACATTGTTCTGATCGTCGAGCAGCGTGAGTTCGATGGCCGGATAGGCGAGCGACACGTTGAAGCGGTTACGCAGCGGCATCCGCAATTCGAGCTTGTGCGGCCCGTCGATCTGACGCAGATCGGACGGCTCGACCTGCAACCCGTCGATGTCGTGCGGCGCCGACACCTGGCAGCCGAATACACCGCACGCTTTCGCGTACAGCATTTGCGTGTGCGGGAAGTAGACGAGCACGGTTTCGCGCTGCCACCAGGCGAGCTGCGCGAGCAGCGCGATCACGAGCAATACTGCCGCGACCGATCCGCCGATGATCCACGCAAGGCGCCGCGGTTCGCCCGGACGCGTTTCGCGCACCATCTGGAAAGGATCGACGTCGTCGTTCACGGGATTGACCGAGAACGGCTCGCCGCTCGGCGTGGCCGCCGCACGAACCGGACGGCGCAGATCGGGATCGTCGGAGAAGTCATCTTGCTGATGCGCCGCGCCGAGGCCTGCCGCGCCTACGCCGGCCGTTCCGAAGTGCGGCTCGTTGTCAGGGAATCCGCGAAATGCCGCCGACTTGTTCAGCACCGGTTCGTCGGGTGAGGATTGCGCAGCGCGCTCGCTCTTGCGCCAGACGCGCGGCGCTTCTTCGGCGGGCGGCTCGGCTTCGTAGGCGAAGGGTTCGAGCGGCGCGTCCGCGAGCACGGGTTCGTTGTCGGGCAGCGCGGCGGCGCTCGCCGCGCCGGTGGGCAAGCCGGGCTGCGCGGCGGCGGCGTGCACCGGTTCGACAAAAGCGTGCGCACCGGCAACGCCTGGCGCGGCTGTCACGCTCTCCGCGTTGTGGGTGAAGCGCTCCTCGAAGAGCGGCGTGGGCCGCGGCGCCCACGGGTCCCACGCGGCGGCGCTGAAGTCGTCGCCGGCGGGATGCACGCCGGAGAGCGCCTCGATCGCCGCGGCTGCGGAGACCGGTTTCGCCGTGGAGAAGTCGCCGCCTTCGCCGAGGTCGAAGAGGCTGTTGGAGGCGTCGAAGACTTCCTGGCATTGTCCGCAGCGCACGAGGCCACGGCGCAATGACAATTGCGCCGATTGCAGGCGGAAAACGGTTTCGCAGAAGGGGCAGCGCGTGGCCAGAAGCATATTGAGCCGGGTAGCCGAAAGGCCGTTGGTTGGACAATACGCCTTATTCTAATGGCTTTCTCGGCGCGTTCCGCTTAGACATACCCAGCCTTCGTGTTCGCGCCACACGCTGATATCGATCCACCGCGCGTAGACCTGCGCGACTTCGTCGGCTTGCCGCGCCAGAACGCCGGACAGCGCAATGCGGCCGCCGGGCTTGACCTTCGACGAGAGCATCGACGCCATCAGCTTGAGCGGATTGGACAGGATATTGGCGACCACGATGTCGAATTCGCCGCCAGGGCATTCGTCGGGCAGACCGTAGGTGACGTCGGCGCGATTGCGCTCGCTGTTGTGGCGCGCCGACTCGACCGCTTGCGGATCGATGTCGATGCCATAAACCGGATCGGCGCCGCACTTTTTAGCGAGAATCGCGAGGATGCCGGAGCCGCAACCGTAGTCGAGCACGGACTGTCCGGGCTTCACCGCTTGCTCGAGCCATTCCATGCACAGGCGCGTGGTCGGATGGCTGCCTGTGCCGAACGCGAGGCCCGGATCGAGTTCGAGCACCAATGCGCCTGGATCGGGCGCGTCGTGCCACGACGGCACCACCCAGATGCGCTCGCCGATCGGAATCGGATCGAATTGCGACTGCGTGAGCCGCACCCAATCCTGTTCCTCGACTTCACGCACGGTGAACGACGGCGTGGCCGCGAGGCCCACTTCGTTCGACGCGGCGGCGAGCAGCACCGCCGGTTCGTGTTCCGGCGCGAGCAGCGCGATCACGCGCGAGCGCTGCCATGCCGTGTGGTCCGGCGTGAGACCGGGCTCGCCGAAGAGCGGCTGCTCGTCGGGCGTGTCGGCGTCCGCGTCTTCAACCGATACGGACAACGCGCCCAACTCGAGCAGCGCGTCGGACAGCTCCTCCGCGTGCTCGCGTGCCAATTCGGCGACCAGTTCCCGATAACTCATGACTTATGCTTCTTCCGGCGCGACCTGCTGCTTCGCGGCCAACCGGTTTTCGAGGTAGTGAATGCTCGTGCCGCCTTCGACGAACTTCGCGTCCAGCATCAACTCGCGGTGCAGCGGGATGTTCGTCTGAATGCCTTCCACGACCATTTCCGACAGCGCAATGCGCATCCGCTTGATCGCCTGTTCGCGCGTCGCGCCGTAAGCGATCAGCTTGCCGATCATAGAATCATAGTTCGGCGGCACGAAATAGCCGTTGTACGCGTGCGAATCGACGCGGATGCCGGGGCCGCCCGGCATGTGCCACGAAGTCAGACGACCCGGCGACGGAATGAACTTGAACGGATCTTCGGCGTTGATCCGGCATTCGATCGCATGGCCCTTGAACACGATGTCGCGCTGACGGAAGGCGAGCTTTTCGCCGGCCGCAATGCGGATCTGTTCCTGCACGATGTCGACGCCCGTAATCAGTTCGGTCACCGGATGCTCGACCTGCACGCGCGTGTTCATCTCGATGAAATAGAACTCGCCGTTTTCGTACAGGAACTCGAACGTACCCGCGCCAAGATAGCCCATCTTCTTGCACGCGTCCGCGCAACGATCGCCGATCCGGTCGATCAGACGGCGCGCGATGCCCGGCGCCGGCGCTTCTTCGATCACTTTCTGGTGACGGCGCTGCATCGAGCAATCGCGCTCGCCGAGCCAGATCGCATTCTTGAACGAATCGGACAACACCTGAATTTCGATGTGCCGCGGGTTCTCCAGGAATTTCTCCATGTAGACCTGCGGGTTGCCGAATGCACGGCCGGCTTCTTCGCGCGTCATGTTGACCGCGTTCACGAGCGCCGCTTCGGTGTGGACCACGCGCATGCCGCGGCCACCGCCGCCGCCGGCGGCCTTGATGATGACCGGATAGCCGACCTGACGCGCAATTTTCACGATCTCTTTCGGATCTTCCGGCAACGCGCCTTCAGAACCCGGCACGCAGGGCACGCCGGTCTTGATCATGGTCTGCTTGGCCGTGACCTTGTCGCCCATCATCCGGATGGTTTCCGGGCGCGGACCGATGAAGGTGAAGCCGGATTGCTCGACACGCTCGGCGAAGTCGGCGTTTTCCGACAGGAAGCCGTAGCCGGGGTGAATCGCTTCGGCGTCCGTGACTTCGGCCGCGCTGATCAGCGCGGGCATGTTCAGGTAGCTGAGATTCGAGGGCGCCGGGCCGATGCAAACCGCCTCGTCGGCGAGCTTGACGTACTTCGCTTCCTTGTCGGCTTCCGAATAGACGACGACCGTCTTGACGCCGAGTTCGCGGCAGGCGCGCTGGATACGAAGCGCGATCTCGCCACGATTGGCAATGAGGATTTTTTCAAACATAGCGGGTTTTCGACTCATCAATGGGCGCCGCGTTGCTCACAACGACGGCTGCCTCAGAGGATCGGGCGCGCGCCGTGTGCAACGGGCGCGCGGGCGGCATGCGCTTCTGCAAGCGCAGTGCGCGCCGCGTTAGCCGACCACGAACAGCGGTTGGCCGTATTCGACCGCCTGGCCGTTTTCGACGAGGATTTCTTTCACGACGCCGGACTTGTCCGACTCGATTTCGTTGAGCAACTTCATTGCTTCGATGATGCAGATGGTCTGGCCTTCCTTGACCGTGTCGCCGACCTGGACGAACGGATCGGCGCCCGGCGACGGCGCGCGGTAGAACGTGCCGACCATCGGCGACGTGACGACGTGGCCTTGCGGCGCGGCGGCTGCCGGCGTAGCCGGGGCGCCCGCTGCCGCGGCCGGAGCTTCGCCGCCGAGAGCCGGCGCGCCTGGCGCGAACTGCTGCGGCGCGTAGGGGGCGGACGATTGCACGTAAACCGGCGGCGCATTCTTGACGATGCGGACCTTGCCCTCACCCTCGGTCACTTCGAGTTCGGAGATACCGGACTCCGACACGAGGTCGATCAGAGTTTTCAGTTTACGTAGATCCATCAGGAAGCCCCTTTCAATGCGTGAAGTGCCAGCGCGCGTGCGGCCGGCACAAATTAGACGTGTTGTGAATTCAGCCGCGCGACGAACCGGCGGCGAGCCGGTCGAGCGCGAATTCGAGCGCGTACAGATAACCCTTCCAGCCGAGGCCGCAAATGACGCCCTCCGCCTGGTCGGAGAAATACGAGTGATGCCGGAACGGTTCGCGGCGATGCACGTTCGACAGATGAATCTCGACGAACGGGATGCCGACCCCCGCCAGTGCGTCCCGAATCGCCACGCTGGTGTGCGTGTACGCGGCGGGATTGATGAGTATGAAATCGGTCTTTTCGGTCCGGGCGAATTGGATGCGATCGACGAGCGCGCCTTCGTGGTTGCTCTGGAACGACGCCAGTTCGACGCCGGCGTCCGCTGCGCGGTCGGCCAGCGCCTGATCGATCTGCGGCAAGGTCACGCGCCCATAGACCTCGGGTTCCCGGGTGCCGAGAAGATTGAGGTTGGGGCCGTGCAGTACCAGCAGTCGCGTCATGGTCGCTTCTTTTTCCGTGGAATTGCGCGCACTTTAGCGCTGATTAGAGAAACTTGTCTAGTTTCCTGCGCGAAGGAGCCAGCGCCGGCGCATTTTTAGTATCCGCCCGGCCCCTCAATTTCTCCTAATTTCTGCCCATTTGTGCCTAATTTCGGGCGTTCCGCGACCAAACGACTGTCAAAAGTTTGTGAAACTTAGAGCGCGTCGAGTGTCTGTTTTAACGCGGTTGGATCGATTTGACCTAATTTTGTCGAGCGAATGTTGCCGTTGGCGTCAATTACGACGGTGAACGGCAGACCGCCGGCGGTGTTGCCGAACGAGCGCGCGAGATCCGCGCCGCCAAAGCCCGTGACATAAACCGGGTACGCCACCTTGACCTTCTGCAGGAAGCTCTGGACGTTCTTTTCGGAATCCACGCCGAGTCCGACGAACTGGATGCCTTTCTTCGCGTAGTCGCGCTGGAGTTGCGACAGCTCGGGCATTTCCTCGACGCACGGGCCGCACCACGACGCCCAGAAGTTGACGACGATCGGGCGTCCTTTGAGCACGGATAGCGATTGCGATTTGCCGTCGACGCTCGTGACCGGCGCCGTCCACAGTTGCGCCACGGCGCTTTCCTTCGACGCGGGCTGCTCCGCGTGCGCGACTTCGCCGAGGCCGACGCCTTCGCCGCCCTTGTCGCCGTTCAGCCAGTGATTGGCCAGCACGCCGCCCGCGGCCGCGATCACGGCCACCAGCGCGCCGGTCAGAATCCGTCTCATGTTCATCATGCGTGTCTAGTTAGTTGAAGGGGTGACGTTGCCGCTTTCCAGCAGCGACTGAACCGCCTGAAGATTGGCGCGCGCCGTGCGGCCGCGCGCGTCGGCCTTGACCGCGCCGCGCAGATCGTCCGCCTCGTACAGCGCGACATGGACGCCGGCCGGCTCCGCGTCGCGCCCTTCGTCCGCCGGCCGCCACAGAAAACTCAGCGTCTCGACATAACCGCGCCCGGCGAAGTGGCGCGTCTCCGACACGTCGTACTGAATATTCGCGTTCAGAAAGTAAATGGCGACTTCTTTCGGGTTGTCGCAGAACACCTGAAGATGAATATCCGAGTGCTCGCCCGCCGTGCCGCCGAGCACCGCGCCCGTCAGGTACGGATTGAACGGCGCAAGCCGCTCCATCCATTCGACCGCGATCCGGCGCAGGCGCCGCAACAGCGCCGGCTGGCTGTCGCCCTGAAAGAGCGATTGGTATTCGCGGATTTCTTCTTCGATCTGATCGTTATCCGGCAGCCATTCGCCTGCAACACGGCTTTCCCCGACCACCTGCCGGGCCGCTTTGCGCTTGGCCGTGGCGTAGTCGAGACCGTCTTCGGCGATGAGTCGCGCAGCCGCGATGGCAATTTCCTCGCGCACGCGCTGCGGATCAAAATGTGATTTGCGAACCATCCGTCAATCATACTAGAGATTGATGACAGCCCTTTTGGGCCGGCTCGGGCGCGTCGCGCAGCGCTTCCCGGCCGACTCGCCACGGGCGACTGCGCTTAGGTAGCCGGCACGGGTCGGTTACAATAGCGTCCTTTGTGGACGGCCATTTCGGCCGCTCCGTGCTCTCCCATCCTCTTGAGAAAACGCCGGGCAGCCGCAGGTTTTCTTGCCCCTCCGGGGCGCCTGGCGTCAGGCGGCAGGTCAGGGGGCTCTTCCCAGGAAAAACGCCCGCGCGGCGCGACAGGCTTATGCATATCCACATCCTCGGTATTTGCGGCACGTTCATGGGCGGTCTCGCAGTTCTCGCGCGCGGCGCGGGCCACACCGTGACGGGCTGCGACGCCGGCGTCTATCCGCCCATGAGCACGCAACTCGAGGCGCAAGGCATCCGGCTGATCGAGGGCTACGACGCGGACCAACTGAACGGCCTGAACGCGGACCTGTTCGTGATCGGCAACGTGGTGTCGCGCGGCAATCCGCTGATGGAAGCGATTCTCGACCGCGGCCTGCCGTATGTCTCCGGTCCGCAATGGCTCGGCGAGCACGTGCTGAACGGCAAGTGGGTGCTCGCGGTGGCCGGCACGCACGGCAAGACGACCACGAGTTCCATGCTCACCTGGCTGCTCGAAGACGCGGGCCTCAATCCCGGCTTTCTGATCGGCGGTGTGCCGCTCAATTTCGGCGTGTCCGCGCGGCTCACCGATTCGAGCTTCTTCGTGATCGAAGCCGACGAGTACGACACGGCCTTCTTCGACAAGCGCTCGAAGTTTGTTCACTATCGGCCGAAAACCGCTGTTCTGAACAACCTCGAATTCGATCATGCCGACATCTTCCCCGATCTGGCGGCGATCGAGACGCAGTTTCATCACTTGATCCGCACCGTGCCGCGCCTCGGCCGCGTGGTGACGAACGGCCGCGAAGACGCGCTCGAGCGTGTGCTCACACGCGGCTGCTGGAGCGAAGTGGAGCGCTTCGGCGTGCAAGGCGGCTGGGAAACGCTGCCTGCGGAAGACGGCGTGCCGGTCGACGAACGTTTCGCCGTGTATCACAACGGCGAGCGCGTCGGCGTGGTCGAGTGGCAGGTGCAGGGCGAACACAACCGTATGAACGCGCTTGCCGCCATCGCCGCCGCGCGCCATGTCGGCGTGCCGCCGGCGCAGGCCGCGAAGTCGCTGGCGAGCTTTCGCAATGTGAAGCGGCGCATGGAAGTGCGCGGCAGCGTCGACGGCGTGACCGTCTACGACGACTTCGCGCATCATCCCACCGCGATCGACACCACGGTGGCCGGCCTGCGCGCGCGCGTCGGCCGGGACAATACGCGGATTCTCGCCGTGCTGGAGCCGCGCTCGAACACGATGAAGCTCGGCGTGATGAAGGCGCAGTTGCCGGCGAGTCTCGCCGAAGCCGATCTGGTGTTCGGCTACGGCGCGCCGAGCGGGCGCGACGCGCTCGGCTGGAATCTCGGCGAAGCGCTCGCGCCGCTCGGCGGCAAGGCGCAAGCCTTCGACAATCTCGACGCGCTCGTCAAAGCGGTAGTCCGTGCGGCGCGTCCCGGCGATCAGATTCTGGTGATGAGCAACGGCGGCTTCGGCGGCGTGCATCAGAAACTGCTCGACGCACTCTCCGCGCGAGGCGCTTCGTGATTCTTTATCTGCACGGTTTCCGTTCTTCGCCCAATTCGTTCAAGGCGCGGCTGATGGCGGCGCGGCTCGCCGAACTCGGCCGCGCCGACGAATGGTGCTGCCCGACGCTGCCGGTTTCGCCTGTCGAGACGATCGCGCTTGTGGAGTCGCTGGTCGCGACAGCCGCAACGAAGCGCGTGACGGTGATCGGCAGTTCGCTCGGCGGCTACTTCGCCACGCATCTCGCGGAAAAGCACGGCTGGCCGGCCGTGCTGCTGAACCCGGCGGTCGTGCCGCAGCGCGACCTGAGCGCCTATCTCGGCGAGCAGCCGTTGTGGCATGGCGGCGGCAGCATCGTCGTCGAAGCGCATCATCTGGATGAACTGCGCGCGCTGGGCGTGGCGTCGATCACGCGGCCCGAACGCTATTATTTGCTGGCCGCCACCGGCGACGAAGTGCTCGACTACCGCGAAATGCTCGCGCACTATCCGGGCGCGCAGACTACGCTGATCGAAGGAAGCGACCACGCGATCAGCGAGTTCGCCGACTACATCGACGACGTGCTGGCTTTCTGCGACGCCGGACACGCAAAGCCGCCGGCGCCGCGCGAGGCCGCGTGAGAAACGCGGGGGACAGATCCCATGCGGGCCTGCAAGCGGGCCCGCGCGGCGGCGAAAGTGCCGCCGGTCATCAGATTCATGCCGCAAGCGCGCGTCGCGCGCGGCGGTCCATTATCACGAACACGTTGCCGTGCCGCGCACGCCGGCGCATGCAAGTCAGACGAGAGTATTGAGTGAACGTTTTCTTCGAGGAATCGGGCAGTTTCAAGGCAGGCAGCGTGCTGTCGCGCCAGGGCGACGCGTTTCAGGTCGAGTTGCCGGGCGGCCGGCGCGCCAAGGTGCGCGCGAAAGACGTGCTGATCGAGTTCGACAAGCCGGGCGCGGCTGAACTGATGCAGCAGGCTGACGCGCTCGCGCAGGAAATCGACCTGGACTTCCTGTGGGAATGCGCGCCCGACGACGAATTTCCGTTCGCCGCGCTCGGCGCGGAATATTTCGGCGACGGCTTCGGCCCGACCGAACGCGCGGCGCTCGTGCTGCGCATGCACGGCGCGCCGGTCTATTTCCGCCGCAAGGGTCGCGGCATGTATCAGCGCGCGCCGCAGGAGCAACTGAAGATGGCGCTCGCGGGCCTTGAGCGCAAACGCCAGCAGGCGCTCGTGCAGCAAGGCTACGAAGAGGAACTGAAGGCGGGCCGCCTGCCCGAGGCGTTGGCCGGCAAGACCGCGCTCGCGTTGCTCACGAGGCCCGACAAGAACACGATCGAGTACAAGGCGCTCGAAGCGGCGGCCGCCGCGCGCGGCATTTCGCAGGCGCGTCTGATGCTCGAATGCGGCGCGATTCCGTCTGCGCGCGCGCTGCACGAGGCCAGATTCCTGTCGGAGTTTTTCCCGCACGGCACCGGTTTTCAGGCGGTCACACCCGGCAGCCTGCCTGAGGATTTGCCCGAAGCCGCCGTGCAGGCCTTCTCGATCGACGACATCACGACCACCGAAATCGACGATGCGTTTTCCGTCGAGCATCTCTCGGACGGCCGCGTGCGGATCGGCGTGCACATTGCCGCGCCGGCGCTCGGCATTCAGCGCGGCGACGACGTGGACGCGATCGCGCGCACGCGTCTGTCGACCGTCTACATGCCGGGCGACAAGATCACGATGCTGCCCGACAGCGTCGTCGATGCGTTCACGCTCGCCGAAGGCGGCTTGCGCCCGGCGCTGTCGCTGTATGTGATCGTGAATCGAGAGACGCAGGACATCGTCGCGAGCGAAACGCGCGCCGAGCGCGTGTTCGTGAAGAATAATCTGCGTCACAACACGCTCGACGAACTCGTCACCGAAGAAGCGCTCGCCGCCGGCACGGGCGAGTATCCGCACAAGGAAGACATCGCCGTGTTGTGGCCGTTCGCGCAGGCGCTGTTCGAGAAGCGTCAGGCCGCGCGGGCCGGTTATGGTTTGCGCCGCGAAGTGCAGCGCAATACCGACTTCAATTTTTACGTGGACGGCGAGCACATCACGATCACGCCGCGCCGCCGCGGTTCGCCGCTCGATACGATCGTCGCCGAGCTGGCGATTCTCGCGAACTCGTCGTGGGGCGCGTTCCTGCACGACCACGGCGTGCCGGGCATCTATCGCACGCAGCGCGCGTTCGGCGCGCCGAGCGGGCCGAAGCGCACGCGCATGCAGACCAACGCGGCGCCGCACGAAGGGCTCGGCGTCGCGCAATATGCGTGGAGCACGTCGCCGCTGCGCCGATACGTCGACCTCGTGAACCAGTGGCAGTTGCTCGCGTGCGTGCAGCATGGTGTGACGGCCAAACTGGCCGCGCCGTTCAAGCCGAAAGACGCCGATCTGTTCGCCGTCGTGCAAGGTTTCGACGATACCTACAGCGCGTACGCCGATCATCAGCGGCGCATGGAATATTTCTGGTGTTTGCGCTGGCTCAAGCAGGAAAATCGCAAGCAGGTGGTGGCGTCGGTCGTGAAGGGCGACCTGGTGCGGCTCGAAGAAATTCCGCTACTGCTGCACGTGCCGGGCCTCGGCGTGCATGCGCGCGGCACGCGCCTGCAAATGGAAGTGATGTCGATCGACGAACTGACCATCGAGGCGTCGGTGCGACTTCTGCATGTGCTCGACGCGCCGACCGTCACGAGCGGCGAAGCCGAAGAAGTTGACGAAGGCGAAGAGGACATCGTCGATGCGTCCGATGAAAGCGCCGGAAGCGAAGCCGAGGCGCAAGCCGAAGCGGATGCCGAAGCGGATGCCGAAAGCGCGTCGGAAAACGAAAGCGCGTCGGAAAACGAAAACGAAAACGAAGGCGACAGTGCGAGCGCGGCGGACGCCGGGCAGCACATCACGGAACCGGGACGATGAGCGGGGCAGACATGAAAGACCGTTATGCGGTGATCGGCAATCCGATCGGCCATAGCAAGTCGCCGTTCATACACGGGCGCTTCGCCGCGCAGACCGGCGAGCCGGTCGAGTACGGCGCGCTGCTTGCGCCAGTGGACGCTTTCGTGCCGCACGTGCGCGCGTTTGTCGAAGCCGGCGGTCGCGGGCTCAATGTGACCGTGCCGTTCAAGCTCGACGCCCACGCTTTTGCCGATCACCTGTCGCCGCGCGCGGCTGCGGCGGGCGCGGTGAATACGTTGCGCATCGACGCGAACGGCGTCTACGGCGACAACACCGACGGCTTCGGGCTCGTGCGCGACATCGAGGTGAATCTGGGCGTGTCGCTGAAGGGCGCGCGCATTCTGTTGCTCGGCGCGGGCGGCGCCGCGCGCGGCGTGGTGTTGCCGATGCTCGATCGCGCGCCGCACACGCTGACCATTGTCAACCGGACGGCGGCGAAGGCCGAGGCGCTGGTCGAGCAGTTCGCGCAAGCCGCGAGCGAGGCCGCGTGCCGCCTGAGCGGCGGCAATGCGCGTGCGATCGAGCCAGGCGCATACGACGTGATCGTCAACGCGACGGCGGGCAGTCTTGAGGCGTCGTTGCCCGAATGCGACGACCGCGCGTTCGGCGGCGGCACGCTCGCCTACGACATGATGTACGGCGCGCATCCCACGGTGTTCATGGAGCACGCGCGCAAGCTCGGCGCGCGCGGCGCCGATGGTCTCGGCATGCTGGTCGAGCAGGCGGCGGAATCGTTCTACGTGTGGCGCGGCGTGCGGCCCGACGGCGCGCCTGTGCTGGCGGAATTGCGCGCGCTGCTGAGCGCGCCATCCCACGCTTGAAGCACGCCTGACGTGCGCTTCGCCCGACGAACGACTCTCCGGATACCGACCTCAGGACTGACAGCACGATGACAACAGCGCGGCGCGCGAGCCGGCCGGGTCCGGCGCGATGGATCGTTTATGCGGTCGCGGTGCTTGTCTTCGCGTGGTTTGCGACGCAAGTGTTTTACTTCGCGCAGATTGCGGTTTGGAACTACGTCAATCCGCGCTCGACGGCGTTCATGCGCTCGGACGCATGGCGTTTGTCGCAGGAGCGGCCGGATCTTTCCGTGCAGCGCACGTGGGCGCCGTACGAGCAGATTTCGCGCAACCTGAAGCGCGCGATCATCGCCTCCGAGGACGCGAATTTCGTCAATAACAACGGCTACGAAACCGACGCGATTTTGCAGGCCTGGGAGCGCAACAAGGCGAAGGGCAAGATCGTTCGGGGCGGCTCGACGATCACGCAGCAGTTGGCGCGCAATCTCTTTTTATCGCGTGAGAAGAGTTATATCCGCAAAGGGCAGGAGCTGATTATTACGTGGATGCTCGAGTTCTTGATGGACAAGGAGCGGATCTTCGAGATCTATCTGAACTCGGTTGAGTGGGGCAACGGGGTTTATGGCGCCGAGGCGGCGGCGCGTTATTACTACCGGACGTCGGCCAGCAAGTTGACGGCGGCGCAGTCGGCGCGATTGGCGGTGATGCTGCCGCAGCCGAGGTATTTCGATGAGCATCGCGGGTCGGGGTATCTCGCGCAGAGGTCGCGGGTGATTGCTCGCAGGATGGGGGCGGCGGAGTTGCCGCAATAAGCCTGCGGGGGCTTTCTGTTGTCGCGGGTTTTTTTGCCTTTTGCCTTTTGCCTTTTGCCTTTGGGTTTTTGGCCTCTTTTGTTCTTTGGTATTTTCTTTTCTTAGTGGTCTATTGGTGTTGCCCCTGTGCGGGGCGGCACTCACTTTCTTTGCGGCCGCAAAGAAAGTAAGCAAAGAAAGCGGCTCACACCGCCAGCCTATAAGCGGGTCCCCTGGCCTGGAGTGGCCCGTGGCCCATCTGGAATCAATGTCCTCGCGCACTCCACGCTCGTGACAAGGCCGTCATTCTTCCGGCGGCGCTGCGCGCGCCGCAACGGTCGTTCCTCAAAACCATTGCTCGGCCACGACCGCCGCGCGGTCGGCGCGCGCCCGACCGCGCGCCATTAAGCTCCCCACGCTAAAGCCCACGGCCACCTCCGGCTCCTCGCCGAGGCGAAGCCGATGGCCCCAAAAGACCAAAACGAAGCCATAGGTCGAGGAGCGGCCCTTCCGGCGAGCACGCAGTGCGAGGCGGGAAGCATGACAGTCTTGTCACGAACGCGGAGTGCGCGAGGACACTGATTCCAGATGGGCCACGGGCCACTCCAGGCCAGGGGACCCGCTTATAAGCTGGCGGTGTGAGCCGCTTTCTTTGCTTACTTTCTTTGCGGCCGCAAAGAAAGTGAGTGCCGCCCCGCGCAGGGGCAACCCCAATAGACCACAAACAAAAGAAAACGCCAAAAGCCAAAAAACCAAAGAGCCAAAAAGCCCAACCCAAACCCCAAGCCACGGCAACCAAAAAATCCCATTATCTGACCACGCAAATCACATATTGGAGCTTTCTCAAAAACCGCCCTACAATCCACTCCAACAAAGCAGAAACACATCCTGCACAAGCAAAAAACCTGGAGACAAGCCATGCCCAACACGGCTATCAGGCAGCACCCCCGCGCCCGCGCTATCGCGCGCACTCAAGGCCAAGGCCCGCTCTCCGGTCCCGCGCTGTAAGCGCAAAAATCATCCAAAAGCGAATCGCCATGAACAAAGCGATGCCTAACCACGCCGAGAGCCCGGCCGAAGCCGAACTGGCGCCCCGCGCCGATCATGGGTCGAGCGCCGCGCCGCGCACGGCGCCCGCCGCCGCCGCGAAAGCGCCGCGCGCCGCTGCTCAACCCGCGCTCGTCAATGAAATCGCGCTGCCGAGCACGCTGCTCGACATCACGCCGCAGCAAGCCGGCACCCAGACGCTCCTGCGCGGTCTCGCGATTCTCGAAGCCGCCGCCGCGGGCGTGCGCGATCTGCGCACCTTCGGCGCCGCGCTCGGCACGACGCGCAGCACCACGCATCGGCTGGTGAGCAGCCTCGTGCAGGCGCGCTATCTGCGGCAGGTGCAAGGCGGTTATCTGCTCGGGCCGAAACTGATCGAACTCGGCACCATCGCGCTCGAACAGATGCCGCTCACGGCGGTCGCGCGCCCGCATCTCGAATCGCTCGCGGAACAGACGCTCGACACGATTCACCTCGGCGTGCGCGACGGCGACGACGTCCTCTACATCGACAAGATTCCCGGCACACGCGGCCTCGAAATGCGCTCGCGCGTCGGTCACCGGATGCCGCTCGCGTCGACGGGTATCGGCAAGGCCATGATGCTCGACCTCGCGCCCGAGCAGTGGCAGTCGCTCTTCGAAGCATCGCGGCGTGCGCTCGCCGGCGTCACGTTCAAGCCGGACAACCGCCCCGACGCGCAGACCTTCATGCAGCGCATGACGAACTACGGCGCCGGCGGCTACACCTTCGACCTCGAAGAAAACGAAGTGTCGATTCGCTGTGTCGCGGCGCCGGTGCGCGACGCGTCCGGCGCGATCGTCGCGGCGCTGTCGG
Organism: Paraburkholderia sp. MPAMCS5; assembly: GCF_036016995.1. Lineage (NCBI taxonomy): Bacteria > Pseudomonadati > Pseudomonadota > Betaproteobacteria > Burkholderiales > Burkholderiaceae > Paraburkholderia > Paraburkholderia sp. MPAMCS5. The sequence goes on from NZ_JAYXBK010000002.1 coordinate 81,130, forward strand.
TGGCGAGCACGATTCCGTACATGCCGCTCGAACGCATGGACGAACTGATCCCGGTCGTGCAGCGCGAAGCGCGCGCGATCTCGGAAGAACTCGGCTGGCGCGCTCCGCAACCCACCACTCGCAGGATCAAGCGATGAAACAGGCGGGTTCTCCCACACCATCGGACCACCGTCTCGCGGCGGGCGCGCCTGAGGTCACCGCCGACGCAGACGTGCAGGCGGCACAAGCGACACACACGCCACAAGCGGCACACACGCCACAAGCGCCGCTGGCAGCGCTGATCGCGCTCGACTGGGGCACCACCTCGCTGCGCGCGTATCTGTACGACGCGTCCGGCAACGTGCTGGGGACGCGCGCCTCGACGGCCGGCATCATGAACCTGCCGCGCGGCGCCGGCGAGGGCGGTTTCGACGCCGCCTTCGAAGACGCCTGCGGCGCGTGGCTCGACGCCGCGCCGGGTGCGCCGGTCGTGGCGGCGGGCATGGTCGGCAGCGCGCAAGGCTGGGTCGAGGCGCCGTATGTCGACGCGCCTGCCAGCGCCGACGCGCTCGCGGCCGGCATTGTCCGTGTGAAGGCGGCGTGCGGCGCGACGCTTCACATCGTGCCCGGCGTGCTGCAACGCGGCGAATTGCCCAACGTGATGCGCGGCGAAGAAACGCAGATTTTCGGCGCGCTGGGTCAGGATGCCGGCGACACGAACAGCGGCCAACGCGCGCTGATCGGCTTGCCCGGCACGCACGCGAAGTGGGCGATGGTGCAGGCGGGCCGCATCGAACGATTTCATACGTTCATGACGGGCGAAGTGTTCGGCGCACTGCGCGAACACACGATTCTGGGCCGCACGATGGTGACGCCAGATCGTCCGGATTCCGAAGCATTTTTGCGCGGCGTGAATATCGCGCGCAACAAGGGACAGGCGGGCTTGCTCGCCACCGTTTTCAGTTCGCGCACGCTCGGTCTCACGGGAGAACTGTCGCGCGAGCAGCAGCCGGACTATTTGTCCGGTTTGCTGATCGGCCACGAACTGGCGGGTCTCGAAGCCCTGCTCGAACAGCAGCAAAGCTCGCTCGCGGGCCAGAGTCTGCGTCTCATTGGCAATGAAGCGCTGTGCGAGCGCTATCGCGTCGCGCTTGTGCAATTCGGCTGCACCGACGCGAAGCTCGTCAGGCACGCAACCGAGCGCGGCTTGTGGCGCATCGCCTCGCAGGCGGGACTCGTCAACCCGGCGGCCCACGCGGCGCGCGCCGGCTAGGCGGCGCGCTCGCCCTCCACGAAACAGGGAATCGACATGCAACCTCACATCAATCTGCCCGCTCCGTACATGCCGCACGCGGGTTTGATCGCGGCCTTCGAGGCATGTCCGCTGATCGCGATCATGCGCGGCGTGACGCCCGCCGATGCGGCCGATCACGCCCAGGCGCTGTACGAGGCCGGTTTTCGCATCGTCGAGGTGCCGTTGAATTCGCCGCAGCCGTTCGACAGCATCGCCGCGATCCGCAAGGTGTTGCCCGCGGATGCCATCGTCGGCGCGGGCACGGTGCTGCATGCGTCGTTCGTCAACGACGTGAAGTCGGCGGGCGGCGAACTGATCGTGATGCCGCATAGCGATCCCGAAGTGGTCGGCGCGGCGAAAGCGCAAGGCATGGCCTGCGCGCCCGGCGTGGCGACGCCGACCGAAGCGTTCATCGCGCTGAAAAACGGCGCCGACGTGCTGAAGATGTTCCCCGCCGAACAGCTCGGCTGCCAGGTCGTGAAAGCCTGGCGCGCGGTGATCGCGGCGCAGGTGCCGCTCGTGCCGGTCGGCGGCATCACGCCCGACAACATGGGACCGTTCCTCTCCGCGGGCGCGAACGGCTTCGGCCTCGGCTCGGCGCTGTACAAGCCGGGCCAGAGCGCGGCAGTGACGGCTTCGCACGCGAAGGCGTTCATCAACGGTTTGCGCATTGCGCGCGCGGGTGCGAAGAAATGACACGGCTCGCTGGCAAAGTCGCGTTGATCACCGGCGCCGGACGCGGCATCGGCGCGGCGATCGCGCTCGCCTTCGCGCGCGAGGGCGCGGCGCTCGCGCTGGCTGAACTGGACATCGACACGGCGCGGCAGACGGCGCGGCAGATCAGTGAGGAAACCGGCGCGCGCGTGCTGGCGGTGCATACCGACGTCACGCAATCGGCTTCGATGCAGCGCGCGGTGAGCGACGCGCAAGACGCGCTCGGCCCGCTCGACGTGCTGGTGAACAACGCGGGCATCAACGTGTTCCGCGACCCGCTCACCATGACCGACGACGACTGGCGCCGCTGCTTCGCGGTCGATCTCGACGGCGTGTGGAACGGTTGCCGCGCGGCGTTGCCGGGCATGGTCGAACGCGGCGCGGGCAGCATCGTGAATATCGCGTCCACGCATGCGTTCAAGATCATTCCGGGCTGTTTTCCGTACCCGGTCGCGAAGCATGGGGTGATTGGTCTGACGCGCGCGCTCGGCATCGAATACGCGCCGCGCAATGTGCGCGTCAATGCCATCGCGCCGGGCTATATCGAAACGCAACTGACGCACGACTGGTGGAACGAGCAGCCCGACCCGGCGGCGGCGCGGCAGGCGACCATCGATTTGCAGCCGATGAAACGCATCGGCCGCCCGGAAGAAGTGGCGATGACCGCGGTGTTCCTCGCATCGGATGAAGCGCCGTTCATCAACGCCACCTGCATCACCGTCGATGGCGGCCGCTCCGTGCTGTACCACGACTGAAAAAAACCAGGCAGCAGAGAACGCAGAACAACGCAGCACCGTTTCACCGGACGACGCGCTGGCCGCGTGTGTCATTACCGGTACAAGAAGACGCGGCCGATACCTTCTCGTTATCAATTAGTCAGGAGACACGCAACATGAAACGCAGAATTTTCCTCACGCTGGCAGCGGCGGCGGCGGGTGTGCTCTTCAACGCGCCGGTCGCGCAGGCCGCCGATCCGGTGAAGATCGGCTTCCTCGTCAAGCAGCCGGAAGAGCCGTGGTTCCAGGACGAATGGAAGTTCGCCGAAATCGCGGCCAAGGAGAAGGGCTTCACGCTCGTGAAGATCGGCGCGCCGTCGGGCGAAAAGGTGATGAGCGCAATCGACAACCTGTCGGCGCAAAAGGCCCAGGGCTTCGTGATCTGCACGCCTGACGTCAAGCTCGGACCGGGCATCGTCGCGAAGGCGAAGGCCGACGGCCTGAAGATGATGACCGTGGACGATCGTCTCGTGGACGGCGCGGGCAAGCCGATCGCGTCGGTGCCGCACATGGGCATCTCGGCGTACAACATCGGCAAGCAGGTCGGCGACGGACTCGCAGCCGAAATCAAGAAGCGCGGCTGGGACATGAAGGACGTGGGCGCGATCGACGTGACCTACGAACAGTTGCCGACCGCGCATGACCGCACGAGCGGCGCAACCGACGCGCTCCTCGCCGCCGGCTTCCCGAAAGCCAACGTGATTGCCGCGCCGCAAGCGAAGACCGACACGGAAAACGCCTTTAACGCCGCCAACATCGCGCTGACGAAGAACCCGAACTTCAAGCACTGGATCGCCTACGGCCTGAACGACGAAGCCGTGCTCGGCGCAGTGCGCGCAGCGGAAGGCCGCGGCTTCAAGACGGACAACATGATCGGCATCGGCATCGGCGGTTCGGACTCGGCGTTGAACGAGTTCAAGAAGCCGAATCCGACCGGCTTCTTCGGCACGGTCATCATCAGCCCGAAGCGCCACGGCGAGGAAACCTCGACGCTGATGTACGACTGGATCACGCAAGGCAAGGCGCCGCCCGCGCTCACGCTGACGACCGGCATGCTGGCCACGCGTGAGAACGTCGGCGAAGTCCGCGAAAAGATGGGCCTCGCCTCGAAGTAAGCGCGCGGGCGTCTCTTCATCGCCGCGCCCTGAAGTGGACTGCCGGCGCGTCGTGTTCCGCGTTCACGCGGGCCAACGCGCCGGCAGCAGCAATAAAAGACGAGCAGTTGAGACAGACAGCCGGGCGCGACTGCGCGCGGCTCACATGAAACAGCAACAATCTGCATGGGAACGGAGGCGAAGTGTCAGCGACGCTACGTTTTGACAATATCGGCAAGGTCTTTCCAGGCGTGCGCGCGCTCGACGGTGTGTCCTTCGACGTCAACGTCGGCCAGGTGCACGGCCTGATGGGCGAGAACGGCGCAGGGAAATCGACCCTGCTGAAGATACTCGGCGGTGAATATCAGCCCGACTCGGGCCGCGTGATGATCGACGAAAAAGAAGTGCGCTTCACGAGCGCGGCTTCGTCGATTGCGGCCGGGATCGCGGTGATTCACCAGGAACTGCAATACGTGCCCGATCTGACGGTCGCGGAAAATCTGCTGCTCGGCCAGTTGCCGAACTCGTTCGGCTGGGTCAACAAGCGCGACGCGAAGCGCTTCGTGCGCGAGCGTCTCGAAGCGATGGGCGTGGCGCTCGATCCCAACGCGAAGCTGCGCAAGCTTTCCATCGCGCAACGGCAGATGGTGGAAATCTGCAAGGCGCTGTTGCGCAACGCGCGCGTGATCGCGCTCGACGAGCCGACAAGCTCGCTGTCGCATCGCGAGACGGAAGTGCTGTTCAAGCTGGTGCGCGATCTGCGCGCCGACAATCGCGCGATGATCTACATCTCGCATCGCATGGACGAGATCTACGAACTGTGCGACGCGTGCACGATCTTTCGCGACGGACGCAAGGTCGCCTCGCACGCGACGCTCGAAGGCGTGTCGCGCGACACCATCGTCAGTGAAATGGTCGGGCGTGAAATTTCGGATATCTACAACTATTCGCCGCGGCCGCTCGGCGAAGTGCGCTTCGCGGCGAAGGCGATCGAAGGCCACGCGCTCGCACAGCCGGCCAGTTTCGAGGTGCGGCGCGGCGAGATCGTCGGCTTCTTCGGACTCGTGGGCGCGGGCCGCAGCGAACTGATGCATCTGGTGTACGGCGCCGATCACAAGAAGGGCGGCGAACTGCTGCTCGACGGCAAGCCGGTCAAGGTGAGGAGCGCGGGCGAAGCGATTCGTCACGGCATCGTGCTGTGCCCGGAAGACCGCAAGGAAGAAGGCATCGTCGCGATGGCGACCGTGTCGGAAAACATCAACATTAGTTGCCGCCGCCATTATCTGCGTGGCGGCGTGTTCCTCGACCGCAAGAAAGAAGCCGACACCGCCGACCGTTTCATCAAGCTGCTGAAGATCAAGACGCCGAGCCGCCGCCAGAAAATCCGCTTTCTGTCGGGCGGCAATCAGCAGAAAGCGATTCTGTCGCGCTGGCTCGCCGAACCCGATCTGAAAGTGGTGATTCTCGACGAACCGACGCGCGGCATCGACGTCGGCGCGAAGCACGAAATCTATAACGTGATCTATCAGCTCGCCGAACGCGGCTGCGCGATCGTGATGATCTCGTCGGAACTGCCGGAAGTGCTGGGCGTGTCCGACCGCATCGTCGTGATGCGTCAGGGCCGCATTTCCGGCGAGCTGGCGCGCAAGGACGCGAACGAACAGGCGGTGTTGAGCCTCGCGTTGCCGCAAAGCTCGACCGCGCTGCCTGGAACCGGAACCGCCGCCCAACAGGCGGCCTGAACATCATCTGGACGAAAGTCCGGCAACCCGTGGGGAACGGGAGGAGTCTTCAACATGCAAGCTAGAGAAAACCTCGCGCAACAGGCCGCCAAAAGCGCCGCCGAAGCGCTGATTCCGCAGACGAGCGACAAGGCGAAATGGTGGCAGCAGATCACCGAGTACAGCCTGATCCTGATCTTCGTGGTGATGTTCCTGACGATGTCGCTGACCGTCGATCACTTCTTCTCGATCGAGAACATGCTCGGCCTCGCGCTGTCCATTTCGCAGATCGGCATGGTCGCGTGCACGATGATGTTCTGTCTGGCCTCGCGCGACTTCGACCTCTCGGTCGGTTCGACCGTCGCGTTCGCCGGCGTGTTGTGCGCGATGGTGCTCAACGCGACGAACAACACGTTTATCGCCATCATTGCGGCGGTGGCGGCGGGCGCGTTGATCGGTTTCGTCAACGGCGCGGTGATCGCGTATCTGCGGATCAACGCGCTGATCACCACGCTCGCGACGATGGAAATCGTGCGCGGCCTCGGCTTTATCGTGTCGCATGGCCAGGCCGTGGGCGTGTCGTCGGATACGTTCATCGCCTTGGGCGGCTTGAGCTTTTTCGGCGTGTCGCTGCCGATCTGGGTCACGCTCCTGTGCTTCATCGTGTTCGGCGTGATGCTCAATCAGACCGTGTATGGGCGCAATACGCTGGCCATCGGCGGCAATCCCGAGGCGTCGCGGCTCGCGGGGATCAATGTGGAACGCACGCGTGTCTACATCTTCCTGATTCAAGGCGCGGTGACCGCGCTCGCGGGTGTGATTCTCGCGTCGCGCATCACGTCGGGTCAGCCGAACGCGGCCGAAGGCTTCGAGCTGAACGTGATTTCGGCGTGCGTGCTCGGCGGCGTGTCGCTGCTCGGCGGACGCGCGACGATCTCCGGCGTCGTGATCGGCGTGCTGATCATGGGCACGGTCGAGAACGTGATGAACCTCATGAACATCGACGCGTTCTATCAATACCTCGTGCGCGGCGCGATCCTGCTCGCCGCCGTGCTGCTCGACCAGTTGAAGAACCGCGGAACGCGGGACTAAGCCAGGCTCATTTCACTTCGCCCAAAAAGGAATCGAACGATGTCGTCTCCGGCCAACGCAAACGAGCGTCTCGCGAACCACACTTTCGCGCGCTATCCGAGTCTCGCCGATCGCACGGTGTTGATCACGGGCGGCGCGACCGGCATCGGCGCATCGTTCGTCGAGCATTTCGCGGCGCAAGGCGCGCGCATCGCGTTCTTCGATATCGACGCGACGGCGGGCGAAGCGCTCGCCGACGAACTCGGCGACTCGAAGCACAAGCCGCTGTTTCTGCCGTGCGATCTGACCGACATCGACGCGCTGCAAAAAGCGATCGCCGACGTCAAAGGCGCGCTCGGCCCGATTCAGGTGCTCGTGAACAACGCCGCGAACGACCGGCGTCATACGATCGGCGAAGTCACGCGCGAGTTCTTCGACGCGGGCATCGCGGTGAATATCCGGCATCAGTTTTTCGCGGCGCAGGCGGTGATGGACGACATGAAGGCCGCGAGGAGCGGCTCGATCATCAACCTCGGCTCGATCAGCTGGATGCTGAAAAATGGCGGCTATCCGGTGTACGTGATGTCGAAATCGGCGGTGCAGGGTTTGACGCGCGGTCTCGCGCGCGATCTCGGGCACTTCGACATCCGCGTGAATACGCTGGTGCCGGGCTGGGTGATGACGGACAAGCAGAAGCGTTTGTGGCTCGACGACGAGGGCCGCCGTCAGATCAAGGAAGGGCAGTGCATCGACGCGGAACTGGAGCCCGCCGACCTGGCGCGCATGGCGCTTTTCCTCGCCGCCGACGACAGCCGCATGATCACCGCGCAGGACATCGTCGTGGATGGAGGCTGGGCGTGACGGCGAGCGCTGGTTTGCGCACGACTCTGCGCACGCCGCGCGCGGCGCTGCTGATCGACAGCAAATGCACGCTCGGCGAAGGCGCGACGTGGTGCGCGAAAACCGGCCGCTTCTACTGGACGGATATTGAAGGCGCGCGCCTGTGGCGCCACGACCCGGGCGACGGCCGCAGCACGTTCTGGACGATGCCCGAGCGTCTCGCCACGTTTGCGCTATGCGCCGACCCGCATTACCTGCTGCTCGGCCTCGCCTCGCATCTCGCCTTTTTCGATCTGGCGACGGGCAAGACGCGCCGCATCGTCGATGTCGAGCAGGCTCTGAATATGCGCGTGAACGACGGCCGCTGCGATCGTCAGGGGCGCTTCGTGTTCGGCACGAAAGACGAAGGCTCGCCGGTGCGGCCGGTTGGCGGCTTTTACCGGCTGAATCACGATTTGTCGCTGGAGCGTTTGCCGCTGCCCGCGCCGGCTATTTCGAACAGCATCGCGTTCAGTCCGGACGGCGCCACGATGTACTACTGCGATTCGCCGACGCGTGAAATCCGCGCGTGCGACTATCTCGCGGACGGCGGCATCGCCAACGACCGGTTGTTCACGCGCCTCACCGACGCGAGCGGCGAGCCCGACGGCTCGACCGTCGATCGCGACGGCGGTGTGTGGAATGCACAGTGGGGCGGCGCGCGCGTCGTGCGTTACGGCGCGGACGGCGTCGAAACGGAGCGCGTCGATGTGCCGACCGTGCAGCCGAGCTGCGTCGCGCTGGGCGGCGCGCAACTTGGCACGCTGTACATCACGAGCGCGCGCATCGGTCTCGACGCAGCCGCGCTGGCCGGCGATTCGCGCGCGGGCGGCGTGTTCATTGCCACGCCCGGCCGGCGCGGTTTGCCGGAGCCGGTGTTTCTCGGCGCGCCGGCGTAGCGCAGAATGACGCTGCTTCGTGCGAGATGACGCAGTGAAAGCATCGGAAGCGATTGTCGCGATGATCGGCAGTAAAACCCAGCCAACCCGCGGTATAAATCGGTAACACGCAGAGTTCGGACCAGAGGCGACCGGTTTCAAGAAAATCGCCCGGCAGCATCCGTGAGCCATGACGGCAACGTCCCAAGCCTCTCGAAGGAGCCAGATATGACTGTTGCGAATCTTGTTTCCGCCTCGTCCCAGACTTCCCCCAGCACGCAGAGCCGGCGCTCGCGGCTCGCGGCGGCGGCCAATCCGGTGCTGCCCGGGCCGAGCACGTCGGCGGTGGCGGTCGGCGAAGCGCCGGCTGGCGACGTCGCGTGCATCACGCTCGCGAATGCGCATTTGCGCCTCGACGTGGCGCCGACGCTCGGCGGCGGCATCACGCGTTTCGACTGGCGCGACGACGGCGCGCTCACGCCGATTTTCCGGCGTTGCCGTCATGTCGCCGCCGACACGCAACCGAACGAACTCGCCTGCTATCCGCTGCTGCCGTATTCGAATCGCATCGGCGGCGGTTATTTCAATATCGCGGGGCGGCGTGTGGACGTGCCGCGTAATTGCGCCGACGAACCGTTTCCCATTCATGGCGACGGCTGGCAATCCGCGTGGCAAGTCGTCGATTCGGACCGCGAAAATGTGCGCCTGACGCTCGACCGCCGCGACGGCAAGCCCTACGCGTTTCGCGCGGCACAGACCTACAAGCTGGACGGCCCGACGCTCGTCATCACGCTCGAAATCGAGAACGCGGGCCGCGAGGCGTTGCCTTTCGGGCTCGGCGTGCATCCGTTTTTCGTGCGCGACGCGGATACGGAGCTGTCGGCGGCGGCGGGCGGTCTCTGGCTCGCCGGCGACGACTGGCTGCCGGTGCGCCACGTGCAGGCGCCGCCCGCGTGGCAGTTCGGCGTGGCGTATCCGCTGCCGGACACCATCGTCAATCACGCGTTCACGGGCTGGAGCGGGCAGGCGGCGGTGGTGTGGCCGAAGCGCCGGCTGTCGCTGAACATTGCCGCCGACACCGATTACTACGTGCTCTACACGCCGCCCGGCGAAGATTTCTTCTGCTTCGAGCCGGTGGATCATCCGATCAACGCGATGAATCTGGCCGGCGGCGCATCCGAAAACGGCATGACGCTGCTGGGACGCGGCGAGCGCCTCACGCGCAGCTTCCGCTTCGCCGTAGAGCGGACCGGTTTGCGTTCCATGCCGGGTGCGCGAGGATCGCGGCGCCGGCAGTAGCGGCGCGGGCGCGGCAGGCGGCCACGCGGGACGGGTAAAATACGCGCCTCTTCCGATTACCGGCTCGCCGCGAGACCCACCATGTCCAATTTCATCCAGACACTCAACGACGCCTGGCAGCGCACCGACTCGCTGCTGTGCGTCGGCCTCGATCCCGAGCCCAGCAAGTTTCCGGGCGCGCTCGCGGGCCGCGCTGACGCGATTTTCGATTTTTGCCGCGAGATCGTCGATGCGGCCGCGCCGTATGCGTCGTCATTCAAGCCGCAAATCGCGTACTTCGCGGCGCATCGCGCGGAAGACCAGCTCGAACAGCTGATCGCCCACATTCATGCGCATCATCCGGGTTTGCCGGTGATTCTGGACGCGAAGCGCGGCGACATCGGCAGCACCGCCGAGCAATACGCGCGCGAGGCGTTCGAGCGTTACCAGGCGGACGCGGTGACCGTGAATCCGTATATGGGCTTCGATTCGATCGAGCCGTATTTGCAGCACGAAGGCAAGGGCGTGATCGTGTTGTGCCGCACGTCGAACGCGGGCGGTTCCGATCTGCAATTCCTGGAGACGGGCGGGCGGCCGCTGTATCAGGTCGTCGCGCAACTGGCGGCGGACAAGTGGAACGCGAGCGGCCAGCTCGGTCTCGTGGTCGGCGCGACTTTCCCGAAGGAAATCGAAGTGGTGCGCGGCATTGTCGGCGATATGCCGCTGCTGATTCCGGGCATCGGCGCGCAAGGCGGCGATGTCCAGGCGACCGTCGGCGCGGGCCGAACCGCGAACGGGACGGGCATGCTGATCAACTCGTCTCGCGCGATCATCTATGCGGGCAAGGGCGAGGACTTCGCTCAGGCAGCAGCCAGGGCCGCGATGGAAACGCGCGACCGGATCAACGCATTCCGCTGATCGCGCGCGGCAATGAAGCAGGGCGGCGGCGCCTTAACCGGCCGCCGGTCCCAATCGCTCGATCAACGCGGCATGCCGCGGGAATTGCGCCTGCAACGCGCCGATATCCGCCAGTTCGAACTCGCTGAATTCGAAACCGGGCGCGACGGTGCAGCCCGCGAGCGCGAACGTCGCCGGGTCCGCGCATTCGGCGGCGAACCACCAACCGGCCGGCACCACGGCCTGAAAAACCGTCCCGGGATGCGTCAGTGCATTGCCGAGCCGGTGCGTGACAAGCCCGCCGGTCTCATCGAGCATGTGCACGAGAAGCGGCGCGCCCGCGTAGAAATGCCAGACTTCGTCGGACTGGATCCGATGCCACGCCGAATGCGCGCCGTCGCACAACAGGTAGTAGATCGCGGTGGAGGCCGAATGCGCGGGCGTTGGGTTTGAGGCATCGGCGCGGCTCACGCGCTGCGCCGAGCGGTGCGTCTCGCTGAAAAATCCGCCTTCCGGGTGCGGCTTCAGATCGAAGCGGCGAATCAGTTCGTCCTGGGCTGCATGCGAATCGCGCATCGGAATTCCGCCTTGCACGCAATCAATGTTCGCGCTCGTCAAGTAGCGCGAGAACGCCGCGCAGCGCGTGCGCCGCGGCCTGCACGCGGATCTGTTCGCGGTCGCCCTTGAAAATCCTGGTTTCCACCGACGTATGCAGCCGGTTGCTCCAGCCGAACCACACCAGGCCGACCGGCTTGGTGTCGGTGCCGCCGCCGGGGCCCGCGACGCCGGTGATCGCCAGCGACACCTGCGCGCGGCTGTTGCGCAGCGCGCCTTCGGCCATCGCGCGCGCCACTTGCTCGCTGACCGCGCCGTGTCTTTCGATCATGTCCGCGGGCACGCCGATCATTTCGCTTTTCGCCTGATTCGAATACGTGACGAAGCCGCGCTCGAACCAGCCGCTGCTGCCGGAAATGTCGGTGATCGCGGTCGCGACCATGCCGCCCGTGCAGGACTCGGCGGTGACGAGCATCAGGCGCCCGTCGCGCAGGCGGTTGCTTACGCGGATCGCGAGCTGGTGAACGACGGAATCGGTAGGCATGGCGTCAATCCGGAACGGGGCGGGGCGGTTAAACGGACATGCGCCAGAGCGCAATCACGAGCAAGGTGAAAAACGCGGCGACGAGGTCGTCGAACATGATGCCAAAACCGCCTTTCAACCGGCGATCGAAATAGCCGATGGGCGGCGGTTTCACCATGTCGAAAAAACGGAACAGGATGAACGCCCACAATTGGCCCATCAGCGTGACGGGCGTGACGATCAGCATGACCAGCCAGAACGCGATGATTTCGTCCCACACGACCGGCGACGGGTCGTCGGTGCCGAGCCTCTGCGCGGTAAAGCCGCAAATCGCGATGCCGCCGACAAAGCCTGCGCCGATCAGAATGCCCCACTCGACCACGGTCAGATAGCGGCTCAGCACGGCGAACGAGGCCCACGCGAACAGCGTGCCGAAGGTGCCGGGCGCGAAAGGCGACAAGCCGCTGCCAAAACCAAGCGACAGAATATGCAGCGGATGCGAAAGCATGAAGCGCGCGGTCGCGCGGCGCGGCTGCGGGCGCTCCGGCTTGGGCGGCTGACCGCCGACCAGATTGCCGGCGGGCGGAAGCGGAGGATCAGTCTGCATGAAAGTGGTCGAAGCCTTGCAACGTCAGAGTGAGCGGCGCGCCGGCGGCATCGCGCCAGTCGATCGCCGGGCGGTCCGCCGCGTTTTGGAGAGCGCTTATTGTACCGATGCGGGTGACCGGAACGGCCGCCTTGTGGCCGGCGGCTTCCACGGCGTCGCGCGCGGCGGCCGGCGCGGTGAAGCAGAGTTCGTAATCGTCGCCGCCCGCGAGCGTGCAGCGCCGCTGGGTGTCGAGCGGCAGTCGGCGAAGTTCGGCGGAGCGGGGCACGGCATCGGCGTTGACCGTGGCGCGCACGTTCGAGCGATCGAGAATGTGCTTCAGATCGCCGGCGAGTCCGTCCGACACGTCCAGCGCGGCGCGCGCGATGCCGCGCAGCGCGAGGCCGAGCGCGACGCGCGGCTCCGGGCGTTCGAGCGCGCGGCGAAACGCGGCGGCGTCGCCGGCCTCCACGATCCATTCGCCGCGCTGCACGCCCAGGCCGGCGCGTGCGTCGCCGAGCGTGCCGGATACCCAGATGTCGTCGCCCGGTTGTGCGGCGTCGCGTCGCAGAGCCGCTTGCGGCGGCACGCTGCCGAACACGGTGAGGCACAGATTCAGCGGCCCGCCAGTCGTATCTCCGCCGATCAGCGCGCAATCGTGGCGTTCGGCCAGTGCAAAAAGGCCTTCGCTGAATGCGGCGAGCCACGCTTCGTCGGCTTTCGGCAGCGCGAAGGCGAGCGTGAAAGCCCGCGGCTGCGCGCCCATGGCGGCGAGATCCGACAGATTGACGGCGAGCACCTTGTGACCGAGCGCCTCGGGATCGATATCGGCGAAGAAATGGCGGCCTTCCACCAGCATGTCCGTCGAAATGGCCAGCATCTCGCCGGGATGCGGCGCGAGCAGCGCGCAGTCGTCGCCGATGCCGAGCGAGCCGTCCTGAGCGGCCGATAAATGGCCTGCCGCGCGGCGCGCGAAGAAACGTTCGATCAGCGAAAACTCAGAGAGCATTGTGAGAATAAGTGCAGGGACGACCGCCTTTCGCTACGTTTCAGTCGCGGCAGTTGTACCCGTATTGAAGGAATCGAGCCGGCAATTGGGGCTACAATGCCGTCGAACGTCTATTCTAATCCGCACTTCGAAGCCCGCCCTATGTCGACTCCCGCCAATAGCAAACTCCGCGAAGCCGCCCTCGATTACCACGAGTTTCCCACGCCGGGCAAGCTCGCGATCACCCCGACCAAGCAGATGATCAACCAGCGCGACCTCGCGCTGGCCTACTCGCCGGGCGTTGCGTTCGCGTGCGAGGAAATCGTCGAAAATCCGATGAACGCGGCGCGATTTACCGCGCGCAGCAACCTGGTCGGCGTCGTCACGAACGGCACGGCCGTGCTGGGTCTCGGCAACATCGGACCGCTCGCGTCCAAGCCGGTTATGGAAGGCAAGGCCGTCCTCTTCAAGAAGTTCGCCGGCATCGACGTGTTCGATATCGAGCTGAACGAATCGGACCCGCACAAGCTGGTTGAGGTGATCGCCGCGCTCGAACCGACCTTTGGCGGCATCAATCTGGAAGACATCAAGGCGCCGGACTGCTTCATCGTCGAGCGGGAATGCCGCAAGCGCATGAAGATTCCGGTTTTCCACGACGACCAGCACGGCACGGCGATCGTCGTCGCGGCGGCCGTTACCAACGGCCTGAAGGTGGTCGGCAAAAGCATCAAGGAAGTGAAGCTGGTCGCCTCGGGCGCGGGCGCGGCGGCGCTGGCGTGTCTGGATCTGCTGGTCGATCTGGGCTTGCCGCTCGAAAACATTCTCGTGACCGATCTGGCCGGCGTGGTCTACAAGGGCCGCGTCGAGCTGATGGACCCGGACAAGGAGCGCTTCGCGCGCGAAACCGAGGCGCGCACGCTGGCTGAGGCGATCGGCGGCGCGGACGTGTTCCTCGGTCTGTCGGCCGGCGGCGTGCTCAAGCAGGACATGGTCAAGCAGATGGCGGAACGTCCGCTGATTCTGGCGCTCGCCAACCCGACGCCGGAAATCCTGCCGGAACTGGCGCTGGAAGTGCGCCCGGACGCCGTGTTGTGCACGGGCCGCACGGATTACCCGAATCAGGTGAACAACGTGCTGGTGTTCCCGTTCCTGTTCCGCGGCGCGCTGGACGCGGGCGCGACCACGGTCACGCGGGAAATGGAAATCGCCGCGGTCAACGCGATTGCCGAACTGGCGCGCCAGGAGCAGAGCGACATCGTTGCGACGGCTTATGGCATTCAGGACCTCTCGTTCGGTCCGGAATATCTGATTCCGAAGCCGTTCGACCCGCGTCTCATCGTGAAGGTCGCGCCCGCGGTGGCGAAGGCTGCGATGGATTCCGGCGTGGCCGAGCGTCCGATCGAGGACATGGAAGCGTACCAGCAGCATTTGCAGCAGTTCGTGTATCACAGCGGCACGACGATGAAGCCGATCTTCCAGCTCGCGCGCGGCGTGGAGCCGGAGAAGAAGCGTATCGTGTTCGCGGAAGGCGAAGAGGAGCGCGTGCTGCGCGCCATGCAGATCATCGTCGATGAAAAGCTGGCGAAGCCGATTCTGATCGGCCGTCCGGCGGTGATCGAGCAACGCATTGCGCGCTACGGCCTGCGTCTCGTCGCGGGGCAGGACTACACGGTCGTCAATACGGATCATGACGAGCGTTACCGCGATTTCTGGCAGGAATATTACAAAATGATGTCGCGCAAGGGCATCACGCAGCAAATGGCGAAGCTGGAAATGCGCCGCCGCACCACGCTGATCGGCGCGATGCTGGTGAAAAAGGGCGAAGCCGACGGCATGATCTGCGGCATGGTTAGCACCACGCACCGCCACCTGCACTTCATCGACCAGGTGATCGGCAAGCGTGAAGGCTGCGGTGTCTACGCCGCGATGAACGCGCTGGTCCTGCCGAATCGCCAGATTTTCCTGGTCGACACGCACGTGAACGTCGATCCGACGCCTGAGCAACTGGCCGAAATCACGCTCATGGCCGCCGAAGAAGTGCGCCGTTTCGGTATCGAGCCGAAGGTCGCGCTGGTGTCGCACTCGAACTTCGGTTCGAGCCACGCGCCGACCGCGCAGAAAATGCGCGATACGCTCGCTATCCTGCGCGAGCGTGCGCCGGAGTTGCAGGTGGACGGTGAAATGCACGGCGACGTTGCACTCGACGCCAATCTGCGCCGCGAAATCCTGCCCGACTCGACGCTCGAAGGCGACGCGAACCTGCTGGTGCTGCCGAATATCGACGCGGCCAACATCTCGTACAACCTGCTGAAGACGGCGGCCGGCAACAACATCGCCATCGGGCCGATGCTGCTGGGCGCGGCGCAGCCGGTGCACGTGCTGACGGCTTCTGCGACGGTTCGACGCATCGTCAACATGACGGCGCTGCTGGTTGCGGATGTGATCGCTGCGCGTTGAGCGCAGATGGAGTGCGATGCGGCGTGATTCCTGTGGGATTGCGCCGTTGATTCGCGCCGTTGGTTAGCACCATAACCAGCGTCGTTGACCAGCGCCGGACACGTGTCTCGGCTCGGTTCGTCCGAGAAAAAAAGGCGTACCCGCGATGGGCACGCCTGAGGGCGAACAGGGGATAGCCGCCCAAAAACGGCAAACAACAGGCTTCCACGCAAAGACCTTTAGCGCTTGAATCTTCTCGTGGAAGACTTGGGCCACAAGATTTTTGCTTGGTTGAGCTAATGTTATCCCGAGTGCGATAAATATTCTGTCAAATGTCGTCAAAGCACGGCCGGTGGGGCTTTCGCACCTTATTGCGGGCGTTTGCAAGCCCGGCGAACGTTGATTCCGGGGACCATTAGCGATACCCTTACGTCTTTCATGGTCGTCAAACTCGTGATCTAACAGCCGGGAATTGGTACATGGCACGCAGTTGGCAGCGCATTAAGGGCGTGCTGATCGGTGCTGTTGCGCTGTGCGCTTTCTGTGGCCCCGTGCCTCACGCCAGCGCGCGCAACTTCACGGCACCCGCCGACACGAATGCACGGGCAGAGGGTGCCGTCGCGCTGGCGCAGTTGCCTCGCGAAGCGGTCAATACATTGAACTTGATTGCCGCGGGTGGGCCTTACCCGTATGAGAAGGACGGCGTCGTGTTCGGCAACCGCGAACGGTTGCTGCCGCCCAACCGGCGCGGCTATTACCACGAATACACCGTTCCCACGCCTCGCTCACGGAATCGCGGGGCGCGCCGCATCGTCTGCGGAGGTCCGCTCAGGCGGACTGACAATTGTTACTACTCGGACGACCACTACACCAGTTTTAATCGTATTGTTGAATGACATCGGGATGAACGGCATGAGCGACAACGTCTACGCGCACGACACCGGAGTCGCGACGGATCTTTTCGCGGCCGGCGACGGCAACCTGTTCCAGCGCGTCATGCAGATGCGCGCCGGCGATCAGAGCCGGGAGAACCGGAGCGAGCCTGACAGTGTGGTTTCATCGAACGAGGAGCCCATGAGTCTTTTCAAGACCGTACGACCGAACATCGTACAGTCGATCCGCGCGTTCCGCGTTCAGGATCTCGCGGACGAGGCAAATCAACTCCAACAGCACTTTCTCTATGCATACTGCGCCAACGCGCAGTCGAAGCAGGAAGTTCTGGAGACCATCGCGACGTCGTTCCTGTTTCCGAAACATTTCGGCAAAAATTATGACGCGCTCTACGACTGCCTGACCGATCTGGTCCATAAGGCGGGTGCGCAGCCGGGCTTCGTGATCGTGCTTGAGCAATTGCCTGTCGCGCAAAAATTCGACAAGGAAGGGCGCGAGACGCTGCTGGACGTGTTCCGCGAAGCGGCAGAATTCTGGGCCGAACGCAAGGTTGCTTTCCGCGTGTTCTATTCGTTCGCCTGAACGCGCTGTCTGAATCCGGTTTGATCGCAGGTTGAAAAAAGAAAGGCCCGCCAACTGGCGGGCCTTTCTTTTTGGCGCTTCCGGTTCGCCATGCAAGCGCGGCCATCACTGGCGCGGCTTACAGGCTGCGAGTTCGGCCGCTCACCAGCCGCCCCACACAGCCGCAAGCGCCGACAGGACCGCCATGCCGGCAGTCTCGGTGCGCAACACGCGCGGTCCGAGACCCACCGCCTCAAATCCGTGATCGAGCGCGGCGGCTTCTTCGGCGGCGGAAAAACCGCCTTCAGGGCCGACGAGCACCGTGACGGAGCCTTTAGGCGGCGTAGCGGGCAGAGCCGAAAATTGGATGCTCGCGCGCGGCGACAGCAAAATGCGCAATTCCCCCTCCGCAGGCACGCGCGGCATCGCGCCGAGCCACGTGGCGATTTCGCGCACGGGCATGACTTCCGGTAGACGGTTGCGCCCGCACTGCTCGCACGACGCCCGCACGATGCCTTCCCAATGTGCATGCCGGCGCAGTGCGCGCTCGCCGGACAGACGCACGACGCTGCGTGCGGTGGTCAGCGGCACGAAGCTGAACGCGCCGAGTTCGACGGCCTTCTCGATCAGCCAGTCCATCTTGTCGCCGCTCGCAATGCCCTGCGCGAGCGTGAGCCGGTACGGCGGCTCGACCTCGATGTCGCGGAACTCGCCCACTTTCACCGTCACCGCGCGACGTTCGATCCCGACGAGTTCAGCGCTGTACTCGCCGCCTTCTCCGTTGAAAAGCACGATGGAGTCGCCCGTCTGCAAGCGCAGCACGAGGATGTGCCGCACGACGTCATCAGGAAGTGGCATGAGGTCGCCGGGCGAAAGAGGCGTACCGACGAAGAAGCGAGGCATCAGAAAAATACTCATTAGTTCACGAAAGATGACGAGCGAGCGCCCAACGGTAGCCGTCCATATCCTCGACCTGGGCGAAGCGGTCGCCCCAGAACTGATCTTGCGGCTCGCTCAAGGATTTCGCGCCGGCAGCGAGCGCCCGGGCGTAGATCGTGTCGACATCGTCGACGTAGACATAGAAGGATTGCGGCGCGATCGCGCCCGCGCTACGGGGTGTTTTCGCGGTCGAGCCGAACGCGCCTTCGGGCGCGAACATCACGATCAACTGGCCCTGATACGTCATCTCGACGTGCATGACGGCGCCGTCGTCCTGCACGCTGTCGCGCAATTCGAAGCCGAACGCCGCGGTATAGAACGCGGTCGCGGCGCGCGCGTCGCGCACGGTCAGATAGGGGGTCAACCAGGGCACACCGGCTGGACGAGGGGTGGTCATGGGGTTCTCCAGATCGATGGGTTGTTGGACGCGTGCCTTGAAGCTGGCAGCGGGCCCGGTATGCAAATGGAATAGCGCTCTGCGACCAAGGCGTGCATTTTGCCCGTGCGTTAGCCTGGCGGCTTTAAGAATTGACTTAGTTTATCGCGCACCGACGGCGATACCTCAAACAGCCCGGCGTGCGTGGCCGCGCCGTAGTGTTTCAAGGCGGCGATGCCGCGCGAGGCGAGGCGCGTGGCCACGGCATCCGCTGACAGCGCGGCGGGGTCGAGGGTGTCGCTGGCCATCGCCATCATCCACAACGAGCCGTAGAGGGGAACAAACGCGCTCATCGTGCGCACGACGGCGAACGCGCCGCGCAGATCGGCGAGCAGTCCCGCCATCCGTTGGGCATGGAAATACGGCGAGCCAAGATGGAGCGAGACCGCCGCGTCCCGGCTCATGATTCGCTTGAGCTGCCCGTAGAAGGCGGTTGTGTACAGGCTGGCGGCCGGCGAATCGGGCGGTGTCAGGTCGAAGACGATCAGGTCGAAATTCGCGGATTGCGTGTCGGCGGCGGCCGCCACGTAATGCGCGGCGTCGCCGATCACGAGTTCGACGCGCGGGTCGTCGAAAGCGCCGCCTTGCACTTGCGGCAGATGCTCGCGCGTCGCGCGAACCACTTGCGCGTCGAGTTCGGCCACAACGATTTTTTCGATGCCCGGATGCGCGAGCAATTGCCGCGCGGCGCCGCCATCGCCGCCGCCCAGCACCAGCGCGGCTTTCGGCGACGGATGCGCAAGCGCCGCCGGATGCACCATGCACTCGTGATAGATGAACTCGTCGCCGGTGGACGTCATAGGACGGCCGTCCAGCGTGAAGAGCCGGCCAAGCTCGCGCGTGTCCCACACCTCGATCCGCTGATAGGGCGAATCGACGCGCGCAACGAGCGACGCGTCCGGAAAACCGTAGACGGCGCCGGGGCACGGATGGAATAGCAAAGGATCGCTCAAGGCGGCGTGCCTGCCTGGGACGGTTGGTTTCAGTCCTCTGATTGTAAAGGCGATGCGCGGCGCGGTCCCGCGAACATCCGACGAATGCGGGCGCGAAGACCGCCACGGGGCCGCGCCGTTGCGCGGCTTTGCGCACCGGGAGCCCGACAACGTTCTGTTAGAATGTCACGCTTTCAGCCTTGTCCGTTTGCTCTGCCCGTTTCGCGTCTCCCGGCGCCGCATCGTGCGCCGAAGCGGACTGGCCGCCGAGCTCCCGGAAAGCGCGCACCGCTTTTTGACTCTGTCTCCGGACTCGACATGACGACCCCGTCTCCCGCACACACTTCCCTGATGGCCAACGCAATCCGCGCGTTGGCCATGGACGCCGTTCAACAAGCGAATTCCGGCCACCCCGGCATGCCGATGGGCATGGCCGAAATCGGCGTGGCCCTGTGGTCGCGCCATCTGCGTCACAACCCGAAGAACCCGCAATGGGCCGACCGCGACCGTTTCGTGCTGTCGAACGGCCATGGCTCCATGCTGTTGTACTCGCTGCTGCACCTGACCGGCTACGACCTGCCGATCGGCGAGCTGAAGAACTTCCGCCAGATGCATTCGAAGACGCCGGGCCACCCGGAATACGGCATCACGCCGGGCGTCGAAACCACCACCGGCCCGCTCGGCCAGGGTCTGGCGAACGCGGTCGGCATGGCGCTCGCCGAGTCGCTGCTCGCTACCGAATTCAACAAGCCTGACGCGAAGATCGTCGACCACCACACGTATGTGTTCGTCGGCGACGGCTGCCTGATGGAAGGCATTTCGCACGAAGCCTGCTCGCTCGCCGGCGTGCTCAAGCTGAACAAGCTGATTGCGTTCTACGACGACAACGGCATTTCGATCGACGGCGAAGTCGTTCACTGGTTCCACGACGACACGCCGAAGCGCTTCGAAGCCTACGGCTGGAACGTGATCCCGAACGTGGTCGGCCACAACGTCGACGCCGTGGACGCCGCCATCAAGCAGGCGAAGCAGTCCGACAAGCCGACGCTGATCTGCTGCAAAACCGTGATCGGCGAAGGCGCGCCGACCAAGGCGGGTAGTCACGATTCGCATGGCGCGCCGCTCGGCGACAAGGAAATCGCGGCGACCCGCGAGGCTATCGGCTGGAAGTGGGAGCCGTTCGTGATTCCGCAGGAAGTCTATGCGGCGTGGGACGCGAAGGAAGCCGGCGCGCGCCTCGAATCCGACTGGGACAAGGCGTTCGCCGCGTACGCAGCGAAATATCCGCACGAAGCGGCTGAATTCAAGCGTCGCGACGCGAAGCAATTGCCGGCGGACTGGAAGGAAAAGGCGAAGGCGATCATCGCCGGCGCGAACGAGCGCGCGGAAACGGTTGCAACGCGTAAGGCGTCGCAGCAGGCCATCGAAGGGTTGTCGGCTGTTCTGCCCGAACTGCTCGGCGGTTCCGCCGACTTGACCGGTTCGAACCTGACCAACTGGAAGGCCGCCAAGCCGGTGCGCGTGAACGAGAATGGCCACGCGGCGGGCAACTACGTGAATTACGGCGTGCGCGAATTCGGCATGAGCGCCGCGATCAACGGCGTCGCGCTGCATGGCGGCTTCAAGGCATTCGGCGGCACGTTCCTCACGTTCTCCGACTACAGCCGCAACGCGCTGCGTGTCGCCGCGCTGATGAAGGCGCCGTCCATTTTCGTGTTCACGCACGACTCGATCGGTCTCGGCGAAGACGGCCCGACGCACCAGTCCATCGAACACGTCGCGAGCCTGCGTCTGATTCCGCATCTGCAGGTGTGGCGCCCGGCGGATACTGTCGAAACCGCGGTGGCCTGGACGCACGCGGTTGAACATCACGGCCCGTCGTGCCTGATCTTCAGCCGTCAGAATCTGCCGTTCTCGGAGCGTACGGACGCGCAGATCGCGAACATCGAGAAGGGCGGCTATGTGCTGCGCGACTGGAACGACGAAATCGTCGCGCGCAAGATCATACTGATCGCCACGGGTTCGGAGGTCGAACTGGCGCTCAAGGCGATCGAGCCGCTCGCGCGTGAAGGCATCGCGGCGCGCGTGGTTTCCATGCCGTCGACCACGGTGTTCGACAAGCAGGACGCCGACTACCGCGAACGCGTGTTGCCGCACGGCGTGCGCCGTGTGGCGATCGAAGCGGGCGTGACGGATTTCTGGCGCAAGTACGTGGGTCTGGAAGGCGGCGTGGTGGGTATCGACACGTTCGGCGAATCCGCCCCGGCCGGCGTTCTGTTCAAGCATTTCGGCTTCACCGTCGAGCACGTGGTGGAGACGGCCAAAGCCGCACTCGGCTGATCTTGAGCAAAGCGTTGCCGCCTGCGTGAAGGAAGAGATGAACGCGCGGCAACGCGGCCGGTCAGACGAAACATCGACGTATTTTTTCAGCCATCAGGAGATAGACCATGACGATTCGCGTCGCAATCAACGGCTACGGCCGGATCGGCCGCAACACGCTGCGCGCCTTCTATGAAAACGGCAAGAAGCACGATATCGAAATCGTCGCCATCAACGATCTCGGCGATGCCAAAACCAACGCTCACCTCACGCAATATGACACCGCGCACGGCAAGTTCCCGGGCGAGGTGTCGGTGGATGGCGACTACCTGGTTGTGAACGGCGACAAGATTCGCGTGCTGGCCAACCGCAACCCGGCTGAACTGCCGTGGGGCGAGCTGAAGGTCGACGTCGTGCTGGAATGCACGGGCTTTTTCACGACCAAGGAAAAGGCCAGCGCGCACATCCGCGGCGGCGCAAAGAAGGTGATCATCTCGGCGCCGGGCGGTAAGGACGTCGACGCGACCATCGTCTACGGCGTGAACCACAACGTGCTGAAGGCATCGGACACGGTGATCTCGAACGCATCGTGCACGACGAACTGCCTCGCGCCGCTCGTCAAGCCGCTGAACGACAAGATCGGCCTCGTGAACGGCCTGATGACCACGATCCACGCGTACACGAACGACCAGGTTCTGACCGACGTGTATCACGAAGATCTGCGCCGCGCGCGCTCGGCCACGCACAGCCAGATCCCGACCAAGACGGGCGCGGCTTCGGCTGTCGGCCTCGTGCTGCCGGAACTGAACGGCAAGCTGGACGGCTACGCGATTCGCGTGCCGACCATCAACGTGTCGGTGGTCGATCTGTCGTTCATCGCCGCACGCGACACGACGGTCGAAGAAGTCAACGCGATCATGAAGGAAGCGTCGCAAGGCGCGCTGAAGGGCATCCTCGGCTATAACGACGCGCCGCTGGTGTCGATCGACTTCAACCACAACCCGGCTTCCTCGACGTTCGACGCGACGCTGACCAAGGTGTCGGGCCGTCTGGTCAAGGTGTCGAGCTGGTACGACAACGAGTGGGGCTTCTCGAACCGCATGCTGGATACGGCTGTTGCGCTCGCCAACGCGAAGTAAGCCGCGTCTGCGCCAAAAAAACCGCTCTTCGGAGCGGTTTTTTTATGCCTGCGGAGTCGGGAAATAAACGCCTGCGCGCTGCGCGGCATTGGAAATATGAGTTTCGATGGCCTTGCCGGCCGCGGCCGAATCGCGCGCCTTGAGCGCGTCGAGAATCGCGCGGTGCTCGGTGTACGTGGACAACACCAGCTCGCGCCGATAAAACGGCATGCGCTGGCTCTCCTTCATGATTTCCGCGCTGCTGCTGAGAATCGACTCAATGGCGGCGTTGCCCGCAATGCCCACGATCCGCATGTGGAAGTCATAGTCGAGGCGCGCGGCTTCGTCGAGTTCGTCGCACGCGAGCGCTGTTTGCATGGCCGTGATGTTCTCCTCCAACCACGCGAGGTCCGAATCGCTGACGGCGAGCGCGGCCATCCGCGCGATAAAGCCCTCCAGCGCGTAGCGCATCTGATACGTGTCGGGCAATGAAGACTGCGCGGCGAAGCGCCAGGACTGCGCCGCAGCGGCCTTCGCGCGTTCCACGTACACGCCCTTGCCGGGCCGGATGACCAGCAGACCCAAGGCTTCCAGCGTGGAGAGCGCCTCGCGCAGCGACGCGCGGCTAAT
The DNA here is from genome assembly GCF_036016995.1 of Paraburkholderia sp. MPAMCS5. Taxonomy (NCBI): domain Bacteria; kingdom Pseudomonadati; phylum Pseudomonadota; class Betaproteobacteria; order Burkholderiales; family Burkholderiaceae; genus Paraburkholderia; species Paraburkholderia sp. MPAMCS5. The sequence continues at coordinate 104,625 of NZ_JAYXBK010000002.1, forward strand.
GGCCAGTTCTTCCGAAAGCTGGCGTTGCGCCGGCAGCAGGCTGCCCACCGGATAAACGCCCGCTTCGATCCGTTCGCGGATGGTCGCGATGGCGGCATCGGTAACGGTGTGCGGGACATTTTTCATCAAAGCTCACATGAAAGTGCGGTCTGACCAGTATTGTAGTACGCAGGTTAAACGGACGTGCGACTGTTCTCGCGACGCCTCAAAACCCGCCCGAACCTCTCCGGGAAATCGCGGGTAAACACCGTTCCATGATTCCTTGACTCCAGTATATCGGCTTCCTACTATCCACCATAACAGTTCTGGTCGGACCAGTCTGAACAGATGGAAGTCGAACTCAGGAGGAAGCCGTGCTGAAATTCTTTAACTCGCTGTTTGGCCGGGTCGTGATCGCGCTGGTGGTCGGCGTGGTGATCGGCGCGATTTATCCGCATTTCGCCCAATCGCTGCGTCCGCTCGGCGACGGCTTTCTCAAGCTGATCAAGATGGTGATCGGTCCGATTGTCTTTTGCGTCGTGGTCAGCGGCATGGCGCACGCGGGCGATCTACGCAAGGTTGGCCGCGTGGGACTCAAGGCGGTGGTGTACTTCGAAGTGATGACGACGATCGCGCTCGTGATCGGCGCGGTGCTCGCCTACGCGACGCGGCCCGGCGTCGGCATGAACATCGATGTGCACTCGCTCGATCCGGCTTCGCTGTCGACCTACACGGAACACGCCAAGAGCCTGAAGGACACCGCGGGCTTTCTGCTGAAGATCATTCCGGACACCGCGTTCAACGCCTTTGCGACCGGCGACATCCTGCAGATTCTCGTGTTTTCGGTGCTGTTCGGCTCGGCGCTGTCGTTGCTCGGCGCGAAGGGGCAGCGCGTGAGCAACATGATCGACGAACTTGCGCAGGTCTTTTTCCGCGTGATGGGGTTCATCATCAAGCTCGCGCCTCTCGGCGTGCTCGGCGCGATCGCGTTCACCACCGGCACCTACGGCGTCGAATCGCTGAAGCAGCTCGGCATGCTGGTGCTCGTGTTCTACGCGAGCTGCATCGTGTTCGTGGTGGTGGTGCTGGGCGTCGTCATGCGGCTTGCGGGCTTCAGCATTTTCAAGCTGATGCGCTATTTGCGCGAAGAACTGTCGATCGTCCTCGGCACCGCTTCTTCGGATGCCGTGCTGCCGCAAGTCATGCGCAAGCTCGAATGGATGGGCGTCAAGGACTCGACGGTCGGTCTCGTGATTCCCACCGGCTACTCATTCAATCTCGACGGCTTCTCGATCTATCTCACGCTCGCCGTGATCTTCATCGCGCAGGCGACCAACACGCCGCTCTCCCTCCACGATCTGATCGTTGTGGTGCTGGTGTCGCTCGTGACGTCGAAGGGCGCGCACGGCATTCCCGGCTCGGCCATCGTGATTCTGGCCGCGACCTTGTCCGCGATTCCGGCGATTCCCGTGCTCGGCCTCGTGTTGATTCTTCCCGTCGACTGGTTTGTCGGCATTGCCCGCGCGTTGACGAATCTGATCGGCAACTGCGTGGCGACGGTGGTCGTCGCGGTGTGGGAACACGATATCGACCGGGCGCGTGCGCGTCGCGTGCTGAACCAGGACGCTGATTTCCGCTACGTCGCCGCCGGAGAAGACGCGGGCGTCGAACCCGTCAGCGCGAAGGGCGCACCGGCGGTTTGAAAACGGCGCGCGGACAACCGCGCGTGTGCATCCTCAACCTTTTGTCGTCTGACTGGAAACCATGGCCAATCTGATCCTCGACCCGAACGCTCCCGCTTTCACCCGTCGCTACATGAACCTCGCCGATCCGCGGCTCGGCGCGAAGGCGCTCTTCGCCAGCGACGACTTCTTCGCGCCGAAAGAGCGCATGCTCGAACCGCAACCGGCGGTGTTCATCCCCGGCAAATACGACGACCACGGCAAATGGATGGACGGCTGGGAAACGCGCCGCAAGCGCACCACCGGCCACGATCACTGCGTGATCCGCCTCGCGCGGCCGGGTGTCGTGCATGGGGTCGATCTCGATACGAGCCACTTCACCGGCAACTTTCCGCCTGCGGCGTCGATCGACGCCTGTCACGTGGACGGCGACGTGCCGCCCGACAGCGCCGACTGGCAAACGCTCGTACCCGCGACGACGCTGCAAGGCAACCAGCACCATTACGTCGAAGTGAACGACGCGCGCGCATTCACGCATCTGCGCGTGAATCTGTATCCGGACGGCGGCCTCGCGCGTCTGCGCGTGTACGGCCAGCCAAAGCGCGATTGGGAGCGCGTGGAGCGCGGCACGCTGCTGGATCTCGCGGCCGTCGAAAACGGCGCATATCTGGTCGCGGCCAACAACCAGCATTTCGGTCCGGCCTCCCAGATGCTGATGCCCGGCCGCGGCGTCAACATGGGCGACGGTTGGGAGACGCGGCGCCGTCGCGAGCCGGGCAACGACTGGGCGATCGTCGCGCTGGCGCGGCCGGGCGTGATTCGCAAAATCGAGGTGGATACCGCGCACTTCAAGGGCAATTTCCCCGATCGCTGCTCGCTGCAAGCCGCGAGCGTGACGGGCGGCACCGACGATTCCCTCGTCACGCAAGCCATGTTCTGGCCCGTGCTTCTCGACGAGCAGAAGTTGCAGATGGATCACGTCCACACGTTCGAGAACGGCCTTGCCTCGCTCGGTCCGGTCACGCACGTGCGGTTCAATATTTTTCCCGATGGCGGCGTCTCGCGGCTGCGCCTGTGGGGCGAAATCGCGTAACGGAGTGTCACGCATGAAGACATTGCACATGGAGCGTCTGACGCGCGCGTCCTTCGCGCCGTTCGGCGACGTGATCGAACTCGACGGCGCGCGCCATTTCGCCATCAACGGCGGTACGACCGAGCGCTATCACGACCTCGCGCAAGTCGACGTGACGGAGCAGGGCGGCCGTCCGCTGATCAACCTGTTTCGGGCGCAGCCGCGCGCGCTTCCGGTCGAAATCGCGATGATGGAGCGGCATCCGCTCGGCAGCCAGGCTTTCATTCCCTTAACGCGATGCCGCTATCTGATCGTGGTCGCGCCTGCCGGCGAACTGGATGCGACGCAGATGCGCGGCTTCTGGACCGACGCCTGGCAGGGCGTCAATTACGCGAAAGGCGTCTGGCATCATCCGTTGCTGGCGCTGGATCAGGTGAGCGATTTTCTGGTCGTGGATCGCGGCGGAGAGCAGCCGAATTGCGACGAACAAACGCTCGACGAGCCATGGCGGCTCGCGTTCGCGCGGAGCGCGGAGACGGTGGAGTAAGCGAGTGAAATGAGCGCGGCGCGGGCCTGTCGCGGGCCGCGTCCGCCCAAAAAAATGGCCCAGCCGATTCACACCGGCTGGGCCATTTTGCTGCTCGTTGCGAAGCGTCCGGCCGCGCCCCCCGACACGGCCGAAGCCGCGTCAATGCTTGCGATGCGGGCAGTTTTCCTTCGTGCACGCGCCGTACAGCGCCAGCGCGTGTTCCTGCAGCTTGAAGCCGCGTTCCTTCGCGATGGACTGCTGACGACTCTCGATTTCGGAGTCGAAAAATTCTTCGACAAGACCGCAGTCGAGGCACACCAGATGGTCGTGATGCGACCCTTCGTTCAGTTCGAACACCGCCTTGCCCGATTCGAAATTGCTGCGGGAAAGCAGGCCGGCTTGCTCGAACTGGGTCAGCACGCGATAGACGGTGGCGAGACCGATATCGAGTTCCTCATGAAGGAGGTTGCGATACACGTCTTCGGCCGTCAGATGGCGCACGGGGCTGTGCTGAAAAATCTCAAGGATTTTGAGGCGCGGAAGGGTCGCCTTGAGCCCGATATTCTTGAGATCGGTTGGATTGGTCATGACAAGGGATCCCTAGAGTACAATGCTAGGCTCTCATAGTAATGTGTTTTTGCCGTTCTGGTCATCTTCGATGGAATGAAACTCGCGCGGCTCGTCAGCGGGCCCGCACGGTGAGTGAAATGATTTCAAAATCTCAACTGATCTACCGGGGGAGCCGCATGCGGGGTACCTTGATCGCTGTTGCGGCTGTTGCGGCTGTCGCGATTCTTGCAGGATGCTCCACGTACGACAGCCTCACGCAGCGGGTTGCTCAAAGCATCACGCCGTACCGGATTACCGTTGTGCAGGGCAATTTCGTGTCGAAAGAAGCCGCTGCGCAAATGCAGGTGGGTATGTCGCGCGCGCAGGTGCGTCAGTTGCTCGGCACGCCGCTTCTCACCGACATGTTCCACGCGGACCGCTGGGACTACGTGTTCTATTTCAAGCGCGGCTCGACGAGCGTCGTGCAGCAGCGTGACTTCGTGATCCAGTTCTCCGGCGACCGCGTCGCGAGCTGGAGCGGCGGCGAAGATCTGCCGTCGAACCTCGAACTGCTGGCCGAAATCGACGGCGACAAGCGGGGCAAGAAGGCCGCCGTGCCAAACGTCGCGAGCAGCGCGGCGGGTGCGAGCGCGTCGGCTGCCGCCGCAGCGCCGGCCACGGTCGACACGGCACGTTCGCCGTCCGTCGAGGGCGCGTCGGCTGCGGCCGCGCCGTCCACCGACGCGAACGCGGAAGCCGCGCAAGCCGCCAATCGTGCGATGAATGCGGTGCAGGCGCCTGGCCGCAACGCGCAGTCGTCGGTGCGCTCCACGGCGCCCACGGCGAGCGCGGGCGGTATTCCTTCGCAGGGTCCGACGTCCGGCGGGCAACCGCAGTTCCAGTTCCACCGTCCGCCGCCGCCGCAGTCGTCGTCGCAGGAAAATCCGGTCGGACCCACGGGCTCGCAAGGCAGCAACGGCCCGACGTACAACGCGCCGCTTACCGCGCCGTCGTCCACTTCGGGAACGAGCCAGTAATCCCGCTGTCCTTGTTTTAAAGACGGCCGTCGTGCGGAGCCCGCCGTGAAGTAACCGCTGCGGATTACTTCGGGCCTCGCGCGGCGCCGTCCGCATCCTGGCTGTTCCCGTTATGCGCGGCGCGAGGGCGTGCTGCCCGCCGCCGCTTTTGCCCGCTTCCGCCGGGCTGTGTCTTTCGAACCCTCGTAGCCATGAAAATTGCGATTGCTGGCGCATCGGGCCGTATGGGCCGCATGCTCATCGAAACCGTTCTCAACGATTCCGACGCCACGCTGTCCGGCGCGCTCGACCGTGCCGGCGCGCCGCAACTCGGCCAGGACGCCGGCGCCTTTCTCGGCAAACAGACGGGCGTCACGCTGACCGACGACATCGAGCGCGTGTTCGCCGAGTCCGATTATCTGATCGACTTCACGCGCCCCGAAGGCACGCTGATGCATCTGGAAGCGGCGCAGCGTCACAACGTGAAAATGGTGATCGGCACGACCGGCTTCGACAACGCGCAAAAGGCGCAATTGCGTGACGCGGCGGACAAGATCGCCATCATGTTCGCGTCGAATATGAGCGTAGGCGTGAATGTCACGTTGAAGCTGCTCGAATTCGCGGCGAAGCATTTCGCGACCGGCTACGACATCGAGATCATCGAGGCGCATCATCGTCACAAGGTGGATGCGCCGTCCGGCACCGCCCTGACCATGGGCGAAGTGATCGCCAATGCGCTTGGCCGCAATCTCGACGACTGCGCGGTCTACAGCCGCGAAGGCGTGACCGGCGAACGCGATCCGTCCACCATCGGCTTTTCGGCGATTCGCGGCGGCGACATCGTCGGCGACCACACGGTGCTGTTCGCGGGCATCGGCGAGCGCATCGAAATCACGCACAAGTCGGCGAGCCGCCTGTCGTACGCGCAGGGCGCGCTTCGTGCGGTGCGCTTCCTGGAAGGCCATCAGACCGGCTTCTTCGACATGCAGGACGTGCTCGGCCTGCGCTGAGCATTCAGCGGCCCGGGCGTACTTTTCCACGGCGAGGTCAGATGGCAGGCGGCAGCGGCATCATCCATTACCTGCAAACTAGCGACGCGATCACGCATGGCGTCGCCTACGTATTGCTGGCGATGTCGATAGCGAGTTGGTGCTTTCTGATCGTCAAGACCTGGGTGCTCGTGCGCGCGAAACGTCAGGCCACGCGCGCGGTCGCGCGGTTCTGGCAGGCGTCCACGCTGGCCGAGGGCGTCGCGGTATTGAAGCGCGACGACCGCGAGCGCGTCTTCGCGCCGCTCGCCGAAGCGGCGCTCCATGCCGTCGAAGTCGATATTCCCGGCGCGTTGCTCGCGCGCGTCGAGCGCAGCGAACGCGTGCTGAGAGCGCTGCGCCAGGCGCTCAATGCGTCGCAGCGGCGGCTCGAATTCGGCCAGGTGCTGCTGGCGTCGGTGGGCAGCACGGCGCCTTTCGTCGGCTTGCTCGGCACCGTGTGGGGCATTTATCACGCGCTCGGCAGCATCGCGGCGAGCGGTCAGGCGCAGATTGAAAACGTCGCCGGCCCGGTCGGGGAGGCGCTCATCATGACGGCCTTCGGCCTCGTGGTCGCGATTCCTGCCGTACTCGCCTACAACGTGCTCGGGCGTCTCGTGCGGCAGCTGTCCGAAGAACTCGACGGCTTCGCGCACGACCTGCACGCGTACGTGTGCGCGCCCGCGGGCCAGGCGCCGGCGCGCGGCCAGCAGGCCACGACTCACTGAACAGGCACTGAACTCAAGCGGCGCGCGGCACGGCGACAGGAGGCGGCATGGCATTCGGCGGACTCGAAAAAAGGCAGACGGCCGCGCCGATGGCCGACATCAACATGACGCCGCTGATCGACGTGATGCTGGTGCTGCTGGTGATTTTTATCATTACCGCGCCTTTGTTCACGCACGCCATCCGGCTCGATCTGCCGAAGGTCGCGGCGTCGCCCGCGCGCGAAACGGCGCAGACCATTTCGCTTTCCATCGACGCGGCGGGCAAGCTCTACTGGAACGGCAGCGTCATCACGCAGGAACAGATGCGCGCGCGTTTCACGCAAGCGGGCAAAGAGGCCGAACCGCCCGACATTCACCTCCACGCGGAGCGCAATACACGCTACGAAGTGATCGCGCAGGTCATGGGCGCCGCGCAGCAGGCCGGTCTCGAGCGGATCGGCTTCGTGACGGACCCGCCGCCGCCCGCGCAGCATTAGCCGCGCGATTCGCCGCCTACGTCGCCACGCGGCGTTGGCGTCCGCGAACGGTATAATCAGCCCTTTCCCCGGCAGAAGGGGAAACGACGCCATTTTCATCCAGCAAAGCACCACAGTCTTAGCGGCCGGTGCGAAAGCACCGAACCCAGCGACCCCATCACACCATGCACGAAAAATACGTTCCCTCCGACGTCGAATCCACCGCGCAAGGGCAATGGCGCGCCATCGACGCGTACAAGACGACGGAATCCACCGACAAGCCCAAGTTCTATTGCGTCTCGATGCTGCCGTATCCGTCGGGCAAGCTGCACATGGGCCACGTGCGCAACTACACGATCAACGACGTGATGTACCGCTATCTGCGGATGAACGGCTACAACGTGCTGATGCCGATGGGTTGGGACGCGTTCGGCATGCCGGCGGAAAACGCGGCGATGGCCAACAACGTGCCGCCCGCGCAGTGGACCTACGACAACATCGCTTACATGAAGAAGCAGATGCAGTCCATGGGCCTCGCCATCGACTGGTCGCGCGAAGTCGCCACGTGCAGCCCGGACTACTACAAGTGGAACCAGTGGCTGTTCCTGAAGATGCTGGAAAAGGGCATCGCGTACAAGAAAACGGGCACCGTCAACTGGGACCCGGTCGACCAGACCGTGCTCGCAAACGAGCAGGTGATCGACGGCCGCGGCTGGCGCTCGGGCGCGCTCGTCGAAAAGCGCGAAATCCCGATGTACTACATGCGTATCACGCAGTACGCGGACGAGCTGCTGAACGACCTCGACGGCCTCGGCTGGCCCGAGCGCGTGAAGATCATGCAGCAGAACTGGATCGGCAAGAGCTTCGGCGTGAACTTCGGTTTCCCGTATGAAATCGACGGCGAAGAAAAGCTCTTGCGCGTGTTCACCACGCGCGCCGACACGATCATGGGCGTGACCTTCTGCGCGATCGCCGCCGAGCATCCGCTCGCCACGCGCCTCGCGAAAGGCAAGCCGGAGTTGCAGGCTTTCATCGACGAATGCAAGCGCGGCGGCGTCGCCGAAGCCGACGTCGCGACGATGGAAAAGAAGGGCATGGGCACCGGCTTTTTCGTCACGCATCCGCTCACGCAGGAACGTGTCGAAGTGTGGGTCGGCAACTACGTGCTGATGAGCTACGGCGAAGGCGCGGTGATGGGCGTGCCGGCGCACGACGAGCGCGATTTCGCGTTCGTGAAGAAGTACGGCCTGCCGATCAAACAGGTGGTCGCGGTCGAAGGCAAGGAATTCTCGACGCAAGCCTGGCAGGAATGGTACGGCGAGAAGACGGGCACGCTCGTCAACAGCGGCAAATACAACGGCCTCGATTACGAACAGGCCGTGGACGCGATCGCCGCCGACCTGAAGGCGCTCGGCCTCGGCGACAAGCAGATCACGTGGCGTCTGCGTGACTGGGGCGTGTCGCGTCAGCGTTACTGGGGCACGCCGATTCCGATCATCCACTGCCCGACGTGCGGCGACGTGCCGGTGCCGGAAAAAGACCTGCCGGTCGTGCTGCCCGAAGATCTCGTGCCGGACGGGACGGGCAACCCGCTCGCAAAGTCCGAAGCATTTGTGAACTGCACCTGCCCGGCATGCGGCGGCGCGGCCAAACGCGAAACCGACACAATGGACACGTTCGTCGATTCGTCGTGGTACTTCTACCGCTACGCGTCGCCGGATGCAAAGACCATGGTCGACGAGCGCACCGACTACTGGGCGCCAATGGACCAGTACATCGGCGGCATCGAGCACGCCATTCTTCACCTGTTGTACTCGCGTTTCTGGGCGAAGGTGATGCGCGACCTCGGGCTCGTCAAGTTCGGCGAGCCGGCGAAGAACCTGCTCACGCAGGGCATGGTGCTCAACGAAACCTACTATCGCGAAGACGCAGCCGGCAAGAAGACCTGGTACAACCCGGCGGATGTCACCGTGTCGTTCGACGACAAGGGCCGTCCGGTCGGCGCCGTGCTCAATTCGGACGGGCAGCCGGTCGTGCTGGGCGGCGTCGAGAAAATGTCGAAGTCGAAGAACAACGGCGTCGATCCGCAATCGCTGATCGATCAGCACGGCGCGGACACCGCGCGTCTGTTCGTCATGTTCGCGGCTCCGCCGGAGCAGCAGCTCGAATGGTCCGGTTCGGGCGTGGAAGGCGCGAGCCGCTTCCTGCGCCGCGTGTGGAGCTTCGGTCAGGCGAACGAAGCAGCGTTGCGCGCGGGCGGCCAGTTCGACGCCGCGCAGCTCGCCGACGCCGACAAGCTGCTGCGCCGCGAAATCTACAGTGTGCTCAAGCAGGCTGATTTCGACTACCAGCGTTTGCAGTACAACACGGTGGTGTCGGCGGCCATGAAAATGCTCAACGCGCTCGACAGCGCGAAGGGCGCGCAGCCGGGCGTGCTGCGCGAAACCTACGGCGTGATGCTGCGCGTGCTGTATCCGGTCGTGCCGCACCTCACATTCCAGTTGTGGCAGGAACTCGGTTATGCCGACGAATTCGGTTCGCTGCTCGACGCGCCGTGGCCCAAGGTCGACGAGAAAGCGCTGGAGCAATCGGAGATCGAACTCGTGCTGCAGGTGAACGGCAAGGTGCGCGGCGCGATCACGGTGGCGAAAGACGCGTCGCGCGAGTCGATCGAACAGCTCGCGGCCGCTCACGAAATGGTCGCCAAATTCAGCGAAGGCAAAGCACCGAAGAAGATCGTCGTGGTGCCGGGGCGCCTCGTGAACGTTGTGGTTTGACGAGCCGCCAACACATCGTGTGAGCTGAGAAGCGCCGTCGCGCGGCGGCGTTTGTCTCTCGCCGGATTTACTGCGAACCAGGAGCCAATGTGACTCGCAGATCGATTTTGACGCTGGCTTGCAGCGTACTCATGTTGTCCGCTTGCGGCTTCCAGTTGCGCGGTCAGCAGGACTACGCGTTCAAGCGCCTTTACATTGCCGGCGGTTCGCAAGCGGCGGGCGCGCGGCTGGCGCGCATGGTGCAGGGCGGCAGCGACACGGTGGTGGTGCAATCGGTGGCCAACGCCGACGCCACGCTGCAAATGTCCGAAGGCCGCGGCATGAGCACGCTCACGCTGAACTCGCTGGGCGTCGTCGAAGAGTATCAGTTGAATCTCAACCTGAACTACACGCTGGTCGGCAAGGACGGCACCGTGCTGATTCCGCCGAGCGTGATCGCGCTGAATCGCGCGATGACGTACAGCGATCAGTACACGCAGGCCAAGATCTCCGAATCGGAAATTCTGTTTGCCGACATGGAGAACGACGCGATCGACCAGCTCACGCGCCGTCTTTCGAACGTGCGATCGTTGCATCCGGCGCCGGGTCAGCAGGTGCCGGGCGTCGCGCCGCGCGCGCCGTTGCCGCCGCCGCCGCTGTGAGCGGCGCGCGTCGATCCGATCTGACAGACACGTAGCCATGCAACTGCGACTTGACGCGCTCGAAGCGCATCTCGCCAAGGGACTCGCCGGTTTGTACGTCGTGTACGGCGACGAGCACCTGCTCGCGCAGGAAGCGACCGACCGCATTCGCGCGGCGGCTCGCGCGGCGGGTTTCACCGACCGGTCGGTGTTCACCGTCGAGCGCGGTTTCGACTGGAGTTCGCTGCTCGGCGCGAGTCAGTCGATGTCGCTGTTCGGCGACCGTCAACTGGTCGAATTGCGCATACCGTCCGGCAAGCCGGGCAAGGAAGGCGCGGACGCGCTCAAGGCGCTCGCGGCCACTGTCAATAACGACGTGCTGACCATGATCACGCTGCCGCGGCTCGACGCGGCCACGCAAAAGTCCGCGTGGTTCACTGCGCTCGCCGACGCGGGCGTCGCGTTGAAAATCGATCCGGTCGAACGCGCGCAATTGCCGAACTGGGTCGGCCAGCGGCTCGCGGCTCAAAACCAGCGGGTTGCCGCCGGCGAGGAAGGGCGGCGCGCGCTGGCGTTTATCGCGGAACGTGTCGAAGGCAATCTGCTCGCTGCGCATCAGGAAATCCAGAAGCTCGGGCTGCTGTATCCGGCAGGCTCGTTGAGCTTCGAACAGATTCACGACGCCGTGCTCAACGTCGCGCGTTACGACGTGTTCAAGCTGAATGAGGCCATGCTGGCCGGCGACGTCGGCCGCCTCGCGCGCATGCTCGACGGTTTGCGCGGCGAAGGCGAGGCGGCGGTGCTGGTGCTGTGGGCCGTCGTCGAAGAATTGCGCACGCTGTTGCGCATCAAGCGCGGCGTCGCGGCGGGCAAGCCTCTCGCGATGCTCGTGCGAGAAAACCGCGTCTGGGGTCCGCGTGAGCGGCTCATTGGCCCGGCTTTGTCGCGCGTCACCGAAGCCGCGCTGGAAAAAGCGCTGGCGCTGGCTGCGCGGCTGGATCGGCAGGTCAAGGGCTTGTCGGGCGGCACGCCGGGCAATCATCGCAACGATCCGCCGCCCGATCCGTGGGACGGCCTGTTCGAGCTGGCCATGACGGTGGCTGCGCCGAAAATGTCCGCGGCGCCGCCGCCGCGACCTCGGGTCGGGGCCGCTGCGGGCGCGCGAAGGCCGGCTTGAGGCAGGTTGCGGGGCGAAGCGCCGGTTTTTGAGCGCAACGCGCAACAGCAGGCCGTGTGCAGCGAATGCAGCGGCTCGCCGCCTGGAGCCGCACGCGGCATAAAGCACGATCAAGCGGCATAAAGCGGCATAAAGCGGGCCGCGAGCAAAGCGTATTGCCCCGACTTACAATCGTTGAATCTTTCGCTAATCAGCTAATCAGCTAGTCCGCCTATCGCCGCACGCCGGCGTGCGCGGCACCACGAGAATCACCATGGATATCGACCAGTACATGACCGACCTCGGCCGCCGCGCCCGCCAGGCTTCGCGTGCGATGGCGCGCGCGTCGACGGCCGCGAAGAACGCCGCGCTGGCGGCGGTCGCGGAGGGCATCGAGCGCGATGCCGCGTTGCTCAAGGAGGCCAACGCGCGCGATGTCGCGCGTGCACGCGAGAAAGGCCATGACGCGGCTTTTATCGACCGGCTGACTTTGTCCGACAAGGCGCTGAAGACGATGGTCGAAGGTCTGCGCCAGGTCGCGGCGCTGGCCGATCCGATTGGCGAGATCAGCAACCTCAAGTACCGGCCGAGCGGCATCCAGGTCGGACAGATGCGCGTGCCGCTGGGTGTGATCGGCATCATCTATGAATCGCGTCCCAACGTGACGATCGACGCCGCCGCGCTGTGCCTGAAGTCCGGCAACGCGACGATTCTGCGTGGCGGTTCCGAAGCGCTCGAATGCAATACCGCGCTGGCCAGGTTGATCGGCGAAGGATTGCAGGCGGCCGGTTTGCCGCAAGACGCCGTGCAGGTGGTCGCCACTTCGGACCGCGCCGCGGTCGGCAAGCTGATCACCATGACCGGGTACGTGGACGTGATCGTGCCGCGCGGCGGCAAGAGCCTGATCGAGCGGCTCGTGAACGAAGCGCGCGTGCCGATGATCAAGCACCTTGACGGCATCTGCCACGTGTATGTGGACGACCGCGCCGATCTGGCGAAGGCGCTGACCGTGTGCGACAACGCCAAGACGCACCGGTACGGCACGTGCAACACAATGGAAACGCTGCTGATCGCGCGCGGCATTGCCTCGGCCGTGTTGCCGCCGCTCGGCAGGCTGTATCGCGAGAAGAGCGTCGAGCTGCGCGTGGACGCGGCGGCGCGCGCGGTGCTGACCGACGCGGGCGTGAGCCCGCTCGTCGACGCGACCGAAGAAGACTGGCGCACCGAATACCTCGCGCCCGTGCTCGCCATCAAGGTGGTGGACGATCTCGACGCGGCCATCGAGCACATCAACACATACAGCTCGCAGCATACCGACGCAATCGTCACCGAAGACCACGATCGCGCCATGCGCTTTCTGCGCGAAGTGGATTCGGCGAGTGTGATGGTGAACGCGTCGACGCGTTTCGCGGATGGCTTCGAGTTCGGTCTCGGCGCGGAAATCGGCATTTCCAACGACAAGCTTCATGCGCGCGGTCCGGTCGGCCTCGAAGGCCTGACGTCGCTGAAGTATGTCGTGCTCGGGCATGGCGAAGGGCGCCAGTAAGCGCGAACGTCATGCAAGGCGTGGCCGTGCAACGCGGCCACGCGTCATTATTATTTGCCGCGACCCACGCTCACTTCACGTCGCAATGCGCGGCGGGCACTATCGCCGGCGCGCTTAACAACAACTCACCCCCATCCCAAGGACACGCGATGCTCTGGATCAAGACGTTTCACATCGTTCTGATCGCTTCCTGGTTCGCCGGCCTGTTCTATTTGCCGCGCATCTTCGTCAATCTCGCGATGGAAACCGAGCCGGCTGCAGTGAAGCGTCTCCTCATCATGGCGCGCAAGCTGTTCCGTTTCATGTCGTTTATCGCGGTGCCGGCGATTGCTTGCGGATTGTGGCTGTGGCTCGTCGTGGGAATCGGCCAAGGTCAGGGATGGATTCACGCGAAGGTCGGCGTGGTCGTGCTGCTGGTCATTTATCACGCTTATTGCGGCGTGCTGCTGCGGACTTTCGAGCGCGGGGAAAACCGTCGCTCGGATAAGTGGTATCGCATGTTCAACGAATTGCCCGTGCTTGGAATGCTGGCCGCAGTCGCGTTGGTGGTCATTAAACCCTTCTAAGTTTCATATTGCTGGCGGGTGGCTGCTTTTCTGCGGCCATAGTAAGACTTTTCCTAATCGACGCGCGACATCTTCGTCGCGTTTGTCGGATGCGCGGCAGATCTACTGCTGACGTTTCACAATCTCCCTTCGCATTTTCTCAATCGCTTGCGCGTCTCGCGTAAACGCGTCACGACATTCCTTCTTTCGCCGCTTGACGGCGCGACCTCACGCCCTTCTGTAAGTCTCAACCCGCAGCATTGTCTTTCAGATTTATCTGCGAAAAACAGATATTCGTAAGTCACTTTAGTCCTTGTCTGATTCTGTCTGTAGAGCGCGTCTCATATTCTTGACTCCGAACATTAGCCAAGCATGACGGCCGTAGCCCGCTTCGCTCAGTGTCGAGCCGCAGTGTGTGGTTATCGCGTTTCCTACAATTTGTGAGTCTTAATGAACAAGAATCGATTTCGCCGAGTATTCAGCAAACGTCTCGGCATGCTGGTCGCGGTTGCAGAAAATGTGACGAGCCAGGGAAAACAGGCAGGGGAAAGTTCGGGCGTCGGTGCTTCGGGCCGCGAACTCGGCGTCATCTCGTCGATGAGCGCTTTCGCACTCGCGCTGGTTGCATTGCATCCGTCGTTGAGTAGCGCGCAGTCACTGCCGACCAACGGCCAGGTGATGGCGGGTCAGGCGAGCATCTCGCAAACCAATCCCAACACAATGACCATCAATCAGGGCACGCAACGTGCCGTGATCAACTGGAATTCGTTCGACGTCGGCCAAGGCAACACCGTCCAGTTCAACCAGCCGAACGCGCAGGCGCAGGCACTGAACCGCGTGACGGGCAGCATGCCGTCGAATATTCAGGGTTCGCTGCTGGCCAACGGTCAGGTGCTGATCCAGAACGCGAACGGCGTGCTGTTCAGCAAGAGCGCCGTGGTGAACGTCGGCTCGCTGCTGGCGACCACGAAGTCGATCGATTCGAATGCGTTCATGGCGGGCAACCCGCTGGCGCTGAGTGCCACGGGCACGAATGCGAGCGTGGTCAACGACGGCACGGTCAACGCGCAGGGCTACGTCGTCATGATGGGCGACCAGGTGCGCAACAGCGGCACGATCACGACGGCGCAGGGCGGCCAGGTGGCGCTCGCGGCGGGCGACGCGGCTATGGTCGCGCTGCCGAACGGCCAGGGCATCCAGTTGACGCTGACGAACGCGTCGGCGAATGCGCTGGTGGAAAACAGCGGCACGATCAAGGCCGATAACGGCGCAGTGCTGCTGACGGCACGCGGCAGCAACACGCTGCTGAACACGGTGGTGAATCTCTCAGGCGTGGTGCGCGCGGGCACGGTGGTCGCCGATGCAGGCAACACGGGCGATGTCGCGGTGACGGGCAAGGTCGATGCGTCGAACGCAGCGGGCCAGGGCGGCACGGTGGTGCTGTCGGGCGATCGCGTGGGCGTGTTCGGCAATGCATCGATCGATGCGAGCGGCGCGACGCAGGGCGGCAAGGTGATCATCGGCGGCGATAGTCTGCACAAGCTCGCTGGCACGCAAGCGCAAGGCATGCTGCAGGATGGCGTGCAGTTCGCGAACTTCACGCAGGTCGATGCGGGCGCAACGGTCAACGCGGGTTCGGCGCATGGTAACGGCGGCTTTGTGGAGACGTCGGGTCATAGCCTCGACGTGCAAGGTCAGGTGAGCGCAGCAGCGCCGGAAGGCAAGGCGGGCGAATGGCTGATCGTCGATCCGAATGGCTCGATCAACACCTCGGGTAACGGCTCGACCAATATCTCGGGTGACTCGACCAACGGTACCGGCACGGATATCAATGGTTCGATCAACACGACGGACAACGGCACGATCAACATCAGCGGCAACTCCACTGATGGCACGGGCGTGATCGTTGACCCGAACGGCTCGATCAACACATCGGGTAATGGCTCGACCAATATCAGCGGTGACTCGACCAACGGTACCGGCACGGATATCAACGGTTCGATCAACACGACGGACAACGGCACGATCAACATCAGCGGTAACTCGACTGATGGCACGGGCGTGATCGTCGATCCGAACGGTTCGATCAACACCTCGGGTAATGGCTCGACCGACATCAGCGGTGATTCGACCAACGGTACCGGCACGGACATCAACGGTTCGATCAACACGACGGACAACGGCACGATCAACATCAGCGGCAACTCGACTGATGGCACCGGCGTGATCGTTGACCCGAATGGTTCGATCAACACCTCGGGTAACGGCTCGACCAATATCTCGGGTGATTCGACCAACGGTACCGGCACGGACATCAACGGTTCGATCAACACGACGGACAACGGCACGATCAACATCAGCGGCGACCCGAACGGTTCGATCAATATCTCGGGCAACGGCTCGGGTGAGATTTCGGGCAATTCGACGAACGGCAATGGCACGATCATCGACGGTCGTGTGAACACGACGGACAACGGCACGATCGTGATCATCGACAACGGCACGGTGCTGAAGCCTGGCGACAACGGCGGCAGCAACGGCGGCGATACGCCGATCGACAACGGCGGCAACACGCCTCCTGACAACGGCGGCGGCAACGGCGGCAACGGCGGTGATAACGGCGGCGGCAACGGCGGCGGCAACGGCGGCAACCCCGACAACACGCCGTCAATCGGTGGCTCCGGCGGCGGCAGCGGTGGCATCGCTGCGGGTGTGGTCGGCGCAATCGGTGTGGGTGGCGCAGCGGCCTACTTCATGGGCGATATGGTATCGGCGCACTGGTACCTGGAAGCCGAGCAGGCGCTGATGCTCGAGTCGGGCGACCCGATATTCTGGGCCGACGCAGAGTTGGAGCACGTCACGGTCGACATGACGACGAACTCCGCCGATGTACAACTGTTCACGCACGCCGGCACGCTGGACCGTCATCTGGCTTACCGCGACGGCGCCGAGGGCGTGAAGCACTTCACGTACGAAGATCCGCAGCAGAAGACGAAGGCGGACTTGTCCGTGAACATGCAGACGCACGAGTACTTCTACACGGAAAGCGGTGTGAGGGACGGCAAGGTGTACGTAGTGAAGTCGCACGGCTGGCTGAAGATGGGCATCGCGCCTGTCGGCAGTACGGGGCGCGCGACCATCAACGGCGCAATGTAATGCTCTTATCGCGCCTCGCGTGCAAGACATGCGCGGGGTGCGATAACGAGGCTGCTGGTTGATCGTCCCCTTGTGGGACGATCGGCCGACGCTCCCCGTTTGGGTCAGTGAAGGGCGGTGCCACGCGCATCGCCCTTTTTTTATTTCGCTTTAGAAAATGAAGGAGCGCCGAAGTCAAATAATTGCGCGCAATCTAACTAAATAGTCTAAAACGATAAAGACGCTAAAGACTGGGCCGTATATCAAGTGATTTAGGAATATTCTTATTTTTTTAATCAGGAAAATCAGAGCAATTTGTTGAATGCCCAGAATTCAGGTGCGCAAGCCGTAGCCACATCCGAAAAGTCCTCCATGGGTTTCGGATTTTTTTTGGAATAATCCTATTCGTTTCTCAATGTCGCGCTCGTAATCTCTTATCTATGGGGCGACGCAGTTTCGGCATTCTGGAAAGTCCGCAAATCGTGGCGCCATCGTATTTAATCGGAGTGCAAGGTTAATTCAATGTTGTCGCGCAAAAACGCAGTAAACCGGCAGCTCACTCGCGCAATGTGGGTGTTGCCGTTGTTGATGACAGGAGTCGCTCACGCAGAGCCTGTCGCAACTGTCCCTTCCAGTCTGCCCGCGGTTAAGGCAGCCGTTTCCTTCAAGGTGATTCCCGCGGGCAGCCGCGACGAGGCAGCGATGATGAAGCTGTTGCGCGACAGGGCGGCAACGCTCGGCAACGCTCCGGCCAACCTTGACGATGTGAACCGCTGGTCGGAACGTCTCACCGACGCGCTGCGTCAAGGTGGCTTTCCCGTCGCGCAGGCGCTGATGACCGACGACGACTGGCGCGCCGCGCAGAAGGGCGCCGAACCGGTGTTCGCCGTCTATCCGGGCAGGATCGGCAAGATCCTCGTGCAGAACAAATCGCGCGTCGACGACGCCCGCTTGCAGCGCCTCGTCTCGCATGCAATGTGCGGCAGCGATTCGACCCATGGCGTCTGCGTACTCAACATGCCGCGCCTCGAACGCGCGACGCAGTTGCTTCAGGATGTGCCAGGCGTCGCGATCGAAAAAGCGCCGCAGTTTTCGTCCGGCGCTGGCGTCGGCGACATCGACGTGGTGTTCAGCATCGCTGCCAAAGGCAGGCCGATGCAGGTGGACCTGATCCTGGACAACCAGGGTATCGAGTCGACGGGCGCCTATCGCTTCGGTCTGACCGCATCCGGTAACAACTACTTCGGCGCCGGCGAGAGCTACGCGTTCACGCTGATGAGCACCGACAAGAAGATGTGGACCGGCTCGCTCGCCGGCAGCGTACCGATCTTCGACGACGGCCTGCGCCTGACTGGCGGACTCACGCGCCAGCAGTACACGATCAACGCAGGGACGCCCGTCGCGGGTGTCGCCACGACCGCCCAGACCGGCGTGCTGTATCCGTTCATGCGAGGTCTCGATACGAACCTGTGGGGCGGCGCATCGCTTCTGCACAGTCAGGCCGCGACGACCTACAAGGCCTTCGGCTTCGCCTCGCACAGCACGCTCGACTCGGTGCGCTTCTCGGTTCAGGCCGACAACGGCGACCGTCCGCAGCAACTGCGCACGAACATCCTGAGCGGGCAGGCCGCGTTGACGCTGGGTCATCAGCGTAACGACGACCACGCGCTCGACGCCGGGCCGCAGCGCGCCGGCAACTACGCGAAGCTCACGGGCTTCGGCTTCGGCACCTATGCGCTCACGCGCAGCGGCAATCTGTTCCTGACGGGCCGCATCAATTCGCAACTGGCGAGCCGCAACCTCGATTCGAGTGAAAAGCTCGCCGCCGGCGGCCCGGACGCGGTGCGCGCCTATCGAGCCGACGAAGTTTCCTTCGACGAAGGCGTCGTCATCAACGCGGGCCTGTATCAGCGCTTCCCGGTCGCGACCGGCCACCAGCTTCAACTGGGCGTTTTCTCCGATTTCGCCATTGGCCGCGTCAATCACTCGCCGTGGGCCAACTGGGAAAAGAGCTACGTCGGCGTGCCGGGCGTCACCAACACGCGCACGCTCGCGGGCTACGGCGCGAGCGTCGACTGGCTCACGCCGGTCGGTGCGACGGTGTCGGCCTCGATATCGAAACCCTACGGTTTTTCATCGGCCTCGTGGGTCGAGCCCGGCAAGAAGCCGCTGCAGTACTGGCTGTCGGTTGCCTGGAAGCACTAATTATCTGTGGCGCCTTTCGCGCCGATTGCCTCATCGCAAGCATCACGTTATTTCTCCCGGAGAGTGTCATGAAATTCAGCATCAACAAATTCGAATACCTTTGCTACCGCCGCGAACACGAAAAGGCGAGCCGCGAGCTGCTGCAACTGCTCAACAAGATCGACCAGCATTATGGCGTCCTGATGGATATCGACGTATGGGCGCAGTCCAACGAAGCGCAGGACATCATGGACGACCACCTGCTCGCGCGCCTCACGTCGGCGATCACGAGTCTCGTGACCGATCCGAAGTTCACCTTCTCCGACGCAGGCATTCTGCGCACGGCATTGTTCCAGCGTTGGCTCGCCGCCATGTTCGCGGCGAGCCCTTTCCGGAACGCGGATCACATTCTTCGTTCGCTTGGCGTCGATGAACTCGCGCGCAACGCCATCGAATTGCGCAACAGCGAAATCCGCAAGTTCCAGCTTTTCTATCTGCCCGAGTCGGAAGTGCGTCTTGACTGGGACGCGCTGTGGAAGATCGACAAAACGATGGCCGCATCGCTCGCCATGACCATCATGTCGTCGCGCTTTCTCGGCACGCCGTCGGCGCATCAGAAACGCGAATTGCTATTGCGCTGGTTGCCCGGGCGGCTGGAGCAGATCGACAGCATCGATTCGCTGCCGATGGGCGTCCTGCACGACGTCTACATGCATTGCAGCTATGCGGACATGCCGGCCAAGCACGACATCAAGAAGCCGATCAACGCGCTGATCCGCCGCAAGCTCGCGCAACTCGGCATCCATGACGTGACGCGCCCGGCGGTTCGTGTCGCAGGCGAGAAACCGGTCTTGCTGGTCGTGCTCGAATGGTTCTCGAAAAACCATTCGATCTACCGCACGCACTCGCAAACGCTGGTCGCGATGCGCGACAAGTTTCATCTGGTCGGCATGGGCTACGACGGCCGTGTCGATGACGCCGGCAAGGCCGTCTTCCACGAGTTCATTCCGCTGGAGGGCGGCAACGTGTGGGAAGCCGCGCGTCACGTGCGCGACACGAGCGAAGCGCGCAACGCGCAGATGATGTACATGCCGAGCGTCGGCATGTTCCCGATCACGATGGTGCTCGCGTGCCTGCGCGTCGCGCCGTTGCAACTCATGGCGCTCGGTCATCCGGCCACGACCCACGGGCACGCGATGGATTACGTGGTTGTCGAAGAAGATTATGTGGGCGACGAAGCATGCTTCAGCGAAAAGCTGCTGAAGCTGCCGTCGGACGGCATGCCGTACCGCGCCCCGGCCGCCATGCTCGAACTCGATTTGCCGAAGGAAAAGACGCCGTCGAATGTGTTGAAGATCGCGGTGGCGGGCACGACGATCAAGCTGAATCCCGGCTTCCTCAACACCTGCGCGGCGATCGCGCGCGAGGCCAGTGTGCCGGTCGAATTTCACTTTCTCGTCGGCCAGGCAACGGGTCTCGTGTTCCCGCAGGTGCGCAACCTGATCCGCCGTCTGATCGGCAAGAACGCGGTCGTGCACAAGCATCAGGGCTACGCCGGTTACATGAAGGTGATCGCGGATTGCGACATGTTCCTGAATCCGTTCCCGTTCGGCAATACGAATGGAATCGTCGATACCGTGTGGGCAGGACTCGTCGGTGTCTGCAAGACGGGACGCGAGGTGCACGAGCATATCGACGAAGGCATGTTCCGCCGCCTCGGTTTTCCCGAGTGGACCATCGCGAAGACCAACGACGAATACAAAGCCGCCGCGCTGCGTCTGATCGAAAACGCTGACGAGCGTCGCGAACTGAGCGCGTCGCTGGCCGGCCCGAAGGCGATCGAAAAGCTGATTTTCCAGGGGCGCCCGGAAATTCTCGGCAAGCGGATGCAAGCGCTGTGGCTCGACAAGCTGCACCACGCGAAGTGAGACGGACATGAACGAAACGAGTAAATCGGCGATGCGTCGCGCGCGCGATCCCGCCTTCCAGCAGCATTACTTCGTGGGCAAGGGCATCGATATCGGCGCCGGTGACGATCCCCTGAAGGCCCACGCGCACGTTTTCCCGCGCGTGACGGAGATCGTGTCGTGGGACAAGGCGCAGGGCGACGCGCTGCGCATGGCGGGCGCGGAGGACGCGTCGTTCGATTTCGTGCACTCGAGCCATTGTCTCGAACATCTGGCCAATCCGTTTCAGGGCCTCGCCAGATGGCTCGAACTGCTGAAGCCAGGCGGCTACGCCATCCTGACGGTCCCGGATGAAGATCTCTATGAGAAGGGCCGATGGCCGAGCCCGTTCAACCGCGAGCACAAGGTCAGCTTCACGATCTGCAAGCCGGAGAAGACCTTGCCCGGCTCGGTGAACGTGCTGGATCTGGTGTGCGCGTTGTCGTCTGTCGCCTCCTGCGAGCGCGTCTCGCTGGTGCGTGAGAATTACGACGAGCGGCGCGCGAACGTCGACCAGACGGCGCGCGGTCTTGCCGAATGCGCGATCGAAATCGTGCTGCGCAAGCGCGCGGTGCCGAGCGCTCGCGACATGATGAGCACCGCCGCCAAAGCGCGCGACGCGCAGGAAAGTCTGCGCACGTGGCGGCTCGCCATGAAGACGTACCCGTATCGCTTCGAGGTCTACCACGGCGCGATGCTGGCATGGCTGCGCTGGAATCTGATCGACGAGATCGGCGGCTTGTGGGCGAAATGCGTGGAATGTCTGCCGGACCAGCACTTGCCGCGGCTCTATCACGCGCTGCACACCATCGCGAGCGGGAAGCTTCAGGAGGGCTTCCGGATACGCGAAGCGTGGATGCGCAAGTTCGGCTGGCAACGCCGCACGACAGCGCAGCCGCCGTCAACCATGCCCGCGTGGCACGGCGAGCCGCTAGACGGAAAGTCGATCGTCATCTGGAGCGAGTTCGGTCTCGGCGACGAAATCTTCTTCCTGCGCTTCGCGCGAATACTTCGCGAGCGTTGCGGCGCCGCGCGCGTCTCGGTGATGTGCCAGACGCCGCTCGTCACGCTGTTCGATCGCTCGCATGAGGCCGACGCGGTGTACAGCGTCGCTCAGGCCGCCGACTTGCCGCTGCACGATTACTGGGTGTTTCCGCATGCGATTCCCGCGCACGTCGCGTTGGATCTGGAGGCGCTGCCGCAGTCGGTGCCCTATCTGCATGCGCCGGGAAAAACAGGATTCGCGGCGCTGACGCAGAGTAAGAGCAAGCTCAAAGTCGGCGTGGCGTTCAAGGGCGCGCCGACGCATGAGAACGACAAGCAGCGCTCGCTGCCTTCGCTGTCGGTGCTGGACGATCTCTTCAAAGTGGATTGCGTGGAATTCTTCAGTCTGCAGAAAGGCGCGGGAGCCGACGAAGCGGCGGACTACGCGAGGCGCCTGCCGAACTTCCATGATGTAGGCGCATCGCTGAATAGCATGGACGAAACCGCGAACGCGATCGCCGCGCTCGACGTCGTGCTCACCGTCGATACGTCCGTCGCGCATGTCGCGGCTGCAATGGGCAAGCCGACGTGGCTGATGCTGCCGTTCTTCGGCGACTGGCGCTGGCACTACACGCGCGACGATAGCCCGTGGTATCCGGCCATGCGGCTCTTCCGCAAACTCCCCGGCGGCGACTGGTCGGAAGTCGTCGCGCGCGTTCGCGGCCGTTTGCTGACGGCGCTGAACTCCGACGGCGGCGATTTGTAGCCGCCTCGATTTTGGCGCAACCGGCACACAGCAAAAGGGACTCCCTCGGGAGTCCCTTTTTCATTTATGCATCGCCGGGCCTTCAGCCTTCTGCGCCAATCCTTCGGCGCGAAATCAGTTCCTTCGCGCCCGCCAGCTTTTCCGCCAGTTCGGGCCCGCGTTGCAGCGCGACGCCGACCGCCAGAATATCGCCGATCGCAAGATGTGAAGTGCGCGAGGTCATCGGCGAAAAAATGTCCGTGTCTTCGTCGACGTTGGCAAAAAGTCCGACCGACGCGACGCGCGCGAGCGGCGAATTGCCGTGCGTGATCGCGATCACCTTGGCGCCGCCCGCGACGGCCGACTTCACGGCATCGACAATATCGCGCGTGCGGCCCGTGTTCGAAATGGCCACCACGACGTCGCCTTCGCCGAGCATCGCCGCCGACATCAGGAACGTGTGCGGATCGGAATACGCGACGCTCGGCATGCCGAGCCGGAAGAACTTGTGCTGCATGTCGAGCGCAGAGATGCCCGAACCGCCCGCGCCGTAGAACTCGATGCGCTTCGCCTGCGCGAGCACCTCGATCGCGGCCGCCACGCTATCCGACGACAGATTGTTGCGCACCTGGATCAATGCGCCGATGGTCCGGTCGAACACCTTCGCGGCGACGCCCGGCGCGGGTTCGTCGGGGCGCACGTCGCGATAGACGGCCGGCACTTCGGTGGCGATGCCTTGCGCGAGGCGGATCTTGAACTCGCGAAACCCCGAAAAGCCGAGCGCGTGACAAAACCTCGCGATGGTCGGCTGGCTCACGCCCGCGCGGGCGGCGACTTCCGTCATCGACAGGTCGAGCACTTCGCGCGGCGCCTCGATCACGTAGTCGGCGAGCTTGCGCTCGGACGGGCGCAATTGCTCGCGCATCTCTTCGACTTGGGACAGCATCATTGGAAAACTCGCACTATGCTGAAGAATGCGTGGACTATAGCTGATTGCAGAGTAGGTACAAAAACTACATTTGCGACGTAGGTGTTATCCCTATGCGTTAGTCAGTATCCCTTTAAATGCAGGCAGAAAGCCGGTTTTGAGGAATTGACAGATGCCGCGCCGCAGCAAGGATACTGATTGCGATCGTGTAGTTTTTCTACTAACATGGCCGTCGTCGGTTGAACCGACTCCCCCGCGATACTTACCTGGCATAGTGCCGCGCGCCTGCCGCCAGCGACGAAGGAGCTCCGATGGTTTCCCCGCATTCGCAATTGTTGAATGTCACGCAGCGCGTGATCGAACGCAGCAAGCCCACCCGCGAGGCCTATCTCGCCCGCATTCATCAGGCGCAGGGCAAGTTCCCCGCGCGCGGCGCGCTCTCGTGCGCCAATCTGGCCCACGGGTTCGCGGGCCTCGAAGGTAACGACAAGCTCGTCATCAAGCAGATTCGCGAGCCGAACGTCGGCATCGTGTCCTCGTATAACGAGATGCTGTCGGCGCACGCGCCGTACAAAAACTACCCGGACATCATCAAGCAAGCCGCGCGCGAAAACGGCGGCGTCGCGCAGTTCGCGGGCGGCGTGCCGGCCATGTGCGACGGCATCACGCAAGGCAATGCGGGCATGGAGCTGTCGTTGTTCTCGCGCGAAGTGATCGCGATGAGCACGGCGGTCGCGCTCACCCACAACATGTTCGACGCGGCGCTGTGCCTCGGCATCTGCGACAAGATCGTGCCGGGCCTTCTGATCGGCGCGCTGCAATTCGGCCATCTTCCGACCATCTTCGTGCCGGCCGGCCCCATGACGAGCGGCCTCTCGAACGACGACAAAGCGAAGACGCGCCAGCGGTTCGCGACCGGCCAATGCGGCCGTGACGCGCTGCTCGAAGCGGAAGCCGCCGCCTATCACGGGCACGGCACCTGCACGTTTTACGGCACCGCGAACAGCAATCAGATGCTGATGGAAGTCATGGGCCTGCATTTGCCGGGCTCGGCTTTCGTGCATCCGCACACGCCGCTGCGCGACGCGCTGACTGCGCAGGCCGCGCGCCGCGTGCTCGACATGACCGTCGAACGCGGCAATTACATGCCGATCGGCCATGTGATCGACGAAAAGGCGATTGTCAACGGCATCGTCGCGTTGCTCGCGACGGGCGGCTCGACCAATCACACGCTGCACCTCGTCGCGATTGCGCGCGCGGCGGGCATCGTGATCGACTGGGACGACTTCGACACGCTCTCGCAAGCCGTGCCGCTGCTCGCGAAAATCTACCCGAACGGCAAGGCCGACGTGAACCATTTCCACGCGGCGGGCGGCGTCGCGTTCCTCGTGCGCAATCTGCTCGAAGGCGGTTTGCTGCACGAAGACGTCAACACGGTCGTGGGCAAAGGTCTGACGCACTACACCGAAGAACCGAAGCTGATCGACGGCAAGCTGCAATGGGTGCCGGGCGTGCAAGCCAGCGAAGACACCGCGGTGCTGCGCAGCATCAAGGAGCCGTTCCAGCCGGACGGCGGCTTGCGTCTGATGCAGGGCAAGCTGGGGCGCGGCGTGATCAAGATCTCGGCGGTCGCGCCGCAGCATCGTCAGGTGAAGGCGCCCGCGATCGTGTTCGATTCGCAGGAAGCCGTGCAGGAAGCATTCGACAACGGCGAACTGAAGCGCGACTTCATTGCCGTCGTGCGTTTTCAGGGCGCGCGGGCAAACGGCATGCCCGAGCTGCATCGTTTGACGCCGCTCCTCGGTGTGTTGCAGGATCAAGGTTTCCACGTCGCGCTGGTCACGGACGGCCGCATGTCGGGCGCGTCGGGCAAGGTGCCGGCGGTGATCCATCTGTCGCCGGAAGCGCTGCTGCAAGGCCCGCTCGGCAAGGTCCGCACCGGCGACAT
The DNA here is from genome assembly GCF_036016995.1 of Paraburkholderia sp. MPAMCS5. Taxonomy (NCBI): domain Bacteria; kingdom Pseudomonadati; phylum Pseudomonadota; class Betaproteobacteria; order Burkholderiales; family Burkholderiaceae; genus Paraburkholderia; species Paraburkholderia sp. MPAMCS5. The sequence goes on from NZ_JAYXBK010000002.1 coordinate 130,177, forward strand.
GCTGGTGATCGACGCCGAAGCCGGCGTGCTCGACATCGAAATCGACGCCGCCGAATGGGTCGCACGGCCGGGCGCCGCGCCGCTGCATCAGGCGGACAACGAGGTCGGCTTCGGCCGCGAGCTGTTCGGCGTGTTCCGCGCGGCGGCGGCGCCGGCGGAGCAGGGCGCGTCGGTGTTCGGCCCGATGGTGGGCGAGCGCGCCGCGCAGCATGGCGAGCACGCCGCGCCGGCCGCGAAGCACGCGGGCCATCACGGCGAAGCCCATGCCGGCACGACTCAAGCCCGCTAATCGGGCCAACAGGCCAGCCAGACGGTTACAGAACCAAGGAGTTTCACTATGACGTCGAAAACAGTAAGCGAGATCGTGCGCCTCGGTCCGGTGATTCCGGTACTCGCGTTCGATTCCGTCGAGCAGGGCGAACACGTGTCGCGCGCGTTGCATGCGGGTGGCGTGAAGGTGCTCGAAATCACGCTGCGCACGGCGGCCGGTCTGCAGGCGATCGAGCGCGCGAGCCAGTTGGCCGAGGACATCGTCGTGGGCGTCGGCACGATCACGAAGCCCGAGCACTGTGCTCAGGCGAAGAAGGCAGGCGCGCAGTTCGGCGTCTCGCCGGGCCTCACCAAAGACATGCACAAAGCCGCGCAGGACGCCGGCCTGCCGCTCCTGCCAGGCGTGATGACGCCGAGCGACATCATCGCCGCGCTCGAACTCGGCTATGAAATCGTGAAATTTTTTCCCGCGCAGCAAGCGGGCGGCGTGCCGATGCTGCAAGCTTTTCACGGTCCGTTCCCGACGCTGAAGTTCTGCCCGACCGGCGGCATCACGGCGGAAACGGCGACGCATTTCCTGTCGCTGCCGAATGTGGTGTGCGTCGGCGGCTCGTGGCTCACGCCGAAAGCCGCGCTGGCCGCCGAAAACTGGGAAGAAGTCACGCGTCTCGCACGCGCCGCGAGTCAGTTGGCGGCGCCCGCGCATTAGTTCCAGTCTGCCCGCCGCACTCTTCGCAGTCGGCGAGCCAGGCAATAAAAAGCCTCGTCGATACAGCCTGCCGGTTGTATCGACGGGGCTTTGTTGCAATCATGCGTGCTGGTTTCTCGGGCTTTTCGACACGACAAACAGTAAAATTCAGCGTCCACGCGGCGTATCCGCTTCACGCGCCGCACCGATCCCCAGGAGCCGAGGTGCTGTCATCGTCCGCACCCACAATCAATAACCCAAAGGAGGAGCTTCATGGAAGCTGTTCACGGCAGCATGCTGCTGGTATACGGGGTGATCGCCATCGCCTTGCTGATCTTGTTGATTACCCGCTTCAAGGTCTATCCGTTTCTCGTCCTGATCATTGTGTCGCTGCTGCTCGGCCTCGCGTCCGGCATGCCGATGGCGACCATCGTCAAATCGTTCGAGACCGGCAACGGCAACACGCTCGGCCACATCGCGGTGGTGGTGGGCCTCGGCACGATGCTCGGCAAGATGATGGCCGAGTCCGGCGGCGCCGAGCAGATCGCCACGACGCTCATCAACTGGTTCGGCGAGAAGAACATTCACTGGGCCATGATGGTCGTCGCGATCATCGTCGGTTTGCCGGTGTTCTTCGAAGTCGGCTTCGTGCTGCTGATTCCGATTGCCTTCAACGTCGCGAAGCGTACCAACAAGTCGCTGCTGCTGGTCGGCTTGCCGATGGTCGCGGGCCTGTCCGTCGTGCACGGGCTGATTCCGCCGCACCCGGCCGCGATGCTCGCCGTGCAGCAATATCACGCGGACATTGGCAAGACGATTGCGTACGGCCTGATCGTCGGCGTGCCGACCGCCATCGTCGCCGGTCCGCTGTTCGCGCTGCTGATTCACCGCACCGTGAAGCTGCCGAAAGACAACGCGCTCGCCGCGCAATTCCTCAATAAGGACGAAGTCCCGCTGTCAGCCACGCAGGGCGGCGCAAAAGCGGCACCGCGGCGCGAACTGCCGAGCTTCGGCGTCACGCTGTTCACGGTTCTGTTGCCGGTGATTCTGATGCTGGTCGGCAGCTGGGCCGACCTCGTGTTCGCGCCGAAGACCCTCGCGAACGATCTGCTGCATTTCGTCGGCAATTCGGACGTCGCGCTGTTGATCGCGGTGCTGGTTAGCTTCTGGACCTTCGGCGCGAGCCGCGGGTTCAATCGCGAGCAGATCCAGAAGTTCTGCGGCGAATGTCTTGCGCCGATCGCGGGCATCACGCTGATCGTCGGCGCGGGCGGCGGTTTTGGCCGCGTGCTGATGGATAGCGGCATTTCGAAGGAAATCGTCAATGCGGCAACGGCGGCGCATCTGTCGCCGCTGCTGTTCGGCTGGCTCGTGGCGGCGCTGATCCGTCTTGCAACGGGTTCGGCGACGGTCGCCATGACGACCGCGTGCGGCATCGTCGCGCCGATCGCGGCGGCAAGCGGCGTGCAGGTCAAGCCGGAATTGCTGGTGCTCGCCACAGGCTCGGGCTCGCTGATCTTCTCGCACGTGAACGACGGCGGTTTCTGGCTGATCAAGGAATATTTCGGTATGACGGTGGGGCAGACCTTCAAGACATGGTCGCTCCTCGAGACCATCATTTCATTGATGGGTTTAGGCTTGACCTTCGCGCTAGCGGCGGTCCTGTAAGGAGTTTTCGATGATTCTGATCGCAATGGGCGTGTCGGGCGCCGGCAAGACGAGAATTGGCGAGATGCTGGCGGAACGCCTGCACTGCGCGTTCACCGACGGCGACGCGTTTCATAGCGCAGCCAACAAGGAGAAAATGCACCACGGCATTCCGCTCACCGACGAAGACCGGTGGCCGTGGCTGAAAACTATCCGCGCCGCGATCGAAGAAAAGCAGAAGGCGGGCGAGACGGCGGTGTTCACGTGTTCATCGCTGAAGCGCTCGTATCGTGACATCCTGCGTGACGGCGACAAGGACGTGTGCTTTGTCTATCTGAAGGGTTCGCGCCAGTTGCTCGAAGAACGTTTGACGACGCGTACCGGGCACTTCTTCGACCCGTCGCTGCTGCAAAGCCAACTCGACACGCTCGAAGAACCGGGCGCGGACGAGGCGATTACGGTGAACATCGAACTGTCGCCGGAAGCGATTGTCGACGAGGTGTTGAAGCAGGTCGACGAGCGGTAAAACAATTGGTAGGGCAGGCGCCGAACCGCGCGAGTTCGCTGCCCAAATGAAAAAAAGCCGCTCCTCGGAGCGGCTTTTTTGCCTCGAACGAAGCCGGCGTTAGCCGATGCGCTTCGCCAGTTCGACTGCCTTGCCGATGTACGATGCGGGCGTCATGGCGAGCAAGCGCTCTTTCGCGTCTTGCGGAATGGCGAGGCCGCTCACGAACGTTTGCAGCGCCTCGCGCGTGATGCCCTTGCCGCGCGTCAGTTCCTTCAATTGCTCGTACGGATTCTCGATGACGTAGCGGCGCATGACGGTTTGCACCGGCTCGGCCAGCACTTCCCAGCAATTGTCGAGGTCTTCGTTCAGACGCTGTGCGTTCACTTCGAGCTTGTCGAGACCGCGGATCAGCGAGTCGTACGCGAGCAGCGAGTAACCGAATGCGACGCCCATGTTGCGCAGCACGGTCGAATCCGTGAGGTCGCGCTGCCAGCGCGACACCGGCAGCTTGTCCGCCAGATGACGCAGCGTGGCGTTCGCGAGACCGAGGTTGCCTTCGGAATTTTCGAAGTCGATCGGGTTGACCTTGTGCGGCATGGTCGAGGAACCGATCTCGCCCGCCTTCGTGCGTTGCTTGAAGTAGCCGACCGAGATGTAGCCCCACACGTCGCGGTCCAGATCCAGCAGGATCGTGTTCGCGCGCGCGACGGCGTCGAACAGTTCAGCCATGTAGTCGTGCGGCTCGATCTGGATCGTGTACGGATTGAAGGTGAGCTTCAGCCGCTGTTCGACCACTTCCTTCGAGAACGCTTCCCAGTCGAACTCCGGATAGGCCGACAGATGCGCATTGAAGTTGCCGACCGCGCCGTTCATCTTGCCCAGCAGTTCGACGTTCGCGATGCGCTCGATCGCGCGCGCGAGACGCGCGGCCACGTTGGCGATTTCCTTGCCGAGCGTGGTCGGGCTGGCCGGCTGGCCGTGCGTGCGCGAGAGCATGGGTTGAGCGGCGTGCGCGTGAGCCAGCGCGACGAGCTTCTGATGCACCGTGCGCAGCGCCGGCAGGATGACGTGTTCGCGCGCGCCCGCGAGCATCAAGCCATGCGACGTATTGTTGATGTCTTCCGACGTGCACGCGAAATGGATGAACTCGCTCGCGCGCTCCAGTTCTTCCTGACCTTTCACCGACTCCTTCAGCCAGTATTCGACCGCTTTCACGTCGTGGTTCGTCACGCGCTCGATGTCCTTGATGCGCGCGGCGTCGTGCGCGGTGAAGCGCTCGGCCAGTTGCAGCAGGAATTGCTCCGCGGCTTCGGAGAAGCGCGGCACTTCGGCGAAACCGGCGCGCGAGAGCGCGATCAGCCAATGAATTTCAACCGTCACGCGATTGCGCATGAAAGCGGCTTCCGAGAGCCAGTCACGCAGGGCTTCGGTTTTCGACGCATAACGGCCGTCGAGCGGGGAGAGCGCGTTCAGCGCGAACAGGGTGTCGGGGCGTGTGTCGGACATGATGGCGGCAGGGTCTAAGCGTTGAGCGCCCATTGAGCGCCTGGCGGGCGCTCGGCGAGCGGATCGGAACGGAGGGAACCGCGAATTTTACCACCAGACGAGATTGGCCCGGATACGCCGGCCGCAGGCGCCGCTCAAGCCGGCAAGCCTTCGTAGCAGGGAAACAGCGTGGGCAGCACGAACGCGGGCATGGAGTAGCGCGAGAAACAGCGCGAGGTCGAGCCTGGGTGAACGATGTGCAGGCAACTCGACTGCGGATCGTCGACGGCAATCACCTTGCGGCCCGCTTCGACCACGGGACGGATGAAGCTTTCGTCGTCGCACAGATCGATATCGCCGAAGGCCGACACCGCGGCGAGCGACTTCTTGTACACGTACGAGAAGCCGTAGAACAGCACGAAGTCGGCGCCGATCTGCATTTTCTCGTGGAATTCGATGTGATTCACGGATTGGCCGCTCAGCTCGTAATGCAGGCCGACCTTCGCGTTGAGATCCATGTAGCCGAAGAATTGCGTGTGCGGCGCATACATGAAAAAGCCCGACAGCTTGATCAGATCGGCCTGGTTCTCGCGCATCGTCGTGATCATGTGCGCGAGGTAATGCGGCGCGTAATGGTCGTCGTCGTCGAAATGCGCGATCACCGAGCCGCGCGCCTCGCCGATCAGACGATTGCGCTTCGCGCCGATCGACATGCGCGTCGGCGAATGAAAATAGCGCACGCGGGGGTCTTGCAATGCCAGCGCGCGAAGGTACGCGCTCGGTGTTGCGCTGTCGTCGAGAATCAGCCACTCCCAGTCGACTCGTTGACGCAACACGCAGCGCGCAATAGCCGGCAGCAAATGTTCGCGATGAGCGGTAGGCGTGATGATGGAGACGAGTGGCGGCATGAGCGGGCGCCGTCTTGCGCGGCGGCGTCAGTGAGAGCGGTGAATGGGGCGCGGCTTGTCGTTCGCGGCGCGCGCAGCGGAGTGCCGCGGGTTCCGGCCGACGCAAGATAGCGGCACGCGACTCGCCGACCTATCGGCGGAATCCGATTTTTTCGACGCAAGCGCGACCGAGTCGCAGTGGCCGCGCGGTGGCGCGCGGCGAGACACCCACTAGAATGCTGACTTCTTCTTTCTCGCCGGCAGCAGGCTTCGCATGGAACTGAAATGGCTCGAAGACTTCGTTTCGCTCGCGGAGACGCGTAGCTTCAGCCGCTCGGCTGAATTGCGCCACGTCACGCAGCCGGCGTTCTCGCGGCGCATCCAGGCGCTGGAGGCGTGGCTCGGCACCGAGCTGATCGACCGCTCCGTTTATCCGACGCGCCTCACGGCGGCGGGGCAGGTCTTTAACGAGCAGGCGCTCGCGATGCTCTCGCAGTTCCACGAGGCCCGCGCGCTGTTGCGCGGCCATACCGCGACGCCGCAGGCGACCATCGAGTTCGCTGTGCCGCACACGCTGTCGCTCACGTACTTCCCGCGCTGGCTGCAACGCATCGAAGCGCAGATGGGACCGATTCATACGCGTCTGCGCGCGCTCAACGTGCACGACGCGGCGCTCTCGCTGGTGGAAGGCGGTTGCGATCTGATGATGGGTTATCACCATCCGAGTCACCCGGTCGCGCTCGATCCAGGGCGCTACGACATGCTGACGCTCGGCAACGAGCCGATCAGCCCGTTCTCGGCGCCAGGGCGCGCGGGCCGTCCGCGCCACACGCTGCCGGGCACCGCCGAAGCGCCCACGCCCTATCTGTCGTATACGCCGAACGCGTATCTCGGCCGCATGACCGAGGTGATTCTCGCCAACGCGCCCGAGCGCCTGTGTCTGGACCGGCTGTATGAAACCGACATGGCGGAAGGTCTGAAGGCGATGGCGCTGGCCGGCCACGGCATCGCGTTCCTGCCGCACAGCGCCGTGGAAGACGCGGTGGCGGACGGCAAGCTGATCCGCCTCGACCGCGCGACACGCGGCACGCCGGAAGGGCAGCTCACGCTCACCATGGAGATACGCCTCTATCGCGACAAGCTGGCCGCGAAGAGCGACGATGCGCGGCAGATTCTCGTGCGGCAGTTGTGGGAGGTGGTATCGGAAGAACTGGCGCACGGGGGCGCCTGAAAAACCTGCGTGTCCACGACGCAAATTTGCAGCTTCGGGGCGATTATGCAAAAAAAACATAATCGGATAAGGAAACGGCATTGGATTTCAAAACGGCGTTTTTCGACAATGCTCGTATTCGATCAACGCCGGAGCGTTCATGTCTTCCCAGCAGCAAGTCGCCCAATCCGCCTCATCGTTGCAGTCCGTTCCCTCCTACCTCAATAGCGAAGACCTCGGCCCGTGGGGCAACTACCTGCGTCAGGTCGACCGCGTCGCGCCGTACCTCGGCTCGCTGTCCCGGTGGCTCGAAACCCTCAAGCGCCCGAAGCGCATTCTGATCGTCGATGTGCCCATCGAACTCGATAACGGTACCGTCGCGCACTTCGAGGGCTACCGTGTGCAGCACAACGTGTCGCGTGGTCCGGGCAAGGGCGGCGTGCGTTATCACCAGGACGTGACGCTCTCGGAAGTGATGGCGCTGTCCGCGTGGATGTCGGTGAAGAACGCTGCGGTGAACGTTCCCTACGGCGGCGCGAAGGGCGGTATCCGTCTCGATCCGCGCAAGCTCTCGCGTGGTGAGCTGGAGCGCGTCACGCGCCGCTACACCAGCGAAATCGGCATCATCATCGGACCGAATACCGACATTCCCGCGCCGGACGTGAACACGAACGAGCAGATCATGGCGTGGATGATGGACACGTACTCCATGAACCAGGGCCAAACGGCAACCGGCGTCGTGACCGGCAAGCCGATCACGCTCGGCGGTTCGCTGGGCCGCCGCGAAGCGACGGGCCGCGGCGTGTTCGTGGTCGGCTGCGAAGCGGCGCGCCGCATCGGCTTCGATATCGAAGGCGCGCGCATCGCGGTGCAGGGTTTCGGCAACGTCGGCGGGATCGCCGCACGTCTGTTCCAGGAAGCCGGCGCGAAGGTCGTGGCGGTGCAGGATCACACCGGTTCGCTCTACAAGTCGACAGGTATCGACGCGGTCGCGTTGCTCGACCACGTGGCGAAGACGGGCGGCGTCGGCGGCTTCCCTGAAGCCGATTCGGTGACGAACGAAGAGTTCTGGACCGTCGAATCGGACATCCTGATTCCGGCCGCGCTGGAAAACCAGATCACCGAAAAGAACGCGGCGAAGATCAAGACGAAGATCATCGTGGAAGGCGCGAACGGTCCGACCACCACGGCGGCCGACGACATCCTGCACGATCGCGGCATCCTCGTGATTCCGGACGTGGTGGCCAACGCGGGCGGCGTGACGGTGTCGTACTTCGAGTGGGTGCAGGACTTCTCGAGCTTCTTCTGGACCGAAGACGAGATCAACCAGCGCCTCGAGCGCGTGATGCGCGAAGCCTTCGCCGCGGTGTGGCAAGTGTCGAGCGAGCAGAACGTGTCGGTGCGGACGGCGGCGTTTATCGTCGCGTGTAAGCGGATTCTGCAAGCGCGCGAAATGCGCGGCCTGTATCCCTGATCAAGTTGCTGTCAAAAGAAACGGCGCTTCCGCTACCTCGCGGGCGCGCCGCGCATTACAGGTGAATGCGCATGCTTGAACGCGCTCCACAAGAGCACGTGTTGGACCCGGCGGGCGGCATCGTACAGATGCCGCCCGCCTTCGCATGTCCGCAAGGGCGTGCGGGCTGTGCGAAACGGCGCGCGAATCCATCGCGGCGTACACGCAACAGCCATGGTTTATAGCCATACTTTCAGAATAATTACTTTGCTACACTGGCGCCGGTTCTTGCCAAGGAGATCAAACATGAAGGTTAAAAAAGCTGCGCTGCTGCTCGCGACTCTCGGATTATTCACCGTTGGCGCGCACGCGCAGGACGCCGGCACGCTGAAAAAAATCAAGGACACGGGTGTCATTTCGCTGGGTCATCGCGAATCGTCGATTCCGTTTTCCTACTACGACGAAAAGCAGAATGTGATCGGCTATTCGCAGGAATTCGCGTTGAAGGTGGTTGATGCCGTCAAGCAGAAACTGAACCTGCCGAACCTGAAAGTGAAGCTGACGCCGGTCACGTCGCAAAACCGTATTCCGCTGGTGCAGAACGGCACCGTCGACATGGAATGCGGCTCCACCACGAACAACGCAGAGCGCCAGCAACAAGTCGCGTTTTCGAACACGATCTTCGTGATCGGCACGCGTCTCATGACCAAGAAAGACTCGGGCATTAAAGACTGGGCCGACCTGAAGGGCAAGACGGTCGTCACGACCGCCGGCACCACCTCCGAGCGCCTGCTTCGCAAGATGAACCAGGACAAGAGCATGGGCATGAACATCATCAGCGCGAAGGACCACGGCGAGTCGTTCCTGACGCTGTCCACCGGCCGCGCCGCCGCGTTCATGATGGACGACGCGCTGCTCGCCGGCGAGCGCGCCAAGTCGAACAATCCGGGCGATTTCGTGATCGTCGGTGCGCCGCAGTCGCATGAAGCGTACGGCTGCATGCTGCGCAAGAACGATCCGGAGTTCAAGAAGGTCGTCGACGAGGCCATCGCGAAGGTCGAATCCTCGGGCGAAGCCGACAAGATCTACAAGAAGTGGTTCGAATCGCCGATTCCGCCGAAGGGCCTGAATCTGAACTTCCCGGAAAGCGACGACATGAAGGCGCTCTTCAAGAGCCCGAATGACAAGGCAATCGATTAAACCTTAGCTGTTTTTTTGAAATGCTGAACGAAACGGAAGGGGCCCCGTGCTTCTTCCGTTTCTTTTTGCGGGAGTCTTGGTCATGTCATATCACTGGAACTGGGGCATTTTGCTGAGTCCGGTTTCCACCGGCGAGCCGACCACCTATCTGGGCTGGTTGCTGTCGGGCTTTTGGGTCACGATTACCGTGTCGCTGTCGGCATGGGTGATCGCGCTGATCGTCGGTTCGTTTTTTGGCGTGCTGCGCACGGTGCCGAACAAATGGGCGTCGGGCGCCGGCACGGTTTACGTCGCGATTTTCCGCAACATTCCGCTGATCGTGCAGTTCTTCATCTGGTATCTGGTGATACCGGAACTGCTGCCGGTCTCCATGGGCAACTGGTTCAAGCAACTGCCGCCTGGCGCGCAGTTCTTCTCGTCGTCGATCGTCTGTCTCGGGCTGTTTACCGCCGCGCGCGTGTGCGAGCAGGTGCGCTCGGGCATCAACGCGTTGCCGCGCGGTCAGCGCGCCGCGGGTCTCGCCATGGGCTTCACGCAATGGCAGACGTACCGCTATGTGCTGCTGCCGGTCGCGTACCGGATCATCGTGCCGCCGCTCACGTCCGAGTTTCTGAATATCTTCAAGAACTCGGCGGTGGCGTCGACCATCGGTCTGCTGGATCTGTCCGCGCAGGCGCGTCAGCTCGTCGATTACACGTCGCAGACGTATGAGTCGTTTATCGCGGTCACGGTCGCTTACCTGCTGATCAATCTGGTCGTGATGCAACTCATGCGCTGGATCGAAGCAAAAACCCGGTTGCCCGGCTATATCGGAGGCAAGTGATGCACCATTTCGACTGGAGCGGTATTCCGGGCGCACTGCCTACGCTGTGGACCGGCGCCATCGTCACGCTCAAGATCACCCTGATCGCCATCGTGATCGGGATTGTCTGGGGCACGGTCCTCGCCATGATGAGGCTGTCGTCGTTCAAGCCTTTCGAGTGGTTCGCGAAGGGCTACGTCACGATCTTCCGTTCGATCCCGCTCGTGATGGTTCTGCTGTGGTTCTTCCTGATCGTGCCGCAGGTGTTGCAGAACGTGCTGGGGCTGTCGCCGGATATCGACATTCGTCTCGCGTCCGCCATGGTCGCTTTCTCGCTCTTCGAGGCCGCGTATTACTCGGAGATCATCCGCGCGGGCATTCAGGCGGTGCCGCGCGGGCAGGTCAACGCGGCATTCGCGCTCGGCATGAGCTACGGTCAGGCCATGCGCCTCATCGTGTTGCCGCAGGCGTTCCGCGCGATGGTGCCGCTGCTGCTCACGCAAGGCATCGTGCTCTTTCAGGATACGTCGCTCGTCTACGTGATCAGCCTTGCCGACTTCTTCCGCACCGCCACGAATATTGGCGATCGTGACGGCACGAATGTCGAAATGGTACTGTTCGCGGGCGCGTGTTATTTCGTGATCTGCGTGATCGCGTCGAGCCTTGTCAAAGGTCTTCAGAAAAAGGTCGCAAGATGATCTCTATCAAGAATGTTTCGAAGTGGTACGGCCAGTTTCAGGTGCTCACCGACTGCACGACGGAAGTCAAAAAGGGTGAAGTAGTCGTGGTGTGCGGGCCGTCGGGTTCGGGCAAGTCCACGTTGATCAAAACCGTCAACGGCCTGGAGCCGTTCCAGAAGGGCGAGATTGTCATCAACGGCCAGTCGCTGACCGACAAGAAAACCAATCTGTCGAAGCTGCGTTCGAAGGTCGGCATGGTGTTCCAGCACTTCGAGCTGTTTCCGCATCTGTCGATTGTGCAGAACCTCACGCTCGCGCAGATCAAGGTGCTCGGCCGCTCGAAAGACGAGGCGGCGGCGAAGGGCCTGAAGCTGCTCGACCGCGTGGGTCTGCGCGCGCATGCGGACAAATTTCCGGGACAGTTGTCGGGCGGTCAGCAGCAGCGTGTGGCGATTGCGCGCGCGTTGTCGATGGACCCGATCGCGATGCTGTTCGACGAACCCACGTCGGCGCTCGATCCGGAAATGATCAACGAAGTGCTCGACGTGATGGTCGAACTCGCGCAGGAAGGCATGACCATGATGTGCGTCACGCACGAAATGGGCTTTGCGAAGAAGGTCGCGCATCGCGTGATTTTCATGGACAAGGGCCTGATTGTCGAAGACGACCGCAAGGAAGACTTCTTCGCCAATCCGAAGTCGGATCGCGCGAAGGATTTCCTGGCGAAGATCCTGCACTGACGTTCTCGCTGCCGCAAGGCAAAAAAGCCGCTCGAAAGAGCGGCTTTTTTATTGCTGTGACGGAGTTTCCGAAGCGGATCAGGATGATTCGAAAGCCGCCGCGTCGTCCGCGGCTTCGAGGTCGAGTTCGACGCTCGACGCCACCTGCGCGGACGGTGCCGAAGCCGCGATCGTGCTCGCCGAAGCGGACGCGTCCAGCGCCGGATTGCGCAATTTTTCCAGCACCGAGGGCGGCACCGGCACGTTGACGCGGCCGATCACATCGCCGTGCTGGAACATCATCAGGTCGCCGGGTTCGAAGGCGCTCCACACTTCGTTGTCGGTGAGCGGCTGCGTGGCGATCACCGCGACGCGGTCTTCCGGCGTCGTGTATTTGGCGAAGTCGATCGACACGTCGGCATCCACCAGATGCGCGGTGGAAAAAGGCCAGCGCCGCACGATGTAGTGCAGGTGAGTGGAGCAATGCGCGAACAGCGCCTGACCATTCGACATCAGAAAATTGAACACGCCGAACTGCGTGATTTCGCGCGTGAGCGTTTCGAGCGCGCCGAACAGTTCCACGAGCGGCGGTTGCTGCGCGCCGGGAAATGCCTTGCGCAAACCTTCCAGTAACGCGCAGAACGCGAGTTCGCTGTCGGTCGTGCCGACCGGTTGATAGACGCCGGAGAGCACCGGCGAATATTCCTTGAGATCGCCGTTGTGCGCGAAGATCCAGTGACGCCCCCACAGTTCGCGCATGAACGGGTGGCAGTTTTCCAGCAGGATGTGCCCTTGCGTCGCCTTGCGGATATGCGCGATGGTGTTCTTCGATTTGATCGGGTAACGCTTGACCATCTCGGCGATCGGCGAGGTGGCCGACGATTGATGGTCGATGAAGAGGCGACACGCCTTGTCTTCGAAGAAAGCGATGCCCCAGCCGTCGGCGTGGTGATCGGTGACGCCGCCGCGCGCCGCAAAGCCGGTGAACGAGAACGTGACGTCCGTCGGCGCGGCGCAGTTCATTCCTAGAAGTTGGCACATGTTGCGGGTAAGCCTGTGAACGGGCGAGCCGTTACAATGATGATTTTCCAAGCATATCACCGAGCCAGAAGCGCCAAATAGCAAAATTGACGGGTGTTCAGGCCGCAACATGACGGTTTGACCGCATCCATGGCGCATCGCTGGTATTTGCCGCCGCCTCTCGTTCCTCTCTCGCCATGACCGCTTCCAACGCTTCCCAACATTCCCGCGACTCGATCACGCTTGCCCGCCCGGACGACTGGCATCTGCACGTCCGCGACGGCGCGATGCTCGCTGCCGTGTTGCCGGACACGGCGCGCCAGTTCGGCCGCGCGATCATCATGCCGAACCTGAAGCCGCCGGTCACGACCACGGCCATGGCGCAGGCCTACCGCGAGCGGATCGTCGCCGCGATTCCGGCCGGCGCGAAGTTCGAGCCGCTCATGACGCTGTATCTGACCGACAACACGCCGCCCGACGAAATCCGCCGCGCGCGCGAAAGCGGCTTCGTGCACGGCGTGAAACTGTATCCGGCGGGCGCCACGACCAACTCGGACGCGGGCGTGACCGACATCATGAAGTGCGCGAAAACGCTCGAAGCGATGCAGGAAGTGGGCATGCCGCTGCTCGTGCACGGCGAAGTGACGGATTCGTCGATTGATCTGTTCGACCGCGAAAAAGTGTTTATCGACCGCGTCATGGCGCCGGTGCGCCGCGAATTTCCGGCGCTGAAAGTGGTGTTCGAGCACATCACCACGAAAGATGCGGTCGACTATATCCGCGAAGCCGGCGCACCGCCTGAACTGCTGGGCGCAACGATCACGGCGCACCATCTGCTGTACAACCGCAACGCGATTTTCCAGGGCGGCATCCGTCCGCACTACTACTGTCTGCCGGTGCTCAAACGCGAAACGCATCGCCTCGCGCTGGTCGAGGCGGCCACGTCGGGCAATCCGCGCTTCTTCCTCGGCACCGACAGCGCGCCGCATCCGAAGGGCCTGAAAGAGCACGCGTGCGGCTGCGCGGGCTGCTACACGGCGCTGCACGCGCTGGAGCTTTACACCGAAGCCTTCGACAAAGCGGGCGCGCTCGACAAGCTCGAAGGTTTCGCGAGCTTCTTCGGCGCGGATTTCTACGGCCTGCCGCGCAGCGAGGAGAAGGTCACGCTGCGTCGCGAGGAATGGACGCTGCCTGCCGAACTTCCGGTTGGCGATACGCCGGTCGTGCCGCTGCGCGGCGGCGAGTCGATTGGTTGGCGTCTGGTTTGAGGCAGTTAGATGCCTGAGCGGGGAGCGCCTGACACGCCGGAGCAAGCGGCGAGAGCAACGTCCGGACCACGCGCGGAAATTGACGCGCCGCCGGGTTTCGCCGCCATCGACTGGTCGAAGCCCTGGTTCGCGCAATTTGCCGAGCGCGGCCAGCGCTGGCAGCAGGCCGCGCTCACCAGCTACGCGGCGTTGCTCGCCGAAATGAACGCCGACACCGGCCGCGCGCGCCAAACCACGGGCCGCGGCCAGCGTCTCGCGTTCATCGCGCAAGACGACTTGCCGCCGGGCGCGGCCTACGAGGCGCATATCGCGGCGACCGGCTGCGTGCCGACGCGCCACAATCTGCACGACTTCTTCAACGCGTCGATGTGGTTTGCCTTTCCGCGCATCAAGGCGGCGCTGAACGCGCGGCAGTCGGCGGCAATCGACCGGCTCGGCGTCGGCGCGACGCGCGGCGGCGTGCGCGACGCGCTGACTCTCTTCGACGAAAACGCGCTGCTGTTCGCCTGTGCCGATCCCGCTTTGAGCGCCGCGCTGCGCGGCTTCGACTGGCGGACGCTGCTGCTGGCGCGGCGCGCTGCGTGGGGCGCGAGCTGCGAGGTGCGCTGCTTCGGCCATGCGCTGCTGGAAAAGCTGATCGCGCCGTTCAAGGCCTGCACGGGCCATGCGTGGATCGTCGACGTGCCGTCGGCGTACTTCGAATGGGACGCCGACGCGCGCGACGCATGGCTGGACGCGGCGGTCAGCGCCGCCTTGCTGAACACGGACGCGCTCACGAGCCGCCTTTTCGCGCCGCTTCCGGTACTGGGCATTCCCGGTTGGTGGCCCGAGAACGAAGAACCCGCCTTTTACGACGACAAGTCCGTGTTCCGCGCGGGCCGCCGTTCAGATGTTAAAATCGGCGCCAGCAAAGCAGGCCAGGCAGTCGCGGCCTCGGCGGCTTCGGCCAACGAGGGCGAGGAAAGTCCGGACTCCACTGGGCAGGGTGATGGCTAACGGCCATCCGTGGCGACACGCGGAACAGGGCAACAGAAAGCAAACCGCCGATGGCCCGGCGCAAGCCGGGATCAGGTAAGGGTGAAACGGTGCGGTAAGAGCGCACCGCGGCTGCTGCAAGGCAGACCGGCACGGTAACCTCCACCCGGAGCAATTCCAAGTAGGCAGGCGCGCATCTTCGAGATGCAGGGCGGGGCCCCCGTCTCGTCTGCGGGTAGGAAGCTTGAGCGCGTCAGCAATGACGCGCCTAGAGGAATGGCTGCCACGCGCGCCGCGCCTTCGGGCGCTGCGCGTGCACAGAATCCGGCTTATCGGCCTGCTTTGCCACCTCACAAAAAAATGCCGGCGTCTTTCGGGACGCCGGCATTTTTCATGGATGCGCTCCGGGCTTGAATCCCGGACGTGCTCAGTTCGCCACGATATCGAACGAGTGCGTCAGTTCCGCCGTTTTGGCGATCATGATCGACGCCGAGCAGTATTTGTCGTGCGACAGATTGATCGCGCGCTCCACGGTTGCCGGATTCAGATTCTTGCCGGTCACGGTGAAGTGAAAGTGGATCTTGGTGAACACCTTCGGATCTTCGCTTGCGCGCTCGGCCTTCAGCGTCACCGAGCAGCCGGCGATTTCCTGACGGCTTTTCTTCAGGATCATCACGACGTCGTAAGCGGTGCAGCCGCCCGTGCCGAGCAACACCATTTCCATTGGACGCGGCGCGAGGTTACGGCCGCCGCCTTCGGGCGCGCCGTCCATTGCAACCAGGTGGCCGCTGCCCGTTTCGGCGGCGAACGCCATGCCGTCTTGCCCCATCCAGCTTACTTTGCATTCCATGCTGTGCTCCACCGCGCTTCGCTATATCGAGACGGCATTGTAGCCCGGCCTTTAGGCATCCGCCCGAAGCGACTTCGGCCGCAAATTATGCGCGACGAGGGCTTGTATGCTGCGCCGCGGCATGCTGTCGGAGATGGCTTCGCATCGGCGGAATTTAGGGGTTTCACTCTAGTTGTCGTGCCGGAACCGGTCGCGAGAAATGCCGCGAACCGTTGACGCACAATGGGACGCCGGTTTCGGCGCATGCCGGGTCGCGTTGTCACAATATGAAATTCAATTTCACATTGCAAATGTTCTTGCGTTGCACAAGGATGCTTCATATAATTGCCTCATCGGTTGCAGCAGTGCGCAACCTCCGCTGTCTCCTCCACCTCCTCCTTTGGTGGATTAAACCCGAACCACTTGTTCGGGTTTTTTTTCGCCCGCATTTCGCCGATTCAATGGTCGCCGGAACGCCTTTTAAGGTCACGTCCCGGACATTTTTGACTTGACGCCACAAATTCCTTTATAATTCAGGGCTTTTCCGCATCCGCGCCCGCGGAGGAAGAACAGGGAGAGCCTGCACGCGCCTCGATGCGCACACTACAAGCAGGAAAAAACACATTGGGCGCAGCAATTTTTTTGGATCGATCATGAAGACGTTTTCCGCAAAAGCCCATGAGGTGACGCGCGAATGGTACGTGATTGACGCGACGGATAAGGTTCTCGGGCGTGTCGCCAGCGAAGTGGCACACCGTCTTCGCGGCAAGCACAAGCCTGAATTCACTCCCCACGTCGACACCGGTGATTTCATCATCGTTATCAACGCCGGCAAGCTGAAGGTCACGGGCAACAAGACGACTGACAAGAAGTACTACCGCCACTCGGGCTACCCCGGCGGTATCTATGAAACGACGTTCGGCAAGATGCAAGAACGCTTCCCGGGCCGCGCGCTCGAGAAAGCGGTCAAGGGCATGCTGCCGAAGGGCCCGCTCGGCTACGCGATGATCAAGAAGCTGAAGGTCTACGCTGAAGCAACGCATCCGCATTCGGCACAACAGCCGAAAGCGCTCGAGATCTAAGGGGAGCCCACATGATCGGTAACTGGAATTACGGCACGGGCCGCCGCAAGAGCGCCGTCGCACGTGTGTTCATCAAGGCAGGCAAGGGCGATATCGTTGTGAACGGCAAGCCCATCGCCGACTACTTCTCGCGCGAAACCTCGCTGATGATCGTGCGTCAGCCGCTGGAACTCACGAACCACGGCGTCACGTTCGACATCAAGGTCAACGTGACGGGTGGCGGTGAAACGGGTCAAGCCGGTGCGGTTCGCCACGGCATCACCCGCGCGCTGATGGACTACGACGCAACGCTGAAGCCGGAACTGTCGAAGGCTGGCTTCGTTACGCGTGACGCCCGTGAAGTCGAACGTAAGAAGGTCGGCTTCCACAAGGCACGTCGCAGGAAGCAATTCTCGAAGCGTTAATCGCTTCGGGTGCGAACCGGCTTCTTGCTGGAGCGCAGAAAAAGCCGCCAACGCTGTCGCGAAGGCGGCTTTTTTTATGGCCGATGGTTCCGTGCAGCGGCGCTGCGCGCGCGAGCGCGCCGTCAATCGCGATTCCCATAAGAACCCATTGATTTTGTGGGCTTCAGCACGATATCGAGATCAGCCCTACAATACCGGCTAGAAGCTTTTTGGAGAGTTCGAATGAACGCAGTCACCGAAACACCCGTGACCGAGATGCCCGCCCCCTTCGTTTTTACCGACGCAGCGGCTGACAAGGTCAAGCAACTGATCGAAGAAGAAGGCAATGCTGACCTGAAACTGCGCGTTTTCGTGCAGGGCGGCGGCTGCTCGGGCTTTCAGTACGGCTTTACGTTCGACGAAGCCGTCAACGAAGACGATACCGTCATGAACAAGAGCGGCGTCCAGTTGCTGATCGATTCGATGAGCTACCAGTACCTGGTCGGCGCTGAGATCGACTACAAGGACGACATCAACGGCGCGCAGTTCGTGATCAAGAATCCGAACGCCACGACCACCTGCGGTTGCGGTTCGTCGTTTTCGGTTTAAGAAGCACATAAGCAGCAACACACACGAAACGGGGCTTCGGCCCCGTTTTTTATTGCTTTCGCCTTTTACCCTGACGCGTGCGCTTGCAACGAAACTCGCGCCGCGCTCCACTGAATCCGACCTCAGCGCGGATAAATTGCACCCAGCACACGCTCGGCGCTCGCGCCCGTCACGGCCGGCAGGCTGCCCGGCAGACGTGCGACGCAGCGCATCGCGAGCCATGCGAACGCCAGCGGTTCGACCTGGCTGGGCGGCACGCCGAGCGCGTCGGTGGTCATCACCGGTACGCCGCCAACACCGCTGTCCTCCAGCGCCTGCTGCAACGACTTCAGAATCTCCGGATTGCGCGCGCCGCCGCCGCATACATAAACCGCTTGGGCGTCGGACGCATGCCGCTCGATTTCGCGCGCGACCGTCACCGCGGTGAGCGCGACGAGCGTCGCCTGGACGTCGGCGGGAGCGAGGTCCGCAAACGGCCGCAGCCGCGCGGCGAGCCATTCCGGGTTGAACAGATCGCGGCCGGTGCTCTTGGGCGGTTGCTGCGCGAAGAACGGCTCGTCCAGGAGGGCGTTCAGCAGCGTCCGGTCCACTTGGCCAGCTGCCGCAAAATGCCCGTTTTCGTCGAACGGCTTGCCGAGATGGCGCTGCGCCCACTCGTCGAGAAGGGCGTTGGCCGGCCCGCAATCGAAGCCGCGCACGCTGCCCGTCGCGTTCAGGATCGTGATGTTGCTGATGCCGCCCAAGTTGCAGACCACGCGCGTTTCGTTCTTCGCGCCGAACACGGTCGCGTGAAAAGCCGGCACGAGCGGCGCGCCTTGGCCGCCGGCCGCGACGTCGCGGCTGCGGAAGTCGGCGACCACGTCGATATGCGTCATTTCCGCGAGCAGCGCGGGGTTGTTGATCTGTCGCGTATAGCCCTTTTCCGGCCGATGCCGCACCGTTTGCCCGTGCACGCCGATCGCGCGTACTTCGGCGGCTGACACGTGGCAGTTGCGCAGCAGTTCGTGGCAGCACACGGTGTAGCGCGTGGCGAGCGCATTGGCGGCGAGCGACTCGCGTTCGATCTCGTTCTCGCCCGGCTGTTGCAGCGCGAACAGCGCGTCGCGCAATCCCGCGGCGAAGCCGACGAACGCCTCCGCCAGCACCACGGGCGGCCTCCCCTTGGCGAACCGGACGGCCACGCCGTCCACGCCGTCCATGCTCGTGCCGGACATCAAGCCAAAATAGACGCCGTCTGCGGGGTCTTGCGCCACGTTGTTGCTCCTGTCGATATTTCGTTGCGGGTTCATGGCCACTGCTCTAGCGATGGTGGTAGCAGATTATCCGCGCAAGCGCGCCCGAAGCGGAAGCGCGGCGCGTCGCGCGCGGCCGGCCCGTCGCGCCGAAAACTTGCGCGCGTGGCGCGCTCCTGGCCGCTTGATGAGGCGCGGCGGCGCGCATCTATGGGACAATCTGTTTTTTTCGCGACTTCACGTTTCCAGCATGAGCACCGAGTCCAACAAGCCCAATCCCGCCTCCGCTTTTCCGATCACCGACCAGGTCCGTCACGCGCTCGCCGTCACGAAGCGCGGCGTCGACGAATTGCTGATCGAAGAAGAATTCGCACAGAAGCTCGCGAAAAGCGAGGCGACCGGCACGCCGCTGCGCATCAAGCTCGGGCTCGATCCGACCGCGCCCGACATCCACATCGGCCATACGGTCGTGCTGAACAAGATGCGCCAGTTGCAGGACCTCGGTCACACCGTGATCTTCCTGATCGGCGATTTCACGTCGCTGATCGGCGACCCGTCGGGCCGCAACGCCACGCGCCCGCCGCTCACGCGCGAACAGATCGAATCGAACGCGAAGACGTATTTCGAGCAGGCCGCACTCGTGCTCGACCGCGACAAGACGGAGATCCGCTACAACAGCGAGTGGTCGATGCCGCTCGGCGCCGACGGCATGATCAAGCTCGCGTCGCGCTACACGGTGGCGCGAATTCTCGAGCGCGAAGATTTCACCAGGCGTTTCCAGGGCGGCGTGCCGATTTCGATCCACGAATTCCTGTATCCGCTGATGCAAGGCTACGACTCGGTCGCGCTGAATGCCGACCTCGAACTCGGCGGCACGGACCAGAAGTTCAACCTGCTGGTCGGCCGTGAATTGCAGAAGCAGTATGGCCAGGAGCAGCAGTGCATTCTGACGATGCCGCTGCTTGAAGGGCTCGACGGCGTCGAAAAAATGTCGAAGTCGAAGAACAACTACATCGGCATCAGCGAAAAGCCGACAGATATGTTCGGCAAGCTGATGAGCATTTCCGACGTGCTGATGTGGCGTTACTTCGAACTGCTGTCGTTCCGTCCGATGGACGAAATCGCCGGCTTCAGGAAGGAAATCGAAGCCGGCCGCAATCCGCGCGATTTCAAGGTGATGCTCGGCCAGGAAATCGTCGCGCGCTTCCATTCACAGGCGGACGCCGAGCGTGCGCTCGAAGACTTCAACCACCGCGCGAAGGGCGGCGTGCCGGACGACATCGCGGCGGTCACGCTGGCGGGCGCGCCGCTCGCGATCGGTCAATTGCTCAAGCAGGCGAACCTGGTGCCGTCCACGAGCGAAGCGCTGCGCAACATCGAGCAGGGCGGCGTGAAGATCGACGGCGCAACGGTGTCCGACAAGGGCCTGAAGGTCGAGCCAGGCGAGTACGTGGTGCAGGTCGGCAAGCGCCGCTTCGCGCGCGTCACCCTGACAGCCTGATGAGCCGAACCGCGCAGCCGGAGCCGGCCCGATGATCGCCTTGATCCAACGCGTGCGGCGCGCCGAGGTGCGCGTGGTGGACGGTGACAATGAGCGCGTGACCGGCGCAATCGACGCCGGCCTGCTCGCGCTCGTGTGCGCCGAGCGCGGCGACACCGAAGCGGCGGCCGACCGGCTTCTCGCGAAGGTGCTCGGCTACCGCGTGTTCAGCGACGCAGCGGGCAAGATGAACCTGTCCGTGCAGAATCTGGACGGCGCTGGGCGCGCGGGCGGTTTGCTGCTGGTTTCGCAGTTCACGCTGGCCGCGGACACCAACAGTGGCCTGCGTCCGAGCTTCACCCCCGCCGCGCCGCCGGCTGAAGGCCAGCGTCTGTTCGATTACTTCGTTGCGGCGGCGCGCGCGAAACATTCGATCGTCGAAACGGGCGAGTTTGGCGCCGACATGCAGGTGTCGCTCGTGAACGACGGGCCCGTCACGTTCTGGCTGCAAACCAACGCCTGAATTTCGCGCTGCATTTCATGCAGTTTTTCGCACCATTCGCGCGGCCGCAGTTCTTGCGACAATAGCGGCTCCGCACAACCGGCGACCCGCGCCTCTTCTGATCCATGACCACGCAGATTCTGTTTATCCGGCACGGCGAGACCGACTGGAACCGCATCAAGCGCATTCAAGGGCATATCGACATTCCGCTCGCCGAGGTGGGCGTCACGCAGGCGCAAAGCCTGGCACGCCGCATCGTCGATGAAGTGAAGCACGGCGCGCGGCTCGATGCGATCTATTCGAGCGACCTGCAGCGCGCGCGGCAAACCGCGCAACCGTTCGCCGACGCGCTCGGCTTGCCCGTGCATCTGAGCGAAGCTCTGCGCGAGCGCTCCTACGGCGCGTTCCAAGGCCACGACAGCGATGAAATCGCCGCGCGTTTCCCCGATGAATACGCGCACTGGCAAACGCGTGACCCCGGTTTCACGCCGCCCGAAGGCGAGTCGCAGCGCGCGTTCTATCACCGCGTATTGCACGCGATCGAGCCGCTCGTCGCCGCGCATCCGGGCGGGCGCATCGCGTGCGTCGCGCATGGCGGCGTGCTCGACTGCGTGCGCCGCTTTGCGTGCGGTTTGTCGCTCGATGCTCCGCGCGACTACACGCTGCTGAACACGAGCGTGAACGTGGTGGACTTCGACAACGGGCGCGCGAGCGTCGTGTCGTGGGGCGACATCGCGCATCTCGACGCGCCCAGCGCCGACGACACTTTCAAGAAAGTCCCGCAACCGGGACGTTAATCACGCGGCGCGGCTCAGCTCAGCGTGAGCCGTCCACGTCACTCGTGGCGGCAACGCGGCGGCGCGCCCGCTTCGAGACGCCGTTCACGAGCGCCCATCTGATCACGGGCGCGACGAGCCGCACGCCGGGCCTCGCCACCGCCCGGCGAATCAACGCATAGCGCTCGAATCCCAACATCGTTTGAGCCCAGTCGGGCAGAAGATCGACACCGGCGTTGAACATCAGCGCGCCGGCAGGGCGCATCGCGGCGCTCGGCGCCGGCGCGTTCGTCAGAATGCCGACCAGCTCGCGAGTGCGCTCGCTCGCAATCAGTTCCGGCTGCATGGCGAGCAGGTAAGCGTCGATTTCGGTGCGCGAGCGAGGAACATCCGCCGCGCCGAGCATGTGCGCGATCTGCGCGGTTTCCTCGAAGTACTGGTCCTGTGCCACGACGGAAAGCGCCGGGTTCACGTACCGAAGATGCGCGGTCATGAAGCTGGACACTTCGGCCACGTGCACCCACGTCAAAAGCGCGGGCTCGCTCGCGCGATAGGGCCGGCCATCCGGCGCCATTCCGCTCACGCCAAGGTGGATGCGCTTCACGCGTTCGATCAGCGCGAGCGCGTCATGCCGGCTGCCGAACGTCGTGCCGGCGATGAACGTCGCGGTGCGCCGCAGGCGCCCGAGAATATCGGTGCGAAACATGGAGTGATCCCATACGCCGGCCAGCGCCAGCGGATGCAGCGCCTGAAGCATGAGCGCGCTGATGCCGCCGGTCATCATGGATGTGAAATCGGCGTGAACTTTCCAGCACATGGAATCCGGGCCGAACAAGCCGGGATCGCCGGGCGGCGAAGAGTAGTCGAGCGTGGGGCCGCTGCCGGTCGTGAGATGCGTGACGCCTGCCGCGAGCCGGGAGCGGAGCTTGCCGGTCAGCCACCGCGCGAACCTGGCGGGCGAGCGCTGTGGTTGTCGGCGGGGAGTCTGGTATTGCCTTGTCTCGTCGGACATCCTGAATCGGGCTCGCTCCCTGGCCGCTCAGGTCGCAGCCGAATCCCACAAGCCGGGCAGCGCGCTCGACGAGTCCGGAGCCGCCAGCCCGAAGTGACGGTAAGTGAGCAGCGTGGCGACGCGGCCGCGCGGCGTGCGTTGCAGGAAGCCTTGCTGGATCAGATACGGCTCGAGCACGTCTTCAATCGTGTCGCGCTCTTCGCCGATAGCCGCCGCCAGGTTGTCGACGCCGACCGGGCCGCCGTCGAACTTGTGCAGGATTGCTTCGAGGAGCTTGCGGTCCATCAGGTCGAAGCCGACCGCGTCGACGTCGAGCATGCGCAGCGCCGCGTCGGCCACTTGCGCGGTAATGTTGCCGTCGGCCTTGACCTCCGCGTAGTCGCGCACGCGCCGCAGCAGCCGATTGGCGATACGCGGCGTGCCGCGCGCGCGCTTCGCGATTTCGAACGCGCCGTCCGGATGAATCTGCGCATTCAGCAGCGAAGCCGAGCGCGTGACGATGCGCGCCAGTTCCTCGGCGTTGTAAAACTCCAGCCGCGCGACGATGCCGAAGCGATCGCGCAGCGGATTGGTCAGCATGCCCGCGCGAGTGGTCGCGCCGACCAGCGTGAACGGCTGCAAATCGAGCTTCACGCTGCGCGCGGCCGGCCCTTCGCCGATCATGATGTCGATCTGGTAATCCTCCAGCGCCGGGTACAGGATTTCTTCAACGACCGGCGAGAGCCGGTGGATTTCGTCGATGAACAACACGTCGTTGGCTTCGAGATTGGTGAGCAGCGCGGCGAGGTCGCCGGCGCGCTCCAGCACGGGTCCCGACGTTTGCCGCAGATTCACACCCATTTCGCGCGCGATGATGTGCGCAAGCGTGGTCTTGCCCAAACCCGGCGGCCCGAACAGCAACACGTGGTCGAGCGATTCAGAGCGGCGCTTGGCGGCCTCGATGAAAATTTCGAGCTGGCCGCGCACCTTTTCCTGCCCGACATATTCTTCGAGCTGGCGCGGGCGCAATGCGCGCTCGAACGCTTCTTCGTTCGGCGAGACGGGCGTGGCCGCGATGATGCGCTCGGCGGCGAGTTTGTCGGTTTCGATCATCCGGCCATTGTACCGCGCACGGCTCCTCGCGAAACTCGGCCAAACGGCCAAGGTGCGCGGCGCGCGGGAGTGCGCGAAGCTTTATCCGTCGAGCGTCCTCGCGCACCGCCTCAAGCCTTGGACAACGCCTTCAACGCGAGTTTGATACCCTCGGAAACGCCCGTGCCGGCCGGCACGTTCTTGATCGCCGCCAAAGCTTCTTTTTCCGAGTAGCCCAAGGCGAGCAGCGCATTCAGGATGTCGGACGCGTGATCGGATGCCGACGCCGCGCCGGCCATCGCGCCGAGGTCGGCGCCGAGCTTGCCCTTCAGTTCGAGCAGCAGCCGCTCGGCCGTCTTCTTGCCGATGCCCGGCACGCGCGTGAGGCGCGCCGCGTCCTGAAGCGTGACCGTCTGCGAAAGTTCGTGCACGCTCATGCCCGACAGCACGGCCAACGCCATGCGCGCGCCGATGCCGGAAATTTTCAGCAGCTCGCGGAAGGTCGAGCGTTCCTCGGTGGTGCCGAAGCCGTAAAGCAGATGCGCGTCTTCGCGCACGATCATCTGCGTGAGCAGCACCACGCGTTCGCCGGTTGAAGGCAGGTTGTAGAACGTGCTCATCGGCACATCGACTTCGTAACCCACGCCGTTGCAGTCGACGAGCAGATGCGGCGGGTTTTTTTCCAGCAGAACGCCGGCAATGCGACCGATCATGGCAATTCAATCTTGAGAGAAAGGGCGAGTGTAGCGCAGGGCGCGCGGCACAATGGCGTTCATCCCACCAGACGTCCGCGCCTCACGCGCAGGCCTTTTTTCGCGAGCGAAGGCGCGATGCCGCCGAGCGTGCTCAGTGTCGTGCCGCCGTGCGCATGGCAGATCGCCATGCCGAGCGCGTCGGCGGCGTCGGTGCCCGGCACGCCGGACAGATTGAGCAGGCGCACGACCATCTGCTGCATCTGCTCCTTGGTCGCGCGGCCGTAGCCGACCACACTCTGCTTCAACTGCAAGGCTGTGTATTCGGCGACCGGCACGCCCCCGGCGACAAGCCCGCAAATGGCCGCGCCGCGCGCCTGGCCGAGCAGCAAAGTGGACTGCGGATTGACGTTGACGAACACCTTTTCGATCGCGGATTGATCCGGCGAGTGCTGGCGAATCAGCGTCGAGATGCCGTCGAAAATGGTGCCGAGACGCGACGGCAGATCGGCGTCCGCGGTCTTGATGACGCCGCTCGCCACATAACTGAGCGTGTGTCCGCTTTGGTCGATCACGCCGAAGCCGGTCACGCGCAGGCCGGGGTCGATGCCGAGAATTCTCATGAAGTGCCGCACATGCGGTTAAAACCAGGTGCCTGCGATACTACAACACACGCGCCGCGTGGCGCTCGGCATGCAGGCAGGCGGGCGGAATAAAAACTGCTGTGCCTGTCGGAAGGAGTCGATCGCCTATGCAGCGTTATGGGAATATCAGTGGGAAATCGGGCATCGTCGCGTACGAAATCGGCGATGACTTTGTCGCTGCGCGGTTCAACTCCGGCGTGACTTACCGGTACACGAAAAAGAGCGTCGGCACGCGACACCTGGCCGAACTCAAGCGTCTCGCGACACGAGGCGAGGGCCTTGCCACCTACATCAGTCAACACCCGGAAGTGAGGGACGGCTACGAGCGCAAAGATCCACCGGACCCGGACTGATACGCGCGTCGTCGCAGCGCGGCCTTCAAAGAAAACGGCCCAGCGGAAAATTCCGCTGGGCCGCTTCACTGTGTCTTACGGCAGGCGTCGCCGCAAATGCCGGCTCAATGCCGGAAGTGGCGCACGCCGGTCAACACCATCGCGATGTTGTGCTCGTCTGCAGCGTTGATCACTTCGTCGTCGCGCATCGAGCCGCCGGGCTGGATCACGCAGCTCGCGCCCGCTGCCACGACCACGTCGAGACCGTCGCGGAACGGGAAGAACGCATCCGACGCGACCGCCGAACCGTTCAGCGTCAAGCCAGCGTTTTGCGCCTTGATGCTCGCGATGCGCGCCGAGTCCACGCGGCTCATCTGGCCCGCGCCGACGCCGAGCGTCATGCCGTTGCCGCAGAACACGATGGCGTTCGACTTGACGTACTTCGCCACGCGCCACGCGAACAGCAGATCGTCCATTTCCTTCGGCGTCGGATGACGCTTCGTGACCACGCGCAGTTCGCGCGGCTGCACGTTCTTCGAATCGAGCGATTGAACCAGCAGACCGCCGCCGACGCGCTTCAGGTCGAACGCGTTATGGCCTTCGCCCAGAGCGATTTTCAGCAGACGCACATTCTGCTTCGCCGCGAAAACCTGGCGCGCCTCGGCGCTGAACGACGGCGCGATCAGCACTTCGACGAACTGCTTCGCCACCGCTTGCGCAGCAGCTTCGTCCACTTCGCGATTGAACGCGATGATGCCGCCGAACGCCGAAGTCGGATCGGTCTGGAACGCCTTCGAATACGCTTCGTTTGCGTCCGCGCCCACCGCCACGCCGCACGGATTCGCGTGCTTGACGATCACGCACGCCGGCACGTCGAAGGTCTTCACGCATTCCCACGCCGCGTCGGAATCCGCGATGTTGTTGTAGGACAGTTCTTTGCCTTGCAACTGCTCGTAGTTGGCGAGCGTGCCGGGCTGAGCGGAAAGATCGCGGTAGAACGCCGCGCTCTGGTGCGGATTTTCGCCGTAGCGCAAGTCCTGCACCTTGTTGAAGGCCAGGTTGAAAGTGGCCGGATAAGCGTTGCGCGACGAGTGTTGAAGTTCGTCGGTCAGGCTTGTCAGATAGTTCGTGATCGCGCCGTCGTATTGCGCGGTGTGCGCGAACACCTTGGTCGCGAGCCGGAAGTTCGTCTTGTACGAGACGGCGTTGCTGTTTGCGCGCATTTCATCGAGCACGACCGCGTAGTCGGCCGGATCGACCACCACTGTCACGTCGCGGTGATTTTTCGCGGCCGAACGCAGCATGGTCGGGCCGCCGATGTCGATGTTCTCGATCGCGTCTTCCAGCGAACACTCTTCTTTCGACACCGTCTGCACGAACGGGTACAGGTTCACGACCAGCAGGTCGATGGTCGGAATGTCGTGCTTTTCAAGCGCCGCCATATGTTCCGGCAGGTCGCGGCGCGCCAGAATGCCGCCGTGCACCTTCGGATGCAGCGTTTTCACGCGCCCGTCGAGCATTTCCGGGAAGCCCGTGTAATCGGCGACCTCGGTCACGGAAAGACCCGCGTCCGCGAGCAGTTTCGCGGTGCCGCCGGTCGACAGGATCTTGACGCCGAGCCCCGACAGCGACTTGGCGAAGTCGACGATGCCGGACTTGTCGGAAACGGAGATGAGCGCTTGCTTGATCATGATGAAGACGAAAAGCCGAAGGGAAACGTGGCAGGGCGCGAGAAAACTACACGCTACAACAAACCGTGCTGTTGCAGCTTCTTGCGCAGCGTATTGCGGTTGATGCCGAGATACTCGGCGGCCAGCGACTGATTGCCGCCGGCCTGCTCGAGCACCACTTCGAGCAGGGGTTTTTCAACGCACGAGATCACCATGTCGTAGACGTCGTGCGGATTGGAGCCGTCGAGATCCTGGAAATAGATGCCCAGGCTGTCGCGGACAGATTGTTCGATGTTGTTCTTGCTCATGCTGCTAGTCGGTCGGTTTGGTCCTCGCCCTGGTTCTCGGGCGTTTCGTCGACGTAGACGAGGCGGTCGGAAATGGCCTTTTGTGCGTCGAAGAACTCGTTGACGGCGAGGAGTTGTTCACGCGTGGTGTCCAGCGTATTCATGCGATGCCGGAACACATTGGCGCCGGAAAGGCCGCGAGTGTACCAGCCGATGTGCTTGCGCGCAGTGCGAACACCTGTAAATTCGCCGTAGAACGCGTAGTGATCTTCGAGGTGCTCGTTCATGACCTGCTGGATTTCGTCGATGCGCGGCGGCGGCAGCAACTCGCCCGTTTGCAGGAAATGCTCGATCTCGCGGAACAGCCACGGGCGGCCCTGCGCCGCGCGGCCGATCATGATGGCGTCCGCGCCGGTGACGGCGAGCACGTGGCGCGCTTTTTCCGGCGACGTGATGTCGCCGTTGGCCACCACTGGAATGCGCACAGCGGCCTTCACGGCGGCGATGGTCTCGTATTCGGCGTCGCCGTGATACAGGTCGGCGCGCGTGCGGCCATGCACGGTCAGCATGGAAATGCCGGCGGCTTCGGCGAGACGCGCGACATTCAGCGCATTCCTGTTCTCGCGATTCCAGCCAGTGCGGATTTTCAGCGTGACGGGCACCGCGTCGGGCCCGACGCCCACCGCGCCCACCACCGCCTCGACAATGCGCTGCACGAGCGGCTCGTTCTGCAGCAGAGCCGAACCGGCGGCCACGTTGCAGACTTTCTTGGCCGGACAGCCCATGTTGATGTCGATGATCTGCGCGCCGTTCGCCACGTTGTAGCGGGCCGCTTCGGCCATCATCGCGGGGTCCGCGCCGGCGATCTGCACGGAGATCGGCTCGACTTCGCCCGCGTGGTTCGCGCGGCGCATGGTCTTTTCGCTCTTCCACAGCTGCGCGTTCGAGGCGACCATTTCCGACACCGCATAGCCCGCGCCCAGCCGTTTGCACAATTGCCGGAACGGACGGTCGGTGACGCCGGCCATGGGCGCGACGAACAGGTTATTACGCAGATTGTGGGAGCCGAGAATGGGCATGACGTGAAAGCGCGCGCGGACGATTGCTCAATGCTGAAGTGGCGTGCTGGGGTTGAATCCGGCAGCCCGGCCTGTCAATCGGAGCGTTCGCGAAATGCGGGGGAAAACCGCTATTTTAGCGTTAACAATTAGCCCGCACCCGACATGCAGTCGTTGTAACTCATTAAATCTTCTATGAAAGTGCTCGCGGCGGGCGGTTTGGGCCGCGCGCGCCGCGAGCGGGCGCCGTGCTCAGCGGCGCTGTCCGAACATCATCTGACGCGCGAGTGCGGTTTTCACCGGCGGCGCGAATTCGAGCGCGGTGAGCGCGAGGCCGCGCAGAACTGCGAGCGGGGCGAAGTCGACGGTGAAAAGACGCGCGAGCGTGTCGGTGGCGCCGATCGTCATGCGCCGGTCGAGCGCGCGGCGCTGCGCGAAGCTGGCGAGCGCGAGCGGCGTGGGGCCTTCGGTGGACAACGCGTCGGCGAGCGCGTGCGCGTCCCGCAAACCGAGGTTCAGCCCTTGGCCCGCGACCGGATGCAGCGTTTGCGCCGCGTTGCCGATGGCGACGACGCGGCCCTTCACGAGCGTATCGACGGCGTTCAGCCCGAGCGGGAACGACGCGCGGCCCTTGATCTGCGTGAAGCGGCCCATGCGGCCGCCGAATGTGGCGCCGAGTTCGTGGAGGAAGGCGTCGTCGGAGAGTTGCGCGCGGCGCGCGGCTTCGTCGGGCGAGCAGCACCAGACGAGCGCGTAGTCGGCGCCTCGCACGCCGCCCATCGGCAGCAAGGCAATCGGACCTTCCGACGTGAAGCGCTCCCACGCCACATGCGGCTGCGGCGCCGACACGCTCACCGTGCCGACGAGCGCGGTCTGGCCGTAATCGCGCGAGCCGTTCTTGCCGGCGCGCTGTCCGGCCTGATCGCCGGCGATGTGCTCGGGAGCTTCGTCGGCCGTGGCGCCTGGGCCGCGCTCGCCTGCACTTTTTCCGGCATTTTTCCCCGCGGCCTGATCGCCGAACAAGCCGCCTTCGGCGTTCACCAGAATCCGCGTGCGCAGCTTGCGCGTGACGCCCGCGGTTTCAATGGCGAGCGTCACGCCGTCGTCTTCCTGAACCGGCGCGGCGGCGGACGTGGAGCGGAACCAGTGCACCGGCGTGGCGTGCACCGCCTGGGCCAGACCGTGCACGATCGAGCCGTAGCGCAGCACGTAGCCGAGCGCGGGCAGGCCGTGCTCGCCGTGATCGATCAGCGTGCGGCCGAAGTGTCCGCGCTGCGATACGTGGATGCGCTGGATCGCGGTGGCGTCGGCGGGCCAGCGCAACGGCTCCAGGATCATGCGGCTGCCGTGCGAGACGGCGATCGCGCGCGGATCGGCAATCGAGTCCTCCGGCTCGCGCGCGTCGACGAGCCCGATTTTCAGCGCGCGCGTCGCGCTGCGCCGGGCCAGCCAACCGGCGAGCGCAAGCCCGACCGGTCCGGCGCCGACAATCGTCACGTCGAAATCGAATGAGTGATCGGGCGCGGCGGGCTTCAGAATCAACGTCGACTGGAAAGCGTCGTTCATGGCGGATTACTTCCTTGTTTCGTGAGCCGCGCGCGCTTCCTGCATGAGCGCCTCGATCTCGTCGGCGGCGACCGGCACGTCGCGCGTCATCAGCTCGCAGCCGGTGGGCGTGACGATGGCGTCGTCCTCGATGCGGATGCCGATGTTCCAGTAGCGCTCCGGCACACCTGCGGCCGGCCGGATATACAGGCCCGGCTCGATGGTCAGCGTCATCGAGGCACGCAAGGTGCGCCACGGCAGCGCGCCCGCTTCGTCGCGCGGCGCGGCGCGCTCGCGATAGTCGCCCACGTCGTGCACGTCCATGCCGAGCCAGTGGCCGGTGCGGTGCATATAGAAGGGCGCGTAGGCGCGCTCGGCGATCACGTCGTCGGCGCAGGCGAATCTCGTACGGTCGAGAATGCCCGTGTCCAGCAAGCCTTGCGACAGCACGCGCACGGCGGCCTGATGCGGATCGTCGAAAGTGACGCCCGCGCGCGTCGCGTCGACGGCGGCCTGCTGCGCGGCCAGCACGATGTCGTAAAGCTCGCGCTGCGCCGGGGTGAAGCGGCCGCTCGCGGGAAACGTGCGCGTGATGTCGGACGCGTAGCCGTCGAGTTCGCAGGCCGCGTCGATCAGAATGAGGTCGCCGTCTTGCGCGATCGCATTGCCGGCCGGGTAGTGCAGCACGCACGCGTTCGCGCCCGCCGCGACGATCGACGTGTAAGCGGGTGCCTGCGCGCCGAACTTGCGGAACGTGTAGAGCAATTCCGCTTCGAGTTCGTACTCGCGCACGCCGGGGCGGCACGCCGCCATCGCCCGGCGGTGCGCCTGCGCGGAAATCTGGCCGGCACGGCGCATGATGGCGAGTTCATGGTCGTCTTTGACGAGCCGCATGTCGTCGAGCAGCGGCATCAGATCGCGCGCGGCGGCTGGCGCGGCCATGCCGCTGCGGCCTTGCATGCGCACGGCGTCGAGCCAGCCGCGCACCTGGCCGTCGAGTTTCTCCGAGGCGCCCAGCGCGTAGTGCAGCGCGGGTTTGTCAGCGAGGATGCGCGGCAGGTGCGCGTCGATTTCGCCGAAAGGAAAGGCCGCGTCGAAACCGAACGCGACGTGCGCGCCGTCGGGTCCGAAACGAAAGCCTTCCCACGTCTCGCGCTCGATGTTCTTCTCGCGGCAGAACAGGATCGCCGCGGGCTCGCCGTGCGCGGCGCTCGCGTCGAGCACGAGCAGCGCTTCGGGTTCGGTGAAGCCGGTCAGGTAGTAGAAATAGCTGTCGTGTCGGTACGGATAATCGGCGTCCCGGTTGCGCAGCGCTTCGGGCGCCGTCGGCACGATGGCGACGCCGCCGCCCGCTGCGCGCAGCGCGGCGAGTACGCGCTCGCGGCGCGCGCGGTAGACGTCGATGGCGATGGTGGGTTCGGTCGGCTGGTTCATCGTGCGATTGTAGCGCCCAATGCACGGACTCATTTTGCGCGGATGCGGCGGCGGTGACGCCGTGGATGAAGCCGCGGATGAAGCCACCAAATACGCCGTGGATTCGCTCCGCGCATCGCCCCGCACATCCACCCAACATTGCCCATTCGGCCGGCTGGACAGCAAGCGTGGCGCGCGGCAATGTTGCAATCCATCCACAGCGAGCGCGCATGCGGTTCGCGAAGCGCGCGAGTGGTGTTCCCGCGCGCCGCCCAGCACTTATACTTTCGCCGGATTCAGAAAAAGGCAGATGGCAATGATGAAACTCATCGGTTCGCTCGCCAGTCCGTTCGCGCGCAAGGCGCGCATCGTGCTGGCCGACAAGAAGATCGACTACGAGCTGGTGCCCGAGAACGTCTGGGCGTCGGACACCCGCATTCATACCTTCAATCCACTCGGCAAGGTGCCGTGCCTCGTGATGGAAGACGGCGAAGCGGTGTTCGATTCGCGCGTGATCTGCGAGTACGTGGATACGCTGTCGCCGGTCGGCAAGCTGATTCCGCCAGCCGGGCGCGAGCGTATCGAGGTGCGGTGCTGGGAAGCGCTCGCCGACGGCCTGCTGGACGCGGCCGTGCTGATTCGCCTGGAAAGCACGCAGCGCACGCCGGAGCAACGCGTCGATACATGGGTCGCGCGGCAACAGCGCAAGATCGACGAAGCGCTGCTCGCCATGTCGCAGGGACTGGGCAGCAAGCCGTGGTGCGCGGGCAACCACTACACGCTCGCCGACATCGCGGTGGGCTGTGCATTGGGCTATCTGGACTTCCGCATGCCCGAGTTGAACTGGCGCGAATCGCATCCGAATCTCGATAAGCATTTTCAGAAACTTTCGCTGCGCCAGTCGTTTATTGATACCGCGCCGGCTAACTGATTAAAGCGCCGATAATCGAATCGCTTAATAAATCGGCAGGTTTGCAAAATTGCGTTAATCGGTCTTTCAAGATCATGATTTGAAGCTTTCATTCGTGGTAGAAAAGCGCCTCCCGTCAGGCGCTTTTTTTCGTCTGTCGTTATCGAAACGAATAACACCATAAAGAGACTTTCATCATGAAACCGTATCGCTTTCTTATTGCCGCTTGCGCATGTGCGCTGTTTGCCGCCTGCTCCAATGTCGGCAGCCTGGACCCGTCCGCGCTGATCCAGTCCGGCCAGTTGGCCACGCAGGCCGCCACCCTCACGGACGCCGACGTGCGCGCGCTGACCGACAAGTCGTGCGCGCAGCTCGACAGCGAAAACACCATCGCGCCGGCCGGCAGCAAATACCAGAAGCGCTTGAACAGGATTGCCGCGCAACTGGGCGACAACATCAACGGCACGCCGGTGAATTACAAGGTGTACATGACAAAAGACGTCAATGCGTGGGCCATGGCGAACGGCTGCGTGCGCGTGTATAGCGGCTTGATGGACTTGATGAACGACAACGAAGTGCGTGGCGTGGTCGGCCATGAAATGGGCCACGTCGCGCTCGGCCACACAAAGAAGGCGATGCAGGTTGCGTATGCGACGTCGGCGGTGCGTTCGGTGGCGTCGTCGGCGGGTGGAATTGCCGGCGCGCTGTCCGGCTCGCAATTGGGGGAATTCTCGGAAAAGCTGATTAACGCGCAATTCTCGCAAACGCAGGAAAGCGCAGCCGACGATTATTCGTTTGATTTACAGAAAAAGAAGAATCTCGATCCGTCCGGCCTGGTCACGGCGTTCAATAAAATCGCGCAAATGGACGGCGGTAAATCCAGCATGCTGAGTTCGCATCCTGCTTCGCCGGCGCGTGCGCAACATATTCAGCAGCGTATTGCGTCGAATCAATAAGGATCGAGGGCGGAATAAACGCGCGCTTGCGGCAATGCCGCAGCGCGCGTTTTTTATTGCGGCTTAATGGGTGTTGTTTTCGGACTGGCCGTTCCTGCGCCTTGTCGTGCCCGGACCGAATGCGAAACCGAAAGCCAGCAGCAGCAACGAAACGGCCAGCACGGTGTTATTGCCGCTCGTCACGTAAGGCGTGCGGCCGGTGGTGCCTTGCACGGTGACATCGAGCGAGTCGATCGTGTAGGGCGTGAGCTTGCCGAGAACCTTGCCGTTTGCGTCGATGGCGGCGGTCATGCCCGTGTTGGTCGCGCGCAACATCGGCCGGCCGGTTTCGAGCGAGCGCATGCGCGCGATCTGCAAGTGCTGGTCGAGCGCGATCGTGTCGCCGAACCACGCGAGATTGGTCGAGTTGACCAGCACGCCCGCCGGCGTGTCGCTCTCGCGAATGGTGCGCGCAATCTCTTCGCCGAAAATGTCTTCGTAGCAGATATCGACGGCGACCGGCTGGTTGTGCACGACGAACGACTTTTGCACCGGCGTGCCGCGCGCGAAATCGCCGAGCGGAATGTTCATCAGGTTGACGAACCAGCGGAAGCCCCACGGCACGAATTCCCCGAATGGCACGAGGTGGTGCTTGTCGTAGCGATAGATGTCGCGCGAACCCGGCGTGACGCCGAACAGGCTGTTGGTGTAGTCGACCACGCGGCCTTCCGGCGTGATCGAGCCGCCGATCGCGCCGAACAGGATCGCGCTGCCCGTCGAGTCCGCGAAGTTGCGCACCGCCGCGGCAAACGGCGTGGGCAACTGCTGCGCGAGCACGGGAATGGCGGTTTCCGGTGTGACGATCAGATCGGCGGGCTTCGAGGTAATCATCTGCTGATACTGGTCGATGGCGGCGCGCACGCCCGCTTCCTCGAATTTCATGTCCTGTTTGACGTCGCCTTGCAGCAGACGCACGGTCAGCGGCGCGTTGGCCGGCGTGGTCCACCTGGCGAGCGGCAGCAGCAGGCCCGCCGCGATCAGCGCCAGCGCGATCGCGCCGGGCAGCGCGCCGTGAGCCGCGCTGCGCGGAACGTCGGCGCTGTCGGCGGCAGGGTCGCGCGGCTTGCGCGCACGGTGAAGCCGCGGCAGCAGCGCCTGCACGATCAGTGCGGCGACGAGCGCCAGCACCCAGCCGACGCCATACACGCCCGCCAGCGGCGCGAAGCCGGCGAGCGGGCCATCGACTTGCGCATAGCCGCTCGCGAGCCAGGGAAAGCCGGTGAATACGGTGCCGCGCAGCCATTCGCCAATCGCCCACGCGCTCGCGAAAGCCAGCGCGCCGTGCCATGTCGGCGAGAACGGCAGGTCCGCGGCAAAGGTGGCGGACGCGCCGTTGCGCGCGTGGCCGGCGCAGAACGACCAGATGCCCGCGGCCAAAGCCGGATATAGCGCGAGGTAAAGCGAAAACAGCACGAGCGCCGTGCCCGCGAGCGGTGCGGGCATGCCGCCGTAAAAATGCATGCTGACGTAAAGCCACCAGACGCCGGTGACGAAGTTGCCGAAGCCGAACGCCCCGCCCGTGAGCGCGGCGCTCTTCCAGCCGGTGCTGCGCGTGAGCCAGCCGAAGAAGAACACGAAGATCGCGAGTTCGAGCCAGCCGCCGTGCGGCGTGGGCGCGAACGACAGCGTGTTGGCCGCGCCGGCGACGAGCGCGACGAGGTAATGCCAGCGGGGCAGCGTGCGCGCGCGCGCGCGCCCGGCGGCGGGCGCGCTCACACCGCGGCGCGAAGAGGAAGTGATCGGGTCGGCCATTGTTGCGCGGTCGGCGTGATGAGTGGCAAGTTGGGAAAGCTCAGGTGTGAGCGGCAAGCGAGGCCGTTCAGGTCTGCACGTGCTGTGCTTCGCGCTCGCGCTGGCCGGCCAGCGGATCGCGCCGCACCAGCAGCATGTGCACCTGACGCGCGTCGCCGCGCAGAATCTCGAAGATCAGATCGTCAATGCGCACCTTTTCGCCGCGATGCGGCACGCGCCCGAAATGGTGCGTGACCAGGCCGCCGATGGTGTCCACTTCTTCGTCTGAATAATGCGTGCCGAAGGCTTCGTTGAATTGCTCGATCTCGGTCAGCGCGCGCACGCGGAAGCGGCCGTCCGGCGAGGCGATGATGTTGCCACTTTCCTCGTCGAAATCGTATTCGTCTTCAATGTCGCCGACGATCTGCTCCAGCACGTCTTCTATCGTGATCAGCCCTGCCACGCCGCCGTATTCGTCGACCACCACCGCGAGGTGATTGCGATTCACGCGGAAATCGTGCAGCAGCACGTTCAGGCGCTTCGATTCGGGGATGAACACGGCGGGCCGCAGCATGCCGCGCACGTCGAACTCTTCTTCGGCGTAGTAGCGCAGCAGGTCTTTCGCGAGCAGCACGCCGATCACGTTGTCGCGATTGCCTTCGTAGACCGGATAGCGCGAGTGCGCCTTTTCCAGCACGTACGGGATAAATTCGGCGGGATTGTCCGCGATGTTGATCGCGTCCATCTGGGCGCGCGGCACCATGATGTCGCGCGCGCTGAGTTCGGAAACCTGGAACACACCTTCGATCATCGACAGCGAGTCGGCGTCGATCAGGTTGCGCTCGTGCGCGTCCTGCAGAATTTCCAGAAGTTCCGCGCGCGAGTCGGGCTCGGGCGAGATGAAATCGGTCAGACGCTCAAGCAGCGAGCGTTTTTCGTGTGGTTTGTCGGTATGGCGTCGACTGGGATACGTGTCGTTCATGGTAGAGCGCCCGGCGAGACTGGGCGCGCTGTTGCAGAGCATTAAGGATACACCAGGCACATGGCAGGACCGTGTCCCGCCTGGCCGGGCGATGAGTGAAACGGGACTGACACTGGCCCGCGGCGAGGCGCGGACCATGGGTCCATCCTAACTGATAACGCCCGGAAAAGCGTTTCGGAGAAAAAATGGCGAGGCGAAGCGCGTGTCCGGCGCTTTTTTACTGGCGCTTATTTGTCCGCTTGCGGCGCGGTCCGCCGTTCGGCGCGCGCGGCATCGGGCGCGCGATTGTCGGCCTGGCAGCGTGCCAGCAGCGCTTCCAGCGCGCGGTCGGGCATGCCGCTGTCGCGCAGCGCGTGAACCGTGCGGCTCACGTAGTCGAGCGTCGTGCCGTAGCGGCCGCATGCGCAGTCGAACACGGTTTTGACGATGTCGTCGCGGAGTTTGCCGGTGTAGCTCGGCACGTCGCGGCGCATCACGAAGGCGAGCGCGTCGACGCGCCGGCCGTCGGCGAGCACGCAGGGCAGCCATGCGGGCCGGTAGGAGCCCATCGCCATTTCACGGCGCCACAGCGCTTCCAGATGCGGCATCGCGCCCTGCGCCGCGAGACGAAACGCGATGCCCGAGCACGAGCCGCCGCGATCGAGCGCGAGCACGAGCCCCGGCTGTTCCGGCGTGCCGCGATTGACGCGCGACCACAGATACAGCCCGCGATGATACCCGTGCACTTTCGAGCGCATTGCTTCGACGGTCGGCAGGCCGGGATTCCAGATCAGCGAGCCATAGCCGAACAGCCACAAGTCGTTCTGGCGGTCCCAGTCGCGCAACGTGCATTCGAGCGACGCCCGCAATTCCTCGTCCGTCAGGAGACGCGAGTCGCCGAGCGCGGGCGGATAGTCCGGGCAGGGCGTTCGGGTGTCGGCATCGGGAGAAAAGGGGCTCACGGTTCGGTCCGGCGACGGTTGTCTGGCGGTTATTGATACGGGTCGGGAAAACCGAGCTTGCCGAGAATCTCGGTTTCGAGCGCTTCCATTTCCTCGGCTTCTTCCTCGACTTCGTGGTCGTAGCCCTGCGCGTGCAGCGTGCCGTGCACGAGCAGATGGGCGTAATGCGCGATCAGCGGCTTGCCTTGTTCGGCGGCTTCTTTTTCGACGACCGGGCAGCAGAGAATCAGATCGCCCGTCACGGGATCGTCTTCCGATTCCGCGTACGCGAAGGTCAGCACATTGGTCGAATAATCCTTGCCGCGATAGGTGCGGTTCAGGGTGCGGCCTTCTTCGGCGTCCACGAAACGCACGGTCAGTTCGCCGTC
Source organism: Paraburkholderia sp. MPAMCS5 (assembly GCF_036016995.1). NCBI lineage: Bacteria > Pseudomonadati > Pseudomonadota > Betaproteobacteria > Burkholderiales > Burkholderiaceae > Paraburkholderia > Paraburkholderia sp. MPAMCS5. The sequence continues at coordinate 167,533 of NZ_JAYXBK010000002.1, forward strand.
GGCGAAAAGCGCGGCTTTGATCCAGCCGGCCACCGTGGCGCGCGGCAGCAGCGCCTTGTGTTCGGGCCATGCCTTGGCGGCCGGAAATTGCAGATTCAGCGTCAGTTTCGGGGCGCGGCTCATGCTTGTTCGAAGTATTGCGCGGCGCAATGCGCGGCGGGTTGGGCTGCGGGTTGTATGGCAGGTTGTATCGCGTTGGGTGCGTGACGTGGCTCGCCACACGCTGCGCGGTTCTGCTCGAACTGCCGCGGGTCAGGCCGCGGCAGTCTCAGTGCAGCGAGGCGCGCGTCCCGCCGCATCAGCGGGAATCCACCGGGCTGGCGGCTTTCTGCGAATGCGCATCGTACGCCTCCACAATTCGCGCGACGAGCGGATGCCGCACCACGTCCGCGCTCGTGAAGCGCGTGAGCGCGATGCCGCGCACGTCCGACAGAACCTGCTGCGCCTCGATGAGCCCGCTCTTGTGGCCGCGCGGCAAGTCGATCTGCGTTGTGTCGCCGGTCACCACGGCTTTCGAGCCGAAGCCGATCCGCGTGAGGAACATTTTCATCTGTTCCGGCGTGGTGTTCTGCGCCTCGTCGAGAATGATGAACGCGTGATTCAGCGTGCGGCCGCGCATGTACGCGAGCGGCGCGATTTCGATCATCTGGCGCTCGAACATCTTCGTGGTCTTGTCGAAGCCGAGCAGATCGTAGAGCGCGTCGTACAGCGGACGCAGATACGGATCGACCTTTTGCGCGAGATCGCCGGGCAGGAAGCCGAGCCGCTCGCCCGCTTCGACGGCCGGCCGCGTCAGCACGATACGCTTGACCTGGTCGCGCTCCAGCGCGTCCACCGCGCAGGCCACCGCGAGATAGGTCTTGCCGGTGCCGGCCGGACCGACGCCAAAGGTGACGTCGTGCGAGACGATCTGCTTCAGATACTCGCGCTGCGCCGGCGTGCGGCCGCGCAGATCGGCGCGCCGCGTGTACAGCTTCGGGCCGAGTTCTTCCACGTCGTCTTCGCCGACGTCGGCGGGCTGGTCGAACGGATGGTCGGGATTGCCGGGAAAGCCGGGCTCGCCGGCTTCGTCGCCATTGCCATTGCCGTTCGTGCGATGCCGCGCCGGATGGCGCACTTCGACGAGCGCGAGCTGGATGTCGTCGACCGACAGCGGATCGCGCGCGTTGTTGTAGAAGTTTTCGAGCGCGGTGAGCGCGAGTTTCGCGCCGCGCCCGCGAATCGTGATGCGGTGTCCGCGGCGTTGCAGCGTCACGTCGAGCGCCTGCTCGATTTGCCGCAGGTTTTCGTCGAGCGGACCGCAGAGGTTGGCGAGCCGCGCGTTGTCCTCGCGCGGAGCGGTGAATTCCAGATGCGGCTGAGTGGTTTTCAAGGCGATGAGTCGATCCTGTCGGTTTCGGTACGCGGGCGGCGCGGGTGTTGCGTGGGTTCGCGCCGCACCGCGCAGTGCGTCGGACACTGGTCGTGAAAGAGCGTCGGTCAGTGGGTCGTGGCGCTCGCGCCGTTTTCCGCGCGGTCATGCACCAGCACGAGTTCGCCGCGCAGCGAATGTGGGTACGCCTTGACGATTTTCACGTCGACCATCTGACCGATCAGCCGCGCGTGCGACGCCACCGGCGCCGGGAAATTCACCACGCGGTTGTTTTCGGTGCGGCCCGCGAGTTCGTTCGGGTCTTTACGCGCCGGGCGTTCGACCAGAATGCGCTCCACCTTGCCGACCATCGAATCGCTGATGCGCTGCACGTTCTCTTCGATCGTGGCTTGCAGGTGTTGCAGGCGCTTGAGCTTGACCTCGCGCGGGGTGTCGTCGTGCAGATTCGCCGCCGGCGTGCCCGGACGCGGGCTGTAAATGAACGAAAAGCTCGTGTCGTACTTCATTTCGTGCACGAGCGTCATCATTTTCTCGAAGTCTTCTTCCGTTTCGCCGGGGAAGCCGACGATCATGTCCGTGGACAGCGACAGATCCGGACGAATGGCGCGCAGCTTGCGGATCACGGACTTGTATTCGAGCACCGTGTAGCCGCGCTTCATGGCCATCAGAATGCGGTCGGAGCCGTGCTGCACCGGCAGATGCAGGTGGCTCACGAGCTTCGGCACCTTCGCATAGGTGTCGATCAGGCGCTGCGTGAATTCCTTCGGATGCGACGTGGTGTAGCGAATCCGTTCGATACCCGGGATGTCGGCGACGTATTCGATCAGCGTCGCAAAGTCGGCAATTTCCGACGAACCGAGCGTCAGCGCGCCCCGATAAGCGTTCACGTTCTGACCGAGCAACGTGACTTCGCGCACGCCCTGATCGGCGAGACCGGCGATTTCCGTCAGCACGTCGTCCAGCGGACGCGAGACTTCTTCGCCGCGCGTGTAGGGCACCACGCAATAGCTGCAGTACTTGCTGCAACCTTCCATGATCGACACGAACGCGCTCGGACCGTCCACGCGCGCGGGCGGCAGGTGGTCGAACTTTTCGATTTCCGGGAACGTGATGTCAACCTGAGCGCGGCCGCTTTCGCGGCGCTTGTCGATCATTTGCGGCAGACGGTGCAGCGTTTGCGGACCGAACACCAGATCGACGTACGGCGCGCGCGCCACGATCGACGCGCCTTCCTGGCTCGCCACGCAGCCGCCCACGCCGATAATCAGATCAGGATTCGCTTCTTTCAGTTCGCGCACGCGGCCGAGATCGGAGAAGACTTTCTCCTGGGCTTTCTCGCGCACCGAGCAGGTATTGAACAGAATGACGTCCGCGTCTTCGGGCGTGTCCGTCTTGATGAGGCCTTCCGCCGCGCCGAGTACGTCGACCATCTTGTCGGAGTCGTACTCGTTCATCTGGCAGCCAAAGGTTTTTACATAAACTTTCTTGGTCATCGAATTTCGCCGGTCGCAGTGGTTAACCTGGGGGCGCTGTATAAAAGGTCAAGGAGAGGCGAAAACGTGCGCGAAGCCCGTGGAACGGCGCTTTCAGCATCGGGCGGCTCAGGTGGTGCTGGATGGGCCGCGGTCTGCGCACGCTTGCCGTGTAACACAATATTATAGCCCTTCGACGGATACGCTTTCCGCGCCCGCTGCGGCGCGCGGCGGCTCCGGCGGCAAGCCCAGCAGCCTTTCCAGTTCGTCCGATACCCGCGCGAAGCGCTCGCTCAGGAAATCCAGCAGCACGCGCACGCGCGGCGCCATGAAGCGGTTGCGATGATAAAGCGCGTGCAACGGCGCGTCGGGATAGCGCCATTGCGGCAGCAGGATTTTCAGGCCGTCGGCGCGCAGATCCGCTTCCACGTCCCACATCGACTTGATCACAATGCCGTAGCCGCGTACCGCCCATTCGCGGGCGACGGCGCCGTCATTCGTCTCGCGCGCGGTTTCGAGCGGCACCGTGTAGTGCTGCACCTCGTCGCCGCGCGTGAAGCGCCACTCGTTGACCGGCCCGGAACCGGTGCTGAGCACGATGCAGTCGAAACGCGCCAGATCGTGCGGATCTTCCGGCTCGCCCTTGCGCGCGATGTATTCCGGCGACGCGCACAGCACGCGCCGGTTCGGCGCCAGCTTGCGCGCGACGAGCGAGCTGTCCTGCGGCACGCCGAAGCGGATCGCCAGATCGATGTCCTCCTGCACGAGATTCGACAGCGAGTCGGAAAGCGTCAGCGCGAACGTCACTTCGGGATAGAGCGCATTGAATTCGTCGAGCCAGTGCATCAGCAGATTGCGGCCGAAGTCCGACGTCGCGGAAATGCGCACCTTGCCGCGCACCACGCCTTGGCCCGCTTGCAGCGCGGCTTTGGCGTCGTCGAGCGATTGCAGCGCCTGACGGCAGCAGTTCAGATACAGACGCCCTTCGTCGGTGAGCCGCAACTGGCGCGTGGTGCGCTCGAACAGGCGCGCCTTCAGGCCGGTTTCGAGTTTCGCGAGGCGTGCGCTCGCGGCGGCGGGCGTGAGTCCCATCTTGCGGCCCGCCGCCGACAGGCTGCCCAACTGCGCGGCTTCGACGAAAAGGCGAATGTCGCCGAGGTTGTCCATTGCGTTCTTCAAATGCCATTTGAAAATGCTTCAAATGCTACGCCAATTATCAAATCCTCGTCGCGCCGCGACAATCCAGCCCTCGAAAACCCGATGCGGCGCAGTCAGCCGCCCGAAATCATGCAACTCGATCACGCGACCATCGTCACCGCCGATCTCGACGCCGCCTGGCGTTTTTTCGTCGATGTGGCCGGCTTGACGGAGGGCCCGCGTCCGCCGGTTTCCGTCGACGGCTACTGGCTATACGCGGACGGCCGCGCGGTGGTGCATCTGATCCGCGCGACTTCTACGCCGGCGACGAGTGCGGCAACGCCGGCGAGCGCCGCGCCGCGCATCGACCACGTTGCGTTCCGGCTGGACAGCGCCACCGAATGGCAGGCGCTGCTCGCGCGCCTGGGTGCAACCGGCGTCGAGTATCAGCGCGCGCAAGTGCCGCCGATGGCCCCGCAACGCGCCGAAGCGCAGATTTTCGTGGCGCTCGCGCCGGGCGTCGTCGTCGAGTTCGTGACGGCGCTGCATCACGCTCAACCGTAAATTCTGGAGAATTCGCATGCCTATTCCACTACTGGCGCTCGCGATCAGCGCCTTCGCCTTCGGGACGACTGAATTCGTCATCATGGGTTTGTTGCCCGACGTCGCGCGCGATCTGGCGGTGTCGATTCCGTCGGCGGGCTTGCTCGTGAGCGGCTACGCGCTCGGCGTCGCGGTCGGCGCGCCGCTCCTCGCCGTCGTGACGAGCAAAATGCCGCGCAAGCTCGCGCTGCAATTGCTGATGGGCGTGTTCATCGTCGGCAATACGCTGTGTGCGTTGGCGTCGAGCTATTCGGTGCTGATGATCGCGCGCGTGGTGACGTCGTTCGCGCACGGCTCGTTTTTCGGCATCGGCGCGGTGGTGGCGGCCTCGCTCGTGCCGTCCGAAAAGCGCGCGAGCGCGATTGCGCTGATGTTCACCGGCCTCACGCTCGCCAACGTGCTCGGCGTGCCGTTCGGCACGTTCGTCGGCCAGGAATTCGGCTGGCGCGCGGCCTTCTGGATTGTCAGCGGGTTCGGCGTGCTGTCGCTCGCGGGCGTGACGGCGCTCGTGCCCGCTCGGCACGATGCCGGTCCGGCCGGTCTCGGTCACGAAGTGCGCGTGCTGAAAGACCCGCAAGTGTGGACCGCGCTCGCGATGACGGTGCTGGGCTTTGGCGGCGTGTTCGTCGTGTTCACGTATATCGCGCCGATCCTCGAACAGGTGAGCGGCTTCTCGCCGCGCGGCGTCACGCTGATCCTCGTGCTGTTCGGCGTGGGCCTCACGGTCGGCAACACCGTGGGCGGCAAGCTCGCGGACCGCGCGCTGATGCCGTCGCTGATGGGCATTCTCGCGGCGCTCGCGGTGGTGATGGCGATCTTCGCGCGCACGAGTCATTCGCAGATGGCCGCGGCGATCACGGTGTTCGTGTGGGGCATCGCGGCGTTCGCGACGGTGCCTCCGTTGCAGATGCGCGTGGTCGCGAAGGCGGCCAGGGCGCCGAATCTCGCTTCGACGCTCAATATCGGCGCGTTCAATGTCGGCAATGCGGGCGGCGCGTGGCTCGGCGGTCTCGTCATCGGTCACGGCCATTCGCTCGATACGTTGCCATGGGTCGCGGCGGCGGTCAGTGTCGCCGCCTTGCTGCTGACGTGGTTCGCGTCGCGCATGGATCGGCCGGCGGCGCGGCCGGCGAACCGGGGCGTCGTGCAGGTGCGCGAGCGCGTGTGAGGCGCGTGTGAGGCGCGTGTGTGTGGTGCGTTAGATGCGCGTGTGATGCGCTGTAAGCAGGTCAACGCGCGAACGCGTCGGGTTCGTCGACATGCTCCGGCGAACTCGCGCGCCTATGAAAATCCGCACACGCATGCCGAGAAACGTCCTCCGCGATGCTGATAACAGTGTGAAGATAACTTCGTTGGGCGCGGCGGCGCGCGATGCTATCTTGCTTCCACTCACTGCTCGCCCGCCGTCCGGCGGCGCTTCTGGAGGCAATCATGCATTCCCCGCTTGCGCTGGTTCGCGATCCCACAGCCGATGCCGATACGCCGCCGCGTGCCGCCGAACCTTCCGATGCACTCGAACATCTCGTCGGCGTGAATCTCGCGCGTTTGCGCGCCGAGCGTCAGTTGTCGCTCGACGCGTTGGCCCGCGCCTCGGGCGTGTCGCGCGCCATGCTCGCGCAGATCGAGTCGGCGCGCAGCGTGCCCTCGATCAAGGTGTTGTGCAAGGTGGCCGCCGCGCTGAAGGTGTCGGTCGCGGCCTTCCTGCGACGTCACGCGATCAACGGCTTCGAGCATTTGCCGGCGGAGCGCGCGTCGCGGGTCGTCAGTTCGGATGGCCGCTACTCGGCGCGTCCGCTTTATCCCGACAACGAACCGACCGTCGCCGAATTTCACGAGCTGCGGATTGCGCCGCTGCACACGGAGACGGGCACGCGGCGCGCGCCGGGCACGACGGTGAACCTCGTCGTGAGCGAAGGCACGCTCGAAGTCAGCGTGCACGATCAGCGTCAGTTGCTCGCAACCGGCGACGCCATCGTGTTCGACGCCGATCAGCCGCACAGCCTGCGCAATCCCGGCGATACCGAAGCGCGTGCGTTTCGCGTCACGCTGAAGGCCGAGACGCCGCCGCGCTGGGACGTGCCCGCGCCGCAGCACGACGCGGCGCGCGTGGCCGCGCCGGTTTGATCGAAGGCAGGCGGCCCGGCGCGCCCGATGCCCGACTTGAGATCCCGTCCGCGCAGTAGGGTTGCGCTGCAGTTCGCGCGCGGCTGCTGTATGCTTGGCCCGCCGGTTCGTCCGGCAATCAGTGCGTCTTCAGGGCGGGGCGAAATTCCCCACCGGCGGTATGCCGGCAGCGCGAAAGCGTGAGCCGGCGAGCCCGCGAGCGCCCGCAATCGTGTGGCTTTCCGCGAACCGGAAGCCGCCGCGGGGTCAGCAGATCTGGTGAGAAGCCAGAGCCGACGGTCATAGTCCGGATGGAAGAAGATGTGCAGATAGTCATGTTCGTTCCGTGGCGCCGCTGGCACGTCTCGCGGCGCTTCACGGCGCGTCTTTGTCTGTTTGCAATGCCCTGAAACGTTTCTCGCCCAACTTTTGCGATGAGCGTTTCAACTATGTCCCTTGCTACTTTTCCCGCTCCGTCGACCATTGCGCCGGACGCATTCGCCGATCTCCCGCTGCTCGACACTGAAGCCGTTCCGCCGCGTATCGCCGCCGCGCTGCAAGCGCTGCGCGAGGGCCGCGCCGTCGTCCTGCAAGACGACCACGACCGCGAGAACGAAGCCGATCTGATCGTTTCCGCCGAACGTCTTTCCGTCGAAACCATGGCGCTGCTGATCCGCGAGTGCAGCGGCATCGTGTGTCTGTGTCTGCCCGACGAAAAAATCCGCGCGCTCGAACTTCCGCCGATGGCCGTCAATAACGAAAGCCGCCACGGCACCGCGTTCACGGTGTCGATCGAGGCGCGCGACGGCGTGACGACCGGCGTGTCCGCGCTCGACCGCGTGACGACGATTCGCGCCGCGATTGCCGACACCGCAAAGCCCGCCGACATCGTGCGTCCGGGCCACGTATTCCCGCTGCGCGCCATGCCTGGCGGCGTGCTCGCTCGGCGCGGACATACCGAGGGCACGGTGGATCTCGCGATTCTCGCGGGCCTGAAGCCGGCGGGCGTGCTGTGCGAATTGATGAACGCCGACGGCACGATGACGCGCGGCGCGGACGTCGAACGCTTCGCCGCGCAACACGATTTGCCGATGCTGACAATCGCCGAGCTGGTCGAATTCCGTGAGGCGTTGGCGCAGGCGCGCGAGTGTGTCGCCGACGAGGCCTGATATTTTCGGACGCTGCGGCGCGTTTTGATCCGACACGCGCCGCCTGAAAATCAAAAGGCCGACTGCGTAAGCTGTCGGCCTTTTTCGTTGCGGGAGCCAGTGTCCTGGCTGCTGCGGTGACTACGACTGCACGTCGCCAAACTCGCCGCGCACGCCGGCTTCGATCAGCGCGGGCAGTTCGTCCATGTGCATCATGATGCGTGTCATGCCCATGTTGCGCAGCGCGTCCGCATAGCCGGCGGGAATATGACTCGCGCCGACAAACGCAATCGTCTTCATGCCCGCGGCGCGCGCCGCGTTCAGACCTGCCACGCTGTCTTCCACGACGATGCATCGCGATGGCTCGACGCCGAGCGTTTGCGCGGCGAACAGATACACATCGGGAAAAGGCTTGGGCCGCGCGACCTGTTCGGCGCTGAAAATGCGCTCGCCGAAAATCTGCTGCAATCCGGCGCGCCGCACCGACGCGCTCACGCGCGCCATACGGCTGTTCGACACGACCGCGGCCGGCAGCGTCACGCGGTGCAAAGCGTCGCGCACACCGTTGATCGGACTGAGCGATGCCGCGAGCGCAAGCTCGACGTTGTGCTCGATGGTGTTCAGGAAATCGGCAGGCAGCGTAATGTCGAAGGACTTCTCGATGCCTTCGAGAAAACGTGAGGTTTGCTGGCCAAATGCCGTCTTGACGACCGGCTCGAAGTCGAGGCCGGGAAAGGTGGCGGAGAGCGTCTCGACCATGACGCGGTCAGCAATGACTTCACTGTCGACGAGTACGCCGTCGCAATCGCAAATGAGGTGGTCGATCATGCCTGAAGGAACGGAAAGCGAGGACGCGTGGGCAACAAGTAGCTAACTTATGCACACCGGATGAAAGCGCCATGATACGTGCTTTGGCGCGGTGTGCGCCCGCGCCGCCGCTTTCCGCTTCTTCGCGCCGCCTTCAACCCGCGTGCAGATGCAGATAGAGACCCGACGCCACCGCGCCGCCCAGGAGCGGACCACACACTGGAATCCACGCGTAGCGCCAGTCGCTGTCGCGCTTGCCGGGAATGGGCAGCAACGCGTGCATCAAACGCGGCGCGAGATCGCGCGCCGGGCTCATCGCGTAACCCGTGGGACCGCCGAGCGAGATGCCGATGCCGAGCACGAGCAGGCCGACCGGCAGGGCGTCGAGCGCGCCGAGGCCGACTTGCGGCGAAGCCAGATACAGCACGCCGAGAATCAGCACGAAGGTGGCGATCATTTCGGTCAGCAGGTTGTGCGGGACGCTGCGGATCGCGGGCGCGGTGCAGAACACGCCGAGCTTCACGTCGGCGTCGCCTTCCTTCGCGAAGTGCTGGCGATACGCGATCCACACGAGCAGCGCGCCCGCCATGCCGCCGAGCATTTGCGCCGCCACATAGCCCGGCACTTTGGTCCACGCGAACTTGCCGGCAAGCGCGAGGCTCACGGTGACGACCGGATTCAGGTGCGCGCCGCTAAACGACGCGGTGACATAGACCGCGATGAACACTGCCATCGCCCAGCCCATGACGATCACGATCAGGTCCGCGCCCTTGCCCTTGGTGCGCGCGAGCAGCACGTTGGCGACTGCGCCGTCGCCGAGCAGAACGACTAGCGCCGTGCCGATGAATTCCGCAATGTAAGGTGACATGGTTTGGTATCCGAAATATTGTTGTCAGGGAAGCCGCGAGGCGAGCGGCTTCGTTACGGTTGTGTTCGGTTTGGTTTGCGTGACTTGATGGCTGATGCCTGTCCGCAACGGCCGCGCTCAGGGCGTGTCGGCCCAAGCCTTCGCGGCGCGGATCGCGCGCTGCCAGCCGTCGAGGCAATCCTTGACGTCCGCCTGTTGAAGCTCGGGCGAGAAGCGGCGGTCAAGCTTCCACTGGCTTTGCAGTTCGTCCACATCTTTCCAGTAGCCGACGGCGAGACCCGCGAGATACGCCGCGCCCAGCGCCGTGGTCTCCGAAACCTTGGGCCGCACCGCGTCCACGCCGAGAATGTCCGCCTGGAATTGCATCAGCAGATTGTTCGCGCACGCGCCGCCGTCCACGCGCAATTCGCCGATGCGAATGCCGGAGTCGGCTTCCATGGCCTTGAGAACGTCGAGCGACTGATACGCGATCGAATCGAGCGCCGCGCGCGCGATATGCGCCGACGTCGTGCCGCGCGTCACGCCGAACAGCGTGCCGCGAGCGCGGGCATTCCAGTGCGGCGCGCCGAGGCCGGCGAAGGCGGGCACCAGATACACGCCGTCGCAATGCGGCACGCCGCGCGCCAACGTTTCGATTTCCGCCGCGTTCTTGATGATGCCCAGCCCGTCGCGCAGCCATTGCACGACCGCGCCGCCAATGAAGATGCTGCCTTCGAGCGCGTAGTGGATCTGGTCGCCGATCTGCCAGGCGATGGTCGTGACGAGATTGTTTTTCGATTCGATCGGCTTGTCGCCGGTGTTCATCACGAGGAAGCAGCCGGTGCCGTAGGTGTTCTTCACCATGCCGGATTGCGTGCACATCTGGCCGAACAGAGCGGCGTGCTGATCGCCGGCGATGCCCGCGAGCGGAATCTTCGAGGCGAACACGGTGGTTTTGGTCGGCCCATAGATTTCCGACGACGGCCGCACTTCGGGCAACATGCCGCGCGGGATGTCGAGCGCGTCGAGCAGTTCGTCGTCCCACTTCAGCGTGTGGATGTTGAAGAGCATGGTGCGCGACGCGTTGGTCACGTCGGTGACGTGCAGGCCGCCCTTCGTGAAGTTCCACACGAGCCAGCTATCCACGGTGCCGAACGCGAGGCGGCCTTGCTTCGCCTTGTCGCGCGCGCCCTCGACGTTGTCGAGAATCCAGCGGATCTTGGTCGCCGAAAAATAAGCGTCGATCGGCAAGCCGGTCTTCGCGCGAACTTGTGCTTCGAGGCCTTGTTCCTTGAGCTGGTCGCAGAAATCGGCGGTGCGGCGGTCCTGCCAGACAATCGCGTTATAGATCGGATGACCGGTTTCGCGATCCCACACAATCGTGGTTTCGCGCTGATTCGTAATGCCGATGGCGGCGATCGAGGTGCCGTTCATGCCGGCGCGCGTCACGGCTTCGGCGGCGACGCCCGCTTGCGTCGACCAGATTTCCTGCGGGTCATGCTCGACCCAGCCCGGACGCGGGTAAATCTGCTGGAACTCCTTCTGCGCCGTCGACACGACATTGCCTAAGCGGTCGAACAGCATGGCACGCGAACTCGTGGTGCCCTGGTCAAGCGCGAGGATGTACTGATCCTGCATTGTCTCTTCTCCATGCATTTTATGAATTGCCGTACAGCTTACGGCGGCGGAAGCGGCTTGTCGCGTCGAGCCGGCCGTGACCGTGCGTGGCGGGCGGCCGGCTCGATCAAGCCGGAAATGAAGCGATTTTTATTGCTGTAGCGAGCGTGCGGGCGATGAACGGCGTTACGCGCTCTGTCGCTCGGGTTCGCGGGCGAACCATGCGTCGATGTCGCGCGTGACCGGCTCCAGCGTGCCCGGCTCGAGGTGCAGGCCGAGCTTCGAGCGGCGCCACAGTACGTCGTGCGCGCTGCGCGCCCATTCGGTGTCGCGCAGATAGATCAGTTCGGCTTCGTAAAGGCCCGGCGCAAATGCGCGGCCCAGATCGGCGAGCGCGCGCGCGTGGCCGAGCACGTGCTTCACGCGTGTACCGTAAGCGCGCGCGAGGCGGTGCGCGAGATCCGCCGGCAACCACGGGTGCTGGCGCTTGAGTTCGGCAAGAAAACGCTCGAAGTTCGCGCCGGGGATGTCGCCGCCGGGCAGGGGCGCGCGGGCCGTCCACGAAGGCGCGCTGTTGCCGAGCGCGGCCGCGAGTTTGTCGACGGCTTCTTCGGCGAGCTTGCGAAAGGTCGTGATCTTGCCGCCGAACACCGACAGCAGCGGCGCTTCGCCGGCGGGCGCGTCGAGTTCGAGCGAGTAGTCGCGTGTGACGGCGGACGGATTGTCCGCGCCTTCTTCCTCAAGCAGCGGCCGCACGCCGGAATAGGTCCAGCGCACGTCGGCCGGCGAAATTTTCCGCTTGAAGTAGCGATTGATCGAGTCGCACAGGTATTGCGCTTCGTCGGCGTTGATCGCGACCTTGGCGGGATCGCCGCGATATTCGAGATCGGTCGTGCCGATCAGGGTGTAGTCGTGTTCGTACGGAATCGCAAAGATGATCCGCTTGTCCGGATTCTGGAAGATGTACGCGTGATCGTGTTCGAACAAACGCCGCGTGACGATGTGGCTGCCTTTCACGAGCCGCACGCTGTGCGAGGCCGGGCGGCCCAGCGCGCCTTGCAGCAGCGCGCCGACCCACGGGCCGGCCGCGTTCGCGATCGACGCGGCGCGCACGTCGAACGTGCTGCCGTCCGCGCGCTTGAGTTGCGCGCGCCATTCGCCGCCCACGCGCACCGCGCTGATCAGCTTCGTGCGCGTGAGAATTTTCGCGCCGTGCTCCTCGGCGTCGAGCGCGTTGAGCACGACGAGACGCGCGTCGTTGACCCAGCCGTCCGAATACACGAAGCCGCGTTTGATCGAATCGACGAGCGGCGCGCCAGCCGGATGATTGCGCATCACGATGCCGCGCGAGCCGGGCAGCAGTTCGCGCCGAGCCAGATGATCGTAAAGGAAAAGACCCGCGCGGATCAGCCACGCCGGACGCAGATCGGGCATGTGCGGCATCACGAAACGCAGTGGCCACATGATGTGAGGCGCGGCGCGCAGCAACGTTTCGCGCTCCTGCAAGGCTTTGCGCACCAGTCCGAACTCGCGGTATTCGAGATAGCGCAAGCCGCCGTGAATCAGCTTGGTACTCGCCGACGACGTGTGCGCCGCCAGGTCGTCCTGTTCGCAGAGCAGCACGGACAGGCCGCGGCCCGCGGCATCGCGTGCGATGCCCGCGCCGTTGATCCCGCCACCCACGACGAGCAAATCGAATCTCGTGCCTTGCGTCACCTGCTGCGTCTCCTGCCTCGTTGGGAAAACCATCTGGAAATCGGGCAAACCTTGTCCCACCATGCCGAACCCATGCGAACAGTTTGTGTTCGTTTTCGAACTTTAATGAACATATTCGAAAAAGTAAAGTTCGGACGCCCTAAGTGGCCTCGACCGGATGGCCAGGAGAGTAGCGCAACAGGCGGCCACGGACGATACTCTTGGGCAGCAGTCAATTCGAGGTGAAATTCATGCGTGGACTTTTCATGGCGGGGGCCGCCGCGTTGCTCGCCGGATGCGTCGGCTCGCCGAGCCTGAGCGGAACGATGGGCGCGCCGTCGTTCGTCTCGTTGCAGCAAATGTGCAGTGCGCAGGCGGTCGACTACGGCAACGACGCGCAAGGCGTGTATGCGACGCTGTTCGATGCGTATGTGGCGAACCGGCACGGCCGCCTGTCGAAGGACGATTACTGCGCGTTCCAGACGTCGATCGCGCAGCGCTACACGAGCCAAGGCGCGAGCGCAGACCCGCAGGTGCGCAATCAATGGGTCGCGTTCTTCACCGAGCAGCGGGCCAAAGCGCTGAGCTGGCGTGCTGCGGTCGATCCCACGTTGCGCAGCGGCTGAGCGTCTGGTGGAGAACTGGCGGCGCTAATGTGCCCGTTTGGCCGTGGCCACCAACAATTGCCACAAACGCAATCGCCACAAACGCAATGTCCACAAATGAAAGCGGGCGCCGCAATGGGCGCCCGGTTCCAGGCCGGCAGCCTGGATAGCCGCGCGCGACTTTAGCCGCTGGACGCGCGGGCCAACATCCCGGCAATCCGCCGGGGCCGCTTTCAGGAAAGACGTTTGATGGCTCGAAGTGCGCTATCGCCGGATTCCGTTACCCGCCATTGTTCATTGCCCGACGCGAGCCGTTCCAGCTCCACGAGCTGGCGTTCAAGCAGGGCGTCGAGTTCTTCTCGCTCCATGTCCACCTGATTGGGAGCGTCCTTGACGAGCAACAACGTGGCGAATTCGTGCGGACTCAGCATCGTTTCTCTCCATGTCAAGCAAACGCGGACGGCCGTGCAGGCGACTGGCAGTGGCTGCCAGATGGTCCGCAAAAAGTTCGGGCGGGAGGGTACGGCTTACGACTGGTTCACTTCACTGGCCGGCGGCACGCGAATGCGCGTAACGGACGCCGGGGAACTGGAGTGTAGTCAAGCGAACGTTAAACGCCAAACCGGCCCCCGTAAATTTTCCCTTTGACAATTGTCGGCACGAGAGGCGGTTCGAAGCGTGGGGCAAATCCTTGATTTCACTTGAAGTTTCGCGTGCGCTGCAACATGGCCGCGAACGCCTGGTCAGTCGGCCACGTAAACCTGGCAATTGGCGGCGTTGAGCGTTTCGGCCATGTCGGCGGGCGGGGCGGCGTCGGTGAAGAGTGCGTCGATCTGATCGAGATGGCCTTGGCGAACCAGCGCCGGGCGGCCGAATTTCGAACTGTCGGCGGCGAGAAAAACCGTGCGCGCGTGCTGGATGATCGCCTCCGCTACGCGCACCTCGCGGGTGTCGAAATCGCGCAGCGTGCCGTCCGTTTCGATGCTCGATGTGCCGATGATCGCGAAATCCACCTTGAACTGGCGAATGAAGTCGATCGCCAGTTCGCCGACGATGCCTTTGTCCCACGGCCGCACGATGCCGCCCGTCACCAGCACTTCGCAGTCGGGATAGCCGCTCATCATGCTGGCGACGTTCAGATTGTTGGTGATCACGCGCAGGCCGCGATGGCGGTTGAGCGCGCGGGCCACTTCCTCGGTGGTCGTGCCGAGATTGATGAAAAGCGACGCCTGATCGGGAATGTGAGTGGCTACTAGCGCCGCGATGCGCCGCTTTTCGTCGTGGAACATGCGCTGCCGTGCCGTGTACGAAACATTTTCGGAGCTGGTCGGCAGGCTTGCGCCGCCGTGATAGCGGCGCAGCAGGTTCATGTCGGCGAGCCAGTTGACGTCGCGGCGGATCGTCTGCGGCGTCACGTCGAAGTGCGCCGCGAGGTCGTCCACGGTCACGAAGCCGTCGCGTTGCACCCACTCCAGCAGTTCCTGTTGCCGGGCGTTGAGAGTCAGGCGGGGGTCTCGGGTCATGGGTCTCGGGTCGTGGGGTTTTTATCGGCGCTTGCCCGCCGCTCGCACGGCGCGCGGCAGAAATGCGTGAACGAGGGTGCGGGTATTGTAAGACCATCGCGCGGCGAGTCCGCCAACTCGTGCGACATGGACGAGCGCGGCATGATGCTCAGCTTTATTTATTCAGTCGAACTACATGGGCCTCGGCTCGGGCATCCTCGTGCCGGACATGGACATCTCCATGCGGAGCGCGGCGATGTTTCCACGACGGATTGGCTGCGGACTTCTCACTTCCTCGCTTTGCGCGAAGCAAAAAAGCCAGCTCGTTGAGCTGTCTTTTTTATCGCCTGCCGCGCTTACGCTTGCCTCACAGAAACTTTCGTCTATCGTGGAATTGGAACTGCGGCAAATCGGCAAGGTCTGTGCTGGGTTGTCTGCAGAGTTGCACAACAGCGGCTAAGATGCAGACAAGGGGGTAACTCTAATTCACGGCGCTGTACCGACACGGCGAGCCGCAACGCAATGCACTGCCATAGCAGCGGTTTCGAGCATGCTTCACGAGTCGATGCAGTTTTCGGAGCAACACACGATGCACACCGAGCTGAACCATGTCATGCCCTGGCGGATCGAGGATATCGACCTCACGCGCATTGATCGTCAGAAGGCGGTCGCTAACGAAGACCTGCTGTTGCTGCTCTGCGCCGCTTCTTTCATCGAAAGCGGCACCGATCTTTACACCAGTAATCTGAGCCAGTTCTTCGACGGCGATCCGGAAGTTTCCGCGTGGCTGAACAACGAGTGGGAGCCGGAGGAAATGCAGCACGGCCGCGCGCTCAAAACGTATATCGCCTACGTGTGGCCCGAATTCGATTGGGACATCGCGTTTCGCAATTTCATGGACGAGTATTCGCTAACCTGTTCCGTGGAAGATTTCGAAAAGACTCGCGCGCTTGAAATGGTGGCGCGCTGTGTCGTCGAAACGGGTACGGCAACGTTGTATCGCGCGATTGGCGAATGCTCGGACGAACCGGTGCTCAAGGAGATTACCGACAACATTCGCACCGACGAAGTGCGTCACTACAAGCACTTTTTCAAGTACTTCAAGAAGTACAACAAGATCGAAGGCAATGGCCGGCTCGCCGTGCTCGGCGCGTTGATGCGCCGCGTGATGGAGATCAAGAACGAAGATTCGGAGATCGCGCTGCGCCACGTGTTCGCGATTCGCTATCCCGAGCGCGTGCGCGATCAGGCCTACAATCGCGATCGCGCTGCGCGCATCAATGCGCTCGTGCGGCACAATCTGTCGGCCGACATGTGCGTGAAGATGCTGCTCAAGCCGCTCGATCTGCCGGCGAAGATTCAACCCGGCGTACATTACCCTCTCACGAAGATCACGCAGCACGTATTTTTCCGCTGAACGCCCTGGTGTTGAACGGATGGCCCGCAACTGCGGGCCATTTTTGTTTCGAGGCATCATGGCGTGTTGCCACTTCCAACCGGACACCTGCAATGAGCGATTCATCCTTGCCCCAGCGCCCGCTCGACCAAACCGCCTTCGACGAATGGCCCGACGCGGTGCGTGCGCTCTTCGACGGCTCGTCGCTCGCGAGCAAGACAGGTTTTACGGCGTCGCTGTTGACCGTCGATGCGAACCGGCATATCCGCACGTCGCTGCTCGGCGCGGGCGAGTTGTACGCGCCCGATTCGCGCACGCTGTGCATCGCGTTGTGGCCGCAAGCGAGAGCGGCGCGCGCCATGGCGCAAAGCGGACGCGCGGCGCTTTGCTTCGTCTTCGAAGACGCGTTTTATCAGGTGCAGTTGCTTGCCGCGACGCTGCCGCCCGCCGATGGCGATGACAGCGGCCTCGTGTATATGAATTGCTCGATCGATTCGGCCGAGACGCAAAGCGTGCGCTATGCGCGCCTGACGAGCGGCATCACGTTCGAACTGGAAGGAGAGAGGGGGAAGGTGCTCGACCGATGGGAACGGCAGATCGAGCACCTGAAGCGAGCCGCCGCGGCGGCGGGGTGAGCCGCGGCTAGACCTAGCGGCCGCGCTGTCCGCTGCGCACAGGATGCGCGCCACGCGGCGCGTCGCTGCGCGGCTTGGCGCCGCCCAGCAATGCACCCGGATTGCTGCCTTGCGGCTTGCGCGGCGCGTGCTGCGCGCCGCCGCCTTCATGCGCGACAGCGCGCGGACGGTCGTCGTGACGCTGACCTTCGCGGCGCGGCTGACCGCCGTTACCGGCCGGCTTTGCGCCTTGCGCTCTCGGCTGCTGCTGGCCATTGGCCGGATTTTGTCCTGCGCGTTGACCTTGACGCTGGCCCTGGCCTTGGCGCGGAGCCTGACCTTGCGTCTGTCCTTGAGCCGGTCTTGCCGCGCCGCCGTTGCCACCCTTCGGCGCACCCTGACCTTGACGCGGCGAACGTCCGCCGCCGCCGCCCTGGCCGCGACGCAGAATTGGCTCGGGCTTCGCAGTCGGGTCCGGCTCGAATCCGGCGATCACTTCCTGCGGCACCGGGCGCTTGATCAGCTTTTCGATGTCCTTCAGCAATTGCAGTTCGTCGACGCACACGAGCGACACGGCTTCGCCCGTCGCGCCCGCGCGACCCGTGCGGCCGATGCGGTGCACGTAGTCTTCCGGCACGTTGGGCAGATCGTAGTTGACCACGTGCGGCAGTTGATCGATATCGATGCCGCGCGCCGCGATGTCCGTCGCGACCAGCACCTGGAGCGTGCCGTCCTTGAACTCGGCGAGCGCGCGCGTACGCGCCGACTGGCTCTTGTTGCCGTGAATCGCGAGCGCGCTGATGCCGTCCTTCGTCAACTGTTCGGCGAGGCGATTGGCGCCGTGCTTCGTGCGCGTGAACACCAGCACCTGAAACCAGTTGTGCTGCTTGATCAGATGCGTGAGCAACTCGCGCTTCTTGTCGCGATCCACCGGGTGGATTTTTTGCGCGACGGTTTCCGCCGTCGTATTGCGGCGCGCGACCTCGATCAGCGCGGGCGAGTCGAGCAGATTGTCGGCGAGCGCCTTGATCTCGTCGGAGAAAGTGGCCGAGAACAGCAGGTTCTGACGCTTCGGCGGCAGCTTGGCGAGCACGCGCTTGATGTCGTGGATGAAGCCCATGTCGAGCATGCGGTCCGCTTCGTCGAGCACCAGAATCTCGAGATGCGACAGGTCGATGGTCTTCTGCTGCATGTGGTCGAGCAAACGGCCGGGCGTGGCCACGACGATGTCCACGCCGCTCCTGAGCGCGCCGATTTGCGGATTGATGCCGACGCCGCCGAACATCACGGTCGACTTCAGTTTCAGATACTTGCCGTAGGCGCGCACGCTTTCTTCGACCTGTGCGGCCAGTTCGCGCGTCGGCGTGAGGATCAGCGCGCGCACCGCGCGCTTGCCGGACGTCGTGGCGAGCGCGGGCATGGCGTGCAGGCGCTGCAGGATGGGCAGTGTGAAGCCGGCCGTCTTGCCCGTGCCGGTCTGCGCGCCGGCGAGAAGGTCGCCGCCATTGAGCACGGCGGGGATGGCTTGCGTCTGAATGGGCGTCGGAGTGGTGTAGCCGAGTTCGTGTACGGCGCGGACCAGGGGTTCGGACAAGCCGAGGGAATCAAAAGACATAAAAGCTCTTTGCAATGCAGTTTCGCGAACGGCACACAGGGGCCCGGCGGGCACGAATGCGGCATCCATGCGGCGCGAAGGCGCCGCATGGCGTGATCGAGATCGAGGCTGAAGCCTGGTTCCGTTCGCTGAGAAATCGGCGGCACGCTCGTATGCGTGCCGAATGCTTCAACGCGCTATGAAGACACGTTGACTGGCCTTAAGTTGCATTTCGCCGCCGTGGACGTCATGCGACATAGCGCGCGACGCTGACGAATTGACACAGACTGCCCGCCAGTACGAACAGGTGCCAGATACCATGTCCGTGCCGGATGCGCTCGTCGTTGATGAAGAAGTAGATGCCGACGCTGTAGATGACCCCGCCGGCCACGAGCCAGGCAGTGCCCGCTGCCGGTAAGGCTTGAAGCAGCGGACGGACGGCAACGAGCGCGAGCCATCCCATCAGGACATACAACACCATTGAAACGCTGCGGGTGCGTCGCCCGAGCGTCAGTTCCTGCACGATGCCGAGAGCGGCAAGCCCCCAGCTCACGCCGAACAGCGACCAGCCCCACGGCCCGCGCAACGTGACAAGCGTGAACGGCGTGTAGCTTCCGGCGATCAGCAGATAGATCGCCGAATGATCGCATTTCTGCAGCACTGCCTTGACGCGCGGATTGCGCACGCTGTGGTAGAGCGTCGAGATAGCATACAGCACGAACAGCATCGCACCGTACACGCTGAAGCTGACCACCTTGTACGCGTCGCCGTCGACCGCGCCCATTGTCACGAGCGTTGCCAGCCCCGCCACCGACAGCACGGCGCCGACGAGGTGGGAAATGCTGTTGAAACGCTCACCGACATGCACGGGTCTGTCCTCCTGCACGGTTTCATCGGGCGACTGTTGCCCATGATACCGGTCCTCAAAAAACAAGGGCGCGGCCGCGAATGTCGCGGGCCGCGCCCCAGGTGCAACGAACGCTGCTTAGTCGAGCGGCGCCGAACGCAGATCGGACACTTGCTGCGGCGACACGGCGGTGCCGTGGTTGCCCCAGGACATACGGATGTACGTCACGACGGCTGCAACTTCCTGATTCGACAGCGACTGCGCGAACGGCGGCATGCCGTACGGATGCGGGTTCGCGTCCGTGCTCGGCGGATAACCGCCGTTCAGCACCATGCGGATCGGGTTGACCGCCGACGGCATCTGGATCGACTGGTTGTTCGCGAGCGGCGGGAACGACGACGGCATGCCGAGGCCATTTTCCGCGTGGCACTTCGCACAGTTGTCAGCGTAGATCTTCTGACCTTGCTTCAAGAGTTCGCCGCCGAACTTTTCGGACGTTTCGAGTTGCAGCGGCTCCGGTGCCTCGCTCTTCTGCGGAATGGTCTTCAGGTACGTGGCCATCGCGTTGATGTCCGCGTCGCTCATGTATTGCAGGCTGTTGTGAACCACTTCGGCCATCGGACCGAACACTGCGCCGCGGTTCGACACGCCCGTCTTCAGCAGATCGGCGATGTCTTTGGTTTCCCAGTCACCGAGGCCGGCTTCCTTGTTCGACGTGAGCGACGGTGCGTACCAGTTCTGCAGCGGGATCAGGCCGCCGGCGAACGCCGCCGAGTTGACCGGACCGCCCATGGCGTTAATCGACGTGTGGCACATGCCGCAATGGCCGAGGCCTTCGATCAGGTAAGCGCCGCGATTCCATTCGACCGACTTGGTCGGGTCCGCCTTGTACTCGCCTTCACGGAAGAACAGCGTGCGCCAGCCGATCAGCATGTTGCGCTGGTTGAACGGGAACTTGAGTTCGTGCGGACGGCTCGGCACCGCGACCGGCGCGACGGAGCGCAAGTACGCGTAGATCGCGTCCGAGTCGGCGCGCGTGACCTTCGTGTAGCTCGTGAACGGGAAGCCAGGATAGAGCAGGCTGCCGTCTTTCGAACGACCGGTATGCATGGCGCGGTAGAAGTCGTCCTGCGTCCACTTGCCGATGCCGTTTTCGTCGTCGGGCGTGATGTTCGGCGTGAACATCGTGCCGAACGGCGTGGCCATGGGCAGGCCGCCGGCGAACTGCTTGCCGCCGCGCACCGTGTGACAGGCGATACAGTCGCCGGCGCGGGCGAGGTACTCGCCTTTCTTGACGAGCGCGGCCTGGTCGGCGGGCGTTGCCGCCATGGCCGAGCCGTTATGCAGGTTGTCGCCGCCCGACCACAGGACGGGAACGAGTGCAGCAGCCGCGACAACGACAACTGCCGAGAGGGCGAACAAAGACTTGCGTTTCATTTGAGTGTCTCTCCCGGTGCCTTATTGCGGTTCGCTGCCGCAGGCAAGCGGAGTCTTCATCGAGCGGGCCGGAGCCGGCACGGGGTTTTGTGGAGCCTGTTGCGTGGAAAGCCATGCAGCGACCGCGTTCACGTCTTCGTCCGTCAGACGCGTGGCGATGGTGTGCATGCAGTCAGGCGCGATGGCGTGACGCGAGCCCGAACGCCATGCGCCGAGCTGCGCGCTGATGTAATCGGAATGCAGACCGACCAGACCCGGAATGGCCGGCTCCATGCCGGTCAAGCCCTTGCCGTGGCAAGCTGCGCAAGCCGGAATCTGCTTCGACGCGTCGCCGTTCAGCACGATCTGCTGGCCGCGCGCGATGGTGGCCGACGACACGGTCGGCTTGGCCGGCTGCGGATACGGCGGACGCTGCTTCGAGAAGTACGTGGCGATCTGATGCAGGTAGTCGTCAGACAGATACGTGACGAGGTAATTCATGGGCGGATACTTCCGACGCCCCTCGCGGAAATTCTGCAACTGGTTGTACAGATAGTCGGCCGGCTTGCCCGCGAGGCGCGGGAAGTAGTCGTTGTCAGTACCTTGGCCGTGCGTGCCGTGGCACGCGGTGCAACCTTGCACACGCGCTTCCATCGTATCGGGGGCCTTCGGTTGAGTCTGCGCTTTCGCAGCGCTATAGACACCCGCGGAGCCGATCAGCAGAAGGGCAAGCAACGGGCGGAAAATGCGTCTTGAAGACACGCGTAACTCCATCAAAATCGGGGACCTGACCGAACTTCGAGCGGCTCGGTGTGAAGGGCAGCCGGCGCTGCGGCGACGCAGCATTCTATCATCGAAGGGTGATGATGACTATTTGTCGCAAACGACCCGATTGCGGCTATCACGGGCGTGCGACAGTTTGACGCGCGGGGCCGCGCGGAACTCGCGCGTCTTCGCGTCTTCTTGCGCTTCTGCGCGTCGTAAGGTTGCAAGCGCCATACCTGGCCGAACTTTCGCGCCAGCGAGGTTGAACCCGCGCGCGCGTGAGCCATCGAAGCGTACACTTCGGGGCGCGCCAGGGCCGGCAAAGGCCCGGCAAAAAGAGCTACCGGGGCTGCCGGGTCGGGCTGCCGGGTCGTCTCACGCAGAGCGATTCCGTTGCAGCCGCTCTGGCCGCGTCGACCGATTTTCCTGTTCACACGCTACATTCGCTATCGGCCTTACATGAAGCTAATCCATTTTTTCCGTCCGGCGCAGCTTGGTCGCGCGTTCGGCGCCGCGGCGCTGCTGGTGAGTGCCACGGCATTCGCGCATGCGCATCTCGTCTCCAGTGAGCCGGCCGCGAATGCCGAAGTCGCCGCGCCCGCAGAAGTGACGCTCCATTTCACCGAGCCGCTCGAGCCGGCTTTCAGCAAGGCCACGCTGGCCGATGCGAACGGCAAGCCGGCGGCGCCGGGCGCGTCGCAAGTCGACAAGCGGGACGCGCGCATCATGCATCTGCCGTTGCCGAAATTGGGCGCGGGGCATTACGCGGTGCATTGGACGGCGGTAGCGACCGACGGCCATCGCACGCAAGGCGACTTCGCGTTCATTGTCAAATGAGCTTCGACGGATTGTGGATCGGGCAGGTCGCCATGGCCGCGCTCATGAATGTCGCGTTTGCGTTTGCGGTCGGTTCGGCGTTGCTCGGTGCGTGGCTCACGAAGGATGCTCAGGCGAAGATCGCGCCCGCGCGCCCCGCCTGGTTGCGCGCGCAACGCTCGATGCTCACCGCCAGCGTCGTACTGGTGCTCGCGGACCTCGGCTGGCTGCTGTATCAGGCGGCGTCGATGAGCGGCGTGGCCTTGCCCGCCGCGTTCGGCGTGGTGCCGACGGTGCTTGCGCAAACGCACGTCGGCTATGGCTGGAGCATTGCGTTCGCGGGCGCGCTGGTCCTCCTCGGCACGGCCTTGACGGGTCACGGCGGCACGTTGCGCAACGCGCTCTTGTGGCTGTCGGTGATCGTGATCGCCGCGGGCAAGGCATCGCTCGGACACGCCGCCGACGCCGGGCCGGCCTCGGCGGCGGTCGCCATGCAGACGTTGCATGTGCTCGTCACGGGCGTGTGGGGCGGTCTCGCGATGGCTTCCGGGCTCGCCGTGCTGCCGGCGCTCGGCGCTTCGATTGCCCGGGGCGTGCTGATCCGGACGGCGACGCAGGTGTCGAACGTGTCGCTGGTCTCGGTCGGGTTCGTGCTGCTCACCGGCGCCTTCAATGCCGCACGCGGTTCGGGAGGCTCGTTCGAGGCCATCGCGATCAGCACATGGGGTCACGTATTGACGCTCAAGCTCCTGCTCGTCGCGCTCGCGCTCGTGCTGGGCGGTCTTAACCGTTTTCTCGCGCTGCCGCGTTTGCGGCGCACCGCATCGACGATGGACGCGCACACCTTCGTCAACGTGCTGTATCTGGAAGCGCTGACCATGATCGGGGTCTTCGTTGCAGCCGCCGCGCTGTCGCATAGCGTGCCGGCATTCGCCGCGCTCGGTTGAGCGTTGCCGCGCGTTGCGGCTTCTGCGCCGTGCCCTGCCCTGCCGTGCCGTGCTCGCACGCATGGATCGCCGCCGTGTTTCATGGATAAAGGCGCGGCCGCGCCGCATAAAAAAAGCGCCGCACATTGTTAGCGTGCGGCGCAACACACACAGTCGCCCGGCGTTCTGCCAAAGGGACCGCTATTGCTCTGTGTCCGACGCGCTTTTACGAGCGCGTCGCGCGTTGCCGTTCGAGCGTCTCCTCGGGAAACATGTCCTGCATCAACTCGCCGGTCTCGCCGAACCACTGGCAAATGAGCCAGTTGCCCGGCGCGAACAGCACAGGACCGCTCCACGTGACTGTCATCGCGCATCCGCCGGATTTGAGTTTCAGCACGTCGCCGACGCGATACGCCGGTTGTGCGTGTCCCACAGATCTGGCAAGTCGTGTGGACAGTGGCATGTCCGATAGCCGGCCGCTCGACGGATTCATTCGAAGCCCAGCCGATGTCCGAGAATCGGCGCGCAGAAGAGCGCGATTGCACAGCCCGCGGCTTTGCCTTCGAGTTCGGCGGCCGCTGCGTGCGCGCCGTAGAGATGCGTGAGCAAGTCGAAAAGTTGCGGCAGGCAATAGACGAGCGCCGCGACGATGAACCATTTCTCGATCGCGCCGATGCGCCATTCGCGTTCGTACGCAACGGCCGCGCCGATCACGCGCAACACGCCGAACAGGACGAGCGCACCAACGGCGGCTTGTTCGCGCAGTAGATAGTCTGGAAGGAATTCGCCCATGTTGCTCCCCGAAGCATTCATTGTTCGAATGCATTTGAGCAAGGAGCAGGCCATGTATCTGTCTGATGCCGAACAAACGGCGTGGAAGCCTTTGCCGGCAAGCCTTTGCCCCGAGCGGGGCGAAGCGGCGCGCGGCTCGTTACAGCGCCGCTCGGGGCTGTTTCGTCCGCGATGTAACGTTACTGCGACGCGCGCGCGTCGCCACACCGTAACGCGCGAGTTGCATCGCTCGAAAGAAAGCGCCGCCCGCAGGCGGCGCGATTCGCGTGCTTACCACTCGGCGACGCTGCCGTCCGCGTGACGCCAGACCGGATTGCGCCAGCGGTGTCCGACCTTCGCCATTTCGCGCACTTTTTCTTCGTTGACTTCGATGCCCAAGCCCGGGCCTTGCGGAATCGATACGAAGCCGTCTTCGTATTTGAAGACTTCCGGGTTGCGGATGTAGTCGAGCAGGTCGTTGCCCTGGTTGTAGTGAATGCCGAGGCTCTGTTCCTGGATAAACGCGTTGTAGCTCACCGCGTCGATCTGCAGGCAGGTGGCGAGCGCGATCGGGCCGAGCGGGCAGTGCAGCGCGAGCGCCACGTCGTACGCTTCGGCCATCGACGCGATCTTGCGGCACTCGGTGATCCCGCCCGCGTGCGACGCGTCCGGCTGGATGATGTCCACGTAGCCGCCCGACAGAATGTGCTTGAAGTCCCAGCGCGAATAGAGGCGCTCGCCGAGCGCGATCGGCGTGCTGGTCTGATTGACGATGTCGCGCAGCGCTTCCGCGTTTTCGGAAAGCACCGGTTCTTCGATGAACAGCAGCTTGTACGGGTCGAGTTCTTTCGCCAGCACCTTCGCCATCGGCTTGTGCACGCGGCCATGGAAATCCACGCCGATGCCGATGTTCGGCCCGACCGCCTCGCGCACCGCCGCGACGTTGTTGATGACGCCTTGCACCTTGTCGAAGGTGTCGATGATCTGCAACTCTTCCGAGCCGTTCATCTTCACGGCCTTGAAGCCGCGTTCGACCACGGCGCGCGCATTGTTCGCCACGTCGCCCGGACGGTCGCCGCCGATCCACGAATACACCTTGATCCTGTCGCGCACCTGGCCGCCGAGCAGCGCGTGAACCGGCACGCCGTGATGCTTGCCCTTGATGTCCCACAGCGCCTGGTCGACGCCGGCGATCGCGCTCATCGTAATCGGGCCGCCGCGATAGAAACCCGCGCGGTACATGACCTGCCAATGATCTTCGATTAGCAGCGGGTCTTTGCCGATCAGATAGTCCGACAGCTCTTCGACCGCCGCAGCCACTGTGTGCGCCCGGCCTTCGACCACCGGCTCGCCCCAGCCGACGATGCCTTCGTCGGTCTCGATCTTCAGGAAGCACCAGCGCGGCGGAACGACGAAGGTTTCGAGCTTGGTGATTTTCATGGTGCGTCTCCTGCCAGGGCGAAATATTCGAGGGATTCCATGCTACAACAAACGGGAATTTAAATACTATTAATAGTATTATTTGCCAGATATTGAGCGGCGACGCCGTGGGAGAAGGCTATTCAACATGATCTGCATGGGCGCGTCGCCCATCTGCTCGCGACCGCGATTCTGCGCGGCGACTACGCGCCCGATTCGATCCTGCCGCGCGAGGCGAAACTGATGGAGACATTCGGCGTGAGCCGCACGGTGCTGCGCGAGGCGTTGCGCACGCTGACGTCGAAAGGTCTGATCGAATCGCGGCCGCGCGTGGGCACGCGCGTGCGGCCCAAATCCGCGTGGAATCTGCTGGATGTCGATCTTCTCGACTGGTATTCGCGCGTCGCCGAGCCGTTGGCGTTCGCGCTCAAGCTGCAGGAAATGCGCGAGATGATCGAACCATATGCCGCGTCTCTCGCGGCCGCCTCGCATTCGGACGACACCTTCGGCGCGTTGGCCGCCGCGCATTCGGCCATGGTGGCCGCGCGCAATGTCGATGAATGGGTGCGCGCCGATCTGCAATTTCACCTGAGCGTGCTGAGCGCTTGCAGCAACGAGTTGCTGATTCCGCTCGGCACGCTGATCGAGCGCACGCTCGAAGCGCAGCTTCGGCTGAATGCGAAACGCGCGGACGTTTTCAACGCGTCGCTCGCCGAGCACACGGCGGTGTTCGACGCCATTCGCACCCGCGACGCCGCCGCCGCGCGCGACGCGATGGCGCGCCTGCTCGGCGTGACGCGCGGGCGGATCGAGGCGTGATCAGTCCATCGCGGCATGAGCCGCCGACGCATCCGGTGCCCGGTGTCCTGGGCGGATCATCAGCAGCAGCGGAATGACGAGCAGTGTCGCGACGAACATCAGCTTGAAGTCGTTCAGATAAGCGATCATCGACGCCTGCTGCGTGATCGACGCGTTCAGTGCCGCGATGTCGTAGTTCGAGCCGCTGCTGAGCATCGGCTGGATGGCCGGGTTGAACGCTGTGACATTCGCCGCGAGGTCCGCGTGCGAAACCTGCGTGTTGCGCGTCATCAGCGTCTGCACGATCGAAATGCCGATACTGCTGCCGATATTGCGCATCAGGCTGTAAGTGGCGGTGCCATCCGCGCGCAACTCGGGCGTGAGCGTCGAAAACGTCAGCGCGCTCAGTGGCACGAACACGAGCCCGAGGCCGAAACCCTGAATCACGCCGGGCCACACGATGTCCGCCGCCGACAGCACGATCGTGTAGTGCATCATCTGCCAGAGCGCGAACGCGGAGATCAGGAAACCGGCAAGCAGCATGAGCCGCGCGTCGATCCGCTTCAGGAGCCGCCCGGCGAACAGCATCGCGACCATCGTCCCGGCGCCGCTCGGCGCGGTGACAAGGCCCGTGGTGGCGACCGGATAGTTCATCAGGTTTTGCAGCATCGGCGGCAATAGCGCGCGTGTCGCATACAGCACCGCGCCGATCACGAAGATGAAAAACGTGCCCGTCGCGAAGTTCGCGTCCTTCAGCAATTCGTATTTGAAGAACGACTTTTTGCCGACGGTCGCCGTGTGCACGAGAAAGAACGCGAAGCTGATCGCCGCGATCAGCGCCTCGATGACGATCTCGTGCGAGCCGAACCAGTCGAGTTGCTCGCCGCGATCCAGCATGGCTTGCAGTGCGCCGATCGCGAGGCCGAGCGTCGCGAAGCCGAACGCGTCGAATTTCGCGTCGGGTTTCGGCTCGCGCGCGGGCAGAAACGTCGCGACGCCGAACAGCGCGAATGCACCGATCGGCACGTTGATGAAGAAGACCCAGCGCCAGTTGTAGCTGTCGGTGAGCCAGCCGCCGAGGGTTGGTCCGAGAATCGGCCCGACCATGACGCCCATGCCCCACACGGCCATCGCCTGGCCTTGCTTCTCGCGCGGATTGATGTCGAGCAGGATGGATTGCGAAAGCGGCACGAGCGACGCGCCGAACACGCCTTGCAGCAAACGCGACGCGACGATCTGCGTGAGCGTCTCCGACAAGCCGCACAGCGCCGACGACACCGTGAAGCCGCCGATCGCGATCAGCAGAAGACGCTTCACGCTCAGGCGATCGGCCAGCCAGCCGGTGAGCGGCGTGGCGATAGCCGCCGCGACGATATACGAGGTCAGCACCCACGTGATTTCGTCCTGCGACGCGGACAGCGTGCCCTGCATGTGAGGCAGCGCGACGTTGGCGATCGTGCTGTCGAGCGTCTGTATCAGCGTCGCGAGCATGATCGAGATGGTGATCATCGGCCGGTTGAGCGGCGCGGCTGTGCTCGACGGCGAAGAGTCGGAAGACATGAATGAGTTGGGGTCGTCGATATACTAAGCATGCTTATTATATCGGCTGCCGGTGTGCTCCGGCATCGGGAGTTATGCGGAGGCTGAATTGCCCGTTCCAATATGCGCCGGTGTGCGCCGGCCAAGGCGGCGGCGCGCCAGGCTTTCGTATAATCCGCGCATGAAAACCCAACTCGAAGAGCGCTTCGGCTTTCTGATTTCCGACGTCGGCCGTTTGAGCGGCAAGCGTTTCGAC
Source organism: Paraburkholderia sp. MPAMCS5 (assembly GCF_036016995.1). Classification (NCBI taxonomy): domain Bacteria; kingdom Pseudomonadati; phylum Pseudomonadota; class Betaproteobacteria; order Burkholderiales; family Burkholderiaceae; genus Paraburkholderia; species Paraburkholderia sp. MPAMCS5. The sequence goes on from NZ_JAYXBK010000002.1 coordinate 195,598, forward strand.
GATCTCGCGAAGTCGTCGGTCGATCTGACGCGCGCGCAGTGCCGCGTGCTCGCTTATCTCGCGCACTACGGCGACATCAACCAGGCGCGGCTCGCGGATCTGCTGGAGGTCGCGCCGATTTCGGCCGGGCGTCTGCTGGACCGCATGGAAGAGGGCGGCTGGATCGAGCGCGCGGCCAATCCGCAGGACCGGCGCGAGCATCAGGTGCGCATGACGCCAAAGGCGGAGCGCGCGCTCGGCAAGGCCCGCAAGGTAGGTGACGAAGTCGCGCTGGAAGCGCTGAACGGCTTCACCGATGAAGAAGCCGCGCAGCTCATCGCGCTATTGCAGCGTGTGCGCGGCAATTTGAGCCGGCTCGTGGACCGCTAGCCGCCGGGTTGCGGTTGTTTTGGGCCGGCTTCGAACGGTTCGCTTATTTGGCTTCCGAGCCCGCGGCCGGTCCCGTCGATGGCGCCAGCTCATAGCAGCCGGGCGCTTTCTTGCCGGCATCCGGCGTTTGCGGGTCGATGCACTTGAACGCGCTCTGATCGCGCTGAACGAAAATGGTATCGGCCGGGCCGCTATCGCCGTGAGGCGTGTTCACCACGGCGACGATCTTGTAGCCGTTTTGCAGCAGCGTGGATAACGTGCTCTGGCTGGCGCGCCACTGATTGTCGGTCGAATTTTGCGCGTGCAGGGCGGGCGCGGAAGCGGCGCCGAAAAGCGCAATCGATACGGTGGCCACGGCGCGCGCGGCGATGCGAAACGTCATCAGGAAAGCTCCTTGAAGTTGCGGATGTCGCTGTGGGTAGCCAGGACTACGGTCTGGACATGAAAGTCATGACATGGTTCGACGGCAAGGGACGACGGAAAGTGCCGCGTCGTCATGATATTCCGTTGCCGCGCACAGCTCGCTCTTCTCGTTACGACGACGCGGTCGCGCTCCGGAACCGGTCGATAACCTCAAGAAAGCCATGTAGCGTGGGTGATTCGTCGCCGCGCCGATACAGGCAATTCAATGCGATGTGGCGCAACCGCGCCGAGTGCAACGGTTTGTAGACGACGCCAGGCAGGCGCAAGTTCGCCGCAGAGGCGGTTGTGATGCATACGCCGAAGCGGCTCGCGACGAGTGCGATGCAGGTCACGACGTCTTCGACTTCCTGCTCGACCCGCAATGTGATCCGCTCATCGTGAAAAGCCGCTGCGATTTCCTGGGCCAGTCCATGTACTGGCGCGTTCGGATACAGGATCATCCGCTCTCCATCGAGATCGCCCAGCCGTATCGCGTCTTTCGTGGCAAGCGAATGCCCTTCGTAGAGCGCCACGAGGTAGGGCTCCTCCAGTACCGTTTCTACCGCGATGTCGTCGGCCATCGGTACGAGCCGGTTGAAGCCGATGTTGATGCGCCGCTCGCGCAACGCGTCGAGCTGCTGCATCTTCGTCAGGTTGTGCAGCCCGATCTTCACTTGCGGGCGTTCGGTATGGAAGGCCGCCAGCAGTTGCGGGATCGCCTGCAGGATGCCCGCACTGAAGATGCCGACGTCGAGCCGGCCGGTCAGCCCCTGGCCGGCGAGTTGTGTCTGTTCTTCCGCGCGTTTTGCGAGGGCAAGGATGTTGGGCACCTCGGCCAGCAGCGTTTCGCCCGCTTCGGTCAGTTCCGCGCCTCGTGACGAGCGCAGGAACAGCGTGACACCCAACTGCGCTTCCAGTGCCTGAATGTGCCGCGTCAGCGGCGGCTGCGCAATATGAAGCCGTTCTGCCGCGCGTCCGAAGTTCCGTTCCTCGGCTACCGCCTGGAAATACCGCATCTGCTTGAGATCCATCGTCATCTGTCTATCCATACCGAATCGGTATCGTATAGCAAAAAAACAGTATTGGACGGTATGTCGCCGCGATCCCAATATCGGCGCATGCGATGACGTTCATCGCGCTGGTTTGATTCCCCATTGCAAGGAACATGATGCCAATCGTACATATCTCGCTCGTCGAGGGACGCAGCGACGAAGTGGTCAAGGCTTGCGTGAAAGCGGTCGCGCGCACCGTGCATGAAACGCTCGGTGCCCCGCTGGAGAGCATTCGCGTCTACGCGACCCAGACGCCGCCTGCACATTGGGCCATTGGCGGCCGCACCAGGGACGAGCCCGCGCCCGAGCCGGCCACGGAGGTTTGATATGACCGGGGAACAGATTCGGCAGGCGGCGGCGATGCTGCGCGCGGCCGAGGCGAAGCGCGAAGCCATCTCGCCTTTGCGCGACGCGTGGCCCGACATGTCGATTGAATCGGCGTACGCGATCCAGCAGGAGAACATGCGTTGGCGCCTCTCGCAGGGCCGCCGGCGGATCGGTTGCAAGATTGGTCTGACGTCGGCCGCCGTGCAGGCGCAGCTCGGCGTCGACCGGCCCGATTTTGGCGTGCTGTTCGACGACATGGGGTATGGCGACAGCGAACCGATTCCCGCCTCGATCCTGATGCAGCCGAAGATCGAGGCCGAAATTGCCTTCGTGATGGGCCGCGATTTGGCGGCCGATCGTCCAGGCACGCTCGATGTGATTGGCGCGATCGATTACGCGCTACCCGCGCTTGAGATCGTCGGCAGCAGGATTGCGAACTGGAACATCCGGATCGTCGACACGATTGCCGACAACGCCTCATCGAGCGCGTTCGTGCTCGGTAACACGCCGGTGAAGCTGTCGGCATTCGACGCGCGGCTGTGCGGGATGGTGACGGAGCGACGTGGCGAACCGGTGTCGGTCGGCGCGGGAGCGGCCTGCCTTGGCAGCCCGCTCAACGCGGTGGTCTGGCTTGCGAGAACCATGGCCGCGCACGGCATGCCGTTGCGTGCTGGCGACCTCGTGCTGTCCGGCGCGCTCGGGCCGATGGTGCCGGTTGTGCCCGGTGATGTTTTCGAAACTCGCATCAACGGCCTCGGCTCGGTGCGGGCGATGTTCGATCGCGATCCGAACGAGGTGCGCGCATGAGCCCTATCACTGAATACGCGACGCTGCTCGATACGGCCGCGTTGAACGGCGAGGCGGTCGAGCAGTTCGACCGCGAGGGCCGTCTGTCACTCGACGATGCCTATGCGATTCAGGCCGCGTCGATCGCGTGCCGTATTGCTCGCGGCGAGCGGCGGGTCGGCGTGAAGATGGGTTTTACAAGCCGCGCCAAGATGATCCAGATGGGACTGTCCGACGTGATCTGGGGGCGACTGACATCGTCGATGCAGATCGAGGAGGATACGTCGGTCGATTTCGGGCGCTTTATTCATCCGCGCGTCGAGCCGGAAATCGCTTTCATCCTGAAGGCGCCGTTGGCGGGAGACGTGACGGCGCCCGAGGCGCTGGCGGCCGTTGAAGCGATTGCGCCAGCGCTCGAAATCATCGATTCACGCTACCGCGATTTCAAATTCACGCTACCGGAAGTGATTGCTGACAACGCTTCGTCGAGCGGCTTCGTGATTGGCCCGTGGCATGACCCGCACGTCGATTTCTCGAATCTCGGCATGGTGATGAAGATCGATGGCCGCCCGGCACAGATTGGCTCCAGTGCCGCGCTGCTTGGCCATCCGTTGCGCTCGCTGGTGGCCGCCGCGCGCCTGTCGGCCCAGGCCGGCGAACCGCTGCAGGCGGGCTGGATCGTGATGGCGGGCGGCGCGACGCCGGCCGAATGGGTCCACCTTGGGCAATACGTGTCCGTCGAGGTCGAGCGGCTCGGCAGCGCGGGTTTTCGCGTCACGCGCTGAACCGACTCACGGTTCGCTCGCGATCGATATCAAGGAACAAGGAGGATGGGCATGAATGACAAGGTGAAGGTGGCGATCATCGGACCGGGCAACATCGGTACCGACCTGATGATCAAGGTGATGCGCAATAGCCGGAATCTGGAGATGGGCGCGATGGTGGGGGTTGATCCGAACTCGGACGGCCTCGCGCGGGCCGCGCGGCTCGGTGTCGCCACGACTGCCGAAGGTATCGACGGTCTCTTGAAGCTGGGGGTATTCGATGAGATCGACATCGTGTTCGATGCGACTTCGGCGGGTGCGCATGCGCGGCACAACGAGATCCTGCAGGGGCACGGCATCCAGGTGATCGACCTGACGCCGGCGGCGATCGGGCCCTACGTGATTCCGGCGATTAATCTCGATGCTGAGAATGCCTCGAATATGAACATGGTCACGTGCGGCGGCCAGGCGACGATTCCGATCGTCGCGGCCGTTTCGCGTGTCGCGAAGGTTCATTACGCGGAAATCATTGCCTCGATAGCGAGCCGTTCGGCCGGCCCCGGCACGCGCGCGAACATCGACGAATTCACTGGGACGACGCGCAGCGCGATCGAGCGGATCGGCGGCGCAACACGCGGCAAGGCGATCATCATTCTGAATCCGGCCGAGCCGCCGCTGATCATGCGTGATTCGGTTTTCGTTCTGTCCGATCTCGCTGATCTACGGGCGATCGAAGACAGCATCGAGCGGATGGCCGCCAGCGTGCAAAGCTACGTACCCGGCTACCGGCTCAAGCAGAAAGTGCAGTTCGAGGTGATTTCGGCAGAGCATCCCGTCAACGTGCCGGGATTGGGCCCGGTTCATGGCCTGCGCACCTCGGTATTCCTCGAGGTGGAGGGAGCAGCGCATTACCTGCCGTCATATGCCGGCAATCTTGACATCATGACGTCCGCCGCGCTCGCGTGTGGCGACCTCATGGCCCGTCGCCGGATGGATGCCGGCATCGCCCGTCGTCGCAAGGAGATTGCACAATGAACGCCGCCGACAAGGCTCTCTACATTTCCGACGTGACGTTGCGCGACGGCAGTCACGCAATCCGGCATCAGTACAGTCTCGCCAACGTCAGGGCCATTGCATCGGCGCTCGATCAGGCCGGTGTCGACAGCATCGAGGTTGCGCACGGCGATAGTCTCGAAGGATCGAGCTTCAATTACGGGTTTGGCGCGCACAGCGATGTCGAGTGGATCGCGGCGGCGGCTGAGAGTGCGCCGAGCGCGAAAATCGCGACGCTGCTGATTCCGGGGATCGGCACCATCCATGACCTGCGCAATGCCTATGACGCAGGGGCGCGCGTGGTGCGCGTGGCCACGCATTGCACCGAGGCGGACGTATCGCGGCAGCATCTGGAATACGCGCGTGAACTGGGCATGGATGCGGTCGGCTTCCTGATGATGAGCCACATGACGACGCCGCAAAAGCTGGCTGAACAGGCGAAGTTAATGGAAGGGTATGGCGCGAGTTGCGTGTATGTGGTCGACTCCGGCGGCGCGTTGGGCATGACCGATGTGCGCGATCGTTTCCGCGCTTTCAAGAATGTGCTGAAACCGGAAACCGAAACAGGCATCCACGCGCACCATAATCTGAGTCTTGGCGTTGCCAATTCGCTGGTGGCGGTCGAGGAAGGTTGCGACCGCATCGACGCGAGCCTCGCGGGTATGGGGGCCGGCGCCGGCAACGCGCCGCTGGAAGTCTTCATCGCGGCTGCCGAGCGGCAGGGTTGGCGCCACGACTGTGATCTCTACCGGCTGATGGACGCCGCCGACGATCTTGTGCGCCCGATGCAGAACCGCCCGGTGCGGGTGGACCGCGAGACCCTGGCGCTCGGCTATGCGGGCGTTTATTCGAGCTTCCTGCTCCATGCGGAGCGAGCGGCGGCCAAGTACGGGTTGAGGACGGTGGACATTCTCATTGAACTCGGGCGGCGCAAGATGGTTGGCGGCCAGGAGGACATGATCGTCGACGTCGCGCTGGATTTGCAGTAGCTCGGCGCGGGAGCCGCACGTCAAACGACTGGAGGTCAGTTGGCGTCGGCTCCGGATGGGCGTGAGAGGTGTTGCGCGGTGTCGAGTCGGCACCCGTGACACCGACCGTGACGCCAGAAGTAAAAAGCCCTTGAACTTCGTTAGAAGATTCAAGGGCTTAGTGCAACTGGTGGCGAATCAGGGACTCGAACCCCGGACCTGCGGATTATGATTCCGTCGCTCTAACCAACTGAGCTAATTCGCCGAAAGAAGCGAGATTATGCGGATGGCGCCGGAAGCTGTCAACCCCCGGCGCGCAACTTTTTTAGTCGCTGTCGCCGGGAGGCGTCTTAATCCTTCGCGTAGATGTCCGAGTCCTTGGTTTCGCGGACGAACAGCATGCCGATCACGAACGTCGCGACTGCAACTACGATCGGATACCACAAGCCCGAGTAGATGTTGCCCTTCGCCGCGACGATCGCGAACGCCGTGGCCGGCAGGAAGCCGCCGAACCAGCCATTGCCGATGTGATACGGCAGCGACATCGACGTGTAGCGAATCCGGGTCGGGAACATCTCCACGAGCATGGCCGCGATCGGCCCGTAGACCATGGTCACGTAGATCACGAGGATCGTCAGGATGGCCACGCTCATCGGCCAGTTGATTTGCGACGGGTCGGCTTTCGGCGGATAGCCGGCGGATTTCAGCGTGCTCGCCAGCGTCTTGTCGAACGACTTCGCCTGGTCCTTGGCGTCGGCGGCTTTGCCGTCATACGTGCCGACCACCGTGTCGCCGACCTTGATCTGCGCGAGCGAGCCGGCGGGCGCGGCGACGTTCTCGTAATTCAAACCGGCCTTCGAAAGCGCGCTCTTCGCGATGTCGCACGAAGTCGTGAACTTCGACGTGCCGACCGGATTGAACTGGAACGAGCACTCGTCCGGATTCGCGATCACGACGATCGGCGCCTTCGACGTGGCCGTTTCCAGCGCCGGGTTGGCGTAGTGAGTCAGCGCCTTGAAGAGCGGGAAGTACGTCACGGCGGCGATCAGCAAGCCGGCCATGATGATCGGCTTGCGGCCAATGCGATCCGACAGCGAGCCGAAGAACAGGAAGAATGGCGTGCCGATCAGAAGCGCAATCGCGATCAGGATATTGGCCGTGGCGCCGTCCACCTTCAGCGTCTGCGTCAGGAAGAACAGCGTGTAGAACTGGCCCGTGTACCACACCACGGCCTGGCCGGCGGTCAAGCCGATCAGCGCGAGAATCACGACCTTCAGGTTCTTCCACTGGCCGAACGCTTCGGAGAGCGGCGCCTTGGACGTCTTGCCCTCGGCCTTGATGCGCTCGAACACCGGCGATTCATGCAGTTGCAGGCGAATCCACACGGAAACGGCCAGCAGCAGGATCGACGCGATGAACGGAATGCGCCAGCCCCACGCGCCGAACGAGTCTTCGCCCATGGCCGTGCGCACGCCGAGAATCACCAGCAGCGACAGGAACAGGCCGAGCGTGGCGGTGGTCTGGATCCACGCGGTGTAGAAGCCGCGGCGTCCCGTGGGCGCGTGTTCCGCCACATAAGTTGCCGCGCCGCCGTATTCGCCGCCGAGCGCGAGGCCTTGCAGCATGCGCATCGCGATGAAGATCACCGGCGAAGCCATGCCGATAGCGGCATATCCCGGCAGGAAGCCGACGAGGAACGTCGACAGGCCCATGATCACGATCGTGATGAGGAACGTGTACTTGCGGCCGACCAGATCGCCGAGCCGCCCGAACACGACCGCGCCGAACGGCCGGACCGCGAAACCCGCCGCGAAGCTGAGCAGCGTGAAAATGAACCCGGCGGTCGGATTGACGCCGGAGAAAAAGCTCTTGCTGATGTAGGCCGCGAGCGAGCCGGCCAGATAAAAGTCGTACCACTCGAAAACCGTCCCTAGCGACGATGCGAAGATCACCCGCTTCTCATCGCGCGTCATGGGCACGGGCGCAAGGTGTCCGCCAACGGTAGCCATATGAAGTCTCCAATATTGATATTCACGCGGTGCGCCGCCAAGGCGTTCCGTGCAACCGATTATTGGAGCGGAAACTTACGGCCCACTGACGCGAAACGCCTGGCCGACGCTTTCCCGCGCGACGGCGCGCCGCGCGTAAAACAGGCTAAGTTGCGTGAAACGGCGCGCAGTCTGTCTGGAACGCCGCGCGACCTGCTTTTCGTCGCTGAGCGAAGTCAATGCGCGTTAGGGTAAGTCCTGTCCCGTTCTAGCACGCGCAAACTGACGCGCACGAGCGTTCCCGCGAGCCGCGGCGAGGTTTGATAGACGTTGTCGCCAATGGTCAGTTTGCCGCCGTGCATCGTCGCAATTTCACGGACGATCGCGAGCCCGAGGCCGCTGCCGTCGCCCTCGCGGCCGAGAATCCGGTAAAAGCGCTCGATTACCCGCGAACGTTCGGCGGCCGGAATGCCCAACCCGGTGTCTTCGACTTCGAGATGCACGAGGTCCGCGTCGGTACCGTGCGCCGTCTCGCGCGTCGTCTCGGGCCTCACTCTGACCGTGATGCGGCCGCCGGGCGGCGTGTAGCGAATGGCGTTGTCGATCAGATTCGACAGCATTTCGCGCAACATGACCGGATTTCCCTCGACCTGCACGGGCTCGTCGGGCCCTTCGTAGCCAAGGTCCATCTGCTTGGCGAGCGCGGCTTGCACCCAATCGCGCACGGCGTTGCGCGCCACTTCCGTCACCTCCACGGGCGTGAAAACCTGGCCGGACAGGCGGTTTTCCGCGCGCGCCAGCGCCAGCAGTTGCGTGACGAGGCGCGCCGCATGTTCCGAACTGGTGGCGATCTGTTCGAGCGAGCGATGCACTTCCGCCGACGCGTCTTGCCGCAGCGCCAGCTCCGCCTGCGTGCGCAAGCCCGCGAGCGGCGTTTTCATCTGATGCGCGGCGTCGGCGATAAAGCGCTTTTGCAGCTCCATGTTCTGTTCGAGACGCGTCAGCAGATCGTTGAACGATGTCACGAGCGGCTCGATTTCCGGCGGCGCGCGACGCGCTTCGAGCGGCGACAGGTCGTCCGGACGCCGCGCGCGGATGTGCGCTTGCAGCGCGTGCAACGGCGCGAGGCCGCGCGACAGCCCGAACCACACGAGCAGAATGGCGAGCGGCAGAATCACGAACTGCGGCAGGATCACGCCTTTGATGATGTCGTTGGCGAGCTGGCTGCGTTTGTCGAGCGTCTCGGCGACCTGCACCAGCACGGGCTCCGCGCCGGGCGTCTGCGGAAATTCGACGGTCGTATAGGCCACGCGGATGTCGTTGCCGCGCAGCATGTCGTCACGGAATGCGACGAGGCCCGGCTGCGGCCGGTCGTCTTCGTGCGGCAGCGGCATGTCGCGCTCGCCGGCCACCAGTTCGCCGCGCGTGCCGAGCACCTGATAGAACACACTGTCGACGTTGTCCGCGCGCAGAAAGTCGCGCGTGGAGTCGGGCAGCGTCAGCTCGGCCACGCCGTTGACCGGATGGATCTGGCGCGCGAGCACATAGGCGTCGGTTTCGAGCGCGCGGTCGAACGGCCCGTTTGCAATCGACTTGGCGACCAGATACGTGACCGCCAGACTCATCGGCCAGAGCAGCAGCAGCGGCGCCAGCATCCAGTCGAGAATTTCGCCGAACAACGAGCGTGGGCGCGCCTCGGCGGCGGCTTCGGTTTCGTCGGGTGGGGCGAACGGATTGGCGTAGCGCTCGTCACGCGCCTCGTCGAGGTCCGCCGCGCGGGGCGTCGCGCGATCGGCGGGTGCGGACATAAGCGTGCTCTACTTGTAGTGATGACTCGCCGGCATCCCAGCGGAAGACTGCTCGGATGGCCCCGGCGGCGGCGTTTCAGATTCAGGCTCGGTGGAAGCGGGCGCCGCGGCGGCATTCGCGCCCGTGCCGCCATTCGCGGGCGCCGCCGCCTTTTCAAGGCAGTAGCCAAGGCCGCGCACGGTGATGATGCGCACGCCGCTCGGCTCGATCTTTTTGCGCAGCCGGTGCACGTAGACCTCGATCGCGTTGTTGCTGACTTCCTCGCCCCATTCGCACAGGTGGTCGACCAGTTGCTCCTTCGAAACCAGCCGGCCGATTCGTTGCAGCAGCACTTCGAGCAGTCCCAGCTCGCGCGCGGAAAGCTCGATCACCTGCTCGTTCACATAAGCGATCCGGCCGACCTGATCGAACGACAGCGAACCGTGCCGCACGACCGTCGGGCCGCCGCCCGCGCCGCGCCGCGTGAGCGCGCGCACGCGCGCTTCGAGTTCGTTGAGCGCGAACGGCTTGGCCATGTAGTCGTCGGCGCCGAGATCGAGGCCCTTCACGCGTTCGTCGACGCTATCCGCGGCGGTCAGGATCAGCACGGGCAGATTGGAGTTGCGGGCGCGCAGGCGGCGCAGCACTTCTAGCCCGGACATGCGCGGCAGGCCGAGATCGAGAATCAGCAGGTCGAAGCTTTGCATGGACAGCGCGGTGTCGGCCTCGACGCCGCTCTTCACGTGATCGACCGCATAGGCCGATTGGCGGAGTGATCGAACCAGACCGTCCGCGAGTATGCTGTCGTCTTCGGCAATCAGAATTCGCATGGTGCGCCAGCTCAAGGCCTTGGCCGGCACCTCGGGTGTCCCCGCGGCGCACAGCGGTCTCCGAAAATTATTGTGGGTGGTTTGGGCAGCGGGAAGGTAAAAATGCGCGTTCGCATGAGAATCGCGCTTGCCAAAACTACTGTTTTTTTATACAGTGTCTGGGTTTCGTGTGCTGTCCTTCAAAAATGGACGACACATCTGCCTCAGACGCCGTTCATCATAGCAAAGGACGATTCATGGAAGAAAGCAAGAAAGGCTCGGCTGGACTGACTGCTGAAAAGAGCAAGGCACTCGCTGCCGCCCTCGCGCAGATCGAAAAGCAGTTCGGCAAAGGGTCGGTCATGCGGCTCGGCGCAGGTGAGGCAGTCGAAGACATCCAGGTCGTTTCAACCGGATCGCTCGGCCTCGACATCGCACTGGGCGTTGGCGGTTTGCCGCGTGGCCGCGTGGTCGAAATTTACGGTCCGGAGTCGTCGGGTAAAACCACGCTGACGCTGCAAGTCATTGCCGAAATGCAGAAACTCGGCGGCACGGCAGCGTTTATCGACGCGGAACATGCGCTGGACATCCAGTACGCGGGCAAGCTCGGCGTGAACGTGAGCGACCTGCTGGTCTCGCAGCCGGACACGGGCGAACAGGCGCTTGAAATCGCTGACGCGCTGGTGCGTTCGGGCTCGATCGACATGATCGTGATCGACTCGGTCGCGGCACTCGTGCCGAAGGCCGAAATCGAAGGCGAAATGGGCGACTCGCTGCCGGGTCTGCAAGCGCGTCTGATGTCGCAAGCGCTGCGCAAGCTCACCGGCACGATCAAGCGCACAAACTGCCTCGTGATCTTCATCAACCAGATCCGTATGAAGATCGGCGTGATGTTCGGCAATCCGGAAACCACCACCGGCGGTAACGCGCTGAAGTTCTACGCGTCGGTGCGCCTGGATATTCGCCGCATCGGTTCGATCAAGAAGAACGACGAAGTGATCGGCAACGAAACGCGCGTGAAGGTGGTTAAAAACAAAGTGTCGCCACCGTTTCGCGAAGCGATCTTTGACATCCTGTACGGCGAGGGCATTTCGCGTCAGGGCGAAATCATCGACTTGGGCGTGCAGGCCAAGATCGTCGACAAGGCCGGCGCCTGGTACAGCTATAGCGGTGAGCGTATTGGCCAGGGCAAGGACAACGCGCGTGAATTCCTGCGCGAGAATCCGGACATTGCTCGTGAAATCGAAAACCGTATCCGCGAATCGCTGGGCGTGAATGCAATGGCCGACGCAGTGACCGGCGCAGGCGCAGAAGTCGCGGACGAAGAGTAACCATTACGTGATACGCAAGGGCCGGCCATTGTCCGATACCGGAAGCAACGCGGACGGCCCGCGTAATGATGACAGCGATTCGTTCGATCCCTTCGAATCGTTCGACGCACATGACCGTGCTGCGGGCCGCGGCCCGCAGCACGCGCAGTTTCAAAGCCCTTCCGCCGAGCCCACCGAGCCAACCTATACCCGCTCGCGTGGATCACGTGACCCAAGCAACTCGCGCAACTCAAGCCGTACATCCAGCCACGCCGAGCCTGGGCAAAACGAAGCAAAAAAATCCCAACGTCCCGAACGGTCGCTCAAAGGGCGCGCGCTGGGTTATCTGTCGCGCCGCGAATATAGCCGCAGCGAGCTTGCGCGCAAGCTCAAGCCCTTCGTCGAAGAAACCGATTCGCTCGATACCTTGCTCGACACGCTCGAAGCGGAAAACTGGCTGTCCGATTCCCGCTTTGCCGAAAGCCTGATCCATCGGCGCTCGTCGCGCCTGGGCGCGAGCCGGATCGTCGGTGAAATGAAGCAGCATGCGCTCGATCAGACGCTCGTCGAAGAAGCCAGTGCTCAATTGCGGGAAACCGAACTTGCCCGCGCTCAAGCCGTATGGCGCAAGAAATTCGGCCAGCTTCCCGAAACGCAGGCGGAGCGCGCGAAGCAGGCGCGCTTCTTGGCGTCGCGCGGATTTTCGGCGGCAACGATAGGGAAAATTCTCAAAGGAATCGACGAAGAGTAGTGCGGTGAGTAGGCGTGAGTCGCAGCCAATAACAGCGAATAGCGCCGCCCCTCACCGCTGGCGAGCATCGGATTTGCGACAGCAGAGCTGGCTCGAACCGGCCCACAGCGGCTCGCGGGCCGTCTCAGCGTATTCCGGCCTGTCTCAAATACCCAGTATGCTAAAATTAACGGGTTTTCCAATCTGGCCTTTCCTTTCCGCATGCCGCTTTCCCCGCCAGTGCCCCGTCAATTGCGCCATCGTCGCGCAATCAGAGCGGAAGCTTATGAGCGAGCCGATGGCCTGTGGGATGTGGAAGCGTGCTTGACCGACGAAAAGCCGCGCGATGTGGTCCTTGCGTCGGGCGTTCGGCCCAATGGTCAACCGATCCATGAACTCTGGCTTCGCCTCACCATCGATCGCAAGCTCAATGTCGTCGACGCCGAGGCGTCGTCCGACTGGGTGCCCTATCCTGGCGTGTGCCAAGTCAGCAATCCCGCCTATCGTGCCCTCATCGGGCTCAATCTCCGTCACAACTTCCGTCGCGAGGCCGCCCGTTTGCTGGGCGGCACGGCTGGCTGCACGCATCTCACCGAGTTGTGCGCCGTCTTGCCGACGGCCGCGATTCAGGCGTTCGCCGGCGACGTATGGAGTACCGGTGACAGCACGGCAGGCGCGAGTGCGAGTTCAGGAAACGAATCGGCTGACAAGGCCGGCGAACGTTTAAACGAAAAACCGCCATTCCAGTTGGGACGCTGCCACGCGCTGCGTTTCGACGGGGAGGCAGTGCAGAAGTTTTACCCGCGCTGGTATGGCCACGCGCCACGCCCAGCAGACCGCCCGGCATCGCCAGACAACGGGGCGGCCCGCCACGAAGGCAGGGGCAATGCGCCCGGCATGATCGACGGTAGCGGAAACGAAGTTCAATCCAACTCTCAGACTGAAGGGAATCACGCATGAAGATTCACGAGTACCAGGGTAAGGAAATCCTGCGGAAATTCGGCGTCGCGGTACCGCGCGGCAAGCCGGTCTTCTCGGTGGATGATGCGGTCAAGGCCGCGGAAGAGCTTGGCGGCCCGGTATGGGTCGTGAAGGCTCAGATCCACGCGGGTGGCCGTGGCAAGGGCGGCGGCGTGAAGGTCGCCAAGTCGCTGGATCAGGTTCGCGAATACTCGAACCAGATCCTCGGCATGCAGCTCGTCACGCACCAGACCGGTCCGGAAGGCCAGAAGGTCAATCGCCTGCTGATCGAAGAAGGCGCCGACATCAAGAAGGAACTGTATGTCGGCCTCGTGATCGATCGCGTTTCGCAGAAGATCGTCGTGATGGCATCGAGCGAAGGCGGCATGGACGTCGAAGAAGTCGCTGAAAAGACGCCCGAGCTGATCCACAAGGTTGCCGTCGATCCGTCGACCGGCCTGAAGGACGCCGAAGCCGACGACCTCGCGAAGAAGATCGGCGTGCCCGACGCGTCGATCCCGCAAGCGCGCGCCATCCTGCAAGGCCTGTACAAGGCGTTCTGGGAAACCGACGCATCGCTCGCCGAAATCAATCCGCTGATCCTGACCGGCGACGGCAAGGTCATCGCGCTCGACGCCAAGTTCAACTTCGACTCGAACGCGCTGTTCCGTCACCCGGAAATCGTCGCGTATCGCGATCTGGACGAAGAAGATCCGGCTGAAGTCGAAGCGTCGAAGTTCGACCTCGCGTACATCTCGCTCGACGGCAACATCGGCTGTCTCGTGAACGGCGCAGGCCTCGCGATGGCAACGATGGACACCATCAAGCTGTTCGGCGGCGAACCGGCGAACTTCCTCGACGTGGGCGGCGGCGCTACGACCGAGAAGGTCACGGAAGCGTTCAAGATCATGCTGAAGAACCCGAACCTGACCGCGATTCTGGTCAACATCTTCGGCGGCATCATGCGCTGCGACGTGATCGCGGAAGGCGTGATCGCGGCGTCGAAGGCCGTGTCGCTGAAGGTGCCGCTCGTCGTCCGCATGAAGGGCACGAACGAAGACCTGGGCAAGAAGATGCTCGCCGAATCCGGTCTGCCGATCATCGCGGCTGACAGCATGGAAGAAGCGGCTCAGAAGGTCGTCGCGGCCGCATCGGGCAAGGCGTAAGCCTCGTCTCGCCGCGTTTACCAGGCGCTTTTTCCAGGATTACGAATGGCGGCGCGCGCGTAACGCATGCGCGGCGCGGGCGGAGAACATCCCGCCGCACCGCGCCAACGCGCCACCGCGCGACGCCAAACGAACAGAGGTCAATACATGTCGATTCTGATTAACAAAGACACCAAGGTCATCACGCAGGGCATCACCGGCAAGACCGGTCAGTTCCACACGCGTGCTTGCCGCGAATACGCAAACGGCCGCGAAGCGTACGTTGCAGGCGTGAACCCGAAGCGTGCCGGCGAAGATTTCGAAGGCATTCCTATCTACGCAAGCGTCGCTGAAGCCAAGGCTGAAACGGGCGCGACCGTGTCGGTGATTTACGTTCCGCCGGCAGGCGCTGCTGCTGCAATCTGGGAAGCCGTCGAAGCCGACCTGGATCTCGCGATCTGTATCACGGAAGGCATTCCCGTCCGCGACATGATCGAGATCAAGGACCGCATGCGTCGCGAAAACCGCAAGACGCTGCTGCTCGGACCGAACTGCCCGGGCACGATCACGCCGGACGAACTGAAGATCGGCATCATGCCGGGTCACATCCACCGCAAGGGCCGTATCGGCGTCGTGTCGCGTTCGGGCACGCTGACGTATGAAGCAGTCGGCCAGCTGACGGCGATCGGCCTCGGCCAGTCGTCGGCAGTCGGTATCGGCGGCGACCCGATCAACGGTCTGAAGCACATCGACGTGATGAAGATGTTCAACGACGATCCGGATACGGACGCCGTCATCATGATCGGCGAGATCGGCGGTCCGGACGAAGCCAACGCGGCTGAGTGGATCAAGGGCAACATGAAGAAGCCGGTGGTCGGCTTCATCGCTGGCGTGACCGCGCCTCCGGGCAAGCGCATGGGCCACGCCGGCGCGCTGATCTCGGGCGGTGCGGACACGGCTGAAGCGAAGCTGGAAATCATGGACGCCTGCGGCATCAAGGTCACGAAGAACCCGTCGGAAATGGCGCGTCTTCTGAAGGCGATGCTGTAAATCGAAACTGGCGCCCAGTTGGCGCGCCTTTTTTGATACGCTTACGAGATCCTTTCGTTGGCGTGCGGTCCCGAAAGCGGGGGAGTGAAGACTCCCCCGCTTTTTTTTCGCCGCGCATCTCATTCCTTCTTATTCGTGTGCTCATGCTCGAGTTCCTCGCCACGCTTCATTGGGGCGCAGTCGTTCAGATCGTCGTCATCGACATCCTGCTGGGTGGCGACAACGCCGTCGTGATCGCGCTCGCCTGCCGCAATCTGCCGCCCGATCAGCGCACGAAGGGCGTGCTGTGGGGCACGGCGGGCGCGATCGTGCTGCGGGTGATACTGATTGCGTTCGCGGTCGCGCTGCTCGACGTGCCGCTGCTGAAGTTCGCGGGCGGCCTGCTGCTGCTGTGGATCGGCGTTCGTCTGATGGCGCCGGCGCATGACGTGCATGAGAACGTGAAGCCCGCGGACAAGCTGCTGTCGGCGATCAAGACGATCATCGTCGCGGACGCCGTCATGAGTCTCGACAATGTGATCGCGATCGCGGGCGCGGCCGAAACCGCCGATCCGCAGCATCGTCTCGCGCTCGTGATCTTCGGTCTCGTGGTGAGCATTCCGTTGATCGTGTGGGGCAGTCAGCTCGTGCTGAAACTGCTCGATCGCTTTCCGATCGTCATCACGCTCGGCGCCGCGCTGCTCGGATGGATTGCGGGCGGGCTGATCGTCAACGACCCGGCCGGCGATCGCTGGCCGATCCTCGATACGCCGATGGCCGAATACGGCATGAGCGTCGCCGGCGCGCTGTTCGTCGTGATCCTCGGTTATGTGATCAAGCGCCGCAATGCGCATCGCGCAGCCGCCTGAGGCGCTGCAACGCGCGACCGTAACACGAGCCGCGCCGCCTGCACATTGGCCATTCGGCTGACTGTGTGACACGAACCCGGCTCGCTACGATGGAAACGCCTGTCCCGATCTTTGGGCCACGCGTTTTTCGTTTCAGGAGTCTGCCGATGATCGTCACCTTGCCTTATTCCCCTTATTCCCATTCCACACTCGCCGCGCGTTCGGATTCGACGCGAGCGCGCTGGTCCGCGCGGCTCGCGCGAGCGTGCCGCAGTGTCGGCGTGCGCTTCGGTTTCCGCGGCGCTCCCGGCTTCACGCTGATCGAGTTGATGATCGTCCTCGCTATAGTCGGCGTGATCGCCGCTTATGCGATCCCGGCATATCAGGACTATCTCGCGCGCAGCCGGGTGGGCGAGGGCTTGTCGCTCGCGGCGTCGGCGCGGCTCGCGGTGTCCGAAAACGCCGCGAGCGGCAACGCGTTCAGCGGCGGCTATGCGTCGCCGCCCGCCACGCGCAACGTCGAGTCCGTTCATGTCGACGACGACTCAGGCCAGATCACCGTCGCGTTCACGACGCGCGTCGCGCCCGCCGGTTCCAACACGATCACGCTGGTGCCTTCGGTTCCCGACAACGTCGATGCGCCCACCGCGCGCGTCGCGCTGACGCAGGGTTCGGTGCAGGCAGGCGCGCTCGCGTGGGAGTGTTTTGCCGGGGGCAAAGCGGCCTCTTCGTTGCCCGCGCCTGGCGCGGGACCGATTCCTGTCAACGCGCCGACCTTGCCGTCGAATCTTGCCCCGCCGGAGTGCCGTGCGTGACGCCGTGTGAACGAATGGAAAGTTTGCCGTTCGAACGTAAAACGCTGATTTAGGGGATATTTCAGCCCAGCCGGCGCACAGTGTAAGAATTTTTTTGTATAGTGCGCCGGTTGCTGACGCCCACCGCTTACTCGATGCCCACCCCATTCGCGCGTTACCTGTCTCTCGTTCTGTTGTCTCTCGCGTTGGTGCTGCCTTATGCAGTCGTCAACCATACGTATCCGATTCCGACGTTCTACGCAGAGTTCACCGCGCTCGCGCTTTACCTGCTGACGGGCGCGGGCGTCGTGCTAATGGTCGCGGGCGCGAAACCGCGCATCAGTTTCGCGTCGCCTGTCGTCGCGCTCGTGCCGTTGGCGTTCGGGCTGTTGCTCGTGGCTCAATCGGTGCTGCTGCCCGTTTCGCAACCTTCGATGAACTGGCTCGGCGGCGGTTTCCTGCTCGCCGCTTTCATGGCGACGCATGTGGGCTACGGCTTCGCGCGCGCGAAGCTCGCGGAGACGGCGTTGCGCTGGGCGGCCGGCGCGCTGATCGTCGGCGGCCTGTATGCGGTGTTCTGCCAGGTGATCCAGCTTTTTCATCTCGAGGCGCGGGTCTCGCCGCTGGTCGTGGCGTACAACGTGGCCGTCGAGCGCCGGCCGTTCGGCAATATGGCGCAGGCGAACCATCTCGCCACGTATATCGCGTTCGCGATGGCGGGCGCGCTGTACCTTGTGCAGACGCGCCGCATTGCCGTCGGCATCTGGGCGCTGGTGTCGACCATTTTCGCGGTCGGCCTTGCGCTGACTGTTTCGCGCGGCCCGTGGCTGCAAATGGGCGTGATTGTCGTGGCCGGTTTCTGGATGGCGTTCGCGCAGGCTCGCGGCGAGCCGCAGATGCATCGCGGCTATCGTCAGTGGCTCATTCCAGCGGCGCTCGCGGTGCTGTTTTTCGTCGTGAACGCGCTGATTCGCTGGGCCAACGTGCGCTATCACCTGGAGCTCGGACAGTCCGCCGCCGAGCGTTTCCAGGACGCCGGCCAGATCGCGCCGCGCCTCGCGTTGTGGAAGTACGGCTGGACGATGTTCAAGACGCATCCGCTGATGGGTGTCGGCTGGGGCGAGTTTCCGAGCTATCAATATCAGTTTGCCAAGACGCTTGGCGGGGTCGAGATCGCCAATAATTCGCACGACATTTTTATCGATCTGCTCGCAAAGACCGGCTTGATCGGCGTCGCGATCGTGCTGTTCGGCCTGATCATGTGGCTCGTGCGCGTGGTGCGCGCGCCGCAGAGCGCGGCGCGGGTTTTCGGCATCGCGTTGATCGGCGTGCTTGTCATGCATGCGCTGGTCGAATATCCGCAGCAGTACATGTTCTTTCTGTTGCCGGCGATGTTCGTGTTCGGCTTGCTCGACACGCGCGCGTTGCGCCTCGTGCCGGGGCGTCTGTCGTTCGGCGCGTTCGCGGTGATCGTGTTCGGCGGGATAGCGGCGCTGTATCCGGTGTACCGCGATTACGCGCGCGCCGAGGTGCTGTACTACGGCTCGCGTCCGGCCGAGCAGTATCGCGCGGACCCGTCGTTCCTCTTCCGGGCGTGGGGCGAGTATGGCATGGCGACGCTCCTGCCGATGAACTCAATGGATCTGCAACACAAGCTCGCGATGCACCGTCAGGCGATGGCGCTCTTGCCCGGCGAAACCGTGCTGCGTCGTTATGCAGTGCTGCAGGCGTTGAGTGGCGACACGGCGGGAGCGTTCGATACCGTCGCGCGTCTGAAAATTTTCGCCGAGGAACTGAAGGACTGGCCGTCGCAATTGAACTACCTGTATCAGCTCTGCGATGAGCAAAAGACGCTGGCGGGCTTCAAGACGGAACTGATCAAGCGCTACGGCATGCCGCCGGGCGGCGTCAATGAAGACGACGACAGCGACGAGGAATAAGTCGCGCTGTCGTTTGCGGAAATAGTTGAATGGTGGAATGGTGGAAAGGGCGGGTGGGCGAGGATGTCAGCCCGCCACCCAATCCCCCGACTTCCCCCCATGCTTCTCCATCACCCGCACATCGGTGATGATCATCCCCCGATCCACCGCCTTGCACATGTCGTACACCGTCAGCAGCCCGACCTGCACGGCGGTTAGCGCTTCCATCTCCACGCCGGTTCTGCCGAGCGTTTCGACCTGAACAGTGCAGTGCACGCCGGGCAGGGTGTCGTCGAGTTCGAAATCCACTTTGACACGCGTCAGCGCGAGCGGATGACACAGCGGAATCAGATCGGCAGTGCGTTTCGAGCCTTGAATCGCGGCGATGCGCGCAATGCCGATCACGTCGCCCTTTTTGACATTGCCGTCGCGGATCAGCGCGAAGGTTTCCGGCAGCATGCGGATCGAACCGCGCGCGACTGCAATGCGCTTCGTTTCCTGCTTGCCGCCGACGTCCACCATATGCGCCTGGCCGGCGGCATCGAAATGAGTGAGTTCAGGCATGTCTGGCTCCTTCAGAGGGCGCCTATCATAGCAGTGCGGTGCGGGCGTCCGGCTCGCTCGCGCACGCCCGAGGCACCTCGGAGCCGCGCGGCGACTGATTACAATCGCACCATAGCCCGCTATCTTAGTCCGTGCGGCGGGCGTCGCTTTCCGACTCCGTCAGACGAACTTGCAATGCGTCCGAAACGCTTTCTTGCTGCGTTGCTGTGTGTCGCGCTATCGACGCCGCCCGGTGCATTCGCGCAAGCACGGGCCGCGCCCGGCGTGCAAGCGCAATCCGCCGAGCCGCCTCTCGTCAGCGGGCAGGAGGAGTCGTATGCCGATCCAGCGGTGCCGCCCGCTATCGCGCAAGGCGTCTTCGGCGTGTACGGCGGCGCGCAAAGCCGTTTTTCCGCCAACGATGGCGCGCATCGGGGCGCCGGCGGCGGCTGGCGCGCGCCGATCGCGACGCAGCAACTCCCCGACCTCGGCAGCGGCGGCGCGGGTTCGCTGACGCCGCAAGCGGAGCGCAAGCTCGGCGAGCGCGTGATGCGCGAAGTGCGCCGCGACCCCGACTATCTCGACGACTGGCTGGTGCGCGACTACCTCGGCTCCGTCGCCGGAAAACTGGCTGCGGCGGCGAACGCGCTGTACATCGGCGGCTATCGGCCGGACTTCGATCTCTTTGCCGTGCGCGACCCGCAGATCAATGCGTTCTCGCTGCCCGGCGGGTTCATCGGTGTGAACACGGGTTTGATCGTCGCGACCCAAACCGAATCGGAACTCGCGTCCGTGCTCGGCCACGAAATGGGACACGTCCTGCAACGCCACATTTCGCGGATGATCACCACCGGCGAGCGCAGCACCTACGCCGCGCTCGCCGGCATGCTGTTCGGCGTGCTCGCGGGCGTGCTTGCGCACAGCGGCGATCTCGGCAGCGCAATTGCGGTCGGCGGCCAGGCTTACGCGATCGACAACCAACTGCGTTTTTCGCGATCCGCCGAGCAGGAAGCGGACCGCGTCGGCTTTCTTCTGCTCGCCGGCGCGGGTTTCGATCCGTACGCGATGCCCACGTTCTTCGGCCGCCTCGACCGTGCGGCGATGAGCGACACCGGCATACCCGCGTACGCGCGCACCCATCCGCTGACGGGCGAGCGGATCGCCGACATGGAGGACCGCGCGCGCCGCGCGCCTTACCGGCAACCGCACCAATCATCCGAATATGGTTTCGTGCGAGCGCGTGCGCGTCTTCTGCAGGACCGCTCGCGCAGCGAATATGCCGACGAGATTTCGCGCATGCGCTCGGAGATCGAAGACCGCACCGCGCTGAATGTCGCCGCGAACTGGTACGGCATTGCGTACGGCCAGATGCTGCTGGAACGTTACGACGACGCGGCCGCGTCGCTGGTGTCGTCGCGTGCGGCGCTGCTGGCGGGCGCCCAGGCGCAAGACGAAGCGGCGCGCAGCTCGCCGAGCCTCGACGTGCTGGCCGCCGACATCGCGCGGCGCGCCGGTCGCGACGCCGAAGCGGTGCGTCTTGCCGACCTCGCGCAGAAGCGCTGGCCTCGATCGAATGCCGCCATCGACATGCACATCCGCACCTTGCTGACCTTGCGGCGCTTTGGCGAAGCGCAGGCGCTCGCGCAACAGGAGACGCGCGTGCAGCCCGATCAGCCGGCGTGGTGGCTGTATCTCGCGCAGGCCTGTGCGGGCAGCGGCGACGCGCTGACGCGGCATCGGGCGCTGGCTGAAAAGTTCGCGCTGGAAGGCGCGTGGCCGTCCGCGATCCGTCAACTGAAGGACGCGCGCGATATGAAGAGCATCGGCTACTACGACCTGGCTACCGTCGACGCCAGGCTGCACGAGATGGAGAGCCGCTACAAGGAAGAGCGGCTCGACGAGAAAAGTT
This sequence comes from Paraburkholderia sp. MPAMCS5, assembly GCF_036016995.1. NCBI lineage: Bacteria > Pseudomonadati > Pseudomonadota > Betaproteobacteria > Burkholderiales > Burkholderiaceae > Paraburkholderia > Paraburkholderia sp. MPAMCS5. The sequence continues at coordinate 217,091 of NZ_JAYXBK010000002.1, forward strand.
AGGCTCCGGCAGGGTGAGCGCCGCGAGTCGGCGCCTGGCGGCTGAGGCCGGCTCAAGCCTCAGGCGTTCGCCGCCGGACTCTGCACAAACCCGAAGCGCGACGCGACATCGTCCCGCCGTAGCGGTTCGAGCGGCAGCACTACGCCGCTATTCCAGCGAAACTCGCCGCTCAGTGAATCGTCGGCGAGGTGTGCGTGATCGGCGAATATTTCCAGATCGTGATCGTGCAGCACGGCGATTCTCGGCGGCGTGGACGTGTCGGCGAAAAGAATGCCGCCGTGGTCGTCGGCAAAAACGGCCGATGCTTCAAAGGCGTTGCCCGCCTGATCTTTCAGCGCGAGCGCGCCTTCGGCATCGGCCGACAAACGCACGACCCACGGCGTGTAGCCCAGCTCGACATACACGCGCTGCGGCCCGTTCTGAAAGAACCATTGCCCGCGTTCGTCGCAGTCGTAGTTCCGGTTGATGAAGCCGAGCAACGCCTCGTGCCGGACCGGCACGCCGGGCGAACCGCTCGCCTGCGCGGCTTCGTCGCGCATGCGCCAGTTGCCGCGCCGGTCGAGCATCAGCCAGCCGGTGCAACTGGGTACGTTCGGCCATTTGGCCAAAGCCTGTCTGACGATGTCATCCATGATCGACGTGCTGCTCCAGATAGCCGAACACGCGCCGCGACAGCCAGTCGATGCGCCCCGGAAACGGCCCGGTCATGAAGCCGGCGTGGCCGCCGTGCCTCGGCTGGTCGAGTTCCACCGCCGCCGACACCTGTTGCCGCGACGGCAGCGCCTCGGCCGGCAAAAACGGATCGTTGCGCGCGTTCAGCACGAGCGTGGGCACCTGAATGTGCGGCAGCAACGGCCGCGTGGTCGCCACGCTCCAGTATTCGTCGGTATTGCGAAAGCCGTGTAGCGGCGCGGTCACGACGTTGTCGAACTCGTACATCGTGCGGCTCGCGAGCATCGCGTCGCGGTCGAAGAGGCCAGGAAACTGCACCAGCTTCTGCTCGGCTTTCTGCTTGAGTGTCTTGAGAAAGCTGCGCGTATAGACCATGCCGAAGCCTTGCGACAACGCGCGTCCACCGGCGTGGACGTCGATGGGCGTGGAGATCGCGGCGGCCGCCGAGACGACCGACGCCGCGTCCTCGCGCCGCTCGCCGAGCCAGCGCAGCAGCACATTGCCGCCCAGCGACACGCCCGCGGCGACGAGCGGCCCGCGATGCGCGGCGCGCAGACGTCGCAAAACCCAATCGACTTCATTGCTGTCGGCGAGATGATAGAAGCGCGGCAAGCGGTTCAGCGCGCCGCTGCAACTGCGAAAGTGCGGCACCACGCCGTGCCAGCCGCACTCGCGCGCGGCCGCCATCAACGAAGACGCGTAGTGCGATGCGGAACTGCCTTCGAGTCCGTGGAACAGGACGAAGAGCGGCGCGTCGGCGGCGGGAATCTGACGTGCCGCGTCCGCTGTAATGACAGAGGTTGGCGCGTTGTCGTGCTGAACCCAGTCGAGATCGATGAAGTCGCCGTCAGGCGTGTCCCATCGCTCACGACGAAACGACACCGCCGGACGCCGTGCAAACAGCGAAGGCACAATGGTCTGCACATGCTTGTTCGGCAACCAGAGCGGCGCGCGGTAGAGCAGCTCGAGGGTCGCCTCGACGGCGGCCCCGGCGCGCGCGGAGGCGGGTTGATCTTCTACGGTCCCCCAAGGGGACTTGCTGCGGGGCGTGCTCATGCCGGCTTCGAGCGAAAGTGTGGCGGCGCGGACCGCGCGTTAGTGGAGCGGCCCCTGACCATGCCGCATTTTCGTGGCGAACTGGCTGGCTGCGTCATTCGGCATCGGGCTCGCGTGAATGTGCGCGATGCGCCATTCGCCGCGTTCGTGAACCATCACGTAGGTGGTGAAGACCATGGCGGGCGCGGCCTTCGGGTCGACCGGACGATGCGCTTCGGCGATGGCGTAGACGACGGTGCCGAGGCTGTCGTAGACGCGAATGTCGAGCGGTTCGATCGAGACCGGCGCGGCTTCGAACTGGATCTGCAAGCCCGCGCGAATGCTGTCGAGGCCATGCAGATGCGAGCCGTCGGCGCAAATGCAGCTCACGAACTCTTCATCGATCCACAGGCCCATCAGGCTGTCGATATTGACCTCGGCGACGGCCTGGTAATAGGCGTTGAGGGTATCGGCGGCGGCTTCGAAGATGTGGGCAAAACGTGGCATGGCTCGTCAGTCTCTTGTGCGCGGCGCGCGGTTGCAAGTCAGCGGTCAGCAAAGCGGCCCGAACTGGGCCGTCGCACCCGAGCGCCAGAATGCCCGCGCCGCAAGGCGCGAACATGACGCGACGCGCTCAGGGCGTGCGGTGTTGCGTGCAAGTGTCAGTCTGCTCAGCGCTGCGCGAGCAACATGCCGCGCAGATCGCCGAAAACCTGCTCGGCGCTCAACTGCTTCAGACAGTTCAGATGGCCGAGCGGACACTCGCGCTGGAAACAGGGGCTGCATTCGAGATGAAGCCATTGTACCTTCGCGAGCTCGGACAAGGGCGGCGTGTGGCGCGGATCGGTCGAACCGTAGACGGCCACGAGCGGCCGGCGCAGCGCGGCGGCGACGTGCATCAGTCCCGAGTCGTTCGTGACGACGGCATTGGCCCGCGAGATCAGCGCGCAGGCTTCACCGAGCGCGGTCTGGCCGCACAGATTGCGTACATTCGGCGCCTTCTCGGCAATGGCTTGTGCGAGCGGCGCGTCTTTCGGCGAGCCGAGCGCGACGATCTGCGTGTACGGGAACGACTGTCCGACCATTTGCGCGAGCGCCGCGAAATGCTCGGGCGGCCAGCGCTTGGCCGGGCCGTATTCGGCGCCGGGGCAGAACACGAGCAGCGGCACGCGCGTGTCGAGATTGAAGCGCGCCGATACGCGCGACGCTTCGTTCAGGTCCGCGTCGAGCCGCGGCATGGGCAGGTCGTCGGGAATCTTCGCGCCCGGCGCGTACGCGAGGGCGGCGTAATGGCCGACCATCGGCGGGCGCTCGTCCTTGCGCGGATTCGCGTGACGCACGTTCAGCATGCCGTAGCGGCTCTCGCCGGTATAGCCGATGCGCAGGCGGATGCTCGCCATCCACGGAATCAGCGCGGATTTGAGCGAGTTCGGCAGCACATAGGCGGCGTCGTAGCCCACGTCGCGCAAGTCGCTCGCCAGTTGCCAGCGGCGCAGCATTTGCAGCTTGCCGTGCGCGAGGTCGGTGGCGTAGACGTCGCGGATTTCCGGCATGCGTTCGAGCACGGGCGCGACCCACGAAGGCGCGACCGCGTCGATGACGATGCGGGGGTGCAGTTTCACGAGGCGCGCAAACAGCGGCTGCGCCATCAATGCGTCACCGATCCAGTTCGGTGCGATAACCAACGCGCGACGCATCAGAGTGAGTGTCCGGTATCGAAACGAAGCGCCGCGCGCGATGCGCGTGGCGCTTCGGATAAGTCAAAGTAAAAAGGGGAAAACCGTTAGCCGGGTGGCGCAATTGCGCCGGGATTTCGCCACGACACGCGTCGCGGCGAAAACTTCACAAGCCCGGAAACGGTGAGCGGCCAACGCCGCGGGCGAACAGCGTCAGGGCGCCAGGTTCAATGGCCCTTGACGACTTCGCCGTCACGCAGCTTGTAACGCGTGCTGCAATACGGGCAGCGCGCTTCGCCGTGCGTGACGTCGATAAAGACGCGCGGATGCGCGCTCCAGCGCGGCATGGCCGGATTGGGACAGTATGCCGGGAGGTCTTTTGCCGTCAGCTCGACCAGCGGCATTTCCTTGATATCGCTCATGAGACTTTCTCGTTGTATGCAGGGTGCGTGCGGTGCGCCGGGTTGGGAAAAGCCCGGCGCAGTGCGCGTTAGATCTTGGTCAGCCAGTGCGCGTATTTTTCGCTCTTGCCGTTCACGATGTCGAAGAAGCCCGATTGCAGCTTCTCCGTGATCGGGCCGCGTGCGCCGGCCCCGATCGTGCGGTTGTCCAGTTCGCGGATCGGCGTGACTTCGGCGGCGGTGCCGGTGAAGAACGCTTCGTCGCAGGTGTAGACCTCGTCGCGCGTGATGCGCTTTTCGATCACCGGAATGCCCATGTCGCGCGCGAGCGTGATGACCGTGTCGCGCGTGATGCCGTCGAGGCACGACGACAGGTCCGGCGTGTACAGCTTGCCGTTGTTCACGAGGAAGAAGTTTTCGCCCGAGCCTTCCGACACGTAGCCGTCCACGTCGAGCAGCAGGGCTTCGTCGTAGCCGTCGGCAACGGCTTCCTGGTTCGCGAGGATCGAGTTCACGTACCAGCCCGATGCCTTGGCGCGGACCATGGACACGTTCACATGATGGCGCGTGAACGACGAAGTCTTCACGCGGATGCCCTTGGCAATGCCGTCTTCACCAAGGTAGGCGCCCCACGGCCAGGCGGCGATCGCCACGTGGATGGTGTTGCCCTTGGCCGACACGCCGAGCTTTTCCGAACCGACCCAGATGATGGGGCGCAGATAGCAGGATTCCAGCTTGTTTTCGCGGACCACTTCGCGCTGCGCGGCGGCGAGCGTTTCGTGGTCGAACGGTACGTCCATCTGGAAAATCTTGGCCGAGTTCAGCAGACGCTTGGTGTGCTCCTGCAAACGGAAAATCGCCGTGCCGCCGTCTGCCGTCTTGTAGGCGCGCACGCCTTCGAAAACGCCCATGCCGTAATGCAGCGTGTGGGTCAGCACATGGATCTTGGCATCGCGCCAGTCGATCAGCTTGCCATCCATCCAGATCTTGCCGTCGCGGTCGGCCATTGACATACGATTCTCCAGCAGGTGCGTGTTTGTGTGAGCCCCCAAGACCCGTCGTCTCGCGCCGGGTTCCCGTGAGGGCCGGGAAAGCCGGGGCGCGCCCGAAATTTCGGTGGGGTGCGGCGAAGACCCGTATTTTAGCGTCTTTTGCACACGGAACGGGCATTTGGACGCACTTCGGGCGCTATAATTCGGCGCACGCATAATTCAAATCCGGATGCGCCAGCGGGTGCTTGACGACCTGGCGCCGATTTCCTTCATCGCGGCCTCCAGCGCCGGCGCTTTTCGCCTCATGCTCGCTCGTCTGTCAGATACCGATCGCCGCGCCTTCCGTGAGGGCGCGCGCGACTACGCGCCCACGCTCATGGCAATTTCCTCGTGGGGCCTCGTCACCGGCGTCGCGATGAGCAAGTCCGTGCTCACGCTGCCTCAGGCGCTCGCCATGTCGCTGCTGTGCTACGCCGGGTCGTCGCAGCTGGCGGTGCTGCCGCTGCTCGCCGCCAAGCTGCCGGTCTGGACCGTGCTGCTCACGGCGGCCATGGTCAATACGCGTTTCGTGATCTTCAGCGTGGGCCTCGCGCCGCACTTTTCCTATCTGCCGATGTGGCGGCGCATCCTGCTCGGCTACTTCAACGGCGACGTGATTTATCTGCTGTTCGTGAAGAAGAACTTCCAGACCGGCTATGTGCCCGGCAAGGAGGCCTACTTCTGGGGCATGGCGGTCAGCAGCTGGGTGTCGTGGCAGGTGGCGTCGATAGCGGGCATCCTGCTCGCCAGCCTGATTCCGGACAACTGGGGGCTCGGGCTCGCGGGCACGCTCGCGCTGCTGCCCATCATGGTCGCGGCCATCGCGACGCGCTCCACGATGGTGGCGGTCTGCATCGCGGGCATCGTGGCGCTTCTGGCCTTCGACCTGCCGTACCGGCTCGGGCTGCCGCTGGCGGTGATCGCCGCGATCATGGCGGGCAGCGCCGCCGACCTGCTGGCCGAGCGCGCCGACTTGCGCCGCATCCGCAACAGCGCGGGAGATTCGCGATGACATCCACGGAAATCTGGCTCGCCATTCTCGGCATGACTTTCGTCACCGCACTGACGCGCGCGATGTTTCTAATCGGCGGCGAGCGCACGGTTTTGCCTGCGCGCGTGCAGCGCATGCTGCGCTACGCGCCAGCCGCGGCGCTGGCCGCCGTGGTCCTGCCCGACGTGCTGGGAACGCCGGAAGGTCTTTCCTTCGCGCCGTCGAACCACGAGTTCTACGCGACGCTCGCCGGATTGGCGTGGCTTTTGTGGCGGCGCACCATGCTCGGGACGATTGTCGTCGGCATGCTCGTGTTCACGCTCCTGCGGCTGCTCATGTAGTCGGGGTGTAGTGGGGGCGCGCCGCGAATGCTGCGCTGCGGCACGCGCGGCGTGGCGTTCAAATACGGGACATTCGCCCGCTCGCGGGTCAGAAGGCAGTGGGGATCAGTTAAAATGGCGCTTTCCGGGATGACCGCGCCGATGCCTGGCGCCCGCGCCGCGGCCTTGCCGCCGGCCCTCGACATTACGGGGCCGCCGGGCCGACGCGCGGGAGTTCGCCGCGCTTAAAGCCGTGTGCGCCGTCCGCCACCGCCTTCTCATCAACTCGCACACAAACGCCCATGAACAAGGTATTGCGTCTCTCCGATCTGATCGCCGAAGGCAAGCTATCCGGCAAACGAGTGTTCATTCGCGCCGACCTGAACGTGCCGCAGGACGATCAAGGCAACATCACCGAAGACACCCGCATCCGCGCGTCCGTGCCGGCTGTGAAGGCCGCGCTCGACGCAGGCGCCGCCGTGATGGTCACATCGCACCTGGGCCGTCCGGCTGAAGGCGATTTCAAGCCGGAAGACTCGCTCGCGCCGGTCGCGAAGCGTCTCGCCGAACTGCTCGGCCGCGACGTGCCGCTCGTCGCGAACTGGGTGGAAAACGGCGTGAACGTCGCGCCGGGCGACGTCGTGCTGCTGGAAAACTGCCGCGTCAACAAGGGCGAAAAGAAGGATTCCGACGAGCTTGCGCAGAAAATGGCGAAGCTTTGCGATATCTACGTGAACGACGCATTCGGCACCGCGCACCGCGCCGAAGCCACCACGCACGGCATCGCGAAATATGCGCCGGTGGCGTGCGCCGGGCCGCTGCTGGCCGCCGAACTCGAGGCGCTCGGCCAGGCGCTGGGCGCGCCGAAGCGTCCGCTGGTGGCGATCGTCGCGGGGTCGAAAGTGTCGACCAAGCTGACCATTCTGAAGTCGCTCGCCGACAAGGTCGATCAGCTGATCGTCGGCGGCGGCATTGCCAATACGTTCATGCTGGCCGCGGGTCTGAAGATCGGCAAGTCGCTCGCCGAAGCGGATCTCGTGGCGGAAGCCAAAGCCATCATCGACGCCGCAAAAGCCCGCGGCGCCTCGGTGCCGATCCCGACCGACGTGGTCACGGCCAAAGAGTTTTCGCCGACCGCCAAGGCCGAAATCAAGGCCGTCGCCGACGTGCAGGACGACGACATGATTCTCGACATCGGACCGGAAACCGCGAAAGCGCTCGCCGCGCAATTGGAAAAAGCCGGCACCATCGTGTGGAACGGTCCGGTCGGCGTGTTCGAATTCGACCAGTTCGGCAACGGCACGAAGACGCTGGCCGACGCGATTGCCAGATCGTCGGCGTTCTCGATTGCGGGCGGCGGCGATACGCTGGCCGCGATCGCCAAGTACGGCATCCACGACAAGGTCAGCTACATCTCGACAGGCGGTGGCGCCTTCCTTGAGTTCCTCGAAGGCAAGAAGCTGCCGGCCCTCGAAGTTCTGGAATCGCGGGCTTAACGTGGCGGCGCGCTCCCCAACGGCAAAGTCGGCAAAGGCGAACGGTCAGCGCGGCAAGCCGCGCGACACCGCAAGAACGGCGGCGGGGGAGCGCACAGCGCCCTCCGGCGCGCCGGACGCAGCGGCGCCCGAAGCCGTGCTTGAGGCTGCGTCTGAAGCCGCGTCGGCAACCGAATCGACAGTCGCGGACACGGTTGCCGCCGCGCTCGAAACTGTCGGTGAAGCCAGACTGGCTGGCAGCCAGCCAGAAACATCCGAGCCGCCTTTAGCGGCCATGGAGTCGACCACTGCCGCCGGCGCAGCGGAATCGTTCAGCGCAGAGGCTGCCGAATCCGCCCAGTCCCCGGCAGAACTCCCGGCCGCGCAAGTCGCGCTCGCACCCCCGCCGGCGCCCCGCGTGCTGGTATCGAACACCGCTTCACCCCATAAAGCGACGCTGGTTTCAACCGGCGCGCAGCCCCCGGCAGCATCTTTCGGTGCGCAGCCTCCGCATCCGACTCGCAGCGCTCTTTCCAGCGATCCCATCCAGACGAGGAGACTCATGCATCGCGCCACCAAGATTGTCGCTACCATCGGACCGGCTTCCAGCACGCCGGAGATCCTGCTGCAAATGATTCAGGCGGGAGCCGACGTGGTGCGGCTCAATTTCTCGCACGGCACCGCCGACGACCACCGCCAGCGTGCCGAATTCGTGCGCGAAGCGGCGCGCCAGGCAGGCCGCGAGGTCGCCATCATGGCGGATCTGCAAGGCCCGAAGATCCGGGTCGGCAAGTTTGAAAACGGCAAGGTCGCGCTGACCGCCGGCGAGCCGTTCATCCTCGACGCCGAGTGCGAGCTGGGCAACCAGGAGCGCGCCGGTCTCGACTACAAGGACCTGCCGCGCGACCTGAAGCCGGGCGACGTGCTGCTGTTGAACGACGGCCTGATCGTGCTGAACGTTCAGCGTGTGATCGGCAACGAAATCCATACGATCGTGAAGATCGGCGGCGATCTGTCGAACAACAAGGGCATCAACCGCCAGGGCGGCGGCCTCTCGGCGCCCGCGCTGACCGCGAAAGACATGGAAGACATTCGCACCGCGATGTCGCTCGGCGTCGATTTCGTCGCGGTGTCGTTCCCGAAGAATGCGACCGATATGGAAATGGCGCGCCAACTGGCGAACATCGCCGGCGCGCCGTACGGCATCAAGCCGAAGATGATCGCCAAAATCGAGCGCGCGGAAGCCATTCCGGCGCTGCAGGGTATCCTGGACGCGTCGGACGGCATTATGGTCGCGCGTGGCGATCTCGCCGTGGAAGTGGGCAATGCCGCAGTCCCGGCGCTGCAAAAGCGCATGATCCGGATGGCGCGCGAGTCGAACAAGTTTGTGATCACCGCGACCCAGATGATGGAGTCGATGATCTACGCGCCGGTGCCGACCCGCGCCGAAGTGTCGGACGTCGCGAACGCGGTGCTCGACGGCACGGACGCGGTCATGCTGTCGGCGGAATCGGCAGCGGGCAAGTATCCGGTGCAGACCATCGAGACGATGGCGGCGATCTGCGTCGAAGCCGAGAAGTCGGAGCAGTCGGAGCTGGACAAGGACTTCCTCGACCGCACGTTCACGCGCATCGACCAGTCCATCGCGATGGGCGCGCTGTTCACGGCGTTCCACCTCGGCGCCAAGGCGATCGTGGCGTTGACCGAATCCGGCTCGACCGCACTGTGGATGTCGCGTCACTGGACGCACGTGCCGATTTTCGCGCTCACGCCGCGGGTCGGCAGCGAGCGGGCCATGGCGCTATACCGCAACGTGACTTCGCTGCATCTGGACACCAACACCGACCGCGACACCGCGTTGCAGCAGGCGTTGGAAACCGTGGTGAGCAAGGGTTACGCGTCGCGCGGCGACATGGTCGTGCTGACCGTCGGCGAGCCGATGGGGCAGGCCGGCGGCACGAATACGCTGAAGATCGTACGGGTCGGCGAGCCGTATTGATCGGTCAGCGACTGCTCGACCGGTACAGGCTGGATTGAGCGAAGCAGGCTGCCATGCCCCGCGAGAGGCGGCGCACCGGCTCATAGTCCGAGCCGCAGTGCGACGGGCATGCGGTTTGCTTCGCGATAAGATCGCCCAAAAGATGCCGGCGGCACAAGAATTCGTTTCAATCTAAGGAGTTACAGCATGCCTCTCGTATCAATGCGTCAACTGCTGGACCATGCCGCCGAAAACGGCTACGGGCTTCCGGCATTCAACGTGAACAACCTGGAACAGGTGCAGGCGATCATGGCGGCGGCCGACAAGGTCAACGCACCGGTCATCATGCAGGCTTCGGCCGGCGCGCGTAAGTACGCGGGCGAGGCGTTCCTGCGCCACCTGATCGAAGCAGCGGTCGAGTCGTATCCGCACATTCCGGTCGTGATGCACCAGGACCACGGCCAGTCGCCGGCGGTCTGCATGGCGGCGATCCGCAGCGGCTTCACCAGCGTGATGATGGACGGTTCGCTCGAAGCCGACGGCAAGACGGTCGCGTCCTACGAGTACAACGTCGACGTGTCGCGCAAAGTGGTCGAAGCGGCGCATTCGATCGGCGTCACGGTCGAAGCCGAACTGGGCGTGCTCGGCTCGCTGGAAACCATGAAGGGCGATAAGGAAGACGGCCACGGCGCGGAAGGCACGATGACCCGCGAACAACTGCTGACCGATCCGGAGCAGGCTGCCGACTTCGTCAAGCTGACCCAGTGCGACGCGCTGGCCATCGCGATCGGCACGTCCCACGGCGCGTACAAGTTCAGCAAGAAGCCCACGGGCGACATTCTGTCGATCCAGCGCATCAAGGAAATTCACCAGCGCATTCCGAACACGCACCTGGTGATGCACGGTTCGTCGTCGGTGCCGCAGGAGCTGCTCGCGGAAATCCGCGAATTCGGCGGCGACATGAAGGAAACCTACGGCGTGCCGGTCGAGGAAATCCAGGAAGGCATCAAGCACGGCGTGCGCAAGGTCAATATCGACACCGACCTGCGTCTCGCGATCACCGGCGCGATCCGCCGCTACATGGCGACCAATCCGGGCAAGTTCGATCCGCGCGATTACCTGAAGCCGGCGCGCGAAGCCGCGATGAAAATCTGTATCGAGCGCTACACGCAATTCGGCTGCGAAGGCCAGGCCGGCAAGATCAAGCCGGTTTCGCTTGATAAAATCGCGGAGAAATACAAGTCGGGCGAGCTGGCGCAAGTCGTCCGCTAAGCGGCATTTGCTTCAACGTTTGGCTCCGCGCCTGGCCGTTTGGCCAGGTTGTCGTCAGATCGCCGTTCCCGCATCATCCGGGGAACGGCGTTTCCCTTTTGTTCCGGTCACACTTTTTGCCTCATTTTTAGCGAACCACGACGATGTCTACCCTCTACGAATCCACGCTCCGCTCGCTGCCGCTGCTCGGCCGCGGTAAAGTCCGCGACAACTATGCGGTGGGCAATGACCAGTTGCTGATCGTCACGACCGACCGTCTGTCGGCGTTCGACGTCATCATGGGCGAGCCGATTCCGAATAAGGGGCGCGTGCTCAACGAGATGGCGAACTTCTGGTTCGAGAAGCTCAAGCACGTGGTGCCGAATCACCTGACGGGCGTGGCGCCCGAGTCCGTGGTCGCGACAGACGAAGCGGAGCAGGTGAAAGGCCGCGCGGTCGTGGTGAAGCGCCTTGAGCCGATTCTCGTCGAAGCCGTGGTGCGCGGCTATCTGGCGGGCAGCGGCTGGAAAGACTACCAGGCCACCGGTTCGGTGTGCGGCGTCGAACTGCCGCCGGGCCTGCAAAACGCGCAGAAGCTGCCCGAGCCCATCTTCACGCCGGCGGCCAAGGCCGAAATGGGCCATCACGACGAAAACATCACGTACGACGAGATGGAGCGCCGCATCGGCACGGAACTGTCGGCCACGATCCGCGACATCTCGATCAAGCTGTACAAGGAAGCGGCGGATTACGCGGCAACGCGCGGCATCATCATCGCGGATACCAAGTTCGAATTCGGTCTGGACGACCACGGCAAGCTGTATCTGATGGACGAGGCGCTGACCGCCGATTCATCGCGCTTCTGGCCGGCGGACGAGTATCAGGTGGGCACCAATCCGCCGTCGTTCGACAAGCAGTTCGTGCGCGACTGGCTCGAAACGCAAGATTGGGCGAAGGAGCCGCCTGCGCCGAAGCTGCCGGACGCCGTGGTCCAGAAGACCGGCGAGAAATATCAGGAAGCGCTCGAACGTCTGACCGGGCACAAGCTCGCCTGATCGAATCCGGAAACAGGGAAGCCGCAAGATGAGTGAAGCACAAACCGCCCATACGCATGGCGCGCCGGTTGTCGGCGTGTTGATGGGCTCCAGTTCCGACTGGGAAGTCATGAAAAACGCCGTCGCGATTCTGCAGGAATTCGGCGTGCCGTACGAAGCGAAGGTGGTGTCCGCGCACCGCATGCCGGACGAAATGTTCGCCTATGCTGAAAGCGCGCGTGAGCGCGGCATCCGCGCGATCATCGCGGGCGCGGGCGGCGCGGCGCATCTGCCGGGCATGCTGGCGGCCAAGACCACTGTGCCGGTGCTCGGCGTGCCGGTGGCGAGCAAGTATCTGAAGGGCGTCGACTCGTTGCATTCCATCGTGCAGATGCCCAAGGGCGTGCCCGTCGCCACGTTTGCTATCGGCGAGGCAGGTGCGGCGAATGCGGCGCTGTTCGCGGTATCTGTTTTGAGCGGCACGAGCGCCGAGTATGCGGAGAAGCTGGCGGCGTTCCGCGTGCGCCAGAACGAAGCGGCCCACGCGATGGTGCTGCCGGCGCTGTAAGCGCCGAGCGACGGACCTCGATAGAAGTCCCCTGTCCGACCTACCGGCCGGGTGCTTGCCGTTCACGACGGCACGCACACCGGCCGCGACCGACCACTAAGATGAACCCAGACAACACACCGGTTTCACCGATTCTGCCCGGCGCATGGCTTGGCATGGTCGGTGGCGGCCAGCTCGGCCGTATGTTCTGCTTTGCCGCACAGGCCATGGGCTATCGCGTCGCCGTGCTCGATCCGGACGAAAACAGTCCGGCGGGCGCGGTCGCCGACCGGCATCTGCGCGCTGCCTACGACGACGAAGCGTCGCTGACCGAACTCGCGCGCCTGTGCGCGGCGGTGTCGACCGAATTCGAGAACGTGCCGGCCGCGAGCCTCGATTTCCTCGCGAAGACTACCTTCGTGAGTCCGGCGGGCCGTTGCGTCGCCGTTGCTCAAGACCGCATCGCCGAGAAGCGCTTTATCGCGTCGGCGGGCGTGACGGTCGCGCCGCACGTCGTGATCGAATCGTCGGACGCGCTCGCCGCCTTTGACGATACGAAACTCGAAGCGTTGCTGCCGGGCATTCTGAAAACGGCCCGCATGGGCTACGACGGCAAAGGCCAGATCCGCGTGCGCAACGCGGAGGAAGTGCGCGAGGCGCATGCATCGCTCGGCGGCGTGCCGTGCGTGCTGGAAAAGCGTCTGCCGCTCAAGTTCGAAGTCTCCGCGCTGATCGCGCGCGCGGCGACCGGCGCGTCGGTCGTGTATCCGCTCGCGCAGAACACGCATCGCGACGGCGTGTTGGCGCACACCATCGTCCCGGCGCCGGACGCGAGCTCGACGCTCGTCGGGCAGGCGCAACAGGCCGCGCTGCAGATCGCCGACAAGCTCGGCTATGTGGGCGTGCTGTGCGTGGAGTTTTTCATTCTCGAAGACGGCTCGCTCGTGGCCAATGAAATGGCGCCGCGTCCGCACAACTCGGGGCATTACACCGTCGACGCGTGCGCGACCAGCCAGTTCGAACAGCAGGTGCGCGCCATGACCGGCATGCCGCTTGGCGACACGCGTCAGCATTCGCCCGCGGTGATGCTGAACATTCTCGGCGACGTGTGGTTCCCGGGCGGCCCGAAAGGCGCGTCGGTCACGCCGCCATGGCACGAGGTCGCGGCGATGCCGGCGGCGCGTCTGCATCTGTATGGCAAGGAAGAGGCGCGTTGCGGCCGCAAGATGGGCCACGTGAACTTCACGGCCGCGACGCTCGAAGAAGCCCGCACGGCGGCGCGCGATTGCGCGCGGCTTCTGCATATCGCCACGAACTGACGCGCGCGCCATGCCCGATCAACAGAAACCCGTCCAACCCGGCGAACCGGCCGGGAACGCGCTGCCGGTGAGCGCCGCGCAGATCGAGCACGCGGCGGCGCTGCTCGACGCGGGCGGTCTTGTCGCGTTTCCCACGGAAACGGTCTACGGCCTTGGCGGCGACGCGGAAAATCCGGAGGCCATCGCGCGCATCTACGCGGCGAAGGGACGGCCGGCGAATCATCCGGTGATCGTGCATCTCGCGCCGCAGGGCGATCCGAACTATTGGGTCGATCATTTGCCTGGTCAGGCGCAGCGTCTGATCGACGCGTTCTGGCCCGGCCCGCTCACGCTCATCCTGAAGCGCGCCGCGCGCATCCCCGCGGCGGTGAGCGGTGGGCAGGATTCCGTCGGCTTGCGCTGTCCGTCGCATCCGGTGGCGCAAGCGCTGCTGGAGGCATTCAGCGCATTGCGCGGCGGGCACGGCGGCGTCGCGGCGCCCTCGGCGAACCGGTTCGGACATGTGAGCCCGACCACCGCGCAGCATGTGCGCGACGAGTTCGGCAGCGAGATTCACGTGCTCGACGGCGGCGCGTCGGACGTCGGCATCGAATCGACCATTCTGGATTTGTCGCGCGGCTTTCCTGCGTTATTGAGGCCGGGCCGTGTGACGCCGCAAGACATCGCCGATGTGCTCGGCGAGGCGCCGCGCTTGCCGGACGGCTCGGACGCCACCGCGCCGCGCGCTTCCGGCACGCTGAAGGCGCATTACGCGCCGCGCACGCCGCTTGCGTTGTTGCCGTTCAATGCGCTGGAGCCGTTGCTGGCCGCGCGGGAAGTGGGCGAGCGCGTCGCGCTGGTCGCGCGTGCATCGCGAGCGGGGCATTGGGCCGACGCCGAAGGCGTGCATTTCATCGCCGCGCCCGAAGATCCGCACATCTACGCGCGTGAGTTGTACAGCTTGTTGCGAGCGCTCGATCGCGCGAACGTCACGCGCATTCTGATCGAGAAGCTGCCGGATACGATCGAATGGATCGCGGTGAATGACCGGCTTGGCCGCGCCGCGGCTGCATTCGAAGCGCAAGCATAAGGGCGGCCTTCGCAGCGCCGCCCCCAACGTGCCGCCGCCAGGCGGCGATGCTCAACTTACTTTCCCAGCCCCGTCGCCGCGACCAGTTGCTGCACGTATTGCGCGAACAACGCGTGCGTGTGCGTGCTCGGGTGCACCGAGTCCGCGAACATGTAGGTCTGGTCGGCGCCGGCCACCGTGTAGGTCTGCGGCGAGCAGAACAGTGACGAGCCGAACTGGGCGCCGTACTGCTCCGGGGTCAGCCCGTTTGTCGCGCCCGGATTGGCCTTGGCGTAAGCGGTCGCGTTGGTCTCCATGGCGGTCAGATTGCACGCCGTGCCGGTGTTGGACACGGTGAAGCCCAGCGCCTGGTAGTTCGGCAACTGCTGATCCAGCCACGTGAACGCATCGGCCACGATGACCTTGCCCGTACCCAGGAGGCCGCGCGTGGTCAGTTGTTGCACGAGGAGATAGTTGTACGCCGCGGTGATCCCCGTCAGCAGCGCAGCCGAGCCGGGCGTTTTCACGTTGGCCGCGACGCCGAGCGGCGTATTGCCGATATCCGGCACCGTCGAGATCACCACGTGCGTCGCGCCCGCGTTGACGATGGCCTGGACTTGCGCGGCGAGCTGGACCGCCGCGTTCGCCACCTGAGGATTAGCCAGTTGCTGCAGGTAGCCGACGATGAACGCAACCTGACCCGCCTGCGAGTTCGGCAGCGTGCCGGCCTGCACGAGCAGCGGATACTGCGTCTGTAGCGCGGTGGCAAGCGCGGTCAGATTCGCGGTGTTGTCCGCGAACTGGAAGATGTCGTTCGCGCCGCCGTTCACCAGCACGAGCTGGTTCGAGTTGAAGCTCGTATGCGCGCTCACGTAGTTCGCCACCTGAGTCACGACCGGTACGGTCGTCGCCGCCATGCTGTTCGGCGCCCAGCCTTCGCCCTGCGCGTTGACGACGTCCGAGCCGCCCTGCGCGTAACCGTAGCCGCCGGCCGCGACCAGCGGCTGGCCGAAGCCGCCGAGGTAGGCCGGCTTCAACGTGTCGCCGTAATATTCCGCGACCTTCTGCGTCCACACCTCACCCGGATTGGTCGTGAAGCGGCCTCCGCCGAAGCTCGACTGGATCACCGGCGCATACGTGCCCACGTCCGACAGGCTGTCGCCGAACGACACCACCTGCAATTTGACGCCGCCCGCCGGCGTGTTGCTGCTGGCGTTGTTGTCACCGCCGCCACCGCCGCCGCAAGCGGCGAGCAGCGCGAATGCGGCGCTTGCGACGGCAATCTGCGTGACGCGCGACCAATGTTGTTTCCTCGATGCTGTTTGCTTCATGCTGGCTACATCTCCTCGAATGTTTGGCCCTTGCGCCATTTATTGCAGGCTGCGCCCGCCGCGTCGGCGGCGTGACGACAGCTTACAGAATCTTCTATGGTCTGCGTCGTGCTTAAAACGCGGCCATATCGTTGTTGTCGTTGATGGTTGTGTGCGTTTCGGTGCCCGTTCGCGCGACGCCGCGGCGCGCGTGATAATCCGCCGCCCACGCGGGCGGCGCAAACAGTGCGCGCAGCTTGTTGCGCGCGCCGCGCACGCTCGCGAAGTCGCGCGCCATCGACGCCCATTCGTGAAACGTCGCCTTGAGCGGGTTGTACGTATGAAGCGGCTCGACGATGCCGTAGACGGGCGGCTCGCGCGGATCTTCGTCGACGTAGCTGCGGAACAGGCGATCCCAGATCACCAGCACGCCAGCATAGTTGCGGTCGATGTAGCAGTCGTTGCGCGCGTGGTGCACGCGATGAATCGACGGCGTGTTGAACACGTATTCGACCCAGCGGAGCTTGCCGGCGAATCGACCGATGACCTGCGTGTGCACGAAAAACTGAAAGCCGAGATTGACGAGCACGACGGCGACGATCTGCTTCGGCGGAAAGCCAAACACGGCAAGCGGAACCCAGAAAAGCCACATGCCCGCGACCGGATACATCAGGCTCTGACGGAACGCCGTGGAAAAATTCATGCGCTCGGACGAGTGATGCACCACATGCGCCGCCCACAGCCAGCGCACGCGATGGCTGCAACGGTGAAACACGTAGTAGAGCAGATCCTGCGCGACGAACAGCACCGCGAACGAGACCCAGCCGGCATGCCACGTGTAGACGCGGCAGTGGTCGTAGAAAAACGCATAGACGGGAATGATGACGAGCCACGCGAGCTTGTCGGCGGCCTGCTGCATGAGCGCGAGCGCTACATTGCACAGCGTGTCGCGCCAGCTGTAGAGCGCCGAGTCGGGGCGCGTTCGCCGCAGGTGCCACGCCTCCCAGCCGATACATGCGAGAAAGACTGGCGCCATGGCGAGCAGCAGCAATTCGGCATCGAATTGCATGGTGTCTTCCTCCGTGGTCCCTTGCCTCCGCGTTGCGTGCCGCGGGGTTTTATCGTGTGTGCTCGTTATTGTTCGGGCATGTTGCGCGGCGAACATTGCCCGACAGCGTACACGCTTAAGCTCGGAGCGCGCGCGCCTTCGCTAGAAGGAATCCTCAATGGGCGCCGCGTTTGTGCGGGTTTTTCCTGGGCTTGCCGCGCGGCACCGCGCTCGCCGCTTCGGCGACTGGAGCCGAAACTTTCGTGAAGCCCTCGTTCGGCCCTCCATAGATCCATTCGAGCAGCGCGTCGTGCGCGGCGCGCGCGGCTTCCGAATGCGGATCGTTGATGAAACTCACCACGACATAGCTGTTGCCGTCCGCCGACGCCACGTAGCCGGCGATCGCGCGCACGTCGCGCAAGGTGCCGGTCTTGATCTGCGCGTTGCCGCCCGCGCCCTGGTGCGTCAGGCGGTTGCGCATGGTGCCGTCCACGCCCGCGATCGGCAGCGACTGCACGAACACCTGAGCGACCGGACTGGCGTTGGCGCGCTGCAGGAGATCGGCGAGCGAGAGCGCGGTGATGTGCTCCTCGCGCGAGAGGCCCGAGCCGTTGTCGAGCGTCAGATATTCCATGTCGATGCTGTCGCGCCGCAGGAACGCCTCGATGGTGCGCGCGGCTTTCGCGGGCGTGGCAGGCCCCTTTTCCTCGGCCGCGCCGATCGACAGGAACAGGTTGCGCGCCATCGTGTTGTTGCTGAATTTATTGATGTCACGAACGATGTCGGACAGCATCGGCCCCTGGTGCGTGGCGACGAGTCTCGCGCCGGTCGGCACCGCGCCTTCGCGCGTCGCGCCGTTGAAAGTGCCGCCGGTTTGCTGCCACAACGCAAGGAAGCCGCCCGCGAAAAACGCCGAATGATCAAGCACCGCGACGTTGATCGTGCGCGGGCCGCAGCGCACGGCATACTCGCCCGCGAATGAGGCGACGACGGTGCCGTTCGGGCTCGGCGTGATCGTGGGCGAGACGGAGGCCGCCTCGCCTCGACACGGACCGTTGACCGCGTGCATCTGATTGTCGATCTGCAACTGCGCGAGGGCGGGCAGCACGTCGATGGCGACGGTGCCCTCCGGCGAAGGCGTGAGCGTGAACGACAGCGACTTGAATGCATACAGCAGCGGATCGGGGCCGACGTTGTAGGGCGCGTTGGTGTCGTCGTCGAAGGGCGGCAGGTCGCGCGTCGACGGATCGAAGTAGCGCTTGTCGAGCACGAGCGCGCCGTCGATGCCGCGAATCCCCGCCTTGTGGATCTTCTGCACGAGGTCGATGAGTTCTTCGGGCACGAGCTTCGGATCGCCCGTGCCCTGAATGTACAGATTGCCGTGCAGCACGCCGTTCGCGTCCAGCGAGCCGTCGCTGTAGGCGTTGGTGCGCCAGCGATAGTCCGGGCCGAGGATCGACAGGCCGGAATAGGTGGTGACGAGCTTCATCGTCGAGGCGGGCATCATCGGCTTGCCGGCGTTCAGCGCGACGATCGGCGTGCGGTCGCCCACTTTCTCGACGACCACGCTGATCGACGACAACGGCACGTGCGCGTGCTGCAAGCCGGCCATGACCGATGGCGGCAGCACCGTGCTGACGTTGACGCTCGGATGCAAGGCCTTGGCGCGCGCGTGGGCGAGATGCGGCAGCGACACGCCGCCGGCCAGCGCGGCGCAGACGAGTAGCGACACGCGCGCGCGCCGCGCGAGGCGCGCGGCCAAAGCATCGGCGGCGCAAGCGGCGGAAAAATCGGCAGACGAAGCGGCAGACGAAGCGGCAGACGAAGCGGCAGTGCAGGCAGCGACAGCGGAAGCGGAAGCGGAGCGTGACCGCAGCGCCGCATGACGAAGATGGCGTGCGACGGAAGACAGGAAAGCGTGCGTCATGAACGGGCGAAAAAGCAAAATGTCAGGGCGTGGGGAACGCCGCCATTCAAAGCGGGGCAGAGTATCGCGCGTCACGCCGCAGCCAGATCCGCCGCGCGACGCAAAGCGCCCATTGTAGTGACATGCCGTGCGGCTGCGGTGAAAAAAGCGCCACACGGCGCGCATGCCGGGGCGGGCGCTAGAATGCGGCATCATCGAATGTTGAGGGAAGTGACACCATGCGCATCTTGCTAGTCGAAGACGACCGGATGATCGCCGAAGGCGTGCGCAAGGCGCTGCGCGGCGAAGGCTTCGCGGTCGACTGGGTGGAAGACGGCGAAGCGGCGCTCAGCGCGGCGGCGAGCCAGCCTTACGATCTCGTGCTGCTCGATCTCGGCTTGCCGAAGCGCGACGGCCTCGAAGTGCTGCGCACGCTGCGCTCGCGTGGCCACGCGTTGCCGGTGCTGATCGTCACCGCGCGCGACGCGGTGGCGGACCGCGTGAAGGGTCTCGATGCCGGCGCCGACGACTACCTCGTCAAGCCTTTCGATCTCGACGAACTCGGCGCGCGCATGCGGGCGCTGATCCGCCGCCAGGCGGGCCGCAGCGATTCGACGATCCGCCACGGCAATCTGACGCTCGATCCCGCGTCGCATCAGGTCACGCTCGACGGCGCGCCGGTCGCCTTGTCCGCGCGCGAGTTTGCGCTGCTCGAAGCGCTGCTCGCGCGTCCGGGCGCGGTGTTGTCGAAAAGTCAGCTCGAAGAAAAAATGTATGGATGGGGCGAGGAGATCGGCAGCAATACGGTCGAGGTCTACATTCACGCGCTGCGCAAGAAGCTCGGCGCCGAGCTGATCCGCAACGTGCGCGGCCTCGGCTACATGATCGCGAAGGAAGCCTGAGCCGATGCGTTCAATCCGCCGTCAATTGCTGGTGTGGCTGCTCGCGCTCGTGCTGCTCGGCGTCGGCATCGCGGGCTGGCTGATTTACCGGCAGGCGCTCGCCGAAGCCAACGAACTGTTCGATTACCAACTGGAGCAGATCGCCGCAGCGCTGCCGTCCGAGCCGTTTTCGCAAGTGCTCGGCTCGCGCGATACCGGCGACGAAGGCATCGTGCTGCAAATCTGGAATCGCAATGGCGTGCTGATGTACTACTCGCGTCCGCGCGCGCCGCTCGCGCCGCGCGCCGAACTCGGCTTCTCGACCGAGCACACGGAGCGCGGCGATTGGCGCGTGTACGGCGCGATCGTCGGCGATAACGTGGTGCAGCTCGCGCAGCCGCTTTCGGTGCGCAACCGTCTTGCCGCCAATGTCGCATTGCGCACGCTGTGGCCGCTGATCGTGCTGCTGCCGGCGCTCGGGCTCGCGGTGTGGGTGATCATCGGACGCGGATTGCGGCCTTTGCGGCGCCTGACGAGCGCGCTCGACACGCGTCATCCCGAGGCGCTCGATCCGTTGCCCGATCAGCGCTTGCCGCTCGAAGTGCAGCCGCTCGTGCGCGCGCTGAACGGACTGTTGCAGCGGCTCGCCACGGCGCTCGACATTCAGAAGGCATTCGTCGCCGATGCCGCGCACGAATTGCGCACGCCGCTCGCCGCGGTGCAGATTCAATCGCAACTGGTGGCGCGCGCGAAAGACGACGCCACGCGCGGCGAGGCGCTCGCCGATCTGCAAGCGGGCGTGATGCGCGCGACGCGCCTCGCCGAGCAACTGCTCGCGCTCGCGCGCTCGGAACCGGATGGCCTCGCCGTGACCGATGCCATCGACTTGCGCGCGCTGTTGCAGGACTGCGTGGTGGCGTACTCGCCGCTGGCGCTGAATCGCGGCGTCGATCTCGGCATCGAGGCGAGCGAAGCGGCCACCGTGATCGGCGACGCCGAGTCGTTGCGCGTGATGTTCAACAATCTCGTGGATAACGCAACCAAGTACACGCCGCGCGGCGGACGCGTCGACGTGAGTCTGCAAATCGAGGAAGGGCATCCGGTGGTGCGTATCGCCGACAGCGGGCCGGGCATCGAGCCGGCCGAGCGCGAGCGCGTGTTCGACCGCTTCTATCGCGCGGGCGCGAGCGCGAACCGCGTGCGCACCGACGTGGCCGGCAGCGGACTCGGCCTCGCGATCGTGCGCCGCATCGCCACGCAACATCACGCGGCGGTGTCGCTCGACGAATCGCCGGCGGGCGGCTTGCAAGTCACTGTGTGTTTCCGAGCCTGCTGAGCGCAATACCGGCGCGAAGCTTTCATTTTGCTTGTCGCGGACAAGGCAAAAACTGCGAAAGAGCCCTTGAAACAGGCGCAAAACGCGATCTGACTCTGCTTAAGACTCTTTTAAGCGATGCCCCGTACGCTTCCTGACATCCAGATTTCTTTCTCCAGTCAGGAGTACACGATGAACGCGAAAACCTTGTCCCGCAGCGCTGTTGCAGTAGCTGTCGCCGTCGCGCTTTCCGCCGGCTATGTGGCGGGCCATCGCGACGTGCCCGCGCCGCAGGTCATCACGCCGGCGCAGGCCGCGATGATGCCCGCGGAAGCCGCCGCGAAAACCGGCATTCCCGATTTCTCCGGTCTCGTCGAAACGTACGGGCCGGCTGTCGTCAACATCAGCGCGAAGCATGTCGTCAAGCAGACGGCTCTTCGTGGTAACGGCGGCAATGGCGGCATGGGCGGCGGCAATCAGTTGCCGATCGATCCGAGCGACCCGTTTTATCAGTTCTACAAGCACTTCTTCGGCGGCATGCCCGGCATGCAGGGCGGCGACGGCGGCGATGCGCCCGACCAGCCGAGCGCAAGCCTCGGCTCGGGCTTTATCGTCAGCAACGACGGCTATATCCTCACCAACGCGCACGTCGTGGACGGCGCGAACGTCGTGACGGTGAAGCTCACCGACAAGCGCGAATTCAAGGCGAAAGTGATCGGCACCGACAAGCAGTCCGACGTCGCCGTGCTGAAGATCGACGCGAGCAATCTGCCGACCGTGAAGATCGGCGATCCGAATCAGAGCAAGGTCGGCCAGTGGGTTGTCGCGATCGGCTCGCCGTATGGTTTCGACAATACGGTGACGTCGGGCATCATCAGCGCGAAGTCACGTTCGCTGCCGAACGAAAACTACACGCCGTTCATTCAGACCGACGTGCCGGTGAACCCCGGCAATTCCGGCGGCCCGCTTTTCAATCTGCAAGGCGAAGTGATCGGCATCAACTCGATGATCTACTCGCAGACCGGCGGCTTCCAGGGGCTTTCGTTCGCAATCCCGATCAATGAGGCGATCAAGGTCAAGGACGACATCGTCAAGACCGGGCACGTGAGCCGCGGGCGGCTCGGCGTCGCGGTGCAGGGCATGAACCAGACGCTCGCCAATTCGTTCGGCATGCAGAAGCCGCAAGGCGCGCTCGTCAGTTCCGTCGATCCGGGCGGCCCGGCCGCGAAGGCCGGTTTGCAGCCGGGCGACGTGATTCTGTCGGTGAACGGCGAGGCGGTGAGCGATTCCTCGGCGCTGCCTTCGCAGATCGCGGGTCTTTCGCCGGGCAGCTCGGCCACGGTGCAAGTGTGGCGCGACAAGGGCACCCGGGATCTGAAGGTGACGATCGGATCGTTGTCGGACACGAAGGCGGCATCGGATAAAGCCGATCAGCCGACGCAACTGCAAGGCCGCCTCGGCGTCGCGGTGCGGCCGCTCACGCCGCAAGAAAAGAGCAGCGCGTCGATCTCGCACGGGCTGCTCGTGCAGCAGTCGGGCGGCGCGGCGGAAAGCGCGGGCATTCAACCGGGCGACGTGATTCTCGCGGTCAACGGCCGGCCGGTGACGAGCGTCGATCAGTTGAAGCAGATGATCGCGGGCGCGGGCAGCAGCATCGCGTTGCTGATCCAGCGCGACAACGCGCAGATTTTCGTGCCGGTCGATCTGGGTTGATCGACGTCTGATCCAGACTTCGCGCATGAAGTAAGGCTTGCCGGCCTGTTTGCACTTACTGCAAACAGGCCGGCTTTTTTTCTTTCTTACGAATCTCGCGAAGCAGGCGCTCGCGGCACGTGGCGTGCGAACCAGCGGCTCTCAGGCGGCTTCGGCGGCCGCATGGCACGCGGGTTGCATCAATCTTGAATCCGGTCCCGTCGATAGACACCGGGAACCGATGTCAACAAGGAGCGAACCGATGAAAAACCAACGCACTCAGCGAAAGATCGTAGCCGCCGCGGCCAGCGTGGCGCTCACTCTCGGTCTGGTGGGCGGCGCGTACGCGCAGCAGGCGAGCGAAGTCACCGGCGGCAGCACCACCGACCAGACGAGCGCAGGCAACGCCAACGGTGGCGGTCTGCCGCAGGTTCAGCAGCAGGGCGACGTCTCGTTCGTGTCGGGCGGCGTCGGTCTCGACGAATCGAAGGCGCTACAGCAGGCGCAAAGCCAGTGGCCGCTGTCGCTGCGCTTTACGGGGCCGGGCTCGGACTATCTCGCTGACGTCCAGGTGCGGATCGTGGATGCACACAACGGCGAAGTGCTGAACACCGCGTCGCGTGGGCCGTACATGCTCGTGAAGCTGCGCCCGGGGCGCTACACCGTGCATGCGGCGTACAAGGACCGCGATCAGTCGAAGGCGCTGACGGTGCCGGCCAAGGGCACCGCGAAGGCCGCGTTCTACTGGAACACGCAATAAGCGCCTCGCTCGCGCAAAGCCGCGGCATGAGAGGTCGCACAATCGGCAGAAGTTTGACCGATAATGAAGCCACGGGCGCGTCCCGTGGCTTTTCGGTTTGCACGACCGCACACTTTCACGGAGCCGAGACATGAGCGATGCCTTGACACCTCACGCAAGCCCGGGCAAATCCACCGGCGGGCACGCTATCGCGATCGCGGGCAATCATCACAGAGTGCGCGTGATACACGGCGGCGTGACGATGGCCGACACGCACGCAGCGTTGACACTCAGCGAAACCGGTCTGCCCGACGTGTTCTATTTCCCACGCGACGACGTCAACATGGCGCGGCTCGAACGCTCCACGCACAGCTCGCACTGCCCGTTCAAAGGCGACGCGTCGTACTACCATCTGCGCACCGAAGACGGCCTGATCGAAAACGCCGTCTGGAGCTACGAGACGCCGTTCGAGCAGGCGGCACAGATCAAGGGGTATCTCGCGTTTTACGCATCGCGCGTCGACCGCATCGATCAGACGTCGTGATTCGCGCGCGCGTGTTCATCGGGAGGCTGGGATGGAATTGAACGACGCGTTACGGATTCCGCTTGCGCCGTCCGATGTCTGGGCCGCGTTGCAAGACCTCGCGCTGCTGCGCGCCAGCCTCGATAACTGCGAGTCGTTCACGCGTCTGTCGCATGGTGAATATGCGCTCGCCCTGACGGTCCCGCTCGGGCCGCTTCGCGCGCGGTACGAAGCGCGCGCGCACGTCGCCGGCCAGGATTCCGGGCCGGCCGATGCGGAGCGCCGCACCATCAACTTCAAGGCACGCGCCGAAGGTATCGGCTCGCTGCGCGGACAGATCGAAGTGCGCCTGCGCGCGGAAGACGGCGCGCTCGGCGGCCGGGAGCGCGGCACGCGGATCGACTACACGATCTGGGCGACGTCCT
Organism: Paraburkholderia sp. MPAMCS5; assembly: GCF_036016995.1. Classification (NCBI taxonomy): domain Bacteria; kingdom Pseudomonadati; phylum Pseudomonadota; class Betaproteobacteria; order Burkholderiales; family Burkholderiaceae; genus Paraburkholderia; species Paraburkholderia sp. MPAMCS5. The sequence goes on from NZ_JAYXBK010000002.1 coordinate 241,708, forward strand.
CGGGGCCGCTCGCGGAACTGCCGGCGCGCCAGCTCGAACACGCGCTTCATCATCTCGCCGACGATTTCTTCGCCGAATTCAGCGCGGTGGTGCGCGCGAAGCATGGGCAGGGCCCGAACCGCGCGCGCGGCACGGCGGCGCGCCGCCAGCATGTGTTTCTGCGGCCGATCACGCTCGGCGGCATCGCGCGGCGCACACGCGCGGAACACGGCAGTGCGCTGACGGGACGGGCGGCGAGCGCGTCGTCTGGCGTGTCGCATCCCGAGCCGAGTCCGCATGCCGTGCCGAACTGGGCGTGGGCCGCGATGATTTTTCTCGTCGCGCTGCTGTTGTATGTCGCGCGCTGGATTAGCGAGCGGTGAGCGCGGTGAGCGCGGCGATCGCGGTAATCGGTGTCGCATCCGCGCGACTACGAAATCGCGGTGACTGACTACGAAAGGGCGTGCCGGCGGACGCCGCGCTCGCATCCGCGCGATTCCTTCGCCGCGCTTTGCCTCACACGCCACGAAACTCCCGCCGCCATGCCGATGGCGACGTGCGAAACGCGTCCGAGAAATGTTGACGCAGCGACGCCGCCGAGCCGAACCCGGCAATGCCGGCGATCGCTTCCACCGATTCATCCGTGCTTTCGAGCAACTCCTGCGCACGCGCGAGCCGCTCTCCGAGCAGCCATGTTCCGACGGTTGTGCCGGTTGCGAGCCGGAAGCGCCGAGTAAAGGTGCGGCGGCTCATCAGCGCGCGTCCAGCGAGACTGTCGAGTGTATGAGGCGTATCGAGGTGCCCGCGCACCCAGTCGAGCAGGCCCAACAGGCGGTCTTCGCGGACGTTTGGCGGCACCGGCTGCTGGATGTACTGCGCCTGGCCGCCTTGCCGGTGCGGCGGCACCACCAGCCGGCGGGCGACGAAGTTCGCCACCTCCGCGCCGCACATCTTGCGCAGCACGTGCAGACAGCAATCGAGCCCTGCCGCCGTGCCCGCCGAGGTCAGCACGTTGCCGTCGTCGACGTAGAGCACGTCGCGGTCGAGCCGCACGCGCGGATAGCGGCGCGCGAAATCGTCGGCCCACGCCCAATGCGTGGAGGCCGGGCGGCCGTCGAGAATGCCCGCGGCGGCCAGCACGAACGCGCCGAGGCACAACCCGACGAGTTGCGCGCCGCGCGCGTGGGCCGCGCGCAAGGCGTCGAGCAGCGCGGCGGGCGGCGTTTCGGCAGGATCGCGCCAGCTCGGCACAACGATCGTGTGCGCGTCGTCGAGCGCTTCGAGGCCGTGCGTCACGGCAATCGAAAATCCCGCGGTGGTCGTAAGCGGGCCGGCTTCGGCCGCGCAGACGCGAAAGTCGAAGTCGGGCGCGCCGCTGCCACTGCGGTTCTCGCCGAACACTACGCACGGCACGGAAAGATGAAACGGGCTGATGCGGTCGAACGCGACCACCGCGACGACGTGCTTAGCAGCGCATGAAGCGGGCGAGGCGGGTGAAGTGGGTGAAGCGGGTAAAGCGGGTAAAGCGGGTAAAGCGGGTAAAGCGGGTAAAGCGGGTAAAGCGGGTAAAGCGGGTAAAGCGGGCGAGGCGGGTGAAGCCGGCGAAGCAGACAGGTCGAATAGAGCGGGCGCAGCCATGAGCGGATCACCTCGTGACACAACGACGACGACGACGATGGCCCGATTCTAGCGAATATTGTCAAACGGGCCGCTGTCGCCGATTCGGGAGCGGGAGAACAATGCGTCATCGCCGCTGGTTCTCGCGGGTTCTCCCAGACGGTGCGACCCCACTGAAACTTTCGAAGGAGTCTTGCCATGTCCACACCGCGCCGTGCGCTGATCGTCATCGATGTACAAAACGAGTACGTGAGCGGCGACCTGCCGATCGAATATCCGGACGTGCAAGGTTCGCTCGTCAATATCGGCCGCGCGATGGACGCGGCGCGCGCCGCGGACGTCCCCGTGGTGGTCGTGCAGAATTTCGCTCCGGCTACCTCGCCGCTCTTTGCGCGCGGCAGCGCGGCGGCGGAGTTGCATCCGGTCGTCGCTTCGCGTGAGCACGATCACTACGTGGAAAAGTCGCTGCCGAGCGCCTTTGCCGGCACCGATCTCGCCGACTGGCTGAACGCCCGGCAAATCGACACGCTGACGGTCGTCGGCTACATGACGCACAACTGCGATGCCTCGACCGTCATTCACGCCGTCCATGCCGGGCTCGCGGTCGAGTTTCTGCACGACGCGACGGGCTCGGTGCCGTACGAAAACAGCGCGGGCTTTGCGAGCGCCGAGGACATTCATCGGGTCTTCAGCGTAGTGTTGCAGTCGCGCTTCGCGGCGGTGGCGAGCACGAAGGAATGGCTTGCGGCCGTGAAGGACGGCGTGCCGCTCGAACGCGGGAATATTTATGCGTCGAATCAGACGGCGCGAAACAGGAATCGCTGAGCGAACTTCCGGGGCTGCGGTCGGAGGGCCGCAGCCCGGCGCTTACTTGCGCAGAGCCGGACTCATGCGCAGCGCGTCGAACATGCCTTGCACCATCCGCTCGCCGAGCGCGGTGAAATCCGTTGCATCGGGGAGAAACAACATGTCGCGCAGCGAGCCGCCGACAAACGCGTGCACCATGGCGGCGGCCAGCTTCGCGTCCAGATCCGCGGGCAACTGTCCCTTCGAGATCGCGTTGCGAAAGCCGCCTTCGATCTTCGTCAGCGCTTCGCGCATGTTGGTCTGATAGCGGACCATTACCGGTCCCATTTCTTCGACCAGTTCGCACTTCAAAAACAGAATGTCGAACACGCGGCGGCGGCGTGGATCGTTCGCCGTGTCGCGCAGACAGACAATGCAGATTTCCATCAGACGCCCGAGCGGATCGGGCTCGTTCGGGTCCAGCGAGGCCGCCTTGAGTTCGTCGAGCGGCAGCAGTACGCGGTCGAACATCTCGGTAAAGAGGTCGCTCTTGTGCGAAAAATGCCAATAGATGGCGCCGCGCGTGACGCCTGCCGCCTGCGCGATGTCGGCCAGAGAAGTGCGAGACACACCCTTTTCGAAGAAGACCTGCTCGGCTGCGTCGAGAATGCTGTTGCGCGTCTCCAGCGCTTCTTCTTTGGTTCTTCGGACCATGTTTATATGACCTGCCCTGATTCTGGGTTTCCCGAGCGCCAATTAAGTCCGCCCGATGACAATCCGTTTGTACTGAAAGCGTTTGGTGAAACTTTCTTGCGAGTCCCCGCGCCGCAAGAGAATTAACGTACTTTTACATCCATTCGTGAATGTATATATAATAGCACCCCACGATCGGATAGCCCAAGCCGTGACGACCGGTTAATATCCGTCACTGTTGCCTTTCAGAACGTAACTGCGAGAACTTCACTGCGCCGTGCTCCAAAGGCAGCGCCGCGCGGCATTTCCCGGTACGGCGCATTTCGCTCAGCGCGCCTCGCAGCTTCGGTGCGCATCCATGGGGCTTCCGGTCGAGCGTCGCAAGACGCATGTGTGCGCTGTCGTCCCCGGGGTAGGGATGCGCGCACTTTTTCTTCTCAGTCATAGACAGAGGTCGCTCCATGCGCGTCGAACGGGTTCCATTCCGCTTAATCAGTGCCGCGACGGCTGCCATATTGCTGGCAGCATGCGGACCAAAACAATCTGCCCCGCCGCAACAGACGCCTGAAGTGGGCGTCGTCACCATCCAGCCGACTACCGTCCCTGTTATCACCGAATTGCCCGGCCGCACCAGCGCCTTCCTCGTCGCGCAAGTGCGCGCACGGGTCGACGGCATCGTGCTGCGCCGCGAGTTCACCGAAGGCGGTCAGGTCAAAGCGGGCCAGCGTCTGTACAAGATCGATCCGGCGCCGTATCTCGCCACGCTGAACAACGCGAAGGCGACGCTCGCCAAGGCCCAGGCCAACCTCGCGTCCACCACGGCGCAGGCAAACCGCTACAAGGTGCTGGTGGCCGCCAACGCGGTCAGCAAGCAGGATTACGACAACGCCGTGGCCGCGCAAGGCCAGGCCGCGGCCGACGTCGCCGCCGGCAAGGCCGCGGTCGAAACCGCGCAGATCAATCTCGGCTATACCGACGTGACCTCGCCGGTGACGGGCCAGATCGGCGTGTCGCAAGTCACGCCGGGCGCGTATGTGCAGGCGAGCGCCGCGACGCTGCTCGCCACTGTCCAGCAACTCGACCCGGTTTATGTCGACCTGACGCAATCGAGCCTCGACGGTCTGAAGCTGCGCCGCGAAATGCAGGAAGGGCGTCTCAAGACTAACGGTCCTGACGCCGCGAAGGTTTCGCTGATTCTCGAAGACGGCCGCACGTATTCGGAAAAGGGCAAGCTGCAGTTCACCGACGTGACGGTCGATCAGAGCACCGGTTCGGTCACGGTTCGCGCGATCTTCCAGAACAAGGACAAGGTGCTGCTGCCGGGCATGTTCGTGCGCGCGAAGATCGAAGAAGGCGTGAACGAAAACGCGCTCGTCGTGCCGCAAGTGGGCATCACGCATGACCAGAAGGGGCAGCCGACCGCGCTCGTGGTCGGCGACGACAGCAAGGTCGCACTGCGTCAGCTCGTCACGGCGGGCACGTACGGTCCGAACTGGGTGGTCGAGAGCGGCCTGAAAGCCGGCGACCGCGTGATCGTGCAAGGTACCGACAAAGCGCGCCCCGGCATGCAGGTCAAGGCCGTTGCCGCGCAACTTCCCGCCACGCCCGCCTCAGGCGCAGCCGCTCAAGGCGCGCCGGCCGCCAGCGGCGGACAGGCGGCTCAACCTGCCTCCGCTGCATCGGGCGCGTAATAACAGGGAGCCCGCCACATGGCAAAGTTCTTTATCGATCGCCCGATTTTTGCATGGGTGATTGCCATCATTCTGATGCTCGCGGGTATCGCGTCGGTGTTCACGTTGCCGATCGCGCAATACCCGACCATCGCGCCGCCGGCCGTGCAGATCAGCGCAACGTATCCGGGCGCGTCGGCGAAGACGGTGGAAAACACCGTCACGCAGGTGATCGAGCAGCAGATGAGTGGTCTCGACCACTTGCTGTATCTGTCGTCCACGTCGGACGACTCGGGTACCGCAACCATCACGCTGACGTTCGCGGCCGGCACCAATCCTGACATCGCGCAGGTTCAGGTGCAGAACAAACTGCAGCTCGCCACGCCGCTGTTGCCGCAAGCCGTGCAGCAGCTCGGCACCAAGGTCACGAAGTCGAGCAGCAGCTTCCTGCTGGTCATGGCGTTCGTGTCCGAAGACGGCAGCATGAACAAGTACGACCTGGCGAACTATGTCGCGTCGAACATTCAGGATGCGGTCAGCCGTATCGACGGCGTCGGCACGGTCACGCTGTTCGGCTCGCAGTACGCCATGCGCATCTGGCTCGACGCGAACAAGCTGACCAACTTCGGCCTCACGCCGGTGGACGTGCAGACTGCGTTGCAGGCGCAGAACGTGCAGGTCGCCGGCGGCTCGCTCGGCGGCACGCCTTCGGTGCCGGGGCAGGTATTGCAGGCCACGATTACGGAAGCCACGCTGCTCAATACACCCGAGCAGTTCGGCAACGTGCTGCTGAAAGTCAATGCCGACGGTTCGCAGGTCCGTATCAAGGACGTGGGGCGCGTCGAGCTGGGCGGCGAAAACTACAACTTCGACACCAAGTACAACGGTCAGCCGACCGCCGGCTTCGGTATCCAGCTCGCCACCGGCGCGAATGCGCTGGCCACCGCGAAGGCAGTGCGCGCGAAGATCGACGAACTGTCGAAGTACTTCCCGCACGGTCTCGTCGTGAAGTACCCGTACGACACCACGCCGTTCGTGCGTCTGTCGATCGAGGAAGTGGTCAAGACGCTGCTCGAAGGCATCGTGCTGGTGTTCCTCGTCATGTACCTGTTCCTGCAGAACCTGCGGGCCACGCTGATCCCGACGATCGCCGTGCCGGTGGTGCTGCTGGGCACGTTCGCGATCATGAGCGTGGTGGGCTTCTCCATCAACACGCTGTCCATGTTCGGGCTCGTGCTGGCCATCGGTCTGCTCGTGGACGACGCGATCGTGGTGGTCGAAAACGTCGAGCGGGTGATGGCGGAAGAGGGGCTCTCGCCTCGCGAAGCCACCCGCAAGGCGATGGACCAGATTACCGGCGCGCTCGTCGGCGTGGCGCTCGTGCTGTCGGCGGTGTTCGTGCCGGTGGCGTTCTCGGGCGGTTCGGTCGGTGCGATCTACCGGCAGTTCTCGCTGACGATCGTGGCGGCGATGGTGCTGTCCGTGCTGGTCGCGCTGATTCTGACGCCGGCCCTGTGCGCGACGATTCTCAAGCCGATTCCGCAAGGTCATCACGAAGAGAAGAAGGGCTTCTTCGGCTGGTTCAACCGTACTTTCAACAAGAGCCGCGACAAGTATCACTCGGGCGTGCACCACGTGATCAAGCGCTCGGGCCGCTGGCTGATCATCTACATGGTGGTGATTTTCGCGGTCGGCCTGCTGTTCGTGCGCTTGCCGAAGTCGTTCCTGCCCGATGAGGACCAGGGCACGATGTTCGTGCTGGTGCAAACGCCGTCGGGCTCGACGCAGGAAACCACGGCGCGCGCGCTGAAAGATGTCTCCGACTATCTGCTCGACAGCGAAAAGGCGATCGTCGAATCCACCTTCACGGTGAACGGCTTCAGCTTCGCGGGTCGCGGTCAGAACGCCGGTCTCGTGTTCGTGCGCCTGAAAGATTACGCGCAGCGTCAGCACGCGGACGAAAAGGTGCAGTCGCTGGTGGGGCGCCTCTTCATGCACTTCGGCAGCTACAAGGGCGCGCTGGTGTATCCGGTGAATCCGCCGTCGATTCCCGAACTCGGCACGGCCGCGGGCTTCGACTTCGAGCTGCAGGATCGCGCGGGCGTCGGCCATGACAAGCTGATGGAAGCACGCAACATGCTGCTCGGCATGGCGTCGAAAGATCCGACGCTGGCGCAGGTGCGTCCGAACGGCCTGAACGACACGCCGCAGTTCAAGGTGAACATCGATCACGAAAAGGCGGCTGCGCTCGGCGTGTCGCTGTCGGCGATCGACCAGACGTTCTCGATCGCGTGGGCCTCGCAATACGTGGACAACTTCCTCGATACCGACGGCCGGATCAAGAAGGTGTACATCCAGGGCGACGCGCCGTTCCGCATGAAGCCGGAAGACCTGAACGCCTGGTACGTGCGCAACACGGCGGGTGGCATGGTGCCGTTCTCGTCGTTCGCAAGCGGCCAGTGGACTTACGGTTCGCCGAAGCTCGAGCGTTACAACGGCATTTCCGCAGTGGAAATCCAGGGCGCGGCCGCACCGGGCAAGTCGACCGGTCAGGCCATGTCGGCCATGGAAGCGCTCGTGGCGAAGCTGCCCGCGGGTATCGGCTACGAATGGACGGGTCTGTCGCTGCAGGAGCGCCAGTCCGGTTCGCAGGCGCCGATTCTGTACGGCATCTCGATCCTCGTTGTGTTCCTGTGTCTCGCGGCGCTGTATGAAAGCTGGTCGATCCCGTTCTCGGTGATCATGGTGGTGCCGCTCGGCGTGATCGGCGCACTGCTGGCCGCCACGCTGCGCGGGCTCGAAAACGACGTGTTCTTCCAGGTCGGTCTTCTGACCACGGTGGGCTTGTCGGCGAAAAACGCGATTCTGATCGTGGAATTCGCGCGCGAGTTGCAGCAGAGCGAGGGCATGGGGCCGATCGAGGCCGCGCTGGAAGCGGCGCGTCTGCGGCTGCGCCCGATTCTGATGACCTCGCTTGCGTTCATTCTCGGCGTGATGCCGCTCGCGATCAGCAACGGCGCCGGCTCCGCCAGCCAGCACGCCATCGGTACGGGCGTGATCGGCGGCATGTTGACGGCGACCTTCCTCGCGATTTTCATGATCCCGATGTTCTTCGTCGTGATCCGCGCGAAGTTCGGCGGCGAGAAGGAAGACCCGGATGAGGCGCTCGCACACTACAACCAGCACCATCCGCATGATCCGGACGGCAATGGCTCGGGCAAGGACGGACATTGAGATGCAAAAACACTCTTTGATTGCAGTGGCGGTCGCGTTGCTCGCCGCCGGTTGCACGATGGCGCCGAAGTACGAGCGCCCCGCCGCGCCGGTGACGGGCACCTTCCCGACCGGTGGCGTGTATGCCACGCAGCCGGGCGCGACCCAGCCGGATGCGGCCGGCGCGCGCAGCGCGAACGGCCAGGCTGCGGCCGACATCGGCTGGCGCGATTTCTTCGTCGATCCGCGCATGCAGCGATTGATCGACATCGCGCTGAAGAACAACCGCGATCTGCGTGTGTCGGTATTGAACATGCAGGCGTCGCAGGCGCAGTTCCGGATCGTTCGCGCGGGTCTGTTCCCCACGCTCGACGCCGCGGCTTCGCAAAGCAAGTCGCGTACGCCGAAAGATCTGTCGGTGTCCGGCCACACAATCTCCAACTCGTATTCGGTCGGTCTGAATGCGTCGTGGGAAATCGACTTCTTCGGGCGCATTCAAAGCCTGAAAGATCAGGCGTTGGCTCAGTATCTGGCTACGACACAGGCGCGCAAGGCGGCGGAAATTTCGCTGGTTTCGCAAGTGGCGAATCAGTATCTGACAGTGCTCGAACTCGACGATCTGTTGACGGTCACGCAAAACACGCTGAAGACGGCGCAGGAGTCGTACCGCATCACGAAGCTGCAGTTCGACAACGGCACGGGCTCCGAACTCGATCTGCGCCAGGCGCAGACCGTGGTCGAGCAGGCGAGCGCGAACCTGCAGGCGCAGGAGCGTTTGCGGGCTCAGGCCGAGAACGCGCTCGTGCTGCTGATCGGCGAGCCGTTGCCGGCCGACTTGCCACCGGGGCTCACGTTGAGCGACCAGAATCTCCTCACGGATATTCCGGCGGGTTTGCCGTCTGATTTGCTGACGCGTCGTCCGGACATCATGGAGGCCGAAGAGAGTCTGCTCGCGGCCAACGCGAATATCGGCGCGGCGCGCGCGGCGTTCTTCCCGAAGGTGTCGCTCACCGGCAGCTTCGGCACGCTGAGCCCGACACTCGGCGGATTGTTCAAGCCGGGTTCGGCGGCGTGGAGCTTCGCGCCGTCCATCACGCTGCCGATTTTCGAAGGCGGCCAGAACAAGGCCAACCTCGATCTCGCCCACATCCAGAAGAATGTCCAGATCGCCACGTATGAAAAGGCGATCCAGACGGCCTTCCGCGAGGTGGCCGACGCGCTGGCCGCTCGCGGCACCTACGATCAGCAGATCCAGGCGCTGGAGCGCAATACGTTTGCGCAACAGCGTCGGCTGGATCTGTCGAATCTGCGCTATACGAACGGCGTCGATAGTTATCTGGCGGTGCTGACCGCGCAGACCGATCTGTATTCGTCGCAGCAGTCGTTGATTACCGCGCGCATGGAGCGTCTGCAGAACCTGGTCACGTTGTACCAGGAACTGGGCGGCGGCTGGATCGAACACACCGGCGATCAGCCGCGCCCGGCCGACGCGCCGGTGGACTACGGCGCGGCGAGTGCGCCGGTTGCGACGTCGGCAGCTAACGCCGGCTGAGTTTCCCGACGCAAGCAGATCGAGCTGCAAGGAAAAAAGCCACGGCAATGCCGTGGCTTTTTTTATATCCGCAGCGGCTGTTCGGGCCACGGTGAGAAATCGTCCGACGCCGTGTTGCTGCTTTCAGCGCGTTGCGTCAGAAATTTCAGTGGCCCGGAGCCGTCTCAATGCAGATCCGCCGCGCGCAGCATGTCGTCGCGCGGCGGTTCGTTGCCGCCGCGTCCGTCGAAATCATGGCCGGCTTTGCGAATTTCGCACTGCGCTTTCTTCTCGCTCTTCACGCCGTTGAAGATCAGATTCAGCACGACCGCGGAAACCGAAGCCAGCAGAATCCCGCTATGCAGCAGCGGCGACAACGCGGCCGGCAGCTTCGAGAAAAAGTGCGGCGACACGACCGGCACGAGGCCCAGACCGATGCTCACCGCGACGATGAACAGGTTGTGGTGGTTCTTCACGAAATCGACTTTCGACAGCACCTTGATGCCGTTTGCCGCGACCATGCCGAACATCACGATGCCCGCGCCGCCCAGCACGAAAGCCGGCACAGACGCGACCACTTGCGCCATCTTCGGGAACAGGCCGAGCAGCACGAGAATCACGCCGCCCATCGCGCAGACAAAGCGGCTTTTCACGCCCGTCACGCCGATCAGCCCGACGTTCTGCGAGAACGACGTATGCGGGAACGAGTTGAAAATGCCGCCGATCAGCGTGCCGAGGCCGTCCACGCGCAGGCCGCGCACCAGCGTCTTCTGATCGACCGGACGGTCCACCATGTCGCCGACCGCGAGGAACATGCCCGTCGATTCGATGAAGGTGACGAACATCACGGTGACCATCGTCGCGATCGAGAGCGGGTCGAAGTGCGGCAGGCCGAAGTGGAACGGCATCACGAAGCCGACCCACGGCGCATGCGTGACGCCGTCCATGTTGACGCGGCCGAGCGCCAGCGCTATCGCGAAGCCCGCGATAATGCCGAGCAGCACCGAGATATTCGCGAGAAAGCCCCTGGCGAACTTGTTGATGAGCAGAATCAGCATCAGCACCAACAGCGAGAGGCCGAGATAGACCGGGTTGCCGTAGTCGGGATTGCCCAGGCCGCCCGCCGCCCAGTTGATGCCGACGCCCATCAGCGACAAGCCGATCACCGAGATCACCACGCCGATCACCACCGGCGGGAAGAAGCGCAGCAATTTGCCGACGGCGGGCGCGAGCACGATGCCGATCACGCCGGCGGCGATCGTCGAGCCGAAGATGTCGAGAATGCCGAGCGACGGATTGGTGCCGATCGCGACCATCGGACCGACGGCCGCGAACGTGCAGCCCATGATCACCGGCAGGCGGATGCCGAAGATCCACAAGCCGAGCGTCTGGATCAACGTGGCGATGCCGCAGGAAAACAGGTCGGCGCTGATCAGAAAGGCGATCTGGTCTTTCGGCAGCTTGAGCGCCGCGCCGACGATCAGAGGGACGGCGACGGCGCCGGCATACATCACCAAAACGTGCTGAATGCCGAGGGTGAGCAACTGGCCCGCGGGCAGCCGCTCGTCGCACGGGTGAACCGTGTTCGATTGCATATCGTCTCTCTCCACCATCTAGTTTTGGGATGGCTCCAAGGTATCGGGGACGAAAAGGCGCAACAAGACCGCTGGCGCCTATTCCGGCATTCCCGGCGACGATATGCCGCCCCCTCATTTGCAGCGCGAAATCGGGGCGGGCGGCCGTTTCATCGGCGCACAGCCCCTGCTGGCCGCGATGCCGGGCGACGCGCGCGGCGCGCGCCAGCCGCTGCGATATATGTGAGAATCAATGAGGTGTATCTGGGGCGGCGCATAGTGATGTTTTCATGCGGCTCACGGCGTAGCGGGGTTTACCCGCGATTCGCCGATTTCCGGCGCGCCGCCGCAGCCGTTTTGCGCGCCGCGCGCGGCCGGCAACAATACGCGTTGCGCATCTTCGGCAGGCGCATCTTCCTCCCTCAACCGACGACATTTCCCGCCCATGAGTTTTCTCGGCATCGACCTCGGCACCGGTTCCCTCAAAGTCGCAATCGTCGATGAAAACGGCGGGCAGCAGGCCGCCGCGAGCGTCGCTTATGCACTCGAAACGCCGCACGCGGGTTGGGCGGAAATGTCCGTGCAAACCTGGTGGCGCGCGCTGGGCGAAGCGGCGGCGCGCCTGCCCGACGGATTGCGTCGCGAGGTGAAAGCGATCGGCTTGTCGGGGCAGATGCACGGCGTCGTGCTGATCGACGAAGCGGGCGAAGCCGTGCGTCCCGCCATGCTGTGGCCCGACACGCGCGCGCGGGCCTTGCTCGACGAGTGGCCCGAGCCGCAGCCGAATCCGGTCGCGCCCGGCATGGCCGGTCCGCTGCTGCGCTGGATCGTTCGGCACGAACCGGAGTCCGCGCGCCGCACCCGCTGGGCGCTGCAACCGAAAGACTGGCTGCGCGTCGCGCTCGGCGGCGCGGTCGCCACCGATCCTTCCGACACCTGCGCGACCGCGCTCGCCGATCCTGATGGCGTGTGGGACGCCGCGCTGCTGCAGCGGCTCGATATTCCGTCCGAGTGGTTCGCGCCGTTGGGGCCGTCGTATGCCGCGGCGGGTGTGTTGTCGCAGCACGCGGCGCAGGCGCTCGGTTTGCGCGCGGGCATCGTGCTCGCCACGGGCGCCGCCGACACGCCGTGTGCCGCGCTCGGCAGCGGACTCGCGCGCGACGGCGACGCGCTGCTCACCACCGGCACCGGCGGGCAGATCGTCGTGCTGGCCGAGCATGAGCCCGCGATGGTCAGGGGCTTGCATCGCTATCGGGCCGCGAGCGATCACTGGTATCGGATGGCGGCGATGCAAAACGTCGGCATTGCACTGGAGCGCGCGCGCGCGTGGTTGTCGTACGAATGGGCCGATGCCTATAACGAAGCGTTCGGGGATCAGACCGGCCACGCATCCGGCCTAACCGCCGACGCGGCGCCGACTTTTCTCCCCTATCTCACCGGCGAGCGCACGCCCTGGCTCAATCCGGCGGCGCGCGGCGGCTGGCTCGGCCTCGCGCTCGATCACACGCGCGGCGCGATGATGCGCGCCGCGTTCGAAGGCGTCGCCTTTTCGTTGCGCGCGGGGCTCGACGCGATTCGCGCGAGCGGCGTCACGGTGACAACATTGAAACTTGCAGGAGGCGGTTCCGTCGATGCACGCTGGCGCCAGTTGCTCGCCGACGCGCTGAACGCGGAACTGCACGCGGTCGATTGTCCGAATGCGGCCCCGCGCGGTGCGGCGATTCTCGCGGGCATTGCGAGCGGTCACTGGCACGGGCACGATCTGGCCGGGCTCGCGCCTGGCGCGACACGCGTGGCGAGCCCGCAAGGCGATGCGGCGCTCGCCGGCCGTTACGCGCGATTTCTCGATCTGTATGGCCGCGTCGAAACCTGGTTCGACGCCGCCGCGTCTGACGACGAGAAACGATGACACACCATAACCACTGCAATGTCAGGTACTGACAATGCAGTGACGCACTTTGCAATACCATGACGCTTTTCGCGCGGTAGGCTATCGCTCGCGCGGCGAAGGCATCGACCGCATGATCCGGATTCTCGCGCGCCGCGACGCCGTGGCTCGCCACGCAGCGCGACGCGCGTCAGCATTCACCGACTCAGAGGAGCATTCACGATGAAGACCAAAGCAGCAATCGCATGGAAAGCCGGCGCACCGTTGACCATCGAGGAAGTCGATCTCGAAGGGCCGCGCGCCGGCGAAGTCCTGATCGAAGTGAAAGCGACGGGCATCTGCCACACCGATTACTACACGCTGTCGGGCGCCGATCCGGAAGGCATCTTCCCGGCGATTCTCGGCCATGAAGGCGCGGGCGTGATCGTCGATACGGGGCCGGGCGTGGGCACCTTGAAGAAGGGCGATCACGTGATTCCGCTCTACACGCCGGAATGCCGCCAGTGCAAGTTCTGTCTGTCGCGCAAGACCAACCTGTGTCAGGCGATTCGCGCGACGCAAGGCAAGGGCCTGATGCCAGACGCGACCTCGCGCTTCTCGCTCGACGGCAAGCCGCTGTTCCATTACATGGGCACGTCCACGTTTTCGAACTACATCGTCGTGCCGGAAATCGCGGTCGCGAAAGTGCGCGAAGACGCGCCGTTCGACAAGATCTGCTACATCGGCTGCGGCGTGACGACGGGCGTCGGCGCGGTCGTGTATTCGGCGAAGGTCGAGGCGGGCGCGAACGTCGTGGTGTTCGGGCTCGGCGGCATCGGGCTGAACGTGATTCAGGGCGCGAAGATGGTCGGCGCGGACAAGATCATCGGCGTGGACATCAATCCGGGCCGCGTCGAACTCGCGAAGAAGTTCGGCATGACGCACTTCATCAACCCGAATGAAGTCGAGAACGTGGTCGATCACATCGTGCAGCTCACCGATGGCGGCGCGGACTATTCCTTCGAATGCGTCGGCAACGTGAAGCTCATGCGTCAGGCGCTCGAATGTACGCATAAGGGCTGGGGCCAGTCGTTCATCATCGGCGTGGCGGCGGCAGGCGAGGAGATCAGCACGCGTCCGTTCCAGCTCGTGACCGGCCGCGAGTGGAAAGGCTCGGCGTTCGGCGGCGCCCGCGGGCGCACGGACGTGCCGAAAATCGTCGACTGGTACATGGAAGGCAAGATCAATATCGACGATCTGATCACGCATCATCTGAAGCTCGAACAGATCAACGACGGCTTCGATCTGATGAAGAAAGGTGAGTCGATCCGCTCCGTCGTGATTTATTGACGCGGCCAACCAGGAGCCTGACGATGCTTGAGCTATTGTCGTCGCACGCCTGTCATGGCGGCGAGCAGCGTTTCTACCGGCACGAATCGCAAGTCATCGGACTGCCGATGCGCTTCTCGGCGTATCTGCCGCCGCAGGCCTTGCAGCCCGGCGCGAAGGTGCCCGCGCTGTTCTATCTCGCGGGGCTGACCTGCACCGAGGAAACCTTCGCGATCAAGGCCGGCGCGCAGCGCTTCGCCGCGCAACACGGCGTGGCGCTCGTCGCGCCGGATACGAGCCCGCGCGGCGCGGGCGTGCCGGGCGAGAGCGCGGCATGGGATTTCGGCGTGGGCGCGGGCTTTTACGTCGACGCGACCGAGGCGCCGTGGGCGCAGCACTACCGGATGTACTCGTATGTGCGGAACGAGCTGCGCGAAACGGTGTTGAACGAACTACCCGTGGACGGCTCGAAGCTCGGCATCTTCGGCCACTCGATGGGCGGCCACGGCGCGTTGATGCTCGCACTGCGCAATCCGGAGATTTACCGCTCGGTGTCGGCGTTCGCGCCGATCGCCGCGCCCACGCGTTGCCCGTGGGGCGAGAAGGCGTTGAGCGGTTATCTCGGCGCGGATCGCGAGGCGTGGAAAGCGTACGACGCAAGCGAACTCGTGGCGCGGGCGTCGCGGAAATTCGCGGAAGGGATTCTGGTCGATCAGGGACTCGCGGATCAGTTCCTCGCCGAGCAGCTGAACCCCGACGTGTTCGAAGCGGCGTGCAAGGCCGCCGGTCAGCCGCTGACCTTGCGCCGTCATGCGGGTTACGACCACGGCTACTACTTCATCTCGAGCTTCGTCGAGGATCACATCGCGCATCACGCGAAGGTGTTGCTCGGCTGAGTTTTTTCATGTCGATGGCGGCGCCTTTCGCGGGCCGCCATCGAACGAATGCGCTTAGCGGCGCTTCAGCAGACTCACGCCATACACCACCGCGGAGAGCGCGGTGATCCAGAAGCTCGTCGGCCAATCGGTGTAGAAGGCGAGCGTCAGTCCCAGCCACGCTTGCAGCAGCGCGAATGCCGCGGCGAGCACGAGGCCGGCGGAAAGCCGCGTCGTCATGTTTTGCGCAGCGGCGGCCGGGCCGACCATCAGCGTGAAGACCAGCAGCACGCCGACAATCTGCGTGCAGGCCGCCACCGCGAGCGCGGCAATCGCGAGAAACAGCACCGACACGAGACGCAGCGACACGCCCTTGGCTTCGGCCAGTTCCGGCTGCAACGAGGCGAACAGCAACGGCCGCATGATCGCCGCGAGCGCGAGCAGGCTGATGACGCCCAAGGCCGCGAGCACGCCGAGCGTCGATACGTTCACGCCGAGCACGTTGCCGAACAGCAGCGCGGTGACCTGCGTCGCGTAGGCCGTGAAGAAGTGCAGAAACAGCAGGCCGAAGCCGAGCGACAGCGAGAGAATCACGCCGATCGCCACATCGCGTCCGGCGAGGCGTTCGCCGAGCGCGCCCATGCCGACGCCCGCCGCGAGCGTGAAGCCGATCATCCCCCAGATCGGCGAAATGCCGATCAGCACCGCGCCGGTCGCGCCGGTGAAGCCGACGTGCGAGAGCGCGTGGCCCGCGAAGGTTTGTCCGCGCATCACGAGAAAATAGCCGACCACGCCCGCGAGCACCGCGACGATCCCCGACGCCGCGAATGCGTTCACCATGAAGTCGTATTCAAACATCGTGCGTGTGTCCGTCGCGTGAGTCGTGCTGATGTGAGTGGCCGTGCGTGGGGCCATGTGAAGCGCCGTGCGAATGCGAGTGCCCGCTGTCGTCGTCGTGTTCGTGCTCGTGATCGTGCTTTTCGACTTCGACGCCGCCCGACATCACGAAGATGCGCCCGTTCACGCGCATCACGTCGATCGGCGAACCGTACAGGCGCGAGAGAACGGGCCGGGTGATCACTTCATCGACGGTGCCGAGCGCCGCCACGCCGCTGCCGAGATACAGCACGCGATCGAGCGAGTTCAGCAGCGGATTCAGTTCGTGCGCCGAAAACAGTACGGCAATGCCGAGTTCGCGCTGCACGCGCCGCACGAGTTCGACCACGCTCTTCTGATGATGCGGGTCGAGACTGATCAGCGGTTCGTCGAGCAGCAGCAGTTTCGGATCGCCGAGCAGGCATTGCGCGAGGAGCAAGCGCTGACGCTCGCCGCCGGAGAGTTCCGACAGCGGCCGGTCGGCGAGCTTGGCGCCGCCCACGAGGTCGAGCACGCGCTGCACGTCCGCGCGCGTTTTCGCGTCGGCGTGAGGCACGCCCCAACGGTGGCCGTCGGCCGCCATCGCGACGAAATCGCGGCCGCGCACGCGCCGTCCGGCGAGTGCGCTGCGCGTCTGCGGCATATATCCAATCGACGCATTGCCGCGCTCGACCGGCTGCCCGAGCACGCGGATCGCGCCGCTCGCAGCCGGCACGAGACCGAGCACCGCGCGCATCAGCGTGGTCTTGCCGGCGCCGTTCGGCCCGAGCACGCCGATGAATTCGCCCTGGTTCACGACGAAGCCCGTGTCGCGCAGAATCGTGCGGCCGCCGAGTTCGAGCGTGACGTGATCGAGTTCGAGCACGGGCGCCGCGCGTGGCGCGCTCGTCGCTGGGTTTGTGTTGGCGCTCGCGCTCGCGGGAGCCGGCGTGCTGCCGCCAGTCGGATTCATTGGGTTTTTCCTTTGACGCCGGAGGCCGGTGCATTCGCGCTGCCGGTCGCGCCCGCATCGCCCTGTGCCAGCGCGGCGCCGAGCGCGTCGAGCTGGGTCAGCATCCACGTTTGATAGGTGTTGCCGGCGGGCTCGGTCTCGGTGACGCTGACGGTCGGCACCTTCGATTGCTGCGCGAGTTTCAACATGCGTTTGGTCAGGGCCTCGGTTGCCTGGCTGTTATAGATCAGAACGCGCACGCGCCTTTCGCGAAGATCGCGCTCGAATGCGGCGATGTCGGCCGCACTGGCCTCGGTGTCGTTCATGGCCGCGAGCTGGAAGCGCTGGTTGCGCATGCTGAGGCCGACCGCATCCGACATATAGCCGAACACCGGCTCCGTCGCCGTGACCGGCGTGCCCGCATAGCGGCCGTGCAGTTCGGCGACCTTGGCGTCCACCGGTTTCAGCGACGCGAGAAATTTCGCGAGGTTCGCATCGTACGCGGACTTGTGCGCCGGGTCGGCGGTGACGAGCGCCTCCTTCACCGCGCGCGCCACCTTGGGCATGGTCGCCGGGTCGTACCAGAGATGCGGATTGTCGCCGCTCTTCCGGCCGGTCAGCTCGGCGGCCACGATCGTGGTGCGTTTCGCGCCCTTCGAAGCGGCCAGCAATTTCGCCATCCACGGATCGTAGTCGGCGCCGTTGTACACCACAAGGCTCGCATGCTGCAACGCGCGCGCCGTCTTCGGGCTCGCTTCGAACAGATGCGGGTCCTGGTCCGGATTGCTGAGCACGCTCGTGACGTCGACGCGATCGCCGCCCAGTTGCTGCACGACGTCGCCGTAGAAGTTTTCCGCCGCGACCACCGGTATTTTCGCATCTGCGGCGAACGCGGCATGGCTTAAGGCGAACGCGGCTGTGACTGCGGCGACATACTGGGAGAGCAACATGGTGCCGGTCTTCTTCATCGTGTGTCCTGCGGCGTGAGGGTTGAATGGATCACAAACGTGAGAGGGTGCGATCAGGCCGATGCACACGACGCACGCGACGCGCGGGCGCAGAGCGCGCAAAGACCGCTCAATTCCACGATCTGGCGATGCACTTCGAAGCCATGTGCCGGCGCGCTGTGCGAGAGCTGGCCGGCGAAGGCGTCGCCGGGGATTTCGACGGTCGCGCCGCAGCCGTCGCACATCAGAAACTGGCTGCAATGCGGCACGCCGACTTCGCAGCACGCCACATACGCGTTCTTCGACTCGATCCGATGCACGAAGCCATGCGCGAGCAGAAAGTCGAGCGCGCGATAGACGGTGGTGGGCGGCACACGGCCGCGCTGCGGTTGCAGTGCGTCGAGCACTTCATACGCGCCGATAGGGCGTTCGCTCGCGACGATCGCCTCATACACCTGCCGGCGCAACGGCGTGAGCGACAAGCCGTGCAACGCGGCATGCGCTTCGGCGTGCGCGAGCCGCACGGCGTGATGTTCTGCCATCGATGTAGCCATCGGCGCAAATCTCCTGTCGAAGATGAAAGCCCGCTGCAAGGACCGGTCATGCGGCGAGGTCGCAATGATATAACGTATCTCGAATTTTTGTCAGCGGACACATGGAATTGCGCCGCAGCAGGCAGGGCGGCGCCTTCCGCGCTGCACCATCGAAATCTGATTGCGCGCCTTGACATGACCCGATGCGTGTCCGATGATTCGTTCACAAACAGAGCAATTGATCGTGCAATGAGCGTTCGCTCACTGCGACTCGAAAAGCGAAACGAACCGGAGACATGCAGTGGCGGCACGATTGCAAGACAAAGTGGCTATCTTGACGGGCGCGGCGAGCGGAATCGGTGAAGCCGTCGCGCGGCGTTATCTGGATGAGGGCGCGCAATGCGTGCTGGTCGACGTGAAGCCGGCCGACAGTTTCGGCGACACGCTGCGCGCCTCGCACGGCGAGCGCGTGCTGACGCTCAGTGCGGACGTGACGCGCCGCGAGGATATCGACGGAATCGTGAGTAGCACGCTCGAGCGTTTCGGCCACGTCGATATTCTGTTCAACAATGCGGCGCTTTTCGACATGCGCCCGATCCTCGACGAATCCTGGGACGTGTTCGACCGCCTCTTCGCCGTCAACGTGAAGGGCATGTTCTTTCTCATGCAAGCCGTCGCGCGGCAGATGGTCGAGCAGGGCCGCGGCGGCAAGATCATCAATATGTCGTCGCAAGCCGGGCGGCGCGGCGAAGCGCTCGTCTCGCACTACTGCGCGAGCAAGGCCGCCGTGCTCAGCTACACGCAATCCGCGGCATTGGCGCTTGCGCCGCATAAGATCAATGTGAACGGCATCGCGCCGGGCGTCGTCGATACACCCATGTGGAAGGACGTCGACGCGCTCTTCGCCCGTTATGAAAACCGGCCGCTCGGCGAGAAGAAGCGCCTTGTCGGTGAAGCGGTGCCGCTTGGGCGCATGGGCGTTCCGGAAGACCTGACCGGCGCGGCCCTGTTTCTCGCATCGTCGGACGCGGACTACATCACCGCGCAAACCCTGAACGTCGACGGCGGCAACTGGATGAGTTGAGCGGCCGAGGCCGCGTTAGCCAGTGCCATTTTCGTAGAACAAACGCAGCATCACAAACGCACGAGAAAGGAGACAACACATGAAGCCAGCCCTGAAATACGCGCTGAAGGCGGCGAGCGCCGGCGCTGTTGCATGCTTCGCGCTGAACGCGTCGGCGGCCACGGTGACGATCGCGACGCTGAACAATCCGGACATGATCGAGCTGAAAAAGCTGTCGCCCGAATTCGAAAAGGCGAATCCGGACATCAAGCTGAACTGGGTGATTCTCGAAGAAAACGTGCTGCGTCAGCGCGCCACGACCGACATCACGACCGGCAGCGGCCAGTTCGACGTGATGACGATCGGCGCATACGAAACGCCGCAATGGGGCAAGCGCGGCTGGCTCACGCCGCTTACGAACCTGCCCGCCGACTACGATCTGAACGACGTCGTGAAGACCGCGCGCGACGGGCTCTCCGCCGGCGGCCAGTTGTACGCGCTGCCGTTTTACGTCGAAAGCTCGATGACGTACTACCGCAAAGACCTGTTCGCGGCGAAGGGCCTGAAGATGCCCGATCAGCCCACCTACGACCAGATCGCGCAATTTGCCGACAAGCTCACCGACAAAGCCAATGGCGTGTACGGCATCTGCTTGCGCGGCAAGGCGGGCTGGGGCGAAAACATGGCTTATGGCACGACCGTGGTGAACACGTTCGGCGGCCGCTGGTTCGACGAAAAGTGGCACGCGCAACTCACGTCGCCGGAATGGAAAAAGGCCATCACGTTCTATGTCGATCTGCTGAAGAAAGACGGCCCTCCGGGAGCGAGTTCGAATGGCTTCAACGAAAACCTCACGCTGATGTCGTCGGGCAAATGCGCGATGTGGATCGACGCCACGGTGGCGGCCGGCATCCTGTACAACAAGCAGCAGTCGCAGATCGCGGACAAGGTCGGTTTCGCCGCAGCGCCGGTGGCGGTCACGCCGAAGGGTTCGCACTGGCTGTGGGCGTGGGCGCTGGCCATTCCGAAGTCGTCGAAGCAGGCCGACTCGGCGAAGAAGTTCATCGCGTGGGCCACGTCGAAGCAGTACATCGAACTTGTCGCGAAGGATGAAGGCTGGGCCTCGGTGCCGCCGGGAACGCGCCAATCGACCTACGCGCGCCCCGAGTACAAGCAGGCCGCACCGTTCGGCGACTTCGTGCTGAAGGCGATTGAAACGGCTGATCCGGATCATCCGACGCTCAAGCCTGTTCCGTACACCGGAGTTCAGTTCGTTGGGATTCCTGAATTCCAGTCGTTCGGCACCGTGGTCGGTCAGAGCATCTCCGGCGCGATTGCCGGCCAGATGACGGTCGATCAGGCGCTCGCGGCAGGCCAGGCGACCGCGGATCGCGCGGTGAAGCAGGCCGGGTATCAGAAGTAATTCAGCACCACGCCACTGCATTCGAGTGGCACGCGCCGGCTGACGCCCGTCAGCCGGCTCACGCAGCACAGCGGGCCGTCATGGCCGCGCCCACGCCGTCTCGTCGAGTTGTATTTGTAGCGACATCGCGGCTCACGCGGCTCGTGCCGCCCGGGCATTATCGAACAGGTGGTCAATCATGCGTCCTCTGCGCCTGCCTCTCATGCATGCCCATCCCCAGACAGAAAAAGAACGCGAAACGCGCAAGGCAAATTCCGCGCGCTGGCTCGTGTCGCCGTCGGTCGCGGTCCTGGTGTTATGGATGACGATCCCGCTCGCGATGACGATCTGGTTTTCGTTCTCGCGCTACAACCTGTTGAACCCGGATCTGAAGGGCTTTGCCGGCTTCGACAACTATCAGTTCCTTGCCGGCGATCCGTCGTTTGGCCCGTCGATTCTTCACACGCTCCAGTTGATCGTGTCGGTGCTCGTGATCACGGTGGGCGGCGGCGTGCTGATGGCCATTCTGTTCGATCGGAAGTTCTACGGCCAGGGCGTCGCGCGACTGCTTGCCATTGCGCCTTTCTTCGTGATGCCGACCGTCAGCGCGCTGATCTGGAAGAACATGATCCTGCATCCGGTGTACGGCCTGATCGCGCAGGGCATGCGCGCGCTCGGCATGCAGCCGATCGACTGGTTCGCCGAATATCCGTTGACGGCGGTCATCATGATCGTCGCGTGGCAATGGCTGCCGTTCGCGTTTCTGATTCTGTTCACGGCGATCCAGTCGCTCGATCAGGAGCAGAAGGAAGCGGCGCGCATCGACGGTGCAGGTCCGTTCGCGATGTTCTTCTACATCACGCTGCCGCACCTGAAACGCGCGATTGCCGTCGTGGTGATGATGGAGACGATTTTTCTGCTGTCCATCTTCGCCGAAATCTACACGACGACCGGCGGCGGTCCGGGCACCGCGACCACGAACCTGTCGTACCTGATCTATTCGCTCGGCCTGCAACAGTTCGACGTCGGTCTCGCATCGGCGGGCGGCATTCTCGCTGTCGTGCTGGCCAACATCGTGTCGTTCTTCCTCGTGCGGATGCTCGCGAAGAACCTCAAAGGGGAGTACGAAAAATGAGCCATGTTGCCTCTACTCCGGCGTCGAACACGACGCCCGTCACCGTGCCGACCAAGTCTCCGTTCGATGTCATTCGCCGCGGCATTCCCGGCGTGCTCGCGTGGCTGGTTTCATTGCTGCTGTTCTTCCCGATCTTCTGGATGACGATCACCGCATTCAAGACGGAACAGCAGGCGTACTCGTCGTCGCTATTTTTCACGCCAACGCTCGACAGTTTTCGCGAGGTCTTCGCGCGCAGCAATTACTTTCTGTTCGCGTGGAATTCGATCCTGATCTCGGTCGGCGTCACGGTGCTGTGCCTGATTCTCGCCGTGCCCGCGGCATATGCGATGGCGTTCTTCCCGACACGCCGCACACAAAAAGTGCTGCTATGGATGCTCTCCACCAAGATGATGCCGTCGGTCGGCGTGCTGGTGCCGATCTATCTGTTGTGGAAAAACAGCGGTTTGCTCGATACGGTGTCGGGTCTCGTGATCGTCTACACGCTGATCAATCTGCCGATTGCGGTGTGGATGGCGTTCACGTATTTCGCTGAAATTCCGCGCGACATTCTCGAAGCGGGACGGATCGACGGCGCGGCGACATGGCAGGAAATCGTCTATCTGCTGATGCCGATGGCGTTGCCCGGACTTGCCTCCACGGCGCTCCTGCTCGTAATTCTTTCGTGGAACGAAGCATTCTGGAGCATCAACCTGTCGAGTTCGAACGCTGCGCCGCTGACGGTGTTTATCGCGTCGTACTCGAGCCCTGAAGGCCTTTTCTGGGCCAAGCTGTCCGCGGCTTCGCTGCTGGCGGTGGCGCCGATTCTGATCGTCGGCTGGTTGTCGC
The DNA here is from genome assembly GCF_036016995.1 of Paraburkholderia sp. MPAMCS5. Lineage (NCBI taxonomy): Bacteria > Pseudomonadati > Pseudomonadota > Betaproteobacteria > Burkholderiales > Burkholderiaceae > Paraburkholderia > Paraburkholderia sp. MPAMCS5. Next base: position 264,557 of record NZ_JAYXBK010000002.1, read on the forward strand.
AGAAGCAACTCGTGCGCGGCCTCACGTTCGGGGCGGTCAAATGACGCCAGGCATGGGTTCGGCGAATTTCGCGCTGATCTGCGATTGCGACGGTGTGCTGATCGACAGCGAAGCGGTGGCGGCGCGCATGCTCGTGCATGAGCTGGAAGCGCGCTGGCCCGGCGCCGATGTCGAGCCGGTGGTGTTGCCGCTACTCGGCCTGCGCATTGAAAGAGTGCTGGAGGGCACGGCAATGCAACTCGGCAAGAGTCTTGGTCTTGACGACATCGACGCGATTCGCCGTTCCGTGGAAGCCGCGGCGATGCAGGCGCCGCCCGTCGAGGGGATCGAGCAGGCGCTGGCGCAGGTGCCGCTCGTCAAAGGTTGCGCGAGCAACAGCTTCCGGCCTTACGTGGAGACTGTTCTCTCGCGTACGCGACTCGCGCGGTTTTTCGGCGACCGTCTTTTTACCGCCGATAGCGTGCCCAATCCCAAGCCCGCGCCCGATGTCTATCTGGCTGCCGCGAGGGGATTGCGTCTTGCGCCGTCGGCGTGCCTCGTGGTTGAAGACAGCGTGACCGGTGTCACGGCGGCAAGCGCGGCGGGCATGACGGTGCTGGGCTTTATCGGCGGCGGTCATGCAAGCGACGCGCAGATCGACAAGCTGCACGCAGCAGGCGCGCGCCATGTGTTCGACGACATGGAGCAGTTGCCGGAACTCGTCGCGCAATGGACGCTGAGCGCGACAGCCGCGGCGCCGTAAGCGCGGACGCATCACGACCAGCACGCAAGCGAACGCACAAGCAACACATAGCATTACACGGAGACACATCATGGCAAGCGTAACTCTGCGCAACATCCGGAAGGCCTATGACGACACCGAGGTGATGCGCGACATCAACCTCGACATTGCGGACGGCGAGTTCGTCGTGTTCGTGGGGCCAAGCGGCTGCGGCAAATCGACATTGATGCGGATGATCGCCGGTCTGGAGGACATCAGCAGCGGCGACCTCACCATCGACGGCACACGCATGAACGAGGTGCCGCCCGCCAAGCGCGGCATTGCGATGGTGTTCCAGTCGTACGCGCTTTATCCGCACATGACGCTGTACGACAACATGGCGTTCGGCCTCAAGCTCGCCGGCACGAAGAAGCCGGAGATCGACGCGGCCGTGCGCAACGCCGCGAAGATCCTGCATATCGATCATCTGCTCGACCGCAAACCCAAGCAGCTATCCGGCGGCCAGCGGCAGCGCGTCGCGATCGGCCGCGCGATCACGCGTAAGCCAAAGGTGTTTCTGTTCGACGAACCTCTGTCGAATCTCGACGCCGCGTTGCGCGTGAAAATGCGCCTGGAATTCGCGCGTCTGCACGACGAACTGAAGACCACGATGATCTACGTGACGCACGATCAGGTCGAAGCGATGACGCTCGCCGACAAGATCGTCGTGTTGTCGGCGGGCAATCTGGAACAGGTCGGCAGTCCGACGATGCTGTATCACGCGCCCGCCAACCGCTTCGTGGCGGGCTTCATCGGGTCGCCGAAAATGAATTTCATGGAAGGCGTCGTGCAGTCCGTCGCGCACGACGGCGTGACGGTGCGCTACGAAACCGGCGAGACGCAGCGCGCCGCGGTGGAACCGGGTTCGGTCAAGCAGGGCGACAAGGTGACGGTCGGCATTCGCCCCGAGCATCTGCATGTCGGCATCGAAGACGGCGTGTCGGCCCGCACGATGGCCGTCGAATCGCTAGGCGACGCGGCGTATCTCTACGCGGAGTCGAGCGTGGCGCCGGACGGTTTGATCGCGCGCATTCCGCCGCTCGAACGGCACGCGAAGGGCGACATGCAAAAGCTCGGCGCGACGCCCGATCACTGTCATTTGTTCGATAGCGATGGCAAGGCGTTCCAGCGCAAGATCGTCGAAGTGCTGGCGGCCTGAACGATTGCGGGAAGGCACGTTGCCTTCCCGCCGATCTTTCCATTCATGCAAAGCGGGCGGCCCGGGATGCGAGCGCAGCCCACGCCTTTTTCACACCTCCAGCGCCGCGCGTGCGCAGAGTTCGTCGGTGACGAGCCCCGATAGCCACCCGCCCTTGAGCACGGCAATCAATGCGTCGCGTTTGCGCTGGCCACCCGCGAAACCGATGGTCGGGCGATGCGGCGGCGAGTCGATTGCGATACTGGTCACGCGCCGGCCGGTGGGCGACTCGACGCGCGCGCCGGCTGCGTCGATCGGCAGTCCGAGCATTTCGGCCACCGCGCCGTTCTGCATCAACTCCTTCACTTCCGCCGACGTGATGAAGCCGTCTTCGTGCAGCGGGCATTTCGGCCCGATATTGCCGATGCCGACGAACGCCACATCCGCTTGCGCCGACAGCGATTCGACGATCCGGTAGAGCCGGTGATTGCACCATTGCGCGCGCTCGGCTTCGCTATCGGCGATCAACGGCGCGGGCAGCAGAAAATGCTTGCCGCCGGTCTTTTCAGAAATGTGCAGCGCGACGTCGTAGCGGTTCGAGGAGCCGTCCTGAGCGATCGCTCCGACCATGGATACCAACCGATGCTGCGGACGGTCCAGTTGCGCGACCTGATCGACGGCGGCCTTCAAGGTTCGGCCGCTGCTCACGGCGACCACCATGGGCTTTTCTTCCGCGAGATAACGCTCCATCACCTGGGCGCCGGCCACCGCGAGTTTGCGGTCGACTTCCTCGGGTGTGTCGCTGTCGATCGGCACCACTTCGCACATCGCAAGGCCGTAGCGTTTCGACAGTTGATCGGCGAGCGACAGGCAGTCGGCCAGTTGATGATCGACGCGCACGCGAATCAGATTCTTTTCCACCGCGAAAGCGACGAGCCGTTGCGCGACCGGGCGCGACACCTGAAGCTTCTCGGCAATTTCATTCTGCGTATTCCCCGCGACGTAGTAGAGCCACGCGGCGCGAGTAGCAAGGTCTAGTTTTTCTGTGGATCTGGGCACGGTGACAATTCGCTTGAAGTGCGCCGATGATAGCAGCCGGTCTGCGCGTTTCGACGCGGCCGGCTGCGGGTTGGGGCTGTGCCTTGCGCGCGCTGTGCGATTTCAGGCGAGCCGCTCGCGCGCCGGGTCGAAGAGCGGCCGCACGTGGCGGAACAGCGCGCGATACGCGTCGAGCCGCGCGCGCAATTCGGCATGGCGGCGCGGGTTCGGCGTGAACTCCTTTTCAATCGGCGGTTTGCTCAGCACGGTGGCCGGATCGCCGCCCGCCGCGAGCCAGCCGAGGCGCGCCGCGCCGAGCGCCGCGCCGGTCTCGCCGCCGCCGTGCTTGCGCGTGGCGGTGTCGAGCGCGTCGGCGAGCAACTGCGCCCAGTAATCGCTGCGTGCGCCGCCGCCGAGCAGCGACAGCGCCTTCGCCTCGGTGCCGGCCGCGCGCAGTGCATCGAGGCCGTCGGTCAGCGCAAGCGTCACGCCTTCGAGCACCGCGTAGCCGAGCAGCGCGCGATCTGTTGCGTGATTCATGCCGAAGAAAACGCCTTGTGCATAAGGGTCGTTGTGCGGCGTGCGTTCGCCGGACAGGTAAGGCAAAAAGAGCGGCGCGGTGTTGAGCGCGTCGGCGGGAAGTGCTTCGATTTCGGCGAGCAGCGTGGGTTCGTCGGTCGAGGTGAGCTTGCAGACCCAGCGCAAGCAGCTTGCCGCCGAGAGCACCACGCTCATCTGATGCCAGCGGTCAGGAATCGCGTGGCAAAACGCGTGCACGGCCGAAGCGGGATTGGGCCTGAAGCTGTCGCCGACCACGCACAACACGCCCGACGTGCCGAGCGACACGAAGCCGTCGCCGGGTTGCGTCGCGCCGATGCCGATCGCGCTCGTCGCGTTGTCGCCGCCGCCGGCCGCGACGATCACGCCGTCGCTCAAGCCGAATTCACGCGCGACTTCGGGCAGCAACGTGCCGGAAGGCGCGCTGCCTTCGGCGAGGCCCGGCATCTGCGCGCGCGTCATGTTGCAGGCCGCGAGCAGCGAATCGGACCAGTCGCGTTTGGCGACATCGAGCCACAACGTGCCGGCCGCATCCGATGGATCGGACACCTTGCCGCCAGTCAGTTGCAGACGCAAATAATCTTTCGGCAGCAGCACGCATGCGGTTCGCGCAAAGATGTCGGGCTCGTGACGCGCGACCCAGAGCAGCTTCGGCGCGGTGAAACCTGGCATCGCGAGATTGCCGGCGACGCTGTGCAAGTCCGGCGCGCGCTCCGTGAGTTCGGCGCATTCCTTGTCGCTGCGCATGTCGTTCCACAGAATCGCGGGGCGCAACACGCGGTCTTCGGCGTCGAGCAGCACGGCGCCGTGCATCTGTCCCGAGAGGCCGATGCCGCGAATCCGCGCGAATTCGTCCGGATTTTTCGCGCGCAACGCGGCGAGCGCGCTTCGCGTGCCGGTCCACCAGTCTGCGGGATTCTGTTCGGCCCAGCGCTGATGCGGACGCGAAACGGTAAAAGGCGAGCCCGCTGTGCCGATCACACGTCCGGTGGAGTCGAGCAGCAGGACTTTCACTTCGGACGTGCCGAGGTCGATGCCGAGATACATGGGCGCGAAACCTTCGTCGTTAGAGATGCGCTACTTTAGCCGCACGTGCCGCGCGCTGCCATGCGCATTAAGCCTGGCAGCGCGTGGGAATCGGGCACGACGCTCAAATGAAGCGGCCGTGAATGTGCGGTGTTGTCTAGGCCTGCCCGCGTTGGGCGAGCCACGCGTCGACGCGCGCGAGCGCGCCCGCCAACGCGGATTGGAGTTCCGGCGTCTGCCCTATGCTGCCCCACAGCAGCCGGTCTGCCGCGAACGCCTGCAATGGATCGGGCGCGGCGAAGAAACCGCGCGCGACGCGCTCGTCCATCACGCCGTCCTGATACGTGTAGGGCAGCGTGCCCGCCTGCCAGCGTTCGAGAAAGCGGAAGAACAACGCGGGCAGCATCGCGGTGGCCGCGGGCGTGACGCCGCGCTCGAAACACTCGGCGAGCGTGGGCGCGATGAAGCCGGGCAGCTTCGAAAAGCCGTCGGCCGCGACGCGCTGGTTCGTGTCCTGGATATAAGGATTGCCGAAGCGTTCGAGCACGACGTCGCGATAGCGTTCGAGATCGAGCGGACTCGGCGACAGACAGGGAATCACATCTTCGGTCACGTAGTCGAATGCGAACTGGCGGATGTCCGCGTCGTGCGTGCCTTCGTGAATGTAGTTCAGCCCCACCAACGTTCCTGCCCACGCAATGCAGCTATGCGTCGCGTTGAGGATGCGGATCTTCGCTTCCTCATAAGGCAATACGGAGTCCACCAGCTCCGCGCCGGCTTTTTCCCACGCGGGACGGCCCGCAATGAAGCGCTCCTCGATCACCCATTGGATAAACGCTTCGCCCATCACCGGGCAGGCGTCGTCCACGCCGGTCGCGGCCTTGACGCGCTCGCGCACGTCCGGCGTCGGGCGCGGCGTGATGCGGTCCACCATCGAACTCGGACACGCGGTGTTGTCGTCGAACCATTGCGCGAGATCGTCCGCGCCGCGCAGTTCGAGAAACGCGCTCATGCCTGCATGAAAGCGCTCGCCGTTGCGGCGCAGGTTGTCGCAGGTTTGCAGCGTGACGGGGCCTGCGCCGTTTTTCATGCGCGCGTCGAGAATTGCCGCGAGCGCGCCGTAGATGGTCGTGTGTCCGCCTTCGAGGTCGGCCGTGAGATCGGGATTGGCCGTGTCGAGCTGGTCGTGTTCGTCGAGGTAATAGCCGCCTTCGGTGACCGTGAACGAAATGATCTTGCAAGCGGGATCGGCGCCCGCTTCGATCAGCGCGTCGAGGCTTTCGGTCCACGGCACCACGCGCTCGATCGAGCGGATCGTCTCGTATGCGCGCGCGCCTTGCGGCGTGACAGTCTCAAGCGTGTAGACGCCGTCTTGCGCGGCGAGCGCTTCGAGCACCGCGTTCATGTCGCTGCGAATATTGCCGACAGTGAGCGACCAATGCGGCTCTCCCGGCAGCTTCGCTTCGTTCAGCTTGTGGAGATACCACGCCTGATGCGCGCGATGAAACGATCCCGCGCCGATGTGCAGGATCACGTGTGCGGCCGCGCCGCTGCCTTGCCCGCTGCTCATATGCGTCTCCAATGTCGGCCAGTCTCGGCGCTTCGGCGCCTACGCCGGTCTCTTGCAATTGATGTTTTGCTGTCCGGGCCCGCGCGGCTTGTCGCGCGCGTGAATCCCGCGCGTTACCGTGAGCGATTCGCTATAGAGCATTTGCTCTGTATGTGAGCGAATGATCGTACCCGCCGAATCGAAAGTCAAGGCAACGGCGCAGGGTTTTCGTGGCGCGGCGCGGCGCGGCTGAGGCATGGCGCGAGACGAATTGCGCGATGCGAGCCCGCGGGACGCGCTTCGTCGCCTGTTTTGCATTGCATCATTCGTGACGTCGCGCGGCTCGGGACTTATCCGAATGCAAAAAAGTATCGGTCGGAGGTTTTCATTTTTAGTGGTGGCTCGCGCGTTTGAAGGCTATTTTTCGCTCTACAACCCGAAGGGCAGCGGGATTCTGCGGGAGTGGCTTGATGGAGCATGGAGGCGGATTGTGCAATCCGATTTCGGGATCGCGGCCGCACGCCGCGACGCTGGACTGGTCGGTGATCGGCGATCGCAATGAACTGGACGTGCGTGGCGCGCATCCTGGACCGTATTGCTATCCGATCATGAAGCCGCGCGGCACATAGACGTGCACCGCCTGGCTGCTGCGCCATTCGCAGAGCGTGGCTTCGCCAGCGGGCGTGCGAGAGTGAAACGCGGTACCGCGCGGTATCAGGAAGCCCGTGCCGAGGTGTCCACTTTTATGGCCGGGGTAGACACGGGCAACCGTGATTGAGGGCGTGGGCCGAACGTAGTTCGGGTAGACCGTTTCGAGCAGTGCTTGCGACAGCATCGGAAATGCGTCGTCGATGCGCAATTGCATACGCGCGGCCATGAAACAGAACGACTCGATCAGGCGCTCGACGTACGGGTCGGCAATGTCGCCCGCTTGCATGCCTAGGCGCCGTGCGACCTTTGGATGCGCTTGCGCAAATTCGGCTGCGAGTTCGCGCAGGTAGAGCAGTTCCCGGCTGTAGTGTTCAAGCAGGCGCGGGTCCATTCGCTATTCCGTGCATAGGGCGACTTCCTTACCTCTCAGGTTTTGATTTAATTAGGTATGCAAAAAATATTATTGCAGAAAGCGCACACCACTGTCTGCGAGGAAATTTCAGAAAAAACAATAGGAAACTACGCGAGGCGCGTTGCAGCCTGGCTGCAGAAGAGTCGCGCGGCGACACCCAAGGAAAACTCAGCAGAGGAATGTAAAGAACGACCACACGGCGCGCGCAGCGCCGGCGGAAGAATGACTGCCTTGTCACAGGTGCGGAGTGTGCGAAGACACGGATTCCAGATGAGCCACTGCCCACTCCAAGCCAAGGGTCCCGCCTAAGAGCTAGCGGTGTGAGCCGCTTTCTTTGCTTACTTTCTTTGCGGCCGCAAAGAAAGTGAGTGCCGCCCCGCACAGGGGCAACACCAATAGACCACTAACACAACAAGAAAAGCCCCCCAAAAAAACCAACCCGCCACAGGCAAAAAGAACCGCTACAACACAGTCCTAACATGCCAAAGCTCAGGAAACAAAACCACATCCAGCATCTTCCTGAGATAAGGCGCTCCACTGGTCCCACCCGTTCCCTGCTTGAACCCGATAATCCTCTCAACCGTGGTCACATGCCTGAACCGCCATTGCCGGAAGGCATCCTCCAGATCGACCAGCTCTTCGGCCATCTCATACAGCTCCCAATGCTGCGAAGGATTGCGATAAACCTCCAGCCAGGCCGCTTCGACGGAAGCATCGTGAACCGTGGGCTGCGTCCAGTCCCGCTCCAACCTGGAAGGCGAAATCGCAAACCCGCGACGTGCCAGCAGCTTCACCACTTCGTCATAGAAAGAGGGCGACTCCAGCGCAGCCTTGACCTCGGCAAACACATCGGCCCGATGCGCATGCGGCTTCAACATCTGCTCGTTCTTGTTGCCAAGCAAGAATTCGATCTGCCGATACTGATAAGACTGGAACCCCGAAGAGCTGCCCAAATAAGGGCGCATCGCCGTGTATTCGGACGGCGTCATGGTCGCGAGCACGCTCCAGGCTTGCACCAGTTGCTCCATGATTCGCGAGACGCGCGCGAGCATTTTGAACGCCGGCGGCAACTCGTCGCGATGCACCGCTTTCAACGCGGCACGCAACTCGTAGAGCGCGAGCTTCATCCACAATTCGCTCGTCTGATGCTGAATGATGAACAGCATCTCATTGTGATCCGGCGACAAAGGATGCTGCGCCTCCAGCACCGTGCCGAGCGACAGATAATCGCCGTAGCTCATCGACCTGGAGAAGTCGAGTTGCGCGTCGTGCCAGCCCTCGCCGGCAGCCGTCGCAGCCGAAGCCTCGCCAAGCGCGGCGTGGCCACTCGAAGCACCACTCGGCGCCGCCTGTCCGTGCCCGAACGGGCAGCCTTGCGCGGGCTGCTCTTCCGGCAAGCCCGGCGTTTGCATGTGATCGTTCATGGCGTGCTCCTCAGGTCACTGCGCCGCGCGCGGCGAATTCCGGCGCGCGCCAGGTTTCGCGCGCGAGCACGTCGCGCAATGTTTCGACGGCATCCCATACATCGACGAAGCGCGTGTATAGCGGCGTAAAGCCGAAGCGCAACACATGCGGCTCGCGATAATCGCCGATCACGCCGCGCGCAATCAGCGCCTGCATCACCTCATAGCCGTGCGGATGCTCGAAGCTCGCATGCGAGCCGCGCTGCGAATGCGCGCGCGGCGTGACGAGCTTCAACGGGAATTCGCTGCAACGCGTCTCGACAAGCTCGATAAAGAGATCCGTGAGCGCGAGCGACTTGCGGCGGATCGCCTGCATGTCGGTTTGGAGGAACACGTCGAGACCGCATTCGACGAGCGCCATCGACACCATCGGCTGCGTGCCGCACAGGTAGCGGCCGACGCCTTCGTCGGGCCGATACGTCGGGTTCATCTCGAACGGCGCGGCATGTCCCCACCAGCCGGACAGCGGCTGCGCAAACTCGTTCTGATGACGCTTGGGCACCCACACGAACGCGGGCGAACCCGGGCCGCCGTTCAGATACTTGTACGTGCAGCCGACCGCGTAATCCGCGCCGACGCCGTTCAGATCGACCGGCACCGCGCCCGCCGAATGCGCGAGGTCCCACAGCGCGAGCGCGCCCTTGTCGTGGATCAGCTTCGTCAGCGCGGCCATGTCGTGCATATAGCCGGTGCGGTAGTTCACATGCGTGATCATCGCGATGGCCGTGTCGTCGCCGATAGCCTCGGGCAGCTCCGACGGATCGTCGACGAGACGCAGTTCATAGCCGCGATCGAGTTGCTCGATCAAACCCTGCGCGATGTACAGATCCGACGGAAAGTTCGACCGCTCCGAAACAATCACGCGACGCTTCGGGTCGCGGGCATGCGCGAGCCGCAGCGCGGCGGACAGCAGCTTGAAGAGATTGATGGAAATCGTGTCGGTCACGACCACTTCGTTTTCGGCCGCGCCGATCAGCGGCGCGAGCTTGTTGCCGAGCCGGCGCGGCAGCGCGAACCAGCCGGCCGCGTTCCAGCTGCGGATCAGGCCTTCGCCCCATTCGGCGGCGATCACGGTCTGCGCGCGTTGCGCGGCGGCGGCCGGCGGCACGCCGAGCGAATTGCCGTCGAGGTAGATGGTGGTCGGCGACAGCGCGAACTGGTCGCGCAGCGTGGCGAGCGGGTCGGCGCTGTCGAGCGCCAATGCTTCTTCGCGGTGGTTCATGAGAGTCTCGTTCGGTCGCGTGATGCGGATGGGAAATCGGTGGTGTCGGGCAGCGCGCGCAGAACCGCGCGCACGGGGCTCGCGTCGAGCGTGGTCAGCTTCAGCGGCAGCGCGATCAGTTCGTAGTCGCCGGGCGCGACGTCGTCGAGCACGATGCCTTCGAGAATCGCCATGCCGTGCGCGCGGATGCGATGGTGCGCGTCCATCGTCTTCGATTCCTGCGGGTCGAGCGACGGCGTGTCGATGCCGATCAGCTTCACGCCTTTCGCCGCGAGCAGGTCGATGGTTTCCGGCGCGACGGCGCAGAACGCGCCGTCCCACGCCGTGGTGGGCGCGCTTTTGTAAGTGCGCAGTAAGACTCGCGCCGGCAGGTCGTCGAGCGAACCGGTCAGGTGTTGTGGCGTGACAACAGGCGCGGCGCCGATGCAATGCATCACGCGGCATCGCCCGAGGTAGGTGTCGAGCGGCACATGGCCGATCGCTGCGCCTTCGACGTCATAGTGCAAGGGCGCGTCGGTGTGCGCGCCCGTGTGCGGCGACAACGTGAGCCGCGCCACATTGACGGGCGAGCCGGCCTCGATGCGCCAGACGCGTTCTATGCCGACCGGCGTGTCGCCCGGCCAGACGGGCGTCGCCGAATCCACGGCCGGGGTGATGTCCCAAAGTGTTTGCATGTCTCCATCTGCGCTTCATGTCTATAGGGAATGATAGGTGCCTGGTCGTGAAATGTGGTTGCGAAAAAATCTCCTTCTGAGCCCTGTCTTGGAACATAATTTGAGTCAAATGGGAAAGGGAGACCGAATATGAACGCGATCTCGCTCGACGCCACCGATTGCCGTATTTTGACGGTGCTTCAGCAAGAAGGACGAATCAGCAATCTCGATCTCGCAGAGCGCATTTCGCTCTCGCCGTCGGCATGCCTGCGCCGGCTGCGTCTACTGGAAGAGCAGGGCGTGATCGAGCACTACCGCGCGTGTCTGAACCGCGAGGTGCTGGGTTTCGAGCTGGAGGCATTCGTGCAGGTGTCGATGCGCAACGACCAGCAGAACTGGCACGAGCACTTCGCCGAGGCGCTGCGGGACTGGCCGGAAGTGGTCGGCGCATTTGTCGTGACGGGGGAAACGCACTATTTGCTGCGAGTTCTCGCGCACAACCTCAAGCACTATTCGGATTTCGTGCTGGAGCGTCTCTACAAGGCGCCGGGCGTGATGGATATTCGTTCGAATATCGTGCTGCAGACGTTGAAGGAAGATTCGGGCGTGCCGGTTTCGCTCGTCACTAAAACCGGCGGGCACGGGGCGCCGCACAACGAGCGCTGACGGTGATGCCGCTGCCGCTGCCGCGTTAGCGCCGCCGCGCTTTTTCGGCCTCTACGCGTTCAGCAGCGCTTACGGCATGCGCAGCGCGTACATCGCCTACGGCATCCGCAGCGCTCATACTGGCTTGAGTCCGTGGAACTGGCCGTTCTGAAACACGAGCGGCGCAATGTCCGCGGCATTGTCGTGCACGCCGCAGCGCTCCACTTCGCCGACGAAAATCACGTGGTCGCCTTCATCGTAACGGCTGCGGTTATGACACTCGAACCAGGCGAGCGCGCCGTCGAGCACCGGCATGCCGCTGTCGCCCGCGGCATGCGACACGCCTTCGAAGCGGTCGCCCTTCACGGTCGCAAAGCGTTTGCACAGATCGAGTTGCGACGAGGCCAGCACATTGACGACATAGTGACTGTTCGCGCGGAACACCGGCATCGAGGCCGAGCGCGTTGCGAGACTCCACAGCACGAGCGGCGGATCGAGCGAAACCGAATTGAACGAACTGGCCGTGATGCCGATCAGCTGGCCCGACGCCGCACGCGTCGTGATGACGGTGACGCCGGTGGCGAATTGACTGAGCGCCTGTCTGAAGGCGGACTGATCGAAGTTGGGTGGGCTGGCGTGTTTCATTGCGCGTAAGCCGTTGATGCAAGGCGGCCGGAAGCCGGATTTAGGCTTTTGCGCGCGCGGCGGAAGACAGATGATTCAGATGATTCGAAAGTCATAGTGAAAATCGTCGATTTGTCCCAATTTTAACTGCAATCGCGGCGCGCTGGCCGCGACGCAAACCGGTGAATGCAAAACCCGCTAAGCTGGAAGGCCACCCCCGGTGGCAAGCGCGTTGCGGCGATGCGCAAGCGGAATCGGCCGATCACGAGTTGAAGGAGCGAGTAGCATGAGTCAGACAGGCGAAGTCGCCACCCTCGGTGGCGGATGTTTCTGGTGCCTCGAAGCGGTTTATCTGGGCGTCGATGGCGTGAACTCGGTGGAGTCGGGCTACGCGGGCGGCACGCGCCAGCACCCGACCTATGAGCAGGTGTGCGACGGCGTGACGGGCCATGCTGAAGTGGTGAAAGTCGACTTCGATCCGTCGAAAATCAGCTATCGCGAGATCCTGGACATTTTCTTCGCGATTCACGATCCGACGCAATTGAACCGGCAGGGCAACGACGTCGGCACGCAATACCGCTCGGTGGTTTTCACGCACTCCGACGCGCAGCGCGAAACCGCATTGCAGGCGATCCGCGAGATCGGCGACGAGCGCATTTACGACGCGCAGATCGTCACGCAGGTGTTGCCGCTCGACGGCAATTACTGGCCCGCCGAGGCCTATCATCAGAACTATTTTGCGCAGCACCCGAACCAGGGCTATTGCTCGTTCGTGGTGGCGCCGAAGGTCGCAAAATTTCGTCAGAAATTTGCTCACCGGATCAAGGCGACCTGATAAGGGCGGCTAGCGGGAAGGGCGGTCGGCCGGATTTGGGGGGGCGAAGCGGCGCGGTGTGCGTGGTAGCGGCGGGTCAAAGGCTTAGGTGGCTTCGCCGTTGTTCCGGTCAAATCTTCGCGGTGCTTCGGGTGCTTCGGGTGCTTCGGGGGCTTCGGGTGTCTCCGGTGCTTCCGGTGCTGTCGGTGCTGCCGGCATTTCCAGCGCTTCCGGTGCTTCAGGAGTTCCCGATGCATCGGGCGTTTCCGGCGCTTCCAGCGCTTCCGCTTCACCGCCTTCGACCGGCGCGACCTGCGGCTCCGCGTCGGCCTGTGCCGCCTCATCGTCCGGGTCGTGCGCGAGGCGCGCATAGGCCTCGATGATTTCGCGCGCCAGCTCGATGCAGCTCAACGGCGCCGAACCTTCCGCCTTGTTGTTGACTGCGATGACCACCGGCTGGCCGGCAAGCGCATAGCGCGCGGCCAGTTCGGCAAGGGCGGCGCGCGTGGCCGGATCATGATCGACGAGCTGATTGAACGGCTCGTATTTCGCCTTCGCCTGTTCGTATTTGAAGCCGCCATGCAGGCTCCAGCGCACGATCAGCGGTCCGGCCGGTTCGCCGTCCAGCAGCGCGAGCGCCGCCGCCTGGCGCAGCGGCTCGGGCATCCGCGCGTGAATGCCCACGCAATAGCGCACGCCCGCGGCCTTCAGCGTGCGAATGAAGCGCGGCGTCAGCAAACTGCCGTCGCGGATTTCGATCGCGTAGCAAGTGCCGTCCGGCAGCTTCGGCAGCGCCATCAGAAACTCGGCCAGCCGTTCGATGAACGCCGCCGGCTGCGCAAGCATCTGATCGGGCAGCGGCGAGAGCTGAAACACCAGCGCGCCCGCCTTCGCGCCAAGACCTTCGACGCACGGCGTGACGAAATCGTCGATTGCCATTTCCGCGTTCAGAAAGCACGGGTTCAGCGACACCGGTTCGCCGCGTTCGGCTCGCACGGTGGCGTCGGTGACGGTCATCGGCGCCTTGACGATGAAGCGGAAATGCTCGGGCACCTGTTGCGCGTAACGCAGATAGTCGGTGACGGTGAGCGCCTGATAAAACGACCGGTCGATGCTGACCGTCTTCAGCAGCGGATGCGCGCCGTAGGCCGTGAGACCGTCGCGCGACAGTTTGCTGTTGCTGTATTCGTCGCCGTAGACAATGCCGTTCCAGCCGGGAAACGACCACGTCGACGTGCCGAGGTGCACATTCGGCGGCAGTTTCGCGGCGAGTGCGAGGACGTCTTGCGAGGGCGGCGCGGCAAGGATTTCGCGAGCGCGGCGCTTTTTGGGCGCGGCGGCGGGGACGTTTGCCGGGACGTTTGCGAGGTCGTCGGTCTGGACGGAGCCGGTCGGCGGATTTTCCGGCGACGCTTCTTGCCACAGCGAAGCGGCGGGCGCAGCGGGCGTGGTGGGCGCGGCAACTTTGGCGCGCGGCGGCCGACGGCGTTCGGATTTCGCCGCGACGGCTCCGGCGGCCCCGGCCGCGGCTCCGACCCCGGCCGTGACGTCAAGCGCAGCGACATCCGCAGCCGCACTGGACGACCCCTCCACCGGCATCCCGAACAGATCGAACTGCACCGTTTCGGTTTGCGCTTGCCCGTGCGCGCCGGATTCGCCGACCGCCTGTTCTACTTCGCTTGTGCCGCTCTGGCCCATCGAGATTCGACCTGCTGTTCAAGAGTTGCGCCGCGGCGGCGCGCTCATGCACGCGGCCGCGGCGCATTCGTCACAGCGGTTTCTCGTACATGTAGCGGCGCGACCACGGCAGGGTTTTCGCGCTGCGGCCGGCCTTGCGGCAGACGACCTGATAAATGGAGACGTCGTCGCTTTCGAACGCGTACGCGCAGCCGGCGAGATACACGCGCCAGATGCGGAATTTTTCGTCGTCGACGAGCTTGCGGGCTTCGTCCGCCTGCGCCTCGAAATTTTCCGCCCAGAGATCGAGCGTGTGCGCATAGTGACGGCGCAGGCTTTCGACGTCAACCGCTTCGAGCCCGCCGCGCTGCATTGATTCGAGCGCGAGGCTGATGTGCGGCAGCTCGCCGTCCGGGAACACATAGCGGTCGATGAACTCGCCGCCGCCGAGCGCGGTCTCGCCGCTGTCCGAATCGCTCGACGTGATGCCGTGATTCAGCGCGATGCCGTCGTCGGCGAGCAGGTCGTGCATCTTCTGGAAATAGCCGGGCAGATTCTTGCGGCCGACATGCTCGAACATGCCCACACTGGTGATGCGGTCGAATTGGCCGTCGATGTCGCGATAATCCTGCAAACGGATCTCGATCTGGTTTTCGAGCCCCGCGGCCTTCACGCGCGCGGTGGCGAGATCGAACTGGTTCTGCGACAGCGTCACGCCCAGACACTGCGCGCCGAATTTCTGCGCCGCGCGCAGCACGAGCGCGCCCCAGCCGCAGCCTATATCGAGCAGCCGCTGCCCCGGTTGCACCTGAATCTTGGTGAGAATGTGGTCGATTTTCTTGAGTTGCGCGGTGCCGAGATCCTCGTCGCCGTTCTCGAAGTACGCACACGAATACACCATGTTCTCGTCGAGCCACAGCTTGTAAAACTCGTTTGAGACGTCGTAGTGATACTGGATCGCCTTCCTGTCCGACGCTTTCGAGTGCTGGAAATAGCGCCGCATGCGCGCGAGCTTGCCCGCGCTGGTGACGGTGTTGCGCGCGAGTTGATAACTGACGTTGATGATGTCCGAGAGCTTGCCCTCGATATCGATCTTGCCCTTCACGTACGCCTCGCCCAGATTGTCGAGGCTCGGTTCGAGCAGGTAGGGCAGCGCCGTGGCGCTTTTCACATGCAACGTGACCTGAGGCGCGGCGAACCGCCCGAAGTCATGTTGCTGGCCGTCCCACAACACGAGACGCGCCGGCAGGTCGGCCTTGGTTTTGACTTCTTCCACCCACTGCGCCAGCTTTTTCTCCCAGAACATGCGATTTCTCCGTGTCCGTTGAATTAAAGCGAAGCTCGTGTGGATCGCAGCTCAAAGCGGCGTACATCCCCTGCCGCGAGATGCAACCCGGCCGCCGCGCGCTGCTGGTTCGGCAACACGCTGGCGGCGTTGTTTATGCGCAATCAAGGCGAGAGGCGGGAGATCTGCCAGTCGCTGGTTTCGCCAGAACGCGTGTAGAGCAGGCGGTCGTGCAAACGCGACGGCCGGCCTTGCCAGAATTCGATTGCTTCGGGTACCAAACGATAGCCGCCCCAATGCGGCGGCCGCGGCGGTTCGTCGCCGAATTGCAGGCGCATTTCGCGTTCGCGTGTTTCGAGCTGCGAACGGCTTTCAATCACCTGACTCTGATTCGACGCCCACGCGCCGATACGCGAGCCGACCGGACGTGACAGGAAATACGCGTCGCTTTCTTCCGCGCTCGTTTTGACGACACGCCCCTCGATGCGCACCTGACGCTCCAGTTCGATCCAGTAGAAGAGAAGACTCGCGTAGGGATTGGCGGCCAGCTCGCGGCCCTTGCGGCTTTCGTAGTTGGTGAAGAACACGAAGCCTCGTTCGTCGACGCCCTTGATTAGCACGATGCGTGCCGAAGGCCGGCCGTGCGCGTCGACCGTGGCGAGCGTCATGGTGTTCGGTTCGGGCAGTTTTGCTTCGACAGCTTGTTGAAACCACACGTCGAATTGCCGGAAGGGGTCACGGTCGGCATCGCCGATGTCCAGAGAACCCAGCGAATAATTTTTTCGAAGTTCGGCGAGTGAGGTCATGTTGTTATGCGAACACTACAGTCAGGCCAGTATAGCCAGGGAGCCGATTTTTTGCGCGCAGCCACATCAAGCCTGCACGCGTTGATGAGCATCGCGCGAGGATTCGGCGCGCTTCTCAAGCACTTCTCACGCACTGCTCACGCGCTTCTCACGCACTGCTCACGCGTAACTCACGCGTAACTCCCGCGCGATCCGGCGGCTGCCTGCGGCAATGCGGATCGATGCGTTCAGGCAAAATACCGACTGCGCGAATCAAACGCGCCTTCAGTGTCCTGCTTCTTCAACGAGTTCCATCATGTCCACCACCGCCGCGCAATCCGATCTTACTACCAGCCTCGACGGGAGTGAAACCGCCGACCGCGCGCGGCGCTTCGGCGGCATTGCGCGTCTGTACGGCGCGCCGGCGCTCGCCGCGTTCGAAGGCGCGCACGTCGCGGTGATCGGCATCGGCGGAGTCGGCTCGTGGGTCGCTGAAGCGTTGGCGCGCAGCGCGGTGGGCACCCTGACGCTGATCGACCTCGACAATGTTGCTGAAAGCAATACGAACCGGCAGATCCACGCGCTCGACGGCAACTACGGAAAACCGAAGGTCGCGGCGATGGCCGAGCGGATCGCCGCGATCAATCCGTTTTGCGACGTGCGCCTCGTGGAAGACTTCGTGGAGCCCGACAATTTCGCTGCGACTTTGGGCGGCGGCTTCGACTACGTGATCGACGCGATCGACAGCGTGCGCACCAAGACCGCGTTGATCGCATGGTGCGTCGAGCGCAAGCAGCCGTTGATCACGATTGGCGGCGCGGGCGGCCAGCTCGATCCAACGCGCATTCGTATCGACGATCTGGCCTTGACGATACAAGACCCGTTGCTCTCGAAAGTGCGCGGACAGCTACGCAAGCAGCACGGTTTTCCGCGCGGCCCGAAAGCGAAGTTCAAGGTGAGCGCGGTGTATTCGGACGAGCCGCTCATTTATCCGGAAGCCGCGGTCTGCGATATCGACACGGAAGCAGAGCACGTCACGACATCGCCGGGACATACGGGGCCGGTCGGCCTGAACTGCGCCGGATTCGGTTCGAGCGTGTGCGTGACGGCGAGCTTCGGATTCGCCGCCGCCGCGCATGTGCTGCGGGCGTTGGCGAAAGCGGCGAGCTGAGTGCCGCGTGACGTGGGCTTGACGTGTGACTGAAGCGTGATTGAAGCGTGATTGAAGCGTGCGGCGCCTGTGAAAACGCCGCACGCGAAAACCGCCCGGTTTAGTAAAGCGAGGCGCTCAGCTTGCGCCGCCATTGCGCCACCAGCTCCGGCTGATGCGCGGCGAGATCGAACACCGAGAGCATCGTCTTGCGGCCGATGTCGTCGCGGAACGTGCGGTCGCGTTGCACGATCGCGAGCAGATGTTCAAGCGCGCCCGCATATTTGCGGCGTGCAATCAGCGCGCTGGCCAGATCGAAACGCGCTTCGAGATCTTCCGGATGACTCGCGACGCGCGCCTCCAGTGCGTCTGTGGGCGGCAGATCGGCGGCGGCATCCACGGCGTCGAGCCGCGTCTTGATCGCGTTGTAGCGCGCGTCGATGCCTTGCGTGGTTTTCGGCGACAGCAGATCGACTTCGTTGCGCGCTTCGTCCGTACGGTGATCGTCGAGCAGCATTTCGATGCGGTCGAGGCGCGCTTCGTCGAACCCGGGGTCGAACGCGAGCGCGGCTTGCAACGCCTCGTAAGCGTCTTCGCGGCGGCCTTCGGCAAGCGCGGCCTGCGCGTCGAGACGCGCGGCATCCGCGCCTTGCGGCACGAGCCGTTCGATGAATTCGCGCAACTGGCCTTCGGGCAGCACGCCGACAAACTGATCGACCGGCTGGCCGTCCGCGAACGCCATCACGTGCGGAATGCTGCGCACCTGGAAGTGCCCGGCGAGTTCCTGATTCTCGTCCACGTTGACCTTGACCAGCTTCCATTTGCCGGCCGCTTCGGCTTCGAGCTTTTCGAGCATCGGGCCGAGCGTCTTGCAGGGGCCGCACCATGGCGCCCAGAAATCGACCAGCACGGGGGCCAGTGTCGACGCGGCGATCACGTCTTGTTCAAATGTGGCCAGAGTGGTGTCCATTGCGTCCTCGTCGATAAACGGTGTGTGTTACGTGGGGCCGAACGGCGCGGATTCAATGCGCCACGGCGTGCCGCGGGTTCGCCGTCGATCCGGCGGTCATTGCGGCGGTCATTTCTTTTCCGGGAGCGGAATCCATTCGGTTTCGCCCGGCACCTTGCCCATGTCCTGATTCGTCCAGGCGCGCTTCGCGGCCTCGATCTTCTCGCGCGAACTCGCCACGAAATTCCATTCGATAAAGCGCTCGCCTTCGAGTTTCTCGCCGCCGAGCACCATCACGCGCGCGCCGTGCGTGCTCGCAAGCGTGACGGTTTCGTCGAGCGCGAGCACCGCCATCTGGCCGACTTCGAGCGGCGTGCCGTCGATCTCCAGATCGCCTTCCACGAGATACACGCCGCGTTCCTCATGCTCCGGTTCGAGCGCGAACGCGCTGCCCGGCGCGAATTCGCCGGCGACATACAGCGTGCCGGAAAACGTCGTGACCGGCGAGCTGGCGCCGAAGGCCGTGCCGGCGATCACGCGCAGCTTCACGCCGTTGCGCTCGACCACCGGCAGGGTGTCGGCGGCGTGATGCGCGAACGACGGCTCCACGTCTTCGTCTTCGAGCGGCAGCGCGACCCAGGTTTGAATGCCGTGGATCGTGTGGCCCTTCACGCGGTCTTCGGCGGGCGTGCGCTCGGAATGCACGATGCCGCGTCCGGCGGTCATCCAGTTGACGTCGCCGGGCACGATCTTCTGCGCCGAGCCGAGGCTGTCGCGATGCATGATCGCGCCTTCGAACAGATAGGTGACCGTGGCGAGACCGATATGCGGATGCGGACGCACGTCGAGACCGACGCCCGGTTCGAGCGTCGCGGGGCCCATGTGATCGAAGAAGATGAACGGGCCGACCAGACGCGCGGCCATGGCCGGCAGCACGCGCCGCACAGTCAGACTGCCGACGTCGCGTAAATGCGGTTTAAGAACGGCTTTGATCGAGGAGGTCATGAATGGCTCGGCTGAAGAGGAATGAAGAAATTTCTCAATGGACGATTCTACTGCGGAGGGCGAAATCACGACGTCTCGCGGCCCCCGGCGCTCCGGAAACCCGTAGCGTCGTCAAGCGCGGGCCGCGCCGCGCTCCGTTAAACTGGCAGGTCGAACAATCAATTGGAGAAGCTGGGATGTCGCCCAGGGACTTGTTGCTCGCGCTGGTCGTCGTGATCGCGTGGGGCGTCAATTTTGTCGTGATCAAAGTGGGCTTGCATGGCGTGCCGCCCATGCTGCTCGGCGCGCTGCGCTTCACGCTCGCCGCCGTCCCGGCGGTGTTTTTCGTCAAGCGGCCGAAATTGCCGTGGCGCTGGCTGCTTGCCTATGGCCTGACTATCTCGCTGGGGCAGTTCGCCTTCCTGTTCTCGGCCATGTATGTCGGCATGCCCGCCGGGCTCGCGTCGCTCGTGTTGCAGGCACAGGCGTTTTTCACGCTGATCTTCGCCGCGTGTTTTCTGGGCGAGCGCTTTCGTTTGCCGAACGTCGCCGGTTTGCTGATCGCGGCCGCGGGCCTTGCGGTGATCGGCATGCAAGGCGGCCACGCCATGACGCTCGCGGGCTTTGTGCTCACGCTGTGCGCCGCGTGCTCGTGGGCGCTGGGCAATATCGTCACGAAGAAAGTGGGCAAGGTCGATCTCGTCGGCTTGGTGGTGTGGGGCAGCCTGATTCCGCCGCTGCCGTTCTTCGCGTTCTCGTATGCGTTCGAGGGCCCGCAGCGGATCGCCGCGGCGCTGTCTGGCATCAGCGCAACGTCGATTTTCGCCGTGGTCTATCTCGCGTTTGTCGCCACGCTGATCGGCTACGGTTTGTGGAGCCGCCTGCTGTCGCGCTATCCGGCGAGCCAGGTCGCGCCGTTTTCACTGCTCGTGCCGATTGTCGGCCTCGCGTCCGCCTCGCTCTTTCTCGATGAGCAACTGTCCGCCGCGCAGGTGGCCGGCGCGGTGCTGGTCATGGCGGGCCTCGCGGTCAACGTGTTCGGCGGCTGGGTCGTGCAGCGGCTTTCGCCGGCGCGTTGACTCGTCAATGCGTTGAATCGCCGGCGCAAACAGAAAACGGCCGCATTGCTGCGGCCGTTTTTCATTGGCGTGTCGTAGGTGCCTTAGGGGCCGGATGTACCGTCTGTCCCGTCTGCGAGCGCATCAGGTCATGCGGTTCTTGGCGAGCGGCGGATTCGCCGCGAAATAACGCTTGATGCCGCTCATGATCGCGTCGGCCATCTTGTCGCGATACGCGTCGTCGTTAAGGCGCCGCTCTTCGTCTGGATTGCTGATGAACGCGGTTTCCACGAGGATCGACGGAATGTCCGGCGCCTTCAGCACCGCGAAGCCGGCCTGTTCGACCGAGCCTTTGTGCAGCTTGTTAATCCCGCCGATCTCCTTCAGCACGAAGTTGCCGTAACGCATGGAGTCGCGAATCTGCGCCGTGGTGGACATGTCGAACAGCGCGCGATTCACGGTGGCGTCGGCGGATTTGATGTTGATGCCGCCGATCTGATCCGACGAGTTCTCCTTGTTCGCCATCCAGCGCGCGGCCGCGCTCGTCGCGCCGTGCTCCGACAACGCGAACACCGACGAGCCGCGCGCCTCGGGCGTGGTGAACGCGTCGGCGTGAATCGACACGAACAGATCCGCGCCGACGCGCCGCGCCTTTTGCACACGCACGTTCAGCGGCACGAAGAAGTCGGCGTCGCGCGTCATCATGGCGCGCATGTTCGGCTGACCATCGATCTTCGCGCGCAGCTTCTTTGCGATGTCGAGCGCGACATGCTTTTCGTAAGTGCCCGAGCCGCCGATCGCGCCAGGATCTTCGCCGCCATGGCCGGGGTCGATCGCGACGGTCAGAAGGCGCACCGTGTTGCTCTTGCCCGACTTCGGCGCGGTGAACGCGTAGGTGTCTTCGGTGTCGCTGTCCTCGGTATGGTCGCCATTGTCGGGACGCTTAGCCGTGCTGGCGCCGCTGCCTTTGTTGCGCGCAATCGCCGTGGGCGGCGCGGCAGGCGCGCCCGGCATGGACGGTTTCGCGAGAATGGGCGGCGCGGGCGGCGCGCCATGCGAAGGCGCATGCGGCGCGTTCGACGACGACCCGCTGCCGCCGTTCTGCGCATAACGCTCGAAGAACGCTTCGCTGTTGTCGCCCGCGGGCGGCGTCGTGCCGGGGCCGCTCAACGTCGCGGGCGGCGGCGCGGGCGTCGCGTTGTTTTCTTCGTTCAGCGTTTGCTGCTTGCGCTCGCTCTGCGCGAGCAGATCCATCAGCGGGTCGGGCGCGACGGCCGGATACAGGTCGAACACGAGCCGGTATTTGTACGCGCCGACGGGCGGCAACGTGAACACCTGCGGCTTCACCGAGCCCTTCAGGTCGAACACCATGCGCACGACGTGCGGCTGGAATTGACCGACGCGCACCGACTGGATCTGCGGATCGTTCGGCGTGATTTTCGATACGAGATCTTTCAGCGCCTGGTCGAGATCGAGCCCGTTCAGATCGACCACGAGCCGGTCCGGGCTCTGAAGCAATTGCTGGGCGTTCTGCAGAGGTTGATCGGATTCGATCGTCACGCGCGTGTAGTCGCGCGCGGGCCACACGCGCACGCCGAGCACCGAACTGGCGTGCGCGAGGCGCGGAGCGACGAGGCCGAGCACGAGCGTCGACGCGCCGGCGCGCAGAATCTGCCGACGCCGCCAGTTATGCGTTGCGGTGGCCGCCGATTCGATCGAGCGGAACGGTTTGATCAACATCTTTCGAGACATGCCTTTCCTGTTGCGCTGTAGGCCCGTGCGACGAGTACGCGGCCGTCGCCCTCGCTGGCCAGGTCGAGCGAGAAGACGAGATCCGGTACGCCCAGAAGCGGCCCCGCGCGCTGCGGCCATTCGACGAGGCAAACCGCGCCGCTGTCGAAATATTCGCGAAAGCCCGCGTCGGCCCATTCGGCCGGATCGGTGAATCTGTACAGATCGAAGTGATAGAGCGTGAGTTCCCCGGCAGGCCGTTCGAGCACGTAGGGCTCGACCAGCGTGTACGTGGGACTGCGCACCCGGCCGGCGTGGCCGAGCCCGCGCAACGTGGCGCGCACGAGCGTGGTTTTGCCGGCGCCGAGATCGCCGACCAGTTGTACTTGCAGACCGTGGAATGCCTGAGTGCCCGAGCCGCGGACGGAGCCTTGGACGTTGCTGCCAAAGGCCACGCCTTCGATTGCCCGCGCGAAGCGCTCGCCGAATGCGAGTGTGGCGGCTTCGTCTGCGAACGCGAAGAAGCGGTCGAGCAGAACTTCGGCGGGCGGCGCGATTGCGCGATCGGAATTGTCGGGCATTCTCGTAAAATGGCGTGATGAACCAACGTCAGCAGTCCCCTGTATCCGCAAGATCACCTGCGCCCGCATCGTGCGACGATGCGCGTGCCGAGCGTCAACTTGATGAAGCGGCGCTGCATGCGCTCGCGCGGAACATCAAAACGTGGGGCCGTGAACTGGGTTTCGGGGCAATCGGCATTAGCGATACCGATCTCTCCGCTGCCGAAGCGCCGCTTGCAGCGTGGCTGGAAGCGGGTTGCCACGGCGAGATGGATTATATGGCGAAACACGGCATGAAACGCGCGCGGCCTGCCGAGCTTGTGGCCGGCACGCTACGCGTGATCACCGCGCGCATCGCCTATTTGCCCGCTCATGCATCGAGCGGAAAACCGCACGAAAGCGAGGCGCACCAAGGGCCGCTCACGCAGGACTGGCGGGCCGCCGAGCATGCGCGGCTCGCCGATCCGACGGCGGCCGTGGTGTCAATTTATGCGCGCGGCCGGGACTATCACAAAGTGATGCGTAACCGTCTGCAACATCTGTCAGAGAAAATTCAGGCGGAGATCGGCGTCTTCGGTTATCGCGTGTTTACCGATTCCGCGCCGGTGCTCGAAGTCGAGCTTGCGCAGAAGGCGGGCATCGGCTGGCGCGGCAAACACACGCTGCTGTTGCAACGCGATGCGGGTTCGCTGTTCTTTCTCGGTGAGATCTATGTCGACCTGCCTTTGCCGACCGACGCCGACACGTCGCCCGAAGTCGCGCCCGAAACGCCGGGCTCGCATTGCGGCAGTTGCACGCGCTGCATCGGCGCATGTCCGACAGGTGCGATTGTCGGACCCTACAAGGTCGATGCGCGCCGCTGCATTTCCTATCTGACGATCGAACTGAAGGGCAGCATTCCTGTCGAGCTGCGTCCGCTCGTCGGCAACCGCGTGTATGGATGCGACGATTGCCAGCTCGTGTGTCCATGGAACAAGTTCGCGCAGGCCGCGCCGGTCGACGATTTCGATGTGCGGCATGGTCTCGATCGCGCGTCGCTGGTGGAACTATTCGGCTGGAGCGCGGAAGATTTCGACACGCGCATGCAGGGCAGCGCGATTCGACGTATCGGTTATGAAAGCTGGCTGCGCAATCTCGCCGTGGGCATGGGCAACGCGCTGCGCGCGCCGCGTGAAACGTTGCGCGCCGCCGCTCGCGAGGCGATTGTGGAGGCGCTCGTCAGGCGTGCCGACGACGCTTCCGCCGTGGTGCGCGAGCATGTGCAATGGGCGCTCGAAGCGGCGTAAAGTATCGGCAATTCGCGAGTCCGTTGCGGCGGGCAAGGAGGCGACATGTTCAACGCAGTGATCGACGCGCCGTTCGGCAAAGTGGGCATTTGCCTCGAAGGCGAGGCCGTGCGCGAGATCGTCTATTTGCCGGCGTCGATGCAGAGCGTCGCGCCCGACACGCCGCTGGCGCAACAGGCGGCGCAACAGATCCGGCGCTACTTCGAGCAGGCCTCGGCGAGCTTCGAATTGCCGCTCGCGCCGGTGGGCACCGAGTTCCGGCGGCGCGTCTGGCAGGCGCTTCGCGAGATTCCGCCCGGGGTTGTCGTGACCTACGGCCAACTGGCGAAGCAACTCGGCAGCGTGCCGCGCGCGGTCGGCCAGGCGTGCGGCGATAACTGTTTTCCGATTGTGATTCCGTGTCATCGGGTGGTGAGTTCGAGCGGCATCGGCGGATTCGCGCATCACGCCGAAGATGGTTTCTTTCGCAACGTCAAGCGCTGGCTGCTGGCGCATGAAGGCATTCCCTACGCATGAGCGATACCCTGGTTGGAGACGCGAGCGCCGCCGCTTTGTCGTCGCCTTTGTTCGCGACGAGCTCCGCGTCGATCGACGCGTTCTGCGACGCGCTGTGGCTCGAACACGGCTTGTCGCGCAACACGCTCGACGCGTACCGCCGCGATCTGCGTCTGTTCAGCGAATGGCTCGCGCAAGCTCGCAATGCGTCGCTCGACACCGCCAGCGAAGCCGATCTGAACGCCTACAGCGCGGCGCGCCGGCAAGACAAATCGACGTCCGCGAACCGGCGCCTCTCGGTGTTTCGCCGTTATTACGGCTGGGCCGTGCGCGAGCATCGCGCGACAGTCGATCCGACGCTGCGCATCCGTTCGGCCAAACAGCCGCCGCGTTTTCCGTCCACGCTCAGTGAAGCGCAAGTCGAGGCGCTGCTCGGCGCCCCCGACATTGACACGCCCTTGGGCCTGCGCGATCGCACGATGCTGGAGCTGATGTACGCGAGCGGTTTGCGCGTCACCGAACTCGTCACGTTGAAAACCGTGGAAGTCGGGCTGAACGAAGGCGTGGTTCGCGTGATGGGCAAAGGCTCGAAAGAGCGGCTCATTCCATTCGGCGAAGAGGCGCATGGGTGGATCGAGCGCTATCTGCGCGACGCGCGGCCGGCGCTGCTCGGCGCGCGCGCGGCGGACGCGCTGTTCGTCACGAACCGCGCGGAGGGCATGACGCGCCAGCAGTTCTGGAACATCATCAAGCGGCACGCGGCGGCGGCGGGCGTGCATGCGCCGCTGTCGCCGCACACGTTGCGGCACGCGTTCGCGACGCATCTGCTGAATCACGGCGCCGACCTGCGCGTGGTGCAACTGCTGCTCGGCCACACCGACATTTCGACCACGCAAATCTACACGCACGTGGCCCGCGAACGGCTGAAGTCGCTGCACGCGCAGCATCATCCGCGCGGGTGATGCTGGCTTGAGCGGCAATCGTTGTGTTTGCCGCTACAGGGGCTTCAAACAAAGTCGCGCAAGCGGTGCTTGAGGATTTTCCCCGTTGATGCAGCGGGCAGCGCGGCCAGCACTTTCACTTCGGCGGGCCGCTTGTACGGCGCGAGCCGCTCGGCGCACCACGCAATCAGTTCGGCCGGGGTCACGCTCGCGCTTGCCGTCAGCTCGACGAACGCGACCACTTCTTCATTGCCCTCGACCGGACGCCCGATCACCGCCGACTGCACGACTTGCGGATGCGCGTTCAGCACATGCTCGACTTCGGCCGGATAGACATTGAAGCCCGAGCGGATGATCAGATCCTTGCTGCGCCCCACGATATGCAGCGCGCCGTCCGCGCCCTGCTGCGCGAGGTCGCCGGTCTTGAGCCAGCCGTTTTCCGTCACGGCGGCGCGCGTTTGCTCCGGATTGCGGTAGTAGCCCAGCATGACATTCGGGCCGCGCACCCAGAGTTCGCCGACTTCGCCTCGCGCCACGTCCGCGCCGTCGAGCCCGACGAAGCGCACCTCGACGCCCGGAATGATTTCTCCGACCGAACAGTCGCTGCGCGGCGCGTCGAGCATGGTCTGGGAGACGGTCGGACTGCTCTCCGTCATGCCGTAACCGTTGTGCAGCGGCAGACCGTAGACGCTTTCGACATGCGCTTTCAGCGCCGCGTCGAGCGGCGAGCCGCCCGAATAAACGAAGCGCAGATGCGGCGCGGACCACGTGTGACCGTGGGTCTCCATGTGTTCGAGCAACCGGGCGTGCATGGCGGGCACGCCTTGGAGGATCGACACGCGTTCCCCGGCGAGCGCGCGGCGCACAGCTTCCGGCGCGAAGCGCGGCGCGAGGCGCAAGGTCGCGCCGGCGTGCAGACTGCCGAGACACACGGACGCGAAGCCGTACACATGCGAGATGGGCAGCACGGCATACACGACATCTTCCGGGCGCACCTGGCGCAGACGGCTCGACACCGCGGCGATGAACAGCAGGTTGCGGTGCGACAGCATCACGCCCTTCGGCGCGCCCGTGGTGCCGGTCGTATAGATGAGCGCCGCGCATTGGCGGTGGTTTGCGGCTTCGACCGGTTCGGCTTGCGCGGCGGCATCCACGGTGTAGGACCATGCGCCGATGTCGGGCTCGATCACGGGCGCCTGGATTGCCTGATGACGCTGCGCGTGCTGGCCGGCCTCTGCGGAGCTTTCCACCACGTAGGCGGTCACGCGCGGCCTCGCGTGGGCGCGGATCGCGTCGAGTTCCGCCGCCGAGAGGCGCGCATTCGACACGATCGCCCACGCGTCGAGCCGCGCGGCGGCGAACAGGAGCACGATTTGCGCGATGCTGTTTTCCGCGACGATCATCACGCGGTCGCCGCCGCGCACGCCGTGCGCCTGCAGCATGGCGGCGGTGGCATCGATGGCCTGCAGCAGCTGCGCGTTCGAGAGGCGACGCGCATCTTCGATCAACGCGATGTGCTGCGGATCGCGCGCGGCGGCCAGCGCCGGAATGTCGGCGATGCGCGCGGGCAGCGCGGCCAGCAATGCGGGAATGTCCAGAGTGGAACGGGCAGACGAAATGGCGCTCAACGTTGTCTCCTGAAAGGCCCGGCGTACGTCGCGCCGGAAGATTTGCGAACGATCGTGCCACAACGGTTCGGCCCGCACAATCGGCCGTTCGGCAAATAGCCGTTGCGCAAACTCGCCATTACAATGCGCCGATGAGCAAATCCAGACACGTTTCCGAAACGCCCGCGACGCAGCTTCTGCGCCGTCACGGCGTCGCGTTCGGCGAGCATCCTTATGAGTATGTCGAGCACGGCGGCACCGGCGAATCGGCGCGCCAGCTCGGCGTGGACGAACATCATGTGGTGAAAACGCTCGTCATGGAAGACGAGCACGCGAAGCCGCTGATCGTCCTCATGCACGGCGACCGTACCGTCAGCACCAAGAAGCTCGCGCGGCAGATCGGCGCGAAGCGCGTCGAGCCGTGCAAGCCCGAGGTGGCGAACCGGCATTCCGGCTATCTGATCGGCGGCACGTCGCCCTTCGGCACGCGCAAGCAGATGCCGGTGTATGTGGAGTCGAGCATCCTCGAGATGGACAGAATCTGGCTGAACGGCGGCCGGCGCGGCTTTCTCGTCAGCATCGAGCCGAAAGTGCTCACGCAATTGCTGGCGGCGAAGGCGGTGCAGTGCGCGAGCGTGGATTGACGTTTGTCTGAATGTTTCCCGGACGCGCGCGTTCGGTAGAATGTGCGCCGCTTTGTTTCGCGTTCCGTTTCCTGTGGCGGTTGTGCTGTTCAGTTGCAGACCGCCGGTCCTTATAAGAGTCACAGATGCAAAACCTGATCGTTGCCGTCGTTGCCTACCTGATCGGCTCGGTGTCGTTCGCCGTGATCGTGAGCGCCGCGATGGGGCTCGACGACCCGCGCTCGTACGGCTCCGGCAACCCCGGCGCGACCAACGTGCTGCGCAGCGGCAGCAAGAAGGCCGCGATTCTCACGCTGATCGGCGACGCCTTCAAGGGCTGGCTGCCCGTGTGGTTCGTCGTGCATTTCGGCGCGCGCTTTGGGCTCGACGACACTTCGGTGGCCATCGCGTCCGTCGCCGTGTTTCTCGGCCACCTTTACCCGGTGTTTTTCCGCTTCAAGGGCGGCAAGGGTGTGGCGACGGCGGCAGGCGTGCTGCTCGCCACCAACCCGATTCTCGGCGTGGCGACCTTGCTGACCTGGCTGATCGTGGCGTTCTTCACGCGCTATTCGTCGCTGGCGGCATTGGCGGCAGCCGTGTTCGCGCCGGTCTTCGACGGCTTCCTGTTCGGGCCGCACATCATCGCGCTGGCTATCGTCGTGATGAGTTCGCTGCTCGTGTGGCGTCATCGCGGCAATATCGCCAAGCTGATGCGCGGCGAGGAAAGCCGCATCGGCGACAAAAAAAAGGCGCCCGCGGCTGCGAGTCCGGCCAGTGAAGATCGCTGAGCGGCGGCGAGTCCCGTTGCAACCGCCGCGCCGGTGAGGCCAGGCGCCGGGTTGCGACAAAGGCCTGGCCGCAGGGTTTAGTCGCGGAAGTTGTTGAAGTCGAGCGGGGTGTCGGTCACGTCCTTGCGCAGCATCGCGATCACGCTTTGCAGGTCGTCGCGCTTGCCGCCGGTGATGCGCACGGCGTCGCCCTGAATGCTCGCCTGGACCTTGATCTTGCTGTCCTTCACGAGGCGCACGATTTTCTTCGACAGGTCGCCGGACACGCCTTTTTTGATCTTGATGACTTGCTTGACCTTGTCGCCGCCGATCTTCTCGATCTTGCCGTAGTCGAGGAAGCGCACGTCCACATTGCGCTTGGCCATTTTCGACAGCAGGACGTCTGTCACCTGGCCGAGCTTGAAGTCGTCGTCCGCATAGGCGGTGATTTCGTTTTCCTTGTGCTCGACGCGCGCGTCCGACCCCTTGAAGTCGAAGCGGGTTGAAATTTCCTTGTTGGATTGCTCGATCGCGTTTTTCACTTCGATCATGTTCGCTTCGCAGACGACGTCGAACGATGGCATTGTTTTCTCCCAATAGTGCAGCGGTGGCTGACGCAGCCGGGCGGCTCGTCGCGGGGCACTCGCTATAATCACGGACCGACGTCATTTTACCGACGCCGCTTCCATTTGCCCAAGGACGGCGCGCGATACGCGCGCCGAAGTCCGAAGCCGTTTCCCTGTCCGTCTCATAGTTTCCACGCCGATGTCTCAAACCGATTCCGCCGGGTTCATTGCCGCTTATCCGCTGAAGGCGCATAACAGCTTCGGCTTCGACGTCCGTGCGCAGTGGGCGTGCCGCATCGAGCGCGAAGCGCAACTGATGGCCGCGGTGCGCGATCCGCGCGCGGCCGGCTTGCCGCGCCTCGTGCTCGGCGGCGGCAGCAATGTCGTGCTGACCGGCGACTTCGCGGGACTCGTGCTGCTGGTGGCGTTGCGCGGACGCCGCATTTTGCGCGAGGACGCCGACGCCGTGTATGTCGAGGCGGCCGCCGGCGAACCGTGGCATGAGTTCGTTGCGTGGACGTTGTCGCAAGGTGTGCCGGGCCTGGAGAACCTCGCGCTGATTCCGGGCACGGTGGGCGCGGCGCCGATCCAGAACATCGGCGCATACGGGCTGGAAATGTGCGAGCGCTTCGCGTCGTTGCGCGCGGTGGAGCTTGCCACCGGCGAGACAATCGAACTCGATGCGCAGGCTTGCGCGTTCGGTTATCGCGACAGTTTTTTCAAGCGGGAAGGGCGCGATCGCTTTGTGATTACGTCAGTCACTTTTCGTTTGCCGAAGGCGTGGGAGCCGCGCGCCGGCTATGCGGATCTCGCGCGGGAACTTGCTGCGGATGGTAAGCAGCCCGACGCGCAGGCCATATTCGATGCCGTGGTCGCGGTGCGTCGCGCGAAGCTGCCCGATCCGCTCGAGCTGGGTAACGCGGGGAGCTTTTTCAAGAATCCGGTGGTGGATGCCGCACAGTTCGAGGCGCTGAAAGAGCGCGAGCCGGACCTGGTTTCTTATGCGCAGCCCGACGGGCGGGTGAAGCTCGCGGCGGGCTGGCTTATCGACCGATGCGGCTGGAAGGGGCGCGCGATGGGCGCGGCCGGTGTGCACGAGCGTCAGGCACTGGTGCTGGTCAATCGTGGCGGCGCGCGCGGGGCTGAAGTGCTGGCGCTTGCCCGCGCGATTCAGCGCGAAGTGCTGGAGCGATTCGGCGTGGCCCTGGAGGCCGAGCCGGTTTGCATATGATGTCCGTCACGTAGGAAGTAAAAAAGGCGCCGGGGTTTCCACCCCGGCGCCTTTTTTACGTCTGCTGAAACGCCTGCCGTTAGCCGCGCTGACGGCGCGCGTTTTCCGCAATGCGCATACGCAGCGCGTTCAGCTTGATGAATCCGCCGGCGTCGGCCTGGTTGTAGGCGCCGCCGTCGTCGTCGAACGTGGCAATGGTCTTGTCGAACAGCGTTTCCTTCGAATCGCGAGCGACAACAGACACGCTGCCCTTGTACAGCTTCACGCGAACCCAGCCGTTGACCTTATCCTGCGTGTGGTCGATCAGCACCTGGATCGCGCGGCGCTCCGGGCTCCACCAGTAGCCGTTGTAAATCAGCGATGCGTAGCGGGCCATCAGGTCGTCTTTCAGGTGCGCCACTTCACGGTCGAGCGTGATCGACTCGATGCCGCGGTGCGCCTTCAGCATGATCGTGCCGCCCGGCGTTTCATAGCAGCCGCGCGACTTCATGCCGACGTAGCGGTTTTCCACCAGATCCAGACGGCCGATGCCGTGCTTGCCGCCCAGACGGTTCAGTTCGGTCAGCATTTCAGCCGCCGACAGGCGCTTGCCGTTGAGCGCGACCGGATCGCCGTGCTCGTACTCGATGTCGATGTATTCAGCCTGGTCCGGCGCCTGTTCCGGCGACACGGTCCAGCGCCACATATCGGCTTCGGCTTCCGCCTTCGGGTCTTCCAGGTGACGGCCTTCGAACGAAATGTGCAGCAGGTTCGCGTCCATCGAATACGGTGCGCCGCCTTGCTTGTGCTTCATTTCGATCGGAATGCCGGCCTTTTCCGCGTACGCGAGCAGCTTTTCGCGCGACAGCAGATCCCATTCACGCCACGGTGCGATCACCTTGATGCCCGGTTCCAGCGCGTAGTAGCCGAGTTCGAAGCGAACCTGGTCATTGCCCTTGCCGGTCGCGCCGTGCGACACCGCGTGCGCGCCGGTGGCGCGCGCGATCTCGATCTGACGCTTGGCGATCAGCGGACGCGCGATCGACGTGCCGAGCAGGTACTCGCCTTCGTAAATCGTGTTGGCGCGGAACATCGGGAACACGAAGTCGCGCACGAATTCCTCGCGCAGGTCTTCGATAAAGATGTTGTCCTGCTTGATGCCGAGTTGCAGTGCCTTCTTGCGCGCCGGCTCCAGTTCTTCGCCCTGGCCGATGTCGGCCGTGAACGTGACGACTTCGGCGTCGTAGTTGTCCTGCAACCACTTCAGGATGACGGAGGTGTCGAGACCGCCCGAATAGGCGAGCACGACTTTCTTGATATCGCTCATGGTGAACTCGTAGCTGGAGAAAGCGGGAAAACAAGGCGCGCCGGCGGTTCCGGAGCGCGGAAAACAACTATTTTGACACTAAATCGGCGCTTGCCCGCTTTTTTGGGCGTTGGCGACGAAGATTGCCGGGATCGCTTTGCAGCGGTGCGCGCCGGCCGGATGCGCGGCGCCGACGTGGATGCCTTGCCTCGTAATCAAGGCCCCGTCGCGCTTCGCGCAAGTGCTGCGCAGCCGTTGGCTCAGTGATTGAGCTTGCCGAGCAGCAGATATTCCATCAACGCCTTTTGCACGTGCAGGCGGTTTTCCGCCTCGTCCCACACGACGCTTTGCGGGCCGTCGATCACTTCCGCGCTCACTTCTTCACCGCGATGGGCCGGCAGGCAGTGCATGAAGAGCGCGTCTGCATGGGCGCGCGCCATCATTTCCGCGTCAACGCACCAGTCGGCGAAAGCCTTCTTGCGCGCTTCGTTTTCGGCTTCGAAACCCATGCTCGTCCAGACGTCGGTGGTGACGAGATCGGCGCCCGCGCAGGCTTCGTTCGGGTCGTCGAATTCTTCGTAAAACGGGGCGCTTTCGGCGGCGACCAGCGCGCGATCAAGCTTGTAGCCCGGCGGCGTGGACAGGCGCAGTCTGAAGCCGAGAATCTGCGCGGCTTCGATCCACGTGTACAGCATGTTGTTCGCGTCGCCGACCCATGCGACCGTCTTGCCGCGAATCGGGCCGCGATGCTCGAAATACGTAAAAATGTCCGCCAGCACCTGACAGGGGTGATATTCGTTGGTCAGCCCGTTGATCACCGGCACGCGCGAATTTTCGGCGAAGCGCTGAATGATGTCCTGACCGAACGTGCGGATCATGATGATGTCCACCATGCGCGAGATGACCTGCGCCGCGTCTTCGATCGGTTCGCCGCGACCCAGTTGCGTGTCGCGCGTGCTCATGAAGACGGCGTGTCCGCCCAGCTGGAAAATGCCTGCTTCGAACGACAGGCGCGTGCGCGTCGAATTCTTCTCGAAGATCATGGCCAGCGTGCGGTCGTGCAGCGGATGATAAGTCTCGTAGTTCTTGAACTTGCGCTTGAGAATTCGCGCGCGCTCAAGCACGTACTCGTAGTCGTCGAGCGAGAAATCCTTGAACTGCAGATAGTGGCGAATTTTCTTGGCGGTCATGAAACAAATACGGCGGTCTCACCCGGCAGGATTGCCGGACGGCGCCGCCGTCGTTATGTGGTAACTCAATGCAGCATAAAGGATTTCGCCTCGTTTGACGAGTCGGCCAAAAGGCCGGGAAAGCGCTTTGAAAGCCTCATGCGCCTGTCAGATCAAGCTTGTGTGCACTGCGGAAAAAGTCGTGCTGCGCTATAATCTGCGGGTTATTCCAAGGCTCAGCAGACCAGTCCTCCGCTTGGCGGGGCACGGTTCTCATCACTCGCGCCGTGCGCCGAGCGAGTTCGCGGCACGCCGTCAAGGTGTGCGCCACAGCGGCTCGGCCGGCCCTTCGTGGTTCCGGCGGCGCGGCTCACAGGAAAGCGGCGTACGCGCCGGGCGCAGTTTCGAAATCTGTCTTTTCGCTTGCTGTCGTCGTCATCCGCTGAGCAGTCACACAGGTATTCCTACATGGCCGAAGCAGCTCCAACCGAATATTTCATCCAGGGCATTACATCGACGGGAAGAAAATTCCGGCCGAGCGATTGGTCGGAGCGACTCGCGGGCGTAATGTCATCTTTCGGCCCGGGCGCGCGAAAGGGTCCGAACGCCTACATGCAGTACTCGTTGTATGTCCGGCCAACCATGATTGGCGACCTCAAGTGCGTGATTCTCGACTCGCGCTTGCGCGACATCGAACCCATGGCTTTCGACTTCGTCCTTAACTTCGCGAAAGACAATGACCTCGTCGTGACCGAAGCGTGCGAGCTGGAACTCGAGCACGCTCCCGCGCCGCAAGCCAAGCGGCACATCATCTGAGGCAAGCCGCGCCGGCTCCGAAAAACAAAAACCCGCGATCGATCAGCGGGTTTTTTTATGCGCGCTGTTGGAGCGACAGGGTTCGTTTCAACTCGCGAGCGCGCCGCGACGAATCGCTGCGGCAACGGTGCCGATATGTGCGGCCCAAACAAAAAAGCCCGCCAAAGCGGGCTTTTCCGTGCAGCGGAAACAGGAGGTAGCCCGCCGAAGCGGGCTGACCGGAATTACTGTGCTGCCGACGCCTGCAGACCCTTGATGGCTGCGGCGAGGCGGCTCTTATGACGAGCAGCCTTGTTCTTGTGAACGATTTTCTTGTCGGCGATGATGTCGATGGTCTTCGACGATGCCTGGAAGATTTCTGCGGCCTTAGCCTTGTCGCCGGCGTCGATCGCCTTGCGGACAGCCTTGATAGCCGTGCGGAACTTCGAGCGCAGTGCCGAGTTGTGCGAGTTTGCCTTGGCGGCCTGGCGGGCGCGCTTGCGTGCTTGTGCGGAGTTAGCCATGACGGTTCCTTATCCTGTTCCTGTTTCCAGTACCTGACCTTCAAGTGGTGAGGTGCTGCTTTTAGATCCGAACTCTTGGAAGCGATTGCCCAAGAGCGCAAAAGTGTCGAAAAACGATCGAACTACGCGAAGGCGCGCCCGAACTGACGGTGTTCCGGTTTCCGGTGTTTTCAAGGATGCGGGCAGGCAACCTGGTTGCCGACTTGAACCTTGACCGGACATTGTCCGAGAACCGCCCGAGAACTGAGCGAGCTTCGAAACCGGCGATTATAGCAACAAAATCAGGGACGTGGCAACGGAAATCCGCCGCTGCTCAATCGGCCGCGGCCGCGAGCCTGACACCGCAGCCGCAAAGCGCAAGCGCTTCAAAGCGGAACCGCCCACGCGGCGGATGCGTGGCCTTTATCGCGGCGCGCAATAAAAACGACGGAATTCGCTGCCCGAACCGAACGTCTGCGGAGCAAATCGGTCCGAATCGCTTCCCGGCTCGTCGTCCGCCTTTGCGGCACCCGTATAATAAGCGCCCCATGAATCTATTCCGAGCCCTGCTGACGGTCAGCGGCTTCACGCTGTTGTCGCGCGTGACCGGACTGGCCCGCGAAACGCTGATCGCTCGCGCGTTCGGCGCCAGTCAATACACTGACGCGTTCTACGTCGCCTTCCGTATCCCGAACCTGCTGCGCCGCATTTCCGCCGAGGGCGCGTTCTCGCAGGCCTTTGTGCCGATCCTCGCGGAGTTCAAGAACCAGCAAGGCCACGACGCCACCAAAGCGCTCGTCGACGCCACTTCCGCGGTGCTCGCGTGGGCGCTCGCGGTGCTGTCGATCATCGGCGTGCTGGGCGCGTCGGGCGTCGTGTTCGTGGTCGCGTCGGGCCTCGCGCATGAAGGTCAGGCGTACGCGCTCGCGGTCACCATGACGCGCATCATGTTCCCGTACATCATTTTCATTTCGCTGACGTCGCTCGCGTCGAGCGTCCTGAACACGTACCGGAATTTTTCGCTGCCCGCATTCGCGCCGGTCTTGCTGAACGTGGCGTTCATCGTCGCCGCCGTGTTCGTCGCACCGCGGCTGCACACGCCGGTTTATGC
The DNA here is from genome assembly GCF_036016995.1 of Paraburkholderia sp. MPAMCS5. Lineage (NCBI taxonomy): Bacteria > Pseudomonadati > Pseudomonadota > Betaproteobacteria > Burkholderiales > Burkholderiaceae > Paraburkholderia > Paraburkholderia sp. MPAMCS5. The sequence continues at coordinate 299,668 of NZ_JAYXBK010000002.1, forward strand.
GCTCGCATGGGCGGTGATCGTCGGCGGCTTGTTGCAGTTCGTCGTGCAATTGCCGGGGCTGAGGAAGATCGACATGGTGCCGCGCATCGGCCTGAACCCCGTGCGGGCCCTGGCGCATCGCGGCGTGAAGCGCGTCCTGTCGAAAATGGTGCCGGCGATGTTCGCCGTGTCCGTCGCGCAGATCAGTCTCATCATCAACACGAACATTGCTTCGCGCATCGGGCCGGGCGCCGTGTCGTGGATCAATTACGCCGACCGGCTGATGGAATTCCCCACCGCGCTTCTCGGCGTCGCGCTCGGCACGATCCTGCTGCCGAGTCTCTCGAAGGCGCACGTCGATGCGGACACGCACGAATATTCGTCGCTGCTCGACTGGGGCTTGCGCGTGACGTTCCTGCTCGCCGCGCCGAGCGCGGTCGCGCTGTTCTTTTTTGCGCAGCCGTTGACGGCCACGCTGTTTCACTACGGCAAGTTCGACGGCAACGCGGTCGTCATGGTGGGGCGCGCGCTGGCCGCTTATGGCGTCGGCCTGATCGGTCTGATTCTGATCAAGATTCTCGCACCCGGTTTTTACGCGAAGCAGGACATCAAGACGCCGGTGAAGATCGGCATCGGCGTACTGGTTCTCACGCAGTTGAGCAATTACGTGTTCGTGCCGATCTTCGCGCACGCGGGGCTCACGCTGAGCGTGGGACTCGGCGCTTGCGGCAACGCGCTGCTGTTGTTCCTCGGTTTGCGCAAGCGCGGCATCTACACGCCGTCGAGTGGCTGGCTCAAGTTTTTCGTGCAATTGCTGGGCGCGTGTCTCGTGCTCGCGGGCGTCATGCATTGGCTCGCGCTGAACTTCGACTGGATCGGCATGCATGACCGGCCGCTCGATCGCATCGCGCTCCTCGCCGCCTGCCTCGTGCTGTTCGCCGCGCTGTATTTCGGTATGCTTTGGCTGATGGGCTTCAAATACGCGTATTTCAAAAGGCGAGTGAAGTGATAACGATGACGCGGGTTCTCGACTATTTCAGCACGCTCGTGGCCGAAGACGACAGCTTGCCCCTGACAGAGGCGGCGCTCTCGCTCGCGCAGGACGCTTATCCCGACCTCGATCTGCAAGGCACGCTGGCCGAGATCGACGAACTCGTGGTGCGCCTGCAGCGCCGCATGCCGGAAGACGCGGACATCCGTCAGAAGGTAGGCATTCTGAACCGCTTTTTCTTCCGCGAGCTGGGTTTCGCCAGCAACCTGAACGACTATTACGACCCGGACAACAGCCATCTGAATGCCGTGCTCAAGCGTCGCCGCGGCATTCCGATTTCGCTGGCGGTGCTGTATCTGGAGATGGCCGAGCAGATCGGCATTCCGGTGCGCGGCGTATCGTTTCCAGGCCATTTCCTGCTGCGTGTCACCACGCCCGACGGCGACGTCATGCTCGATCCCACGAGTGGACATTCGCTTTCGGAGTCCGAGATGGTCGAGATGCTGGAGCCCTATGTCGCGTCGGCGGGCGAATCGGTGAGCCGGGCGTTGCGCATGCTGCTTCAGCCGGCCACGCGCCGCGAGATCATCGCGCGGATGTTGCGCAATCTGAAGTCCACCTATCTCCAGACCGAGCGCTGGCAGCGCCTGCTTGCCGTGCAGCAGCGTCTCGTGATTCTGTTGCCGGAAAGTATCGACGAGGTGCGCGATCGCGGTTTCGCCTACGCACGCCTCGACTATCTGCGGCCCGCGCTCGAAGACCTTGAGCGTTATCTCGGCGAGTGTCCGGATGCCGAAGATGCGACGGTCGTCGAATCGCAGTTGCAGGAACTGCGGCAGCGCACGCAGCACAACGATCGCGACTAGCACGCGCGCTTCTGAGCGCTTCAAAACAGAACGCCTGCGCATGAGACATGCGCAGGCGTTTTTATTTTGACAGCTGCGAAATCGCAACCCGGCGCGTGGGTTACTTCGGCTGCATCCGAATCGCGCCGTCCAGGCGAATCACTTCGCCATTGAGCATCGGGTTGTCGAAGATCTGCTTGGCGAGCATCGCGTATTCCACCGGCTTTCCGAGTCGCGGCGGGAACGGCACCATGGCGCCGAGCGCGTCCTGCACCTCTTGCGGCATGCCGAGCAGCATCGGCGTTTCGAACAGACCCGGTGCGATCGTCATGACGCGGATGCCGTTGCGCGAGAGGTCGCGCGCGATGGGCAGCGTCATGCCGACCACGCCGCCCTTCGACGCCGCGTAAGCCGCCTGACCGATCTGGCCGTCATAGGCGGCAACCGAGGCTGTGTTGATGATCACGCCGCGCTCGCCGTTCGCATTCGGCTCGTTCTTCGACATGGCCGCGGCCGCGAGACGAATCATGTTGAACGTGCCGATCAGATTGATGGAGACGGTGCGCGTGAACGAGTCGAGCGGATGCGGGCCGTCTTTGCCGACCGTCTTGGTGGCGGGCGCGACGCCCGCACAATTGACGAGGCCGCGCAGCGTGCCGAGTTTCGTCGCGGCTTCGACTGCCTGCGTCGCGTCGTCTTCACGGCTCACGTCGCATTTCACGAAGACACCGCCGAGCTCTTTCGCGAGCGCCTCGCCTGCATCCTGATTCAGATCGGCCAGCACGACTTTGCCGCCGTTTTCGGCGATCACGCGCGCCGTGGCCGCGCCGAGGCCGGACGCGCCGCCGGTGATCAGAAATGCATTGTCACGAATCTCCATGTCTTCTCCTTTCCTTTGAAACGTTAATCACAATTCAGATCGAACGTCTGTTCGCCCATTGCATTGATAATCCCACATCGCGATGGCACAAGATTAAATTAGAACGATCGTGCTGAAAACAAAAAACCCGCCAGAAAAGGCGGGTTTTTCTTGCCAGCACATGCTGCGCAGGGCTTATTTCAGCGCGTCGAATACGCGGTCGCGGATTTCCTCGACCGTGCCGAGGCCGGAGATGCGGCGGTACGCGGGCGCTTTCAGCGAAGTCGCGGCGTCGCCGCTCTTTGCCCAGCCGTTGTAGTACTCGATCAGCGGCTTGGTTTGCGATTCGTACACTTGCAGACGCTTCTTGACCGTTTCTTCCTTGTCGTCCTCGCGCTGGATCAGCGGCTCGCCGGTCACGTCGTCGAGACCTTCGACCTTCGGCGGATTGAACTTGACGTGATACGTGCGGCCCGACGCGGCGTGCGAGCGGCGGCCGCTCATGCGCACGATGATCTCGTCGAACGGCACGTCGATTTCGAGCACGTAGTCGATCGCGACGCCGGCCTGCTTCATGGCCTCGGCTTGCGGAATGGTGCGCGGAAAGCCGTCGAACAGATAGCCGTGGGCGCAGTCTTGCTGTTGCAGACGTTCCTTCACCAGATTGATGATCAGTTCGTCTGTGACCAGTTCGCCCGCGTCCATGAAGCGTTTTGCTTCGAGGCCGAGCGGCGTGCCTGCCTTGACGGCCGCGCGCAGCATGTCGCCGGTGGAAATTTGCGGAATCCCGAATTTTTCCTTGATGAAGTTTGCTTGAGTGCCTTTGCCCGCGCCGGGTGCACCCAAAAGGATCAAACGCATGTGTATCTCCAGAACTATGTGAATTCTTGGTGGCGCTGGGGCATCCCACGAGGCGCGAGGGACCCGCATCGGCTACCGTTCAGATCTCGCGCTGCACGTTCATGACGGCGCTGCAAGACAAGTGCGGTGCGACCGGGCAAACCCTGGTACTCGCAAATAACGACGAACAACGGGAGGCGCGCACAAGCGTCCGATTATGCCATGGGTTTTTGCGCTTAAGACCCGAATAAAGCCCGTACGCGCGCGAGATCCGCGGGCGTGTCGACGCCCGGCAGCGGGACATCGCGGGTGACCAGTACCGCGATGCGTTCGCCGTGCCACATCGCGCGCAATTGTTCGAGCGCCTCGACCTGTTCGATGGGCGAGATCGCGAGATCGGGATACGTGCGCAGGAATTTCGCGCGATATGCATAGAGCCCGATATGCCGATGAACCACCGCGGGCGCGGGCGGCGCGGGCATCGACGCGACATTGGGCCAGTGCGGCTGGTAGGCGTCGCGCGCCCATGGAATCGGCGCGCGCGAGAAGTAGAGCGCCACGCTGCGCGCGTCCAGCACGACTTTCACCACGTTCGGATTGAAGATGTCGGCCGCGTCGGCGATGGGATGCGCGGCGGTGGCGATCGCGCAATCGCCCGTTGCCGCGAGGTGCGACGCGACGCCGCACACCAGAGCCGGATCGATCAACGGTTCATCGCCTTGCACGTTGACGACGATCGTTTCGTCGCTCCAACCGTAGCGCGCCGCGACTTCAGCGAGACGGTCCGTGCCCGACGGATGATCGGCGCGGGTCAATACGGCTTCGAAGCCATGCTCGCGAGCCGCGTCGAGTACCGACTGCGCGTCCGACGCGATCAACACCTGCTCGGCGCCCGACTCGCGCGCGCGTTCGGCGACCCGCACCACCATCGGCTTGCCGCCGATGTCGGCGAGCGGCTTGTTGGGCAAGCGCGTCGACGCGAGACGCGCGGGCACGACGGCAACGAACGGGGAAGTGGCGGAGTTGGCGTGAGTCATCGGAGAGATGAGCGGAAGGATGAAGTTGAATGCTCGTGAGGCGGAAGGCAAGCTAACCGGACGACACACGAACGGACAGCGGGTCCGGCGTCAGGCGCTCGCGCAGACATCGCACAACGCACAACGCACAACGCACGCGCCGGGAAAACACTGCGGATCAGGATGACTGAACGGGGGCCGAGGCGCGGGCCGCGCGGATCAACGCAAGCGAAGACGCTTTCCGCTGAAGCGGCGCGGCTCGCTCAGGCCACGGAGCCCGGATTCAAATCGACCGGCGTGCCTTCGACCGTTTGTCGTGCCTCGTCGACCAGCATGACCGGAATGCCGTCGCGGATCGGATACGCGAGCTTGTCCGCGTTGCAGATCAGCTCCTGCGCGGAACGGTCGTAGCTGAGCGGGCCCTTGCAGATCGGGCAGACGAGAATTTCAAGCAGGCGAGCGTCCACGGACTTTCTCCACAACTAATGCAATGAGGCGATGATCGAGCGCGGCTTCGACGGGCACAACCCAGATGCGCGCGTCGCGCCAAGACCCTAATTTTACCGCATCCTTTTCCGTAATCAGGATCGCGTCGGCAACGACATCCGTAAAAGGATTGCGCTCGAACGCGTAATGATCCGGCAGCGCGCGAGTCTCGGGCGTGAGTCCCGCGGCGCGCAAGGTGGCGAAAAAACGCTCCGGCGCGCCGATGCCCGCGGCGGCCAGCACGCGCTCGCCCGCGAACTGCGCGAGCGGACGGCGCAACGCGGGACTGTCGAGATGCCACGCGTCGGCGGGAGCGAGTTGCAGCGCGAAGGTGTTCGGCCAGGGCGGCAAGGTGCGTGCGTAGGGATCGTTGACCAGCGTCGCGTCGCGACGACGCGACAGCGGCTCGCGCAACGGACCGGCCGGCAAAAGAAAACCGTTGCCGCCGAGCCGGTGATCGAACACGACCAGTTCGGCGTCGCGTTCGAGGCGGTAGTGCTGAAGGCCGTCGTCGCTGACGATCACGTCGACGTCGCGGTGCGCCGCGCACAGCGCCTGCGCGGCCGCGACGCGGTCGGGGCACACCCAGACCGGCGCGCCCGTGCGACGCGCGATCAGCAGCGGTTCGTCGCCGCCGACGCTCGCGGCCGATGCCGCCATGACCGGCGTCGGCGCCTTCACGCGCGCGCCGTAGCCGCGCGACACCACGCCGGGCGTGAAGCCGGCGGCGCGCAAGGCTTCGACGAGCGCGATGACGGTCGGCGTTTTGCCCGTGCCGCCGACGGTCACATTGCCGACCACCACGACGGGCACGCCCACGCGCACCGATTTCAACCAGCCGAGCTGGAACGCGGTGCGTCGCAGCGCGGCCATTGCGCCGAACACGCAGGCGAGCGGCGTCAGCGACCATGCGAACGGTCCGCGCTGTTGCCATTCGCGCGCGAAACGCGTTTCCAGGCGATCGAGGATTCCGCTCATCGGCAGGCCGGGCGGGCGAGGTGCGCGCCGTTCGAGGGTCGGCGCGGGCGCCGGATGGGGAAAGAGGGCGCGCGAGGCGCAATGCGCGGGACAGGCATCAACGCGATTCTCCGGACGGTCGAACAATGAAGCGAGAGAGGGAGCTGCAACAGTGCGCGATGCACGCATCGCCCGATGCGCACGACGCCGCGCAACTTTGTCGTCCTGCCAAACCCGCCACTCTAGCGCGCACGCGTCCCGGGCTGCAAGTCGCCGGCGCGGCGCGCTACGCCTCGTCTTCGGCGCGCGCCGTGTCCGCGTCCTGTGGATAACTCTGTGGAGAATAGGCCGGGCGCAGGGCCGAAAGTGCCGTTGGACGCGCTTTGTATCGGCGGCATGCGTCGTTGATTGATTATAAAACGCATATAAATCAATGGGATGCTGCGTCTTTTTGGCGTTTGCCGAGCCTTTTGGCGGGATCTGCCTTGCCGCTCCCGACATGTGGACACTTTTAACAATTTGCGTGCCCTGCTGGACGTGACTGGCCGCTCGGTCTATCGTCTGTCCGGCCAGTCACATAGATCCTCCGCATGAATTCCGATAGCCCCTTTACTTCGTCGACGATGCCCGGCGGCGACGTCGTCGTTCCCGTTTCCGCTCTCAATCGCGCAATCGGCGCGATGCTCGAACGCTCGTTTCCGCTCGTGTGGGTCGCCGGCGAAGTCTCGAACTTCACGCGCGCCGCGAGCGGTCACTGGTACTTTTCGATCAAGGACGCGCAGGCGCAAATGCGTTGCGTGATGTTCCGCGGCCGCGCGCAGTACGCCGAGTTCACGCCGAAGGAAGGCGACCGTATCGAAGTGCGGGCGCTCGTCACGATGTACGAGCCGCGCGGCGAGCTGCAACTGAACGTGGAAGCCGTGCGGCGGACCGGCCAGGGTCGTCTTTACGAAGCGTTCCTGAGGCTGAAGGCGCAACTCGAAGCCGAAGGGCTCTTCGCCGCGGAACGCAAACGCGCGCTGCCGACGCATCCGCGAGCCATCGGTATCGTCACCTCGTTGCAGGCGGCCGCGTTGCGCGATGTGCTCACTACGCTGTCGCGTCGCGCGCCGCATATTCCGGTGATCGTCTATCCCGCGCCGGTGCAAGGCGTCGGCGTGAGCGCGAAGCTCGCCGCGATGGTCGAGGCGGCCAGCGCGCGGCGCGAGGTCGACGTGCTGATCGTGTGCCGCGGTGGCGGCTCGATCGAGGATCTCTGGGCCTTCAACGAAGAAGTACTGGCGCGCGCGATTGCTGAGAGCGCGATTCCGGTCGTGAGCGGCGTAGGTCACGAAACCGACTTCACGATTGCCGATTTCGCCGCCGACGTGCGTGCGCCGACGCCCACAGGCGCAGCCGAACTGGTGAGCCCGCAACGCGTGCTGTTGTTGCGCGAACTCGACCATCGGCACGCCACACTGGCACGCGGCTTTGGCCGCATGATGGAGCGGCGCGCGCAGCAACTCGACTGGCTTGCGCGGCGGCTCGTCTCGCCCGCCGAGCGTCTTGCACGGCAACGCACGCACTTGCAGCAATTGAGCGCGCGGCTGGCGTCCGCGGGTGCGAGACCGGTGCGCGATGCGCGCGCGCGCTTTTCGCTGCTGCAGATGCGTTGGCAGCGCTGGCGTCCCGACCTCGCCGCGCATGAGGCAAAGCTCGGCAATCTCGCACACCGGCTCGACGCCGCGTTGTTGCGTCAGCATGAACGCCAGGGCGCGCGTATCGCCACGCTGGCGGCGCGGCTCGAAGTGCTGAGTCCGCAGCGTACGCTGGAGCGCGGCTATGCCGCGGTGCTCGACGCGCAAACCGGCCGCGCGGTGCGTGCGCCATCGTCACTGAAACCGGGGCGACGCTTGACGGTGCATCTCGCCGAAGGCACGGCGGACGTCTCACTTGCCGACGTGCAGCCGCGTCTCGCCGACGGTTTCTGACATTGCACCGACACATTGCGCGCGCGTACTTTTGACTGTCCGCGCGAGCAGCGACACGCTGCGCGCAAGCAGGAATTACGCGGTTTTTACGGGCTCATCGCGGATGCCGGGCATAAAGTCCGTTGGTTTGCGGGGTTATTCCAAGTCGCCTACAATCGAGTGCTCTACAGCGTTATCCGCAGACTCCCCACAACAGATACCGAGAAGGAAAGCACCATGGAACATACGCTCCCGCCGCTGCCGTTCGCGAAAAACGCACTCGCTCCGCACATGTCGGAAGAGACGCTTGAGTTTCACTACGGCAAGCATCATCAGACCTATGTGACCAACCTGAACAATCTGATCAAGGGCACGGACTTCGAGAACCTGTCGCTCGAAGAAATCGTGAAGAAGTCGTCGGGCGGCATGTTCAACAACGCAGCTCAAGTGTGGAATCACACGTTCTTCTGGAACAGCCTGTCGCCGCAAGGTGGCGGTGCGCCGACCGGCGCGCTGGCTGACGCGATCAACGCCAAGTGGGGTTCGTTCGACAAGTTCAAGGAAGAGTTCGCGAAGACCGCAGTCGGCACGTTCGGTTCGGGCTGGGCATGGCTCGTGAAGAAGGCGGACGGTTCGCTCGACCTGGTGTCGACGAGCAACGCCGCTACGCCGCTGACCACGGACGCCAAGGCGCTGCTCACGATCGACGTGTGGGAACACGCTTACTACATCGACTATCGCAACGCGCGTCCGAAGTTCGTTGAAGCTTACTGGAACATCGTCAACTGGGAATTCGCGTCGAAGAATTTCGCGTGAGTTGCTGACAAGCGCCTGGCTACGGCGTCGTTGTGTTCCTCGCGCTGACCACCACTGCATGCACGAAGAAAAGCCCTCCATGTGAGGGCTTTTTGCTTTTCGGACGCGTTGCCTGTGTGCGGTGGTTCCTGTGCTTACACAATCTTTGTCACCGTTCGTAACCTCGCCGGAAAATGCGACGCGCGGCTCGATCCATTGGCGCTGCTTTGCGCGGTAGCGCCAAACATACGGTAACTGTTCGGTAAACATCATTCGCGTAGATTGGCCTAACGTGTGTTTTCCAAACTCAAGCTATCCGCGCCATCATGATTTCAACTCTAAAGCCGGTACGCATCGCGCTGCCTGTGGGGGCCGTTGCGCTCGCGCTGCTTGGCGGCTGTGCCGTCGTCCCGCCAAACGGCCCTTCGATCGTGGCGATGCCGCATAGCGGCGAGCCGCTGAGTCAGTTCCAGCAAGACGACTACGCTTGTCGTGACTACGCCTTCCATTCGTCCGATGTCACCGGAGCCTCGCAGAGCGCGACCACGAATAGCGTGAACAGCGCAGCCGTCGGCACATGGGGCGGCGCGGCCGTCGGCGCGCTGATTGGGGCCGCAGCCGGAAACGCGGGGGCGGGCGCGGCAATCGGCGCGGGTAGTGGCTTGCTGGTCGGCGGCGCTGCGGGCGCAAACGGCGCGCAGTATTCGGCGAACAGCCTGCAGGCACGCTACGACGCCGCCTACGCGCAGTGCATGACGTCCAAGGGCAACACGATCTCGCAGCCTCAAGTGCCGGTCTATGTGCCGCAGCCCATGTATGCACCCCCGCCGGTCTATATGGCGCCGCGGCCGCGCTATTACGGGCCGCCGCCTGTCATTTATGCGCCTTATCCGTACTACTGATGGTGAGCCGCTGAGCGATTAGGCGAGATCGCGGCGCTTGGGATGCAGCGGGGTTTCAAGTGGAGCATCGTGCATGGGACTGCATGGGACTACATGCACGATGCGTCTACTCTCTCGTTGCGCTTATTCGGCGTCGTTGCTTACCGCAGTCTTGCGCGGCCGGCGGTTGCGAGGCGGCGCTGTTTTGCGCCCGGCTTTCTTCTTTGGCGCGGGAGCTTCCTGCTCGATGGCTGAAGGCTCCGCTACGGGTAGCGCGGTTTCCACGATGTCAGCCGATTCTCCGGCTTTCGTCCTTTTTGTGTTCTTCGCCGCCGGCTTGCGTGGTTCCCGCGGCTTGCGACGCCCCCGCGGCGTGTTCTCGGCATTGTGCACTTCGGCGCTTGCGGCGATATCTGCTTGAGCGAGCGCGTTGTCCGGTTGTACCGCATGTGCTTGCGGTAAATCGGTCAGGAGTTCCGCGCCTGCCGGCGCTTGCGGTGACTCGGACTCGGACGAACGCTTTGCGCTGAGGTGCGCTTGCCTGTGATCAGGCTCGGTATCCGCATTGCGATGGGCCGTCGCACTGTACTCATTCTCAGCGCGTCCGGCTTGAACTGGCCTTTTCGCGACATCCTGCGCAGCTTCAGGCGCACCTTCGATTGCACCTTCGACAGCACCTTCGACAGCACCTTCGTGGGTCCGGCCTCCTTTTCGATTGCCTCGGCCGCGACGGCGCGAATCCTGCTTTCCGGTCGTCTCCGTGGTCACTGCTTCCACAAGCTGCGGCTCATCAACCTGTTCGGGTACGTCTGCAGTATCGACAGCCTCGCCCGCGTTTTCACTCGGTAAGTGCGGGCCCGTGCTCCGATATACATACGCGCCTGACTTTTCGTCACGGCCGAATTCCAGCAACCCACGCGCATGCGCCTCTTCGAGCAGATTGCCGAATGCGCGAAAACCATAGTACGTCTCGTTGAAATCAGGCTTGCGGCGCTTTATCGCGTTCTTCAGTACCGATGCCCAGATCTTGCCGCTGTCGCCTCGCTCGGACGCGAGCGCGTCGAACGTTTGCACCGCGATCTCGACGGCTTTGGTGCGGCGTTTTTCGAGGTCTTCCTTGCTCCGGCTTTTCTCTTCGTCCGGTGATGGCTTGGCTGTCGGCTGGGCGGCTTTCTGCGGACGCGACGATTCCCGTTTGGCGACGGCGCGCTGACTTTCCCGCACGAGGTCGTCGTAGAAAAAGAACTCGTCGCAATTTGCGATTAGCAAGTCTGAAGTGGATTGCTGCACGCCAACCCCAATCACCTGCTTGGCGTTCTCACGCAGTTTCGAGACCAGCGGCGAAAAATCAGAGTCGCCACTGATGATCACGAATGTATTGACGTGTGACTTCGTGTAGCAAAGGTCGAGCGCGTCGACCACGAGCCGGATGTCCGCTGAGTTCTTACCCGATTGGCGCACGTGCGGGATCTCGATCAACTCGAAATTGGCCTCGTGCATTGCGCCTTTGAAGCTCTTGTAGCGGTCCCAGTCGCAATACGCCTTCTTCACGACGATGCTGCCTTTGAGCAGCAAACGCTCGAGCACCAGCTTGATATCGAACTTGTCGTACTTCGCGTCACGCACGCCCAGCGCGACGTTTTCGAAGTCGCAAAACAGCGCCATGCTGACGGTTTCGTTGGATGCCGCCATGTATATCTCCATTGAAGCGGTCGTCGAAGTTCGACGAATCGCGACCATGATAGCGATTCCAGCGAAGGTGATCAGCTTTTGTCTGAACGGCGTGTGTGCCGATGACGCGCCCAGCGACCCTCCAGGCCATGAGCGTTTCGACCATGCGATCGGCGAATTGAGCGGCAGACTACACGTCATGACGTGTGCCTGATGCAATTGGCGGGGAACTCAGCGCCGCTCGCGTATTCAGAACCTCGTCGACGAGGCCATATGTTTTTGCAGCAAGCGCCGACATGAAATTGTCGCGGTCGGTGTCGCGAGCGATTTCTTCGATGCTGTGCCCAGTGCGTTCGGCCATCATGGCATTCAGGCGCTCTCGCAAATAGAGCACTTCCTTCGCCTGAATCTCGATGTCCGCCGCCGTGCCCTGCCCGCCGCCCGAAGGTTGATGGATCATGATGCGCGCGTTGGGCAATGCGTATCGCTTGCCGCGCTGACCCGCGCACAGCAGGAATGTGCCCATGCTGGCCGCGAAGCCGGTGCATAACGTGGACACCTCCGGCTTGATGAACTGCATGGTGTCGTAAATGGCGAGGCCGTCGTACACGGACCCGCCTGGCGAATTGATGTACAACGAAATGTCCTTGTCGGGATTTTCGGATTCCAGAAACAGCAATTGCGCGACAATCAGGCTGGCCGATTGCTCGCTGACCGGCCCGACCAGAAACACGATGCGCTCGCGCAGCAGACGTGAATAGATGTCATACGCCCGCTCGCCGCGGCCGGATTGCTCGATCACGGTTGGCACGAGACCGAGACCGGTGATAGGTGGATGGCTGGAATGCATGTTTGCCTCGTGGAAGTGGGCTGCTGTCCCTATGACGTTCCCGCCGGCGGCGATGTGACAGAAAATATTTTTTCGCAGGCGTGTCACGCAGCGCCGCGCCCAACCGTCAAGCTGCAACGGATGCCTTTTTGCGGCGCGCGCCGGAGAGTCAAGGCAGCGCACGCGCTTTTCACCACGCACGATCTGGAGGTCCACGCATGAAAGAACAGGAAATCGACAAGGCATCCAGCTTCGGGGCGGTGCGCGCCCGTCTGCTCGCGTTGGCGTACCGAATGCTCGGCAGTCGCGCGGAAGCGGAAGACGTTGTGCAGGACGTCTGGCTGAAATGGCATCTTGCCGATACCCGCGGGGTGCAGACCCCGGCTGCGTGGCTCACCACGCTCACCACGCGCGCGGCGATCGACCGTTTGCGAAACGTGCAGCGCGAACGGGCGACTCAATCCACGGGCTGGCTACCCGAGCCCTGGCTTGACGAAGTCGCGCCATCGGCGGAAGAACTTGCTTTGCGCGCGGCGGAAATGTCGTACGGCGTGATGCTGTTGCTGGAGCGTCTTAAACCGGACGAGCGAGCTGCCTTCGTGCTGCATGAAGCGTTCGATTGCGACTACGCGGAGATCGGCAAAATTCTGGAGCGCACGTCGGCCAGTTGCCGGCAGTTAGTTCATCGTGCAAGAACGCGTTTGCAGCGCGCGGGTGCGCCGTTGCGGCGCCCCGATCCGGAGGCGCATGCACGGATCGTCGAACGCTTGCGTACGGCGCTTGAGGCGCAAGACCGCGCGGGCCTGCTCAACCTGTTTAGCGACGCGCCGGAAGTGGTCAGCGACGAGCCGGTGGATGGGCTGATGAATAGGCCGGCAGGTTCGCGCGCGCTGACGTCGGCACTTGCGCCGGCAAAGGCCGCAGCCCATGCGGCGGCAAGCGCACGAGCGCAGGCCATCGCCCTCGCGTCGACGCACGCGTTCACCTGCGATCACGAATCCGCGTCAGGCGATTGGATGGAGCGGTTGACGTCGCTCGCGCGTCAGGCGAGTCATGCTGAACTGGTGTCGGTAGACGGAGCGCCGTCCATCGCGTTGCTTGTCGAGGGCCAGGTCGTCGCGCTGATCGACGTGTCCACGGAAACTTGGCAGAACGGTGTGACAGGCGGCAAACGGCGCGCGACGAAAGACGAACTGCCAGGTGCGGGCTGTGGCCCGATCGGTGGCTCTCAAAAGATTGTTTCGTTGCGCGCCGTGACGAGCGCCGCGCGATTGCAGGCCGCAAACCGCGTGCTGGGCCGCACGGCCGTCACGAACCTGCTGGAGCGAATCAGGCAGCGGCCGCTGAACTCAGTTGCGATGAGCCGCGACGTCCCAGTTGATGTCTACGCATAGCACCTGCGTGCCGCCTGGCGTGTGCGCGGCAATCGAGGCAGTCACACACAGATGCGCTTCATTGATCGACAAATAAGGAGGAGTGAGGTGCACCTGACCGGGCACGCGCATCGCGTGGATGAAATAGGGCCGGCGCTCCCAGCTTGCGCCTTCCGAATGCAACAGCGGGCGAAAGCGTTTGGCGCGTTGGGAGGCCCGTCCTGGCGGCAGCACGTTATCGCCGATCTGCCGGCCGGAACCATCCAGAATGAAGCAACGCGCCGTCTCGCCGAGATGGAGCAGAGGAGCGGTCGCGTCGGCGGCAGAATGACCGGCCACCAGCTGTGCTGCTGCTGTTTCGAGCGCGCTCACGTACGGTGCGAGACGCGCCGACTGCGCGCGCTCGCGCGCTGCAACGCGCTTGCGCAGCGCTGCGGAGAGCGCGTCCATCAAGCCGGTCGCCGTTTGCTGCTTCACCGGCTCGACGCTCGGGCCTGCAAAGAACGCGCCTTGCACGAAATCCACGTTGCATTCGAGGGCGATCAGCGCATCGCGTTCAGTCGTCAGCCCGCCCATCAGCACCAGCTGGCCGGACTCATGCAACAGCGAGACCAGTCCGGGCAGCACGCGTTCAATGTGCGAGTGCTCGCTGGCTTGAGCAAGAATGCAGCGATCGAGCGTGACAATGTCCGGGCGCAGATTCCACACACGGTCAATGTTCGAATGCTTCGCGCCGAAACCGTCCAGCGCGATCAGGAAGCCGGACTTGCGCAACGCATCGATGATTTCAGCAAATCGCGTGGTCTCGCCGCCAGCCTGTTCGGACACCTCAAGCACCACCCGTTGCGGTGGCAAACCCAGTGCCTTGAGACCGGCGAGGAGCGCGTCGCCGTAACTGGTGTCCATCAGCGCGGCAGGATGCAGACTCAGAAAGAGCCATTCGTCGTGACTGTCGAACGCATTGAAGTTGCCGAGATGGAGCGACTCCGCCAACCGGCCGAGTTCGAGCAGGTCGCCGCGGCGCGCGGCTTGAGTGAAGACCTCGTGCGAGGGAACCTGGTGTGTATGTTCGTCGTGCGCGCGCAGCGATGCGTGGTAGCCGATCGCGCGCCGGTGCGACACGGAGAAAACCGGCTGAAATACGCTGAAGACGGTGTAGCCGCCGTACAGAACGGTGCGCCGGGAGCCCTCGTCGCCGGCCATCGGACGGGGAGGCTGGAAGCCGGGAGGATCGAGTTCGATCATGCTCATCATGTCAGTCGTGTGAGTGGCGCCGCCATTGCACGCTGAAGGAGAGGCGTGCACGCGTGATACGTAAGTTTATAGGATAGCCGAGCAAGATTTATGCGCATGCAGAAAGACCGCGTGCGAGCGCCATGGTCGGCGCGCGCCCTGTCAATTGTGCGTCAAGAAGGGCGCTGGCGTCGTTATTCGCACCGTGCTGGTGCGGGTAGCGCCCCGTTGTGAGTCAGAGGTGAGTACGGCGGGAAAAGGTTAGGTGCGCTCGGACGGGTCCGTCTTCTTGGCCGGAGTGCGAATGTCTGGCGACAGTTGCGCGAAGATCCACGCCGAGCCCGCGGTAATGATGCCGACGCACAGGAACGTCGCGTGAAAGGCGGGCAGCGAGTTTGCTGCAGTCACGCGCGGCAAAAGGCCGGTGAAAGTGGCGAGCAGCGCGCCGGCAACGGTCACGCCGAGGCTCATCGAGAGCATCTGCACTAGCGAGAACAAGCTGTTGCCGCTGCTTGCGCCGCCGGTGCCGAGATCCTTGAGCGTCAATGTGTTCATCGCGGTGAACTGCATCGAGTTGACGCCGCCGAAGATCGCCAGTTGTACAACCCGCAGCCACAGAGGCTGCCCCGAACTTGTGAGCGAGAAACTTGCCATCATCAAACCGACAAGGATGGTGTTGACCATCAACACGCTGCGATAACTGTACCGAACGATCAGTTTCGTCACGAGCCGTTTCGACGCCATACCCGCGGCCGCGACCGGCAGCATCATCATGCCGGCTTCGAATGCGCTATAGCCAAGACTCACCTGCAAGAGCAAAGGGATCAGATAAGGCATCGCGCCGGTGCCAATCCGCGCAAAGAGATTGCCCAGCAGTCCGACGCTGAACGTGTGAATCTTGAAGAGATCGAGCGGAAAAATGGGCGCCGGTTCGCGCACGGCATGCAAGCCGTAAGCGACAAAACAGGCAAGGCTCAGAATCAGCAGTACCAGCACGGTGGCGTGTTGGATGCCGAATTCGGTGTGACCGTCGAGCGCGGACGAGATCGCCACCATGCCTACAATCAGCAGCAGATAGCCTTTGACGTCGAACTTGCTGACCTGTTCGTTCCGGCTATCCGGCATGAAGACGAACGTGGCGATGCATCCGGCGACGCCCACCGGCACGTTGATCAGAAAGATCCAGTGCCACGACGCGAACTTGACGAGCCAGCCGCCCAGCGTCGGACCGATCAGCGGACCGATCAATCCGGGGATGGCAACGAAGGAAAGCGCCGGCAAATAGCGCTCTGCCGGAAAGGTGCGCAGCACCGCGAGCCGCCCGACCGGCAGAAGCATGGCGCCGCCCACGCCTTGCATGATGCGATACACCACAAGCTGGTTCAGCGTATGGGCGTTCGCGCATAGCAGCGAGCCGACCGCGAACACGAGGATCGCGCTGAAGAACACCCGCCGAGTGCCGAGTTTGTCCGCGAGCCAGCCGGACACGGGAATCATCACGGCCATCGTCAGCGAATAGGCGATCACCACTGACTGCATGCGTAAGGGCAACTCGCCGAGGCTCGTCGCCATCGCGGGAAGCGCGGTGTTGACGATGGTCGAATCGAGCGTCTGCATGAAAAAGCCGGTGGCGACGAGCCACAGCATGACTGTGAGCGAGCGGGCGGAAGCCGCGATGGGTGCGGCAGTTGCGGAGGCGGGCGAAGTCGGCGGCGTAGGCATAGACGCAGAGGGGCGGGCGAGGACTCGCTATTCTAGGGAAAAGCCGCTGCCGACGCAGGGAAGGCCACGCGTCGGGAACCGGGCGAAGGGTGTCAAGCCAACCCCAAACCCTCGCCCTCTATCCCCCCAACGCCGCCGCCGCCCGAAAAAACGCCTGCGCGCGCGGCTCATTGCCGAAGGCCGCATGGATTCGGATCCACGGGCTCACTTCCATGGCCGGCCGGAAGTAGCTGCCCGGCGCAACAGTGACGCCCAACGGCGCGCCGCATTCCACGAGACGTTCGGCATTGTCCACGTGCGGCACCCGCGCCCACAGAAATTTGCCGCCCACCGGCTTCTCGAACACTTCCCAGCCGCAATCTTCGAGCGTCTGGATCGTCGAGCCGAGCGCGTCGCGCATGCGGCGGCGCAATCGTTCGAGGTATTTGCGATAGGCGCCGCGCTCCAGCAACGACGCCGTCACCACTTCCGCGAAGAGCGAGCCGCCGATGCTCGTCAGCATTTTGATGTCGACGAGATCTTTGATGATCGCGTGGCTCGCCACCACGCAGCCGATCCGCAACGACGACGACAGCGTCTTCGACAGCCCGCCGATATAAATCACATGTTCGAGTTGATCGAGCGTGGCGAGCCGGTCCGTGATGTCGGTTTGAAAATCGGCGTAGATGTCGTCTTCGATGATCGTAAAGCCGTGCTCTCGTGCCAGTTGCAGCAGCCGGAACGCCACGGGCGGCGCAACCGTGGTTCCCGTCGGATTGTGGAACACCGTGTTGATGAAGAAGAGCTTCGGCCGGTGCAGCTTCAATTGCGCCTGCATCACGTCGAGATCGGGACCGCTGCGCGTGCGCGGAATGCCGATCAGCCGCACGCCGTGCAGCTTCAGCAGGCCGTACAGGTTGTAGTAGCCGGGGTCTTCGACAAAGATCGTGTCGCCCGCCTTCAGCATGTAGCGCATCAGCAGATCGAACGCCTGGCTCGCTCCGTTGGTGATCACAATCTGCGACGTGTCCGCGCGAATTCCCAGTTGCGCGATTCGCGCCTGCAAATGTTCGCGCAAGCTCAGATTGCCGAGCGGCGTCGCGTAGTCGACCATGCTCGCGGGGTCGGTGCGCAACACGTGCCGGATCGCCTGGGCGATGCCGTCCGTGTCCCGCCACGTTTCGGGAATAAAGCCGCTGCCGAGCTTCAGCGTTTCGCCGGGATGGTTGAACTGCTGGAGCAAATGGTCGGATTCGTCCTCGGCGCGACGCGGGTCCGAGGTGCCGTCGCACGGCGTGCCGCCCGGCGGCCGGTCGGCCACATAGAAGCCCGAACCGTGACGCGAGTCGACGTAACCGAGCGACACCAGCCGGTCATAAGCCTCGATAACCGGAAAGCGGCTCACGCCGAAATCGGCGGCGAACTGGCGGATCGACGGCAACTTCGAGCCGGGATGCGCACTGCGCGAGCGTATCCAAGTGGTGACGCCCGCCACGATCTGCTCGGTGAGCGGTACGCCATTCTCTCGATCAAGCTGAATCTGGAGTCGCATACGTTTTTCCTTCTCCGAACAATGGCGCGTGGCCAACTGTCCGGTTTTTCGACTGAACAGTTCCGATGAAAGTGTTCGGAAGTGTGCATGGGTCTCCGATCATCGCACGTCAATAATCGGTACAACAGAAAAGTTCTTTGAAGGAGAACGGCCATGCGTGAAGTGCGAATTTTCGAGCTGGAACATGACGAGCCCACGTCGGCGTGGCGTGTCGCGCGCCCGTCGACTTTCAAGGTGATTTCGGGCGAAATCTGGCTGACCGTCGAAGGCGACAGCGCGGATTACTGGCTCGCGACCGGCGAATCGGTCGAGCTGTCCCGGCGGGCGGTGGCGTGGATCAGCGCCGGGCAAGCTGGCGCGCGCTTCGCGCTCGCCAGCGGTTCGGAGCGAGGCAAGACGAAGGCGAAGCCGGGCGTGCCGGCGCGGGACCGGTTGCCGCGCTGGCTCGGCGCGGCCTGAAACCTGGCCTACACTCAGGTCACGCCCTCTGCTCAAGCGTAAAGACCATGACGCCCGAACTCGCGCTCGACCACATCTGGACGCTCGCCGGCTGCGACCCCGCCGCGCTTCGCTCGATTTCGCTCATCGGCTCGGAGCCGGGGCTGCCGTCGGTTTATCGCGTCGGCGCGCTGGCTTTGGCGACCATCGGCGCGACGGGGTTGGCGGCGGCGGAATTTCATCGGTTGCGAACGGGGCGCAGGCAGCGCGTGACGGTCGACATGCGGCGCGCGCTCGCTTCGTTTCGCAGCGAGCGGTATCTGCGTATCGACGACGGTCCGCCGCCCGTGCTGCGCGATCCCGTCACGGGCTTCTATGAGACGCGGGACGGCCGCTGGATTCAACTGCATACGAATTTCGCGCATCATCTGCAAGGCGTGTTGACGGTGCTCGGCTGCGGGAACGACCGCGCGGCGGTGGCGGCGGCAATTCGCGGCTGGGACGGCGCGACGCTCGACCAGACGCTCGCCGATGCGGGCCTGTGCGCCGCGCTGATCCGCACGCTCGACGAATGGGCCGCGCTCGACCAGGCAAAAGCCATCGCGCGCATGCCGCTCTTCGAGATCGAGCGAATCGGCGCCGAACCGTCCGAACCACCCGCAACGTCCGCAATGCCCTCGCTTAACGGCGCAAGCCGCCCGCTGTCGGGCGTGCGCGTGCTGGATCTGTCGCGCATTATCGCGGGACCGGTGGCCGGGCGGGCGCTCGCGCAGCATGGCGCCCAGGTGTTGACTATCAACGGTCCGCATCTGCCGAACATCGCGCCGCTGGTGATCGACAATGGGCGCGGCAAGCGCTCTGCCCTGGTGGATCTGCGCGACGCAACCGGGCGTGAAACGCTGGGCGCGTTGACGTGCGATGCCGATGTCTTTCTGCAGGCCTATCGTCCGGGCGCACTGGCCGCGCGCGGCTTCGGTCCCGACGATATCGCGCGCTTGCGCCCCGGCATCGTCTATGTGTCGGTGTGCGCGTATGGATACGAGGGACCGTGGGCGTCGCGGCGCGGCTTCGACAGTCTCGTGCAGTCCGCGAGCGGCATTGCCTTTACCGAACAGCAGGCGGCGGGTTGGCGCGAGCCGAAGCACCTGCCTTGTCAGGCGCTCGATCACGCGACGGGCTATCTCGCCGCGTTCGGCGCAATGGCCGCGTTGGCGCGGCGCGCGGCCGAAGGCGGAAGCTGGCACGTGAAGGTGTCGCTCGCGCAGACAGGCCGCTGGCTGCAATCGTTCGGGCAAATGGCCGAGGGCTTTAGAGCGCCCGATGTCTCGCACGATGGCGTGCGCGATTGCCTCGATACCGTGCAATCCGAATTCGGCCGTGTCGAGGCCGTGCGGCCGGCCGAACAGCTCGAAGAGACACCGGCATTCTTCGCGCTACCGCCGTCGCGGATCGGCGCGCATGAGGCGAAGTGGGTTTGATGCGCCGCCGCGCGACTACTTGCGCAACTCCGCCACGAAGTCGTAGTAATCGTTGCGGCAATACGTGTCGGTCAATTCGATCGCGCGCTGATCGGCGGTGTAGCCCACGCGCGTGATGAGCAGCAGCGCTTCGTTCGGCGCGATGCTCATCTGCTGCGCGATCTCTTCGTTCGCGTTCACCGCACGGAAATGTTGCAGCGCGCGGACGATCGTCAGTCCGCGATGTTCGAGATACGTGTACAGCGAATCGCCGATAGCCTGCGGATCGGGAATCACCGCTGCCGGAAAAGTCGAATTTTCGACGGCCATCACAATGCCGTCGGCTAGACGCAAGCGCCTTAGACGCGTCACGGCCGCAGCCGGCGAAAGCCCGAGTTGGATCACTTCTTCGCGATTGGCCGGCAGGATTTCGCGCGAGAGCCACTGGGAACTCGGCGTGAAACCGCGCCGCCGCAGCATTTCGCTGAAGCTCGACAGACGCGATAGCGGATCTTCATAGCGCGGCGTGATGAAACTGCCGGCGCCTTGCGTGCGCCGGATCAAGCCTTGCTCGACGAGCAGCGCGATCGCCTTGCGAGAGGTGATTCGCGAGACGCCGAGCGCTTCCGAGAGCACGCGCTCCGAAGGCAGCGCTTCGCCGGCGTTCCAGCGGTTTTCGTGAATCGCCGTGCCGAGCTTGCGAGCAAGTTGCAGATAGAGCGGCGTGTCGTTTTCCGGGTCCGGGCGCAGGTCGCGCCAGCGGTCTTCCGAGGCAGAGGTCATGGGGCTTACGCAAGAAGGGCGAGGAGCAATTCTAAGACATCGGCGCCGCGCGTTATAGCGGGCTTTTGCCTGGTGCCCGGTTCGATGCCGCCGCAACCGCTAAACTCGTCGATACGAATTTTGCAGCCGCCTATTCAGCCACCGCAGCCACCTTCAGCCACTTCAGGGAGTCAGCATGACGAGCGATATCGCAAACGTGAGCTTGCCCGACGGCGAGCGCATTCCGAAACTCGGCCAGGGCACGTGGGAAATGGGCGAGCAGCCGTCGCGCCGCGCGGCTGAAATCGACGCGCTGCGTTGCGGCGTCGAACTCGGCATGACGCTGATCGACACCGCCGAAATGTACGGCGACGGCGCGACGGAGTCGCTGCTGGGCGAAGCGCTAGCGGGACTGCGCGAACAGGTTTTTCTCGTGAGCAAGGTGTATCCGCATAACGCCAGCCGGCGCGGCGTGATCGCGGCGTGCGAGCAGAGTCTCAAACGTCTGAAGACCGACCGGCTCGATCTGTATCTGCTGCACTGGCGCGGGTCGGTGCCGCTCGCGGAGACGGTCGCGGGTTTCGAGGCGCTGCGCGAGGCGGGCAAGATTCGCTACTGGGGCGTGAGCAACTTCGATACCGACGACATGGAAGAACTCGTCGCGACGACCGGCGGCGCGGCATGTGCGACCAACCAGATTCTCTACAACGTCGCGCGGCGCGGGCCGGAGTTCGACCTGCTGCCGTGGCTCGCAGCACACAGGATGCCGGCCATGGCCTACAGCCCCGTCGATCACGCGCGTCTGCCGAAGCGCTCGCCGCTCGACGACATTGCAAGCGCGCGCGGCGTCTCGGTGTTTCAGGTGGCGCTCGCGTGGGTGCTGACGCGGCCGGAC
Source organism: Paraburkholderia sp. MPAMCS5 (assembly GCF_036016995.1). Taxonomy (NCBI): domain Bacteria; kingdom Pseudomonadati; phylum Pseudomonadota; class Betaproteobacteria; order Burkholderiales; family Burkholderiaceae; genus Paraburkholderia; species Paraburkholderia sp. MPAMCS5. The sequence goes on from NZ_JAYXBK010000002.1 coordinate 321,177, forward strand.
GTGGTCGCGATTCCGAAAGCGAGCCGCGTCGAGCATGTGCGCGACAACTATCGCGCGCTGCAACTGCGGCTCGATCCGGAAGAAGTCGCCGCCATCGACGGCTACTTCAAGCCGCCGCGCGGCAAGCGTCCGCTGGAAATGCTGTGAGCGCGGCGCTCGCCGCGTGAGGTTCGCCGCGCACGGTCAGTTGCAACTGTGATGCATGTGGACCGAACCGAGCACCGCGACTTCGGCCGGCGTGTGCTTGAGGGAATCTTCGTTGACCTGACCCGCGTCCGCGACGAATTCGTCGACGATCGACGAGACTGGCGTATTGCGCAGACACAGCGACACGCGCTGCGTTTCGTTGGCGGGCAAGGCCGTGCGCTGGCCGAGGAACAGCACGCCGTACTGATAACCGTGAATGATGCCGCGGATCGCGCCGACACATTGACCTTGCGCGACGTTATCGCTTTTCTGCTTGCAGGTTTGCGCGAGCGAATAGGCGGAGAAGCTGGGATCGACTGGCGGCGCGGCTTGCGACAACGTGGGCGACATCGGCTGAGCCGCCGGTGCGGCTGGTTGCGCGCCGGTTTGCGCATGAGCGAGCGATGCGAGGCCGAGTGCCGCGGCCATGACGAGGCCGGTGACCGCGCGCGGCGCGCAGCGGGGGACGTTTCGTTGCATGTTGTGGTGCCCTCATATCGAACGTTGAATCTGATATGAGGCAATTGCCGCGCTTTGGTTCCAGGCGCGGCGAGCGCCGTGCACCTTCGCCGACGCGCCGCGTCCGGCGTTTTTACCGAACCGGCTGGCTGTCGTCCGGAACGTTGTTCGCCTCGTCGCGCGAGGCGGCTTGCAGCACGCGCAACTCATCGGCGGGAATGTGGCAGCGGATCAGATGCGTGGCGCCGTCGCCGGCCTCGGCAAACGGCGGATCTTGCTGCTCGCAGATCGCGCCGAGCTTGCGCGGGCAGCGCGTATGAAACACGCAGCCGGACGGCGGCGACGCGGCGCTCGGCAGATCGCCCGAGAGGCAAATGCGAGCCTTGCTTGCGGGGCCGTCGAGTGTCGGCACGGAAGACAACAGCGCCTCCGTATAAGGATGCTGCGGGCCGCCGAACACCGCCGCGGCCGGTCCGATTTCGAGCAGCCTGCCGAGATACAGCACCGCGATGCGATCCGCCAGATAGCGCACGACATGCAGATCGTGCGAGATGAACACATAGCTCACGCCACGCTCGCGTTGCAGTTCGGCGAGCAGGTTCAGAATCGCGGCCTGCACGGAAACGTCGAGCGCGGACGTCGGCTCGTCGCACACCACCACGCGCGGCTCGCCCGCGAACGCGCGCGCAATCGCCACACGCTGCTTGAGTCCGCCGGAAAGCTGCCGCGTGCGCGCGCCGAGATAACGCTCCGGCAAACGCACGGCGGCGGTCAGCGTGGCCAGCCGTTCGTCGATGGCGGCGCCGCGCAGCGCGGCCAGACGCGACAACGCGCGGCCAATCAGCCGCTTCACCGAATGCGCGCGGTTCAGCGCGGAGTCGGGATTCTGGAACACGATCTGCAACGACTTGACCTGCTCGCCGTTGCGCCGCGTGACGCGCGCGGCGAGCGGCGCGCCGTCGAGTTCGAGCACGCTGCCGGCGTCGGGCGTGAGCAGGCCGAGCATCAGCTTGGCGAGCGTGGTCTTGCCGCTGCCGGATTCGCCGACGAGCCCGAGCGTCTCGCCGGCCGCGAGGTCGAGAGAGACGCGATCGACGGCGCGCAGCGCGGCGCCGGACACATGGAACGTCTTCGACAATTGTTCGGCGCGCAGCACCGGCACGCGCGGTTTCGCGCCGGCGTCCGCGCCGTCTTGCCGAGGCAGCGCTTGCGCGCTCGCGCGCGGCAGCTCGATGGCGCGCTCGTGATAGTGGCAACGCGACATCTGATCGCCATGCGCCGCGCTCACGCGATACGGCGGCGGCGCTTCGCGGCGGCAGCGGTCGTCGGCGAGACGGCAGCGCTCCGCGTAGATGCAGCCTTGCGTCACCGAACCCGGCGGCGGCAGGCCGCCGGCAATCGTGTCGAGCCGCTCGATGTCCTTGCTGCGGCCCGCCGTGGGCAGACAGCGCAACAGCCCGACCGTGTACGGATGACGCGGCCGCGTGAACACGTCTTCTGTCGCGCCTTCCTCGACGAGCTTGCCCGCGTACAGCACGCCGACGCGCTCGCACATGCGCCCGATCACCGCGAGATTGTGGCTGATGAACAAAATGGCCGTGCCGAGTTCCGCGCGCAAGTGCGCGACGAGGTCGAGCACTTCCGCTTCGACGGTGGCGTCGAGGCCGGTGGTCGGCTCGTCGAGAATCAGGAGCGCCGGGTTCGACGCGAGCGCCATGGCGATCACGACGCGCTGCTGCATGCCGCCCGACAATTGATGAGGATAGCTGTCCATCACGCGTTCGGGCGATGCAATGCGCACGCGGTGCAGCATCTCCAGCGCGCGTTGCAAGGCTTCGTCGCGCGCGAGCCCGGCGGCCTCGAAGGCTTCGGACACTTGCCGCGCAATCGTCAGCGAAGGATTCAGCGCGCGGCCGGGGTCCTGATAGACCATCGAGATCGTATTGGCGCGCATCGTGCGCAGCGCGTCGGCGTCGAGCTTGTGCACATCCGCGCCGGCGATCACGATCTTGCCCGCCTTCACCTTGCCGTTGCGCGGCAGATAGCGCAGCGCCGCCATCGCAACCGTGGATTTGCCGCAGCCCGATTCGCCGACGAGGCCATACGCTTCGCCACGCCGCACGCGAAATGAAACGTCCTGAAGCACTTCGCGGTCGCGTCCGCGCATCCGGTAGGTGACCGTGAGGCCGACCACGGTCAGCGCATCCGTGCGGTCGCTCTTCGACACGTCGAAGGCGGGGAAAGAGGAGGGCGGCGGTCCGTTCATCGGTCGAGCACACCTTGCACGCCGTCGGCGATCAGGTTCACGCCGACCACCAGCGTGGCGATCGCGCCGGCCGCGAACACGACGGTCCACCATGCGCCGCCCGCCATCAGCGTGTACGACTCGGACAGCGTGAGGCCCCAGTCGGCGGACGGCGGCTGAATGCCGAAGCCGAGAAACGACAGCGTGGCCACCGCGAAGATCGCGTAGCCGAGCCGCACGGTGGCCTCGACGATGATCGGCGGCAGCACGTTCGGCAGAATTTCCGCGAACATGATGTACGGCGCGCGCTCGCCGCGTAGCTGCGCGGCGGCCACGTAGTCCAGATGCCGCTCGGCGAACACGGCGGCGCGCACGGTGCGCGCGGTGATCGGCGTGAACGTGATGCCGATGACGAGTATCACCGTGAAGTTCGACGCGCCCACGGCGGCCAGCGCGAGCAGCGCGACGATCACGAGCGGCAACGCGAGCACGGCGTCGATTGCGCGGCCCACCACGTCGTCGACCCAGCCGTCGAAGTAGCCGACCATCAAACCCAGCGCCGTGCCCGCCACGGTGCCGAGCAGCGTCGCGAGCGGCGCGATGGTGAGAATGTCGCGCGCGCCCACGATCACGCGCGAAAACACGTCGCGGCCGAGTTGATCCGTGCCGAACCAGTGCGCGTGGTCGGGCGGCGTCAGCGAATTGAGCGGATCGGACGCATACGGATCGACGGGCACGAACCAGGGCCCGGCAATCGCACACACGATCCACCACAACACGATGACCGCGCCCACCACGAATGTCGGCGAGCGCAGCAGCACACGCAACTGATGAAAGCGCGGCTCGCTCGCGACACGCGGCGCGGCGGGCGGGACGATCGTGCTCATTCGGCGCTCCTCACGCGCAGGCGCGGATTGAGCAGCACGTGCAACGCATCGGCAATCAGATTGGCGACGGTGTAGACCACGCCGATGGTCAGCACGCCGGCTTCGAGCATGGGGAAGTCCTTCGCTTTCGCGGCGTTGTAGATCAGCGAGCCGATGCCCGGATAGCGGAACAGCGTCTCGACCACCACGAGCCCGCCGATCATGTAGCCTAGCTGCGTGGCGGCCACGGTGATGGTCGGCAGCAACGCGTTGCGCAACACGTGCCGCCAGATCACGATGTGGCGCGGCAAGCCCTTCAGGATCGCGGTGCGCGTGTAATCGGCGTCGAGCGCTTCGACAGTACCGGCGCGCGCCATCCGTGCGATATAGCCGAAGAACACCAGCACGAGCGGCAGCACCGGCAGAATCAGATGGCGCAATTGTTCGAGCGCGCCAGCGTCGGGCGGATACGAAGCCTCAATCGGCAGCCAGCGCAGCCACACGCCGAACCCGAGAATCAGCACGATCGACGACACGAATTCCGGCACCACGGTCGCCGATAATCCGGCAATGCTGATCGTGCGATCGAGCCAGCGTCCCGCGTGCATGGCGGACCACACGCCGCCCGCGATGCCGAGCGGCACGACCACGATGAACGCAAGCAAGCCGAGCTTCGCGGAATGCGCGAGGGCGTCGGCGATAAACGGGCCCACGGCTTCGCGATACGCGTACGAGAGCCCCATGTCGCCGCGCACGAAATGCGAAATCCAGTCGGCGTATTGCGTCATCAGCGGACGGTCGGCGCCGAGTTGATGATTCAGCGCGGCAACCGCGCGCGCGTCGGCGAGCGGGCCGAGCACCGCGCGGCCGATGTCGCCCGGCAGCAGTTGTCCGCCCGCGAACACGATCACGGACAAGAGCCACAGTGTGATCAGCGAGAGCGCGACGCGCGTCGCGAGAAAACGCGCGACGCGCCCGGCGTTGCCGTTCGGCGCGGAGGCGGGAGGATTCACTGTGCTCGACATCGTGAACGTCTGGCCGGTGAATAGCGGCGCTTGCGCGAGCCGCTTACGCGCTCAACACCGCGCGGTCGAAATAGAGCTGCGCGAGCGCGGTGAAGCGCACGCCGTTCACGCCCTTGCGCATCGCGATCAACTGGTCGTAGAAGAACGGAATGATGATCGGCGTTTCGTCGAGCAGCAGTGTCTGGATCTGCCCGGAGATTTTTTTCTGCGATGCGAGGTCGACGGCCGCGACGAATTGCGCGACCAGTTGATCGTATTGCGGGTTCTTGAAGTGCGCCGCGTTCCATGTGCCGGTGCTCGTGAGCGGCGCATTCAGAAACACGTTCGGCACGCCGCGATGACCGTAATCGGTGATGCCGAGCGGCGAGTCGAGCCAGTCGGATTTGCCCGGCGTGCCCGCGCCGTAATACAGCGACTGGCTCTCGACTTTCAGATTGATGCGCACGCCGATTGCCTTCGCCGCGTTCTGCACGACGACGGCGAGATCGGGAATCTCCATGTACTTTTCGGTGGTCAGCGTGACGTCGAAACCGTTCGGCACGCCGGCTTGCGCGAGCAGTTGCCTGGCTTTCGCAATGTCGATTTTGCGTTGCGCAACGCCCGCATCCGATGATGGAAACACCGGCGCGAACGGACTGTCGTTGCCGAGTTGCGCGCGGCCCTTGAAGAGGCCGCGCACCAGCACGTCGCGATCGAGCGATAACGCGAGCGCCTGGCGCACGCGCTTGTCCTTGAACAACGGATTGTCGTTGCGCATATGAATCTGCCGATGCGCGCTCGACTTCACACCGACGGCCTTGTAGTCGGGATTGTTCAGAATCGCCGCGCCGCCCTGCACGGTGAAGGTGCCCATCACGTCGGCCTGATGGCCTTGCAGTGCCAGCAGTTGCGCCTGCTGATCGGCATAGAAGGAAAACTGTACGCGCTGCGGTAACGCTTTGTCGCCCCAGTAATCGGAATTGCGCACGAACGACGCGCCGACCTTCGGCTGATACTTTTCGAACCTGAAGGGACCGGTGCCGATGAAGCTCTTTTCATAGCCGCCCGCGTAGTTGGCGGGCAGGATCACGGCGTTGTAATTGTCCGATGAAACGTAGTACGGGAAGTTGCCGTTGGGCGCGTCGAGGTGAAACGCGACCGTGTGGTCGTCGACGACTTTCGCGCCGCCTTTCGAGAGCACGCCCTTTAACACCGAGAGCGCCGCCGAGCCGCTCGCGGGATCGGCGAGACGGTCGAAGGTGGCGGCCACGTCCTTCGCGGTGAAGGGCTGGCCGTCGTGGAACTTGACGTTCTCGCGCAGCTTGAAAGTCCACACGTCGCCTTTGTCGTTCGGCTTCCAGGAGAGCGCGAGGGCGGGCTTCAGGATGAGCTTTTCGCCGTCGTCGTCGATGAGGAATTCGCCTGTTTGATTCAGCAGCGCGAGACTCGCGGCGTCGGTCACGGTCAGCGGATCGACTGCGCCCGCGGGCGTCAGATGCGCGACGCGAATCGTCTGACTGGAAGGCGCGCCGGGTTTCGCGCCGCCTTGCGCGAACGCGCGCGGCGCATTCAGCACGCCGCCGCCCACCAGCGAGAACCCGATCACGCTCGCATAGCGCAGCAGATCGCGGCGCGTGATGCGGCCGGCGAGGAATTCGTCGATTGCGTGGTTGCCGTAGGCGTCGGCGGTGCGGCGGGCCAGGTCGAGAGCGGGGAATCGGTCAGCGGGAGTCTTCATTGATTGAATGTCCAGTCCGTTCGGTTGCCGGTTCTGAGAAGCCGCGCCGGATGCGCGACAGGCTGACTGCGAGGCGACGCTGTTGCTTCTGGCGATGCAAAGCCGCTTCAGTTTAAGCGATTGCTCGTGGATTGGAGCGCTTGAGGACGCCTCAGGTTTGCTATCGGTGGATAAAAGGGCGGCTGTGTGTCGTCAGGACAACGGTCGGGGCGGCCTTGAGCGGATGCGTGTAGCGCGTTCCTCACGATACGCTTGCGGCCCGCCGACGCTCCGGCGAATGAACCGGCAAGTCGGCGTGGAAAGCTTACCGGCCGCTCCGCTCGCGTGGCTTCGACGCGGTTGCAATTACCGCGCCTCGATGCCCGGCCGCCGCCAGCGATGAAGCAGCACCGAGCCGATCCAGCACGCCGTGAACATAGCGACGATGCCGTAGCCCAGCATGCCGAACTGCTCGTTCGCGCTGACCGCCGCGCGCCATAAGCCGCCGTTCAGGCCGAGCTTGTCCGACAGCAGTCCCAGCACTTCCACGCCGCCGATCACGATCGCCACCACCGCCGAAACGAACGTGATGCTCGCGTTGTAGCAGAGCTTGCGCCTGGGGTCGTCCATTGCCCAGCCGTAGGCGTGGACCATCAATACGTTGTCCGTCGAATCGACAAGCGTCATGCCCGCGGTGAAGAGCGCAGGGAAGACGAGTATCGAATAGACGGGCAGACCTTTGCCTGCTTCGGACGCGGCAATCGCGAGCAAACCGATTTCGGTCGCGGTGTCGAAGCCGAGGCCGAACAGCACGCCGACGGGGTACATGTGCCAGCTTTTCGTCACGAGCCGGAAGAGCGGGCGCAATGCGCGAGCGAGCAAGCCGGCAGGCGCGACACTATCTGGCGCGTGAGCAGCGGCTTCGCCGTCATGCTGGAGGCGGCGATAGCGGCGCCACACGTCGTGCAGAATCGCGAGGTTCACCGCGGCGAGCACGAGCAGGAAAGTCGCCGAGACGAGCGTGCCGATCATGCTGCCCACGGCCCTGAAGCTGTCGAAGCGCCCATGCAGCGAATGCGCGGTCCACGCGATGCCGAGCGTCGCGAGCATCACGATGGTCGAATGCCCGAGCGAAAACGCCAGTCCCACGCCGAGCGGCCGCTTGCCGCTTTGCATCAGCTTGCGCGTGACGGCGTCGATGGCGGCGATGTGGTCCGCGTCGACCGCGTGACGCAGACCGAAACCGTAGGCGAGCAACGCGGTGCCGAGCAGCAGCGGGTAATGGCGAAACGCGATCAGCGCCCACGTCCATGCGGCCAGACTGGCGACGATCAGAACGGTGTACAGCGTGACAAGGCGAGGGCGCAGCGAAGCGGTCGGCGTCATGAGTCGCGTGAAAGCGGATCAGTGATCGTGCGGATGTTTGTGAATCGGATCGACCCAATACACGGTCTCCGGTGCTTCGACGGCGTCGATGTTCAGGTTGACCACGACGGCTTCGTTGTCGCTTCGCACGAGCACGCATTCGAGCGGATCGTCGGTGCTCGCGTTGATTTCCTGATGCGGCACATAGGGCGGCACGAAGATGAAGTCGCCGGGACCGGCTTCGGCGGTGAATTCCAGATGCTCGCCCCAGCGCATCCGCGCGTGGCCTCGCACCACGTAGATCACGCTTTCGAGCGCGCCATGATGATGAGCGCCGGTCTTCGCGTTCGGATGAATCGTGACCGTGCCGGCCCAGATTTTTTGCGCGCCGACGCGGGCGGCGTTGATCGCGGCGGCGCGGTTCATGCCTGGCGTTTGTGCCGTGTTCGCGTCGAGCTGATCGCCGCGAATCACCTTCACGCCGTGCTCGCGCCAATCGACGGGCGCCGCCTCCTTGTTCTTTTCGTTGCTGTAATGCGGATGTTCGTGATCCTGGCTCATGACATGTCTCCTCGTGAGAGTGAGTTCCGGCGATGGCCGTGGCGCCGTGCTGGCACGCCTTGGGCATTTTCACACGATCAAAAAAAGCCCGTCCACGAAGGACGGGCTTTCGAGCTTTAAGCCCGGTTGGCCGCGCAAGCGCTTACTTGTGCTTCGCGCTGATCACCGCCTCGGCGACGTTGCTCGGCGTCTCGGCGTAGTGCTTGAACTCCATCGTGTAGGTCGCGCGGCCTTGCGTGGCCGAGCGCAGCGACGTCGAATAGCCGAACATTTCCGCGAGCGGCACTTCGGCGCGAACCAGTTTTCCGCCGCCGCCCGCGATGTCTTCCATGCCTTGCACGAGACCGCGACGGCTCGACAGATCGCCCATTACGTTGCCCATGAAGTCTTCCGGCGTTTCCACTTCGACGGCCATCATCGGTTCGAGCAGCACGGGCTTCGCTTTGCGCATCGCCTCCTTGAAGGCCATCGAGCCGGCCATGCGGAACGCGTTTTCGTTTGAGTCGACGTCGTGGTACGAACCGAAGGTCAGCGTCACCTTCACGTCGACCACCGGATAGCCCGCGAGCACGCCGGCCTTCAGCGTTTCCACGATGCCCTTGTCGACGGCCGGAATGAATTCGCGCGGAATCACGCCGCCCTTGATCGCGTCGACGAATTCGTAGCCCTTGCCTTGCGCCGCGGGCTCGAGCGTGATCACCGCGTGGCCGTACTGGCCGCGCCCGCCCGACTGCTTGACGAACTTGCCTTCCACGTCTTCGACCTTGTTGCGCACCGTTTCGCGATAGGCCACCTGCGGCTTGCCGACGGTCGCTTCCACGCCGAACTCGCGCTTCATCCGGTCCACGAGAATTTCCAGATGCAACTCGCCCATCCCGGAGATGATCGTCTGACCGGATTCCTCATCCGTTTGCACGCGGAACGACGGGTCTTCCTGCGCGAGACGATTGAGCGCGATGCCCATCTTCTCCTGGTCGGCCTTGGTCTTCGGCTCGACGGCCTGCGAGATCACGGGCTCGGGGAAAATCATCTTTTCGAGGATGATGACCTTGTTCGGATCGCACAGCGTGTCGCCGGTGGTCGCTTCCTTCAGGCCGACGGCCGCCGCGATGTCGCCCGCGCGCACTTCCTTGATTTCCTTGCGCTCGTTCGCGTGCATCTGCAAGATCCGGCCGAGGCGTTCCTTCTTTTCCTTCACCGGGTTGTAGACCGTGTCGCCGGAATTCACCACGCCCGAATACACGCGGAAGAAAATCAGCTGGCCGACGAACGGGTCGGTCATGATCTTGAAGGCGAGCGCGGAGAACGGCTCGTCGTCGTTCGGATGACGCTCCGCTTCGTTGTCGTGCTCGTCGTGGCCGAGAATCGCGGGCACGTCCACCGGCGAGGGCAGGTAGTCGATCACCGCGTCGAGCATCGCCTGCACGCCCTTGTTCTTGAACGCGCTGCCGCACAGCATTGGCACGATTTCATTCGCGATGGTGCGCGCGCGCAGACCGTGCTTGATTTCCTCTTCGGTCAGCGTCTCGCCGCCCAGGTATTTGTCGAGCAGTTCTTCGCTGGCTTCGGCGGCGGCCTCGACCATCTTGTCGTGCCATTCCTTCGCCGTGGCCGCGAGTTCGGCCGGAATGTCCTGGTATTCGAACTTGATGCCTTGGCTCTCGTCGTCCCACACGATCGCCTTCATCTTGACGAGATCGACGACGCCCTGGAAATGCTCTTCCGCGCCGACCGGAATCTGGATCGGCACCGCGACGCCCTTCAGGCGCTCGCCGATCTGACGCTGCACGCGGAAAAAGTCCGCGCCGACGCGGTCCATCTTGTTGACGAACGCGATGCGCGGCACCTTGTACTTGTTCGCCTGACGCCACACGGTTTCCGATTGCGGCTGCACGCCGCCGACCGAGTCGTAGACCATGCAGGCGCCGTCGAGCACGCGCATGGAGCGCTCGACCTCGATCGTGAAATCCACGTGTCCCGGCGTGTCGATGATGTTGATCCGATGCTCCGGATAATTGCCGGCCATGCCTTTCCAGAAAGCGGTGGTGGCCGCCGAGGTGATCGTGATGCCGCGCTCCTGCTCCTGTTCCATCCAGTCCATCGTCGCCGCACCGTCGTGAACCTCGCCGATCTTGTGGGTCACGCCGGTGTAGAACAGGATGCGTTCAGTGGTGGTGGTTTTGCCGGCATCGATGTGAGCGCTGATGCCGATATTCCGGTAGCGCTCGATGGGAGTCTTGCGGGGCACGTGAACCTCCTTGGAATAGCGCGCCTGAAACGCTTTCCGGGCGGCAGTCTGTGCTGCCCGGACCGCGGGATGCTGGGTTGCTGAGAATACTAGGATAGCGCGTCGGCCCGTCTTTTGCAGGAATGTTGCCAGGCCGCGCTGGCCATGCCGGACAGCGGTTCGCGACGCTGCAATACGCGCAAGCCGTATGGCGAGGCGGTGGACGCGGCCACACTGATCCCGCCGATACTGGAGGCGTTCAGGGCTGGCGATCGGGAATTCAGGAAAGGAACGTCAGCCGAGGTTGCCCCGCCCAAACAGTCCTGACGAATCTACCATCACGCTAACGACAAAGCGCAGCGGCGCACGTGTTCCAGGAACAGCGTGCCAGCACGGGCCAGCCGCGTGCTGCGCGTGGTGCGGGCGAACAGCACCACGCCCAATCCTTCTTCCTGTTCCTTGATCGCTCGCGATAGCGAAGAGTGCTCGATGTGCAGCCGTTCAGCGGCACGGGCGAAGTGGAACCCTTCGGACGCCGCAAGAAAACAACGAAGGTGACGTAACGCCATTGTTGACGCCAACCGAATAGGCGGGCAGCGCCTTGTCCAACCTCTCAGGCGAAGCCATGCTGATCCTAGTGGCTCATCGCTCTACTCACGGCCGGCTTTCCTGGGTTCTGCCGGCGCGCAGTCCTGTCAATCGCATCCGCTACTGTGTGATACAGCGCGGAGGGAAGATCGTGGCCCATACCGTTAACAGCCATGAATTCGGCTCCGGGGATGGAAATGGCCGTGTCCCTGCCGCAGTCCAGAGGTATCAATGGATCATCAACCCCATGCACAACCAGGGTCGGAGCTACGATCCGGGCAAGCCTTGAGCGGATGTCGCCGGTTGCAGCTATCGCACCGATTTGCCTTCCGAACGCGGCCGGATCGTAAGCACGCCTGGCTTCTTCCAACACCAGGATTCGATGTACTTCCTCATCGAGGGGATAACCAGGACTTGCGATGCGCCGCGCAAATGCGAGGCTGTGCTCCAGGAACCCTGCTTCATCCTCGAATGGGTGAGGCGATCGCTTCGTTAGCATGGCCATGATGTCTGGTGCAGCAGAGGGAAGATTCGGATTCCCCGTGCTGGACATGATGGATGTCAACGACAAAATCCGTTCTGGATACTCACTGGACATCAATTGGGCAATCATCCCGCCCATTGATCTTCCGACGACGTGTGCCCGGTCGATTTGCAGGGCGTCGAGTAGCCCAATGGCGTCCCCAACCATGTCGTAGAGTGTGTAAGGCACATCCGGCGTTCGGCCTGCTGCGATTGCACTTGCCAAAGCCGAAAAATCGGGTGCCGGGGAGTGCGTGAAATGCGTCGAGCTACCTGCATCGCGGTTGTCGAATCGGATCACACGAAAACCTTTAGCCACCAGGCTCTCACAGAACGGCGCTGTCCACCGAATCATCTGAGCGCCAAGGCCTGAGATCAACAGAATGACCTCGGCGTCTTCATCGCCAAAACTTTCATAGCCCACGGTAACGCTGTTTGTTTTTACGAATTCCATTAGTCTTATTCCTTGTGAAATTGGGCTCCACCAACCTGAGTGATGGGAAGAATGCGTGAGTCTTCAATTGCAGCCGTCCTGTGACCCATTCCTGCGAGGTAGTCTTTGTTGTCTGCAAAAGCGAGGAACGACTGAGCGCTGCTTTGACGAATCATCATGATCAGATCCCATCGTTCGTGCTCGGGGCCGACCAGGAGAAGACCTCCGGCACCGAGAAATAGAAGTTCACCGCCACTTTCGTGCAGGAATGGGAGCGTGTGGCGGATGTAGCAATCAAAAGCCTCAGCACCGCTGATCGGCGTCTTTGGTGCCAACTCTGGATTGGCGGAATAATCGGCAGTTTCGCGGAAGCGCAATAGGTTTAGCATAATGACGCTGCCCTGTATTCCTCGCATTACGAACGCGCGACCCGATTCCTGCGTAGGCTCCAGATAGCGCGGATGTGGAAATGAAATAGTCATTTGTTTGATTCCTTGATGTCAGCGGCCGAAACGGCGGTCAATGACCCACGCGGTTCTTCTATCAATGAAAGTCGCGCGGCGGGATCGCGCACATCGCGGGGCCATGCAGCGATGAGATTCCGAACCCTGAGGGCTGCTTATGGAAGGTATGCCCACAGGACCCAAAATATTGGAGGGCAAAAGGGCAGGCCAACAGAATGTCAAAGGTACGAGAGTGACGAGCCAGGCGGAATTTTTGCTCGCCAGACTGCCATGCACTTATCCAATTCGGATGGATAGTCAAAATCCGGTTCTGGGCGTTCTTTGATCTGATCTATGATTTCAAACGCGAATTGAGATTCACCGAGCAAACGCCAGTCCGCCAATAAATCAGGATTTCGATGAACGCCTAGCCGCAGCTCCAGTCGATGGCGATTTAATGCGCCGTTTAAATTGGTGCTTTTTCCTATCAACTGTTTGCCAGTTATTTTGTTTCTAATTGAGTAGATTCCCATGCATGGGAATGAGAGTTTATAAATATTGGCGAGTTCTTTTCGCCTGACTTTGTCCATCATGACTTCCTCGCATTTGAGGTGAGTGTGTGCCCGGCACATGCTTCAGCAGCCTGCACGATAATTTTGTTTGCAACGCCTGAAGGCCATTTTGCGACCAGCTCTTTTCAGCAATTGGAGGTCATCCGAAAACCGGGCTCGGCTCGCGTCTTCAAAAAAAGGACTATTGCCGGCCGTTCAAACAAAGCGATGTCTCGACTGATCTTCACGGTGCGAAGCGCATGATTGAATATTATCCGGGTAAAAAGTGACTGTCAATAACATCCGGATATAAATCGATCGGCCGGTGTAGCTTGCCATGAGGACTTTTCGGAACGGCCCGGTTCCAGGAGTCACATCGGAGCGGCGAGAGGGGATGCCGGATCAGGTTTCAGAAAGTACCGGCATATGAGGGGCGCGCGTAAGTTTTGATAAACCTGCTGTATCTAGCTTCAGCGCAGTTCAGCGAAGTGCCGGGGCCGGAGTCATCGTGAAACAAAAAAAGCCGGCGCCTTGCTAAAAAGGACGCCGGCTTTTGCGATGGGTGGCGAGGTGGGGCGGTGGTTCAGTGGTGGTTCGTTAGCGCGGCTCGACGTGCGAATCGACGCGTGACTTATATCGCAACTTACTGTGCCGCCGGCAAGCCCTGAATCTTCATTCCCGGCTTGATGCCCTTTGACGTAAACCACCCTTTGCTCATTTCGAGCACATAGACGCCATTGTTCTTCGGGCAGTGATTGTTGGTGGTTTCGGCCTGCATCTCGTCGATGTCGGTCACGGTGCCGTCCGCGCGCATGAACGCAATGGAGAGCGGAATCAGCGTGTTCTTCATCCAGAAGCAATGCACCGCATTTTCATTGAAGACGAACAGCATGCCTTCGTTCGGCGCGAGCTTCGTGCGATACATGAGGCCTTGCTCGCGATCCGCATCGTTGGCGGCGACGGCTGCGTCGATCACGAACATGCCGGCGGTCAGTTTCACGCGCGGAAACTCGCCCGGCTGTTTTGCGCCGGCCGGCATTTGCTGCGCGTGAGCGGGCAGCGCGTTCAGGACGGTGAACGAGACGGCCGCGAACGGCAGGATCGCGGCAACGACGAAACGCGCGATCAACGAGCGCATGGGAAATCGCACGGCATGACTCCTTGCTTAATTTAACCGGGGAATGTTACGCGAGCGCGTCAAAAACAAAAAGGCAGATCGCCTTTCGGTGATCTGCCTTTCAACGCCGTAAGAACGGCAATGAAGCTAGTTCTTGACTGCGTTTTTACAACAAACTTACTCCGAAGCTGCCGAAGCGGCTGCAGCAGCAGCTGCCTTCTTGTGCGACTTCTTGTGAGCGTGCTTCGTGGTCTTCTTTGCCGACGAAGCTGCTGCCGGAGCTGCCGGAGCTGCCGAAGCTGCTGCCGGTGCCGAAGCTTGTGCGAATGCTGCCGTTGCGAAGAGGCCAGCGACCAGAGCGGCGATCAGTTTGTTCATTTTGAAAATCCTCAGCTTTAGTTAATTAACCAAATGACCCGGTTATGTTTGAGTCATGTCGGTAAACGTGCCATCCACCTTTCGGTTGACAGCCGCATCGAACAAATTTTCGACACGTCTGCCGAGCGCTCAGACTGCCTGCACCTGCCGCGCGAGCGGCTTGTACCAAGGCCCTTAAGGCTGAATGCCGGACAGCTTCGGGCGGCATCTGCGTCGAATAACGCGTGAGCGCGCACACCGGTTGACGAAAATTTTCGAGAAAGTTTCGCTGCCGGACATTGAGGTGAACCAGGCTTTGGCTTGCGCGTGCGCATGTCAATGTTTCACGGCTTCGTGCTAAACAGTTTCACGGGCGGTTTTGTTCGCCCATACAACGAGTTAGCGCGCGAACAAGCGAATTACGCGACGCCTTCCCATGGTGCATTGAGCGGCAATTCGACGCTCTCACCCGGTTGCAGGCCGAGCGAAAAAATATCCAGCGCGCCAATGCCGACGCGCACGAGACGCAGCGTCGGAAAACCGACCGCCGCTGTCATGCGGCGCACCTGACGGTTCTTGCCCTCGGTGATCGATAACTCGATCCAGGTGGTGGGAATCGCCGCGCGATAGCGGATGGGCGGCGTGCGTGACCAGAGCTTGTCCATCGCCATATCGGTGGGCTCGACATGGGTTGCGCGGCACGGCTTCGTCACGTAGTCGCCGAGATCCACGCCGCGCGCGAGCTTCTGCAACGCCGCGGCATCGACCGCGCCTTCCACTTGCGCCCAATAACGCTTCACCAGCTTGTGACGCGGTTCGGCAATACGCGCTTGCAGCGCGCCGTCGTCGGTGAGAAGGAGAAGGCCTTCGCTGTCCGAATCGAGACGGCCGGCCGGATAAACGCCGGGCACCTTCACCCAGTCGGCCAGCGACGCGCGCGTCTCGTGCGCGGAGAACTGGCAGATAGTGCCAAACGGCTTGTTCAGGGCGAGAAGATGCATAAGGATTGATGGAAGTCGTGCGGCGCCCATCGCGGCGGCAAGCGCCCACGCTAAACTGGAAGGCGCCAGTGCCTGTAGTCAAGGCGCGATGATAAAGCATAATGCGCCTGAAACGCCCGCGAGTCTTATACAAGACTCAATGAATCCGCGCTTGTGCGTCGTCGTTGCTTCATGTTGGAAAACCCCAAGCCGAAGCGGTCTCGATGCGGCGGTCTCGTGGGCTAGAATAACTGCCAGGCCGCTTGCAGCGTCCGGCATAGCGCGTAGCGAGGAGCGCCCTTTTTCGCAGTCTCCCATCAGCTTTTAGCACAGCCTTCACTGGAGTCCGATCATGCCGTATCAGCACATCAAGGTTCCGACCGGCGGTGACAAGATCACCGTTAATGCGGATTTCTCGCTCAACGTTTCCGACCAGCCGATCATTCCGTTTATCGAAGGTGACGGCACCGGTCTCGACATCACGCCGGTCATGATCAAGGTCGTGGACGCCGCGGTGGAAAAAGCCTACGCCGGCAAAAAGAAGATTCACTGGATGGAAATCTACGCGGGCGAAAAGTCGACCAAGGTCTACGGCCCGGACGTGTGGCTGCCGGAAGAAACGCTGCAGGTGCTGAAGGAATACGTGGTGTCCATCAAGGGTCCGCTCACCACGCCCGTGGGCGGCGGCATCCGTTCGCTGAACGTCGCGTTGCGCCAGGAGCTGGACCTCTACGTGTGCCTGCGTCCCGTGCAGTATTTCAAGGGCGTGCCCTCGCCGGTGCGCGAGCCGGAGAAAACCAACATGGTGATCTTCCGCGAGAACTCGGAAGACATCTACGCGGGCATCGAATGGCCGGCCGAATCGGAACAGGCCAAAAAGGTCATCAAGTTCCTTCAGGATGAGATGGGCGTGAAGAAGATCCGTTTCCCGGCAACGTCGGGAATCGGCATCAAACCGGTGTCGCGCGAGGGCACGGAGCGTCTGGTGCGCAAGGCGATCCAGTACGCGATCGACAACGACCGCCGTTCGGTTACGCTCGTGCACAAGGGCAACATCATGAAGTACACGGAAGGCGCGTTCCGTGACTATGGTTATGCGCTCGCGCAGAAGGAGTTCAACGCGGAGCTGATCGACGGCGGTCCGTGGATGAAGGTCAAGAACCCGAAAACGGGCAGCGACATCGTCGTGAAGGACGTGATCGCCGACGCGTTCCTGCAGCAGATCCTGCTGCGTCCGGCCGAATACGACGTGATCGCCACGCTCAATCTGAACGGCGATTACGTGTCGGACGCGCTCGCCGCGCAAGTGGGCGGCATCGGCATCGCGCCGGGCGCGAACATGTCGGATTCGGTGGCGATGTTCGAAGCCACTCACGGCACGGCGCCGAAATACGCGGGCAAGGACTACGTGAATCCGGGCTCGGAAATTCTCTCGGCTGAAATGATGCTGCGTCACCTCGGCTGGCTCGAGGCGGCGGATCTCATCATCAAGTCGATGGAAACGTCGATCCTGCAAAAGCGCGTCACCTACGACTTCGCGCGTTTGATGGAAGGCGCGACGCAAGTCTCGTGCTCCGGGTTCGGGCAGGTGATGATCGAGAATATGTGAGTGCGCGCGCTGCCAGGCCGAAGCCTGGCGTGCGGTGCGGGAAGCCCCGGTTGCGCTCTACGCGGCCGGGGCTTTTTTATGCGCGTGCATCGGCTTGCATCCGCTCGCGTGCCGTTATTGAGATGCGTGGCGCGGCGGCTCGGTTAAGTTATGCCGCGGTTACGCCGCGGCGAATGGCAACCGCCTTGCGCATGCAATTCAGATAACGATCTCTATGAACCCAGGCTCCATCGCCGCAAACGTCTACGTCGCCACGCCCAGCTATGGCGCGGTGGTCACCACCGGCTACACACTCGGACTGCTCGATCTCTACGATATGTCGTCGGCGTACGGCTTCGGCATCCGCGTGAACTTCAACAGTTTCGACAGCCTCATCACGCGGGCGCGCAACACCATGGTCGCGGAGTTCCTCGCGGACGAGCGCTTCACGCATCTGATGTGGATCGATAGCGATATCGGTTTCAAGGGCGAAGACGTGGTGCGTCTGTTGCAAGCGGAGCGGCCCGTCGTGGCCGGCGTCTATCCGTTGAAGAACGATGGCTGGCCGGCAGCCGGACTCGCGCAGGCGCTGCCGGCGGGTTCGACCAAAGCCGATTTCCGCGCGCTCCATGCGACTTATCCCGCCGTGGCGCGCAGCGCTTCGCTCGAACCGGACGCGGACGGTTTCCTTGACGCGCGCTACGCGCCGACCGGTTTCATGCTGATCCGGCGCGAGGTTTTTCTGGCGCTGATCGCGCGCTATCCGGAGCTGCAATACCGCTCACCGTTTGTCGGCCGGCCTGAACTCGACGAGGGCAAGCCCGCCGGATTTCTCTATGCGTTTTTCGATACGGGCATCTGTCCGCAAACACGGGTGTATCTGTCGGAGGACTACTGGTTTTGTGATCTTGTCGCGCGCATTGGCATCACGCCGGCCATCGACACGCGCTCCAACCTGAGCCACCAGGGCATCGCGGTTTATGAGGGCGATCTCGCCCGCAGCCTCGCCGTGCAGCGCGCAATGACACACGGCATCGCGCGGTAGCGTGCGGTCATGCCCGATATCTGGGACACGGATGTATCCGCAACGCAGATGTATCCGCAACGGATCACAAACCGGGCGCACAAAAAGAAACCCGGCGCGAGGCCGGGTTTCAAAGGACGGGTATCGAACAAGTATCAGGCGGGTGCCTGGATGTTCGATGCCTGCTTGCCCTTCGGGCCTTGCACGACCTCGAAAGTCACCTTTTGGCCTTCCTTGAGGGTCTTGAACCCATTCATCTGGATGGCCGAGAAGTGTGCAAACAGATCTTCACCACCTTCATCAGGCGTGATGAATCCGAATCCTTTTGCGTCATTGAACCATTTGACCGTACCAGTTGCCATTCCAACTTCCCCTGTAACTCATGTCACTACCACGAGCCCTCGAAAAGCTCGACGACCGCGCGATGCAGCCGCCCCTCCTCACAAGCTCACCATCGGCATTTTTTCGAAATTTGGCGCAGTGAAAAAAGTGCCAGCTTGATTGTTGAGGCTCTTTATTCGAGTGTCAAGAAAATTTTGAGACATCGTGGCGGGCGTTGCAAACAGGCAGTTTTCAGGGTTTTTCCCGCTTTCGTAATGTGCGGTTGCGCAAGCGGGCGATCTTGAAAAGTCGCATAATCGTCTCACATGCTGTTCTGCCGGCCGTTCCCGCCGTGTTTCGATGGCGAGCTGCTGTCAGCCAGCTCCGGCAGGTTGTGCGATACTCGATCCGACCGCGGCGCAACAAGGCCGCGACGCATGATCAGGATCGGGGCCGGCTCCGCAATCGGCTCGTGAATGGCGCACGCGGGCGGTGAGTTTCCGCCGGGCGGCAGCGTTCGGGCTCACTGGCCGGTTGGCCGGGTTTTGACAGGATTGCGGGCCTGTCCTAGTTGTTTAGAATGGGTGTATGGCGATTATCCCGGACAAGCAGGACGGCACCGTACTGGAGCGGCAGGAGAAAAAGCTCAAGCCGCCGGCCATGTACAAGGTGGTGCTGCTGAATGACGACTTCACGCCAATGGAATTTGTCGTGATGATCGTGCAGGAATACTTCAATAAAGATCGTGAAACCGCAACGCAGGTCATGTTGAAGGTGCATCGCGAGGGCAGGGGAGTTTGTGGGGTCTATACGCGGGACATCGCGTCGACCAAAGTCGAGCAAGTCGTTACCCACGCACGGCAGGCCGGGCATCCGCTGCAGTGTGTGATGGAGGAAG
The DNA here is from genome assembly GCF_036016995.1 of Paraburkholderia sp. MPAMCS5. Taxonomy (NCBI): domain Bacteria; kingdom Pseudomonadati; phylum Pseudomonadota; class Betaproteobacteria; order Burkholderiales; family Burkholderiaceae; genus Paraburkholderia; species Paraburkholderia sp. MPAMCS5. The sequence continues at coordinate 340,629 of NZ_JAYXBK010000002.1, forward strand.
CATGATTGCCCAGGAACTGGAAGTCAGCCTGCACATGGCGTTCATGGAAGCACGCCAGGCGCGGCACGAGTTCATAACGGTCGAACATCTTTTGCTGGCACTGTTGGACAATCCGACAGCGGCGGAGGTGTTGCGTGCATGCGCGGCCAATATCGAGGATCTGCGCCAGAACCTGCGCAACTTCATTCATGACAACACGCCTACCGTGCCCGGCACGGACGACGTGGACACGCAACCCACGCTGGGTTTCCAGCGTGTGATCCAGCGCGCCATCATGCATGTGCAGTCCACCTCGAATGGCAAGAAGGAAGTGACCGGCGCGAATGTGCTGGTCGCGATCTTCGGCGAGAAGGATTCGCATGCGGTGTACTACCTGCAACAGCAGGGCGTGACACGTCTTGACGTGGTCAATTTCATTTCGCACGGCATCGCCAAGACGAGCAGCACGGACGCCGCGAAAGCGAGCGACACGAATGCCGAGTCCGACGAAGCCGCCGCCCAGAAAGAAACGCCGCTGGCCCAGTTCACCCAGAATCTGAACCAGATGGCGAAAGACGGCCGCATCGATCCGCTGATCGGGCGCGAGTCGGAAGTGGAGCGCGTGGTGCAGGTGCTGTGCCGCCGTCGCAAGAACAACCCGCTTCTGGTCGGCGAGGCCGGCGTCGGCAAGACCGCGATCGCCGAAGGGCTCGCATGGCGCATCACGCGCGGCGAAGTGCCGGACATCCTGGCCGACGCGCAGGTGTACTCGCTCGACATGGGCGCGCTGCTCGCCGGCACGAAGTATCGCGGCGACTTCGAACAACGCCTCAAGACAGTCCTGAAGGAATTGAAGGAACGTCCGCACGCGATTCTTTTCATCGACGAAATTCATACGCTGATCGGCGCGGGCGCCGCGTCGGGCGGTACGCTGGACGCCTCGAATCTGCTGAAGCCGGCGCTGTCCTCGGGCACGCTCAAGTGCATCGGCGCGACGACGTTCACGGAATATCGCGGCATCTTCGAAAAAGACGCGGCCTTGTCGCGCCGTTTCCAGAAGGTCGACGTGACGGAGCCGTCGGTCGAGCAAACCGTGGCGATCCTGCGCGGCCTGAAGTCGCGTTTCGAAGAACATCACGGCGTCAAATATTCGTCGGGCGCGCTGTCGGCGGCGGCTGAGTTGTCGGCACGCTTCATCACGGATCGCCATTTGCCGGACAAGGCGATCGACGTGATCGACGAAGCGGGCGCCGCGCAGCGCATCCTGCCGAAGTCGAAGCAGAAGAAGACCATCGGCAAGAACGAGATCGAGGAAATCATCTCGAAGATCGCGCGCGTGCCGCCGCAAAGCGTGTCGCAAGACGACCGCAGCAAGCTGCAAACGCTCGATCGCGATCTGAAGAGCGTGGTGTTCGGGCAAGATCCGGCTATCGACGCGCTGTCGGCCGCCATCAAGATGGCGCGTGCGGGTCTCGGCAAGCTGGACAAGCCGATCGGCGCGTTCCTGTTCTCCGGTCCCACGGGCGTCGGCAAGACGGAAGTGGCGAAGCAGCTGGCGTTCACGCTGGGCATCGAGCTGATCCGCTTCGACATGTCGGAGTACATGGAGCGTCACGCGGTGAGCCGTCTGATCGGCGCGCCGCCGGGATATGTCGGTTTCGACCAGGGCGGCCTGCTGACGGAAGCTGTCACGAAAAAGCCGCATTGCGTGCTGCTGCTCGATGAAATCGAGAAGGCGCATCCGGACATCTACAACGTGCTGCTGCAGGTCATGGACCACGGCACGCTGACGGACAACAACGGACGCAAGGCGGATTTCCGCAACGTCATCATCATCATGACGACGAATGCGGGCGCCGAGGCAATGGGCAAGTCGGTGATCGGCTTCACGAACCGCCGCGAAACCGGCGACGAGATGGTCGACATCAAGCGCATGTTCACGCCGGAGTTCCGTAACCGTCTGGACGCGACCATCAGCTTCCGTTCGCTCGATGAGGAAATCATCATGCGCGTGGTCGACAAGTTCCTGATGCAGCTGGAAGATCAACTGCACGAGAAGAAGGTCGACGCGCTCTTCACCGACGCGCTGCGCAAGCATCTCGCCAAGCACGGTTTCGATCCGCTGATGGGCGCGCGGCCAATGCAGCGCCTGATTCAGGACACGATCCGTCGCGCACTGGCCGACGAGTTGCTGTTCGGCAAACTGATGAACGGCGGCCGGGTGTCGGTCGACGTGGATGCGGAAGACAAGGTGCAATTGACCTTCGACGAGCATCCGGCGCCGCGCAATCCGAATCCGGAAGCAGTGGAAGTCGAGTAAGCGCAAGAAGCCTTCTGGGCAAAACAAAAACGGCGTGGACCAGGTCCACGCCGTTTTTCTTTGTGCAGCCCGAGCCCGAGCCCAAAGCTGGCTTAATGCTTGCCCGTGCTGCCGAAGCCGCCCGCGCCGCGCTCGCTTTGCGCGAAATCGTCGACGATATTGAATCTGGCCTGCACGACGGGCACGATCACGAGTTGCGCAAGACGCTCCATCGGATTCAACACGAACGTGGTCTCGCCGCGGTTCCACGTCGAAATCATCAGTTCCCCTTGATAATCCGAATCGATCAGGCCGACCAGATTGCCGAGCACGATGCCGTGCTTATGGCCGAGACCCGAGCGCGGCAAAATCAGCGCGGCATAGCCGGGATCGCCGACGTGAATCGCGAGTCCCGTCGGCACCAGCGTGGTCTCGCCGGGTTTGAGCGTCAGCGGTTCGTTGAGGCACGCGCGCAGATCGAGGCCCGCGCTGCCGGTGGTCGCGTAGGCGGGCAGTTGTTCGCGCATGCGCGCATCGAGAATCTTCAGGTCGAGTTTCATGCAGGTTCGAAGGTTTAGGGAGTAGGAGCCTCGCGCCCGAGTTCGAACGCGTCGGCAAGAAGTTCATAGGAACGCAAACGCGCGCGGTAGCTGCCCGCGACGGTCAGCACGATCAGTTCGTCGGCGTTGAATTGTTCCTGCAATGCACGTAGCCGCTCCGTCACGACCGGCGGCGTGCCGATGATGCTGCGCGGCTTCTCCCGGTCGATCACCAGTTGCTCGCGCTCGCCGTACTCCTGCGCGACGCCTTGCTCGATGGTCGGGATCGGCTCGTTCAGGCCATACGCCATTTGCACGCGACGCAGATCGACGGCCTTTTCCAGGTCCGCCGCTTCCTGATCCGTGTCCGCGCAAATCACGAACACGGCAGCGGCCAGATACGATTGCTGCGCTTCCGGACTCGGGCTGAAGCGCTCGCGATAAGCGTGCGCCACTTGATGCCCGAAATGCGCGTTGATGAAATGCGCGAACGCGAAGCGAATGCCCAACTGCGCGGCAAGCAGGCCGCCGAACTCGCTGGAGCCGAGCATCCAGAGTTGCGGACGGGTCGGGACTTGCGGTTGCAACAGTGCGCCTTGCGCGAGATGGCCGGGAGGCAAGGTGCCGTGCATCAGCGCGAGCAGATCGGCTGTTTGCTGCGGGAAAAGCTCGCCGCGTTTGTAGTCGCCGGCGGCGACCGCCTGAGCCGTGTGCATGTCGCCGCCCGGCGCGCGTCCCACGCCGAGATCGATGCGATTGGGGAACAGCGCCTCCAGCATCATGAATTGCTCGGCGACCTTGAACGGGCTGTAGTACGGCAGCATGATGCCGCCCGAGCCCAGCCGGATGCGTCGCGTGACGCTGCCAAGGCGCGCCAGCATCACTTCGGGACAGGGATTCGATACGCCGCGCAAGCCGTGATGTTCGGCGCACCAGTAGCGCGTGTAGCCGAGGTCGTCGGCCAGTTGCGCGAGTTCGACGGTGGCGGCAATGGCATCCGCTGCCGAGTGTCCGGCGATCACGGGCGTTTGATCGAGCACGGAAAGTCGCGTCATGTCAGTGTGCTCCAGATGAATCCACTCGCGAGGACGACGCGCGGCGAGTGCGAATGAACGCCGCGCGGCAAGCTCAGCGAATCAGACTGGTGTCGGGCAGACGCTTGACGATTTCCTCGATCAACGCGCGCGCGAGCGTCTGCTTGTCGGCGCGCGGCAGCCGGGTGGCGCCGCCAGCTTCGAACAGGATGACCTCGTTGTCGTCCATGCCGAACGTGAGCGGCCCGAGATTGCCGATCAGAAGCGGCACGTTCTTGCGCACGCGCTTTTCTTCGCCGTGCACTTCGAGGTCGCCGCTTTCCGCAGCAAATCCGACTGTAAACGGCGGATGCGGCAGGTTCGCGACCGTGGCCAGAATGTCCGGATTTTCGACGAACGAAAACGTGGGCAGCGCCCGAGCGGCGGTCTTCTTGATCTTGTGGTCGCTCGCCTGATCGACGCGCCAGTCGGCCACCGCCGCGACGCCGATGAAAATGTCCGTATCCGCGACCGCGCGCATCACGGCGTCGTGCATCTGCTGCGCGGTTTGCACGTCTTCGCGGAACACGCCCCATGGTGTTTCGAGCGCGACGGGCCCCGCCACCAGATGCACTTCCGCGCCCGCCTGTTGCGCGGCGCGGGCGAGCGCAAAACCCATCTTGCCGCTCGAACGATTGGTGATGCCGCGCACCGGGTCGAGCGGTTCGAATGTCGGCCCGGCGGTCAGCAGCACGCGGCGGCCGGACAGGATCTTCGGTGCAAAGAAGGCGGCGATTGCTTCATAGGTTGCAGCCGCTTCGAGCATGCGGCCGTCGCCGATTTCGCCGCACGCCTGCGGCCCGGAGTCGGGGCCGAGCACTTCGATGCCGTCCGCGCGCAGTTGCGCGACGTTGCGTTGCGTGGCCGGGTTCTGCCACATCTGCCGGTTCATGGCGGGCACCACGAGCAGCGGACAATCGCGCGCGACGCACAGCGTGGCGAGCAGGTCGTCGGCCATGCCGTGCGCGAGTTTGGCGAGGAAGTCGGTGGAGGCGGGCGCGATCACGATCGCGTCGGCTTCACGCGAGAGATCGATGTGCGCCATGTTGTTGGGCACGCGCCCGTCCCACTGGCTCGTGTAGACCGGACGGCCCGACAGCGCCTGCATGGTGATCGGGGTGATGAACTGCGTGGCCGCTTCCGTCATGACGACCTGCACAGTCGCGCCGGCCTTCGTCAGCAGCCGCGTCAGTTCGGCGATCTTGTAGCAGGCAATGCCGCCCGTCATGCCGAGGACGAGATGTTTTCCTGCGAGTTCTGCGGTTGCCAACGAAAGCCTCCGACAAAGCGTGGTGGCCGCTCGCGGCGCGCTCGCACCGTGGCCGGCCGTCAAAGCGGACTTCTGGCGCGGAGCCGGAGCGCCGAAGCGGACCTCGGACCCGGCCCTCGGGCGTTTATGTTTATAAGAGGCGCCGTTAGCGCGAGCCGCGTACGCGCCGCAACTCGTCGACGATGAGCAGAATCGCGCCGACTGTGATCGCGCTGTCGGCAAGATTGAACGCCGGCCAGTGCCACGTGCGCACATGGAAATCGAGAAAGTCGATCACATGGCCGTAGGCGAGCCGGTCGATCACGTTGCCGAGCGCGCCGCCCAGAATCAGCGCGAGCGCGGTGCAGAACATTTTTTGCGCGCCGTGGCGCTTGAGCAGATAGCTGATCACGAGCGCGGCGACCACGCCGAGCGCCGTGAACGCCCAGCGCTGCCAGCCGCCCGCCATGGCCAGGAAGCTGAAGGCCGCGCCGCGGTTGTACACGAGAATCAGGTTGAAAAACGACGTGACCTCGTGCGCGACACCGTAGGCAAAGACCTTCTGCACCGCGATTTTCGTCAACTGATCGAACAGAATGACGATCAGCGCGATGCCCAGCCAGGGCGCCAGCGAACCGTTTCCGGCGGAAGCTTTGGATGGGGTTTTCGCCATGGTTCTCGCCATTATGCCGCGCTCCTCGTTTCACCGTTGCCGAACAGATTGCTAATGCAGCGGCCGCACAGCGTGGGGTGTTCGGCGTCGGCGCCAACGTCCGCGCGATAGTGCCAGCAGCGCTCGCATTTCAGATACTTCGACGTGATCACTTCGACGCCTTCTTCCTCTTCGCTGTCGACCTTCACGAGCGTCGCCGCGGAGGTGATCAGCACGAACTTCAGGTCGTCGCCGAGGCTCGTCAGCGCGTCGTAACGCGCGCCGCTCGCACGGATTTCCACTTCCGCCTGCAACGACGAGCCGATCAGGTTCGCGACCCGCGCTTCTTCCAGCGCTTTCGTCACGTCGCCGCGCGCGGCGCGCAGCAGCGTCCATTTGTCGAGCAGCGCGCCGGCGTCCGGCACGGCCGGGAACGCGTGATACGTCTCGGTGAAAATGGTCTCGCTGTTGGGCTGGAACACCTTCCACGCTTCTTCGGCGGTGAATGAGAGGAACGGTGCCATCAGGCGCAGCAGCCCTTGCGCGATGTGGTACAGCGCCGTCTGCGCAGAGCGGCGCGCGACCGAATCCGCCGCCGTGGTGTACAGGCGGTCCTTCAGCACGTCCAGATAGAAGCCGCCGAGGTCTTCCGAGCAGAACGTTTGCAGCTTGGCGACCACCGGGTGGAACTCGTATTTGTCGTAGTGCGACAGGATGTCGTTTTGCAGGTTCGCCGTGAGCGCCACCGCGTAACGGTCGATCTCCAGCCAGTCTTCCACCGGGCGCGCGTTCTTCGCGTAGTCGAAGTCCGACAGATTCGCGAGCAGGAAGCGCAGCGTATTGCGAATGCGGCGATAGCCTTCCGTCACGCGCTTCAGAATTTCCTCGGAGATGGCAAGCTCGCCCGAGTAATCGGTCGATGCGATCCACAGGCGGATGATTTCCGCGCCGAGGCGGTTCGCCACTTCATGCGGATCGATGCCGTTGCCGAGCGACTTGCTCATCTTGCGGCCTTCGCCGTCGACGGTGAAACCGTGCGTGAGCAGCGCGTTATAAGGCGGACGGCCGTCGAGCATCGACGCCGTGAGCAGCGACGAATGGAACCAGCCGCGATGCTGGTCCGAGCCTTCCAGATACAGATCGGCCGGGAATTGCAGTTCGTCTTTGTGCGAGCCGCGCAGCACGTGCCAGTGCGTGGTGCCCGAATCGAACCACACGTCGAGCGTGTCGCGGTTCTTTTCGTACATATTGGCGTCGTCGCCGATCAGCTCGCGCGGATCGAGCGTTTGCCACGCTTCAATGCCCGATTTCTCGACGCGTTGAGCGACTTCCTCCAGCAATTCCAGCGTGCGCGGATGCAGCTCGCCAGTTTCCTTGTGCACGAAGAACGCCATCGGCACGCCCCATTGGCGTTGACGCGAGAGCGTCCAGTCCGGGCGATTGGCGATCATGCTGAAAAGGCGCTGCTTGCCCCATGCCGGATAGAAGGCCGTGTTCTCGATACCTTCGAGCGCGGTTTCCCGCAGCGTCTTGTCCGTGTCGTTCGGCTTCACGTCCATGCCCGCGAACCACTGCGACGTCGCGCGGTAGATGATCGGCGTCTTGTGGCGCCAGCAGTGCATGTAGCTGTGCGTGTATTTCTCGGTGCGCAGCAGCGAGCCGGCGCCTTGCAGCGCCTCGACGATCTGCGGATTGGCCGCCCAGATCGACAGGCCGCCGAACAGCGCGAGCGATTCGATGTAACGGCCGTCGCCCATCACCGGATTGATGATGTCCGAATCGGCCATGCCGTGCGCCTTGCACGACACGAAGTCTTCCACGCCATACGCCGGCGACGAGTGCACGACACCCGTGCCGGTTTCGGTTGTCACGTAGTCGCCGAGATAGACCGGCGCGGTGCGCTTGTACGCCGGATGCGCGGACGCGAGCGGATGGTTGAAGCGCAGGTTGACGAGCTTTTCGCCCGGCGTGGTGGCGACGATCGAGCCTTCCAGACCGTACAGCTTCAGACACGCTTCCACGCGTTCTTCGGCGAGGATCAGCAGGCCGCGCGGCGTGTCGACGAGCGCGTAGACGATTTCCGGATGCAGGTTCAGCGCTTGGTTGGCGGGAATGGTCCACGGCGTGGTGGTCCAGATCACGATGCCGCCTTCGTTGCGCGGCAGCGCCTTCAGGTCGAACGCGTGCGCGGTCTTTTCCGGTTCGGCGAAGCTGAACAGCACGTCGATGGTCGGATCGGTCTTGTCCTTGTACTCGACTTCCGCTTCGGCCAGCGCCGAGCCGCAGTCGAAACACCAGTTGACCGGCTTCAGGCCGCGGAACACATAGCCCTTCTCCAGGATCTTCGCGAGCGCGCGGATTTCGCCGGCCTCGTTCGTGAAGTTCATCGTCTTATACGGGTTGTCCCACTCGCCGAGCACGCCGAGGCGCCGGAAGCCGACCTTCTGCTTCTCGATCTGTTCGGTCGCGTAGGCGCGCGCCTTCTGCATCACTTCGGCGGCAGGCAGCGATTTGCCGAACTGCTTTTCGATCTGGATTTCGATCGGCATGCCGTGGCAATCCCAACCCGGCACATAGACCGCGTCGAAGCCCGCCATGTTGCGCGCCTTGACGATCATGTCCTTCAGGATCTTGTTCACCGCGTGGCCGAGGTGGATGTCGCCGTTCGCATACGGCGGGCCGTCGTGCAGGATGAACTTCTTGCGGCCTTTGGAGGCGGCGCGGATCTTGTCGTAGATCTTGTGTTCCTGCCATTCCTTGACCCATTGCGGCTCGCGCTTGGGCAGGTCGCCGCGCATCGGGAACGGTGTGTCGAGCAGGTTCACGGGGTAGCGTGATTGCGGTTTCGAATCGGCTTTCTTGTTGCTCATGATGTGGTCGCGGTGAATTCTTTATAAGCGCAGCGGGGCGCGGGTTGCGCACGATGCGCGAGAGCGTTGGGCGCGCCCGGCGGGCATGTCGCGCGATGCACGGACGCCCTTCGATGCGCACAGCGAAGGTCCATGCGGCACGCGGCGCGCGCACATGAACCGCGGCGGTTATCTAATTCGGTCGGTGGCCGACGTGGCGAAACCGGTGGAGCGGCTGCCCGGCGTGCCGGCGCCGACGGCCGCGAACCACGCGCGGGCGTTCGCCACGTCGCGCGCGATGGCGGCGGTGAGCGTTTCGAGGTCGACAAACTTTTCCTCGTCGCGCAGCTTTTTCAGGAATTCGACGCGCACGAGCTTGCCGTACGCGTCGCCGTGCCAGTCGAGCAGATGCACTTCGAGGAGCACGCGGCCGGAGTCGTCGACAGTGGGGCGCAGGCCGAGGCTGGCGACGCCAGGCAGCGGCTCGTCCGCCACGCCGTGCACGCGCACGACGAAAATGCCCGCGAGCGCCGGACGCTTGTGCGCGATCGGCAGATTGAGCGTGGGAAAGCCGAGATCGCGGCCGAGTTTCATGCCGTGCACGACGTGGCCGCTGATCAGATAGTCGCGGCCCAGCGCGGCGCGCGCCGAGTCGAGGTCGCCCGCCACCAGTGCCGCGCGCACGCCCGAGCTGGAAATGCGCGCGCCGGAGGGATCGGCGACGGTGGCCATCTGCTCGACTTCGAAACCGTGCTGCTGCCCCGCGGCCTTCAGCGACGCGAAGTCGCCCGCGCGCTTCGCGCCGTAGCGGAAGTCGTCGCCGATCATGACCCAGCGCGCGTGCAGCCCGTTGACGATGATCCGCTCGACGAACCCATCTGGCGACTGACCCGCGAACGTGTGATTGAAGTGCTCGACCACCACGCGGTCCACGCCGTTGGTGCGCAGCGCCTCCAGCTTGTCGCGCAGCATCGCGATGCGCGGCGGCGCGCCGGCCGGATTGAAGAACTCGCGCGGGTGCGGCTCGAAGGTCATCACGCAGACGGGCAGGCCGCGCGCGTCGGCCGCCGCGCGCACATGGGCGAGCAAGGCCTGATGGCCGCGGTGGACACCGTCGAAATTGCCGATGGTCAGTGCGCAGGGCGCACGGCTTTCAGCGTTGGGAAGACCGCGGAAGACTCTCACGATAGCGCGTTGGGGTAGGGCGGCCGGGGTGCCGCAAAACAAACGATTATAAACGCTCGGCGCAGCGGACGGCGGCGCGTCACGGTTTGGATGTCCCCGAATGATAAAATCCGCGGATGAAAAAACTCGTCATCCTGATTTCGGGGCGGGGAAGCAACATGGAAGCCATCGTGCGCGCCTGCGAGCGCGAAGGCTGGCCGGCTCAGGTCGTCGCCGTGATTGCCAACCGTCCTGACGCCGCGGGCCTTGCGTTCGCGGCGTCGCACGGCATTGCCACGGCGGTGATCGACCACCGCCAGTACCCCGACCGCGACGGCTTCGACGCGGCGCTCGCCCAACAGATCGACGGCTTCGCGCCGGATCTCGTCGTGCTCGCCGGCTTCATGCGCGTGCTGACGGCCCGTTTCGTCGATCGTTATGCGGGGCGCATGCTGAACGTGCATCCGTCGTTGCTGCCAAGCTTCCCGGGTCTGAAAACGCATCAGCAGGCGCTCGACGCCGGCGTGCGCCTGCACGGCGCGTCGGTGCATTTCGTCACGTCGCAGCTCGATCATGGGCCGATCGTCGTACAGTCGGCGGTGCCCGTCGAAACCGGCGACACGCCCGCCACGCTCGCCGAGCGCGTGCTGGCAACCGAACACATTATTTATCCACGCGCGGTGCGCTGGTTCGTCGAAGGGCGTCTTGCCCTCGACGGCCTGCGTGTCACGCTCACGCCGCCAGAGCCGCAATGGCTCTTTGCCGGTCACACCGCCGGAGAGGGCGCATGAGATTACATGGTTTTCTGATTGGACAAACTGAGACTTTGCTGGCCGAAGTCCTAAGGCTGAACGGTCCCGCCGACGCCACCACAAGCCGCTTTTTCCGCGCGCATCCGAAGCTCGGGCACGGCGAGCGCGGCGTGATCGCCGAGGCGGTTTTCGCGGTGCTGCGCCGGCGCATGGAGTTCGCGCATCTGGCCGAAAGCGGCGCCGGCAGCCCCGCGCGCCGCATGGCGCTGCTCGGCCTGATGCAGACGGCGGGCCGCAGCGCGCTCAAGCCGTTCGTGTCGGAGGCGGAGTCGAAATGGCTCGAGCACGTCGCGATGATCGACCCGGAAAGCCTGCCGCTGCGCATTCGCCTGAATTTGCCCGACTGGATCTATCAGGCGCTCGCGAAGCGTTTCGAAGCCCCGGAACTCGCGCAACTGGCCGCCGCGCTGAACTATCCCGCGCCGCTGGATCTGCGCGCGAACCCGATCAAGGCAACCCGCGACGACGTGCTGAACGCGCTCTCGAAGGCCGGCATCGAAGCGGGCGCCACGCCGTTCGCGCCGTTCGGCGTGCGCGTGGTCGGCAAGCCGCCGCTCACCAAGCTCGACGCGTTCCAGCAAGGCTGGGTCGAAGTGCAGGACGAGGGCAGCCAGTTGTTGTGCTCGCTGGTCGCGCCGAAGCGCGGCGAGATGATCGTCGACTTCTGCGCGGGCGCGGGCGGCAAGACGCTGGCGCTGGGCGCGGCAATGCGCTCGACCGGTCGTCTGTACGCATTCGACATTTCCGAGCGGCGACTCGCCAAACTGAAGCCGCGGCTTGCGCGCAGCGGCTTGTCGAACGTGAACCCGGTGCTGATCGACAGTGAACACGACGCCAAGATCAAGCGGCTCGCGGGCAAGATCGACCGCGTGCTGGTCGACGCGCCGTGCAGCGGTCTCGGCACGCTGCGCCGCAATCCGGACCTGAAATGGCGTCAGTCGCCGGGATCGGTTGCCGAACTCGCGCCCAAGCAGGCGTCGATTCTCGCGAGCGCGGCGCGTCTCGTGAAGAAGGGCGGCCGCCTCGTGTACGCGACCTGCTCGATTCTGGAAGCGGAAAACGAAGCGGTCGTGCAGCAGTTTCTCGCGGATCATCCGGATTTCGCGCTCGTGCCGGCGCGCGAGGTGCTGGCCGACCAGCGCATCGAACTCGACATGGGCGACTACCTGTCGCTCTGGCCGCACCGCCACGCGACCGACGGCTTTTTCGCCGCCGTGCTCGAGCGCCAGAGCTGAGCGCGAGAGTACGTCAGCCGGCTCGCGGATCGATTATCTGAACCGTGAGCCGGTGATCCCGGCCCTCGCGGCCGCCTCGTCCACATCATGCAAAACCGTATTTTTTCCCATCTGTTCGGCGACCTCGCGCGCGACTTCGGGCAACCGGTCATGCTCTGGCAGGTCGGCGTGCTGGCCGCGACGCTCGCGCTCGCGTGGCTGCTCGCGCGCCTCTTGCGCCGGACGCTGGATCTGCGCCGTCAAACGCGCTACCAGACGCTGCATTTCGGCGCGGAAAGCCTGAACCGTGCGTTTTTCCCGCTGATCGGCGCGGTGCTCGTGTGGCTCGCGCGGGCCGTCGCGGGCCAATTCATCCACACGTCGCTGCTCGCGCTGGCATTGGTGCCGCTCTTTGGCATCGGCTTGATTTACATCGTGTTTTTCTTCGCGCGACGCGTTTTCAGCCACGACGGCGAGACGCACGCGTGGCTTTTTCTTGTCGAAAAGATCGTCTCGCTGGCGGTGTGGGTCGCCATGGCGCTGACCGTCATGGGCATTCAGGACGACGTGATCGCGTGGATGGCGAGCGTGCACTTTCGCGTCGCCAACGCGCATATGACGTTGCTGTCGCTCGTCACCGGGCTTTTATGGGTGTGCGTGACGATGATCGTCGCGATGTGGCTCGGCTCCGCGTTCGAGGAGCGCCTGATGCGCGCCACGACGCTCGACGCCAACCTGAAAGTCGTGGTGGCGCGTGTCGGCCGCGCGGCCTTCGTGCTGGCGGCGGTGCTGATCAGCCTGTCGCTGGTGGGCATCGACATCACGGTGCTCGGCGTGTTCGGCGGCGCGCTGGGCGTGGGGCTGGGCTTCGGCCTTCAGAAGATCGCCAGCAACTATGTCTCGGGCTTCATCATTCTGATCGACCGGTCTCTGCGGATCGGCGACACGATCAACGTGAGCGGCCTGCAAGGCATGGTCACGCAGATCCGCACGCGCTATACCGTGGTGCGCGGCCTCGACGGCATCGAAACGCTGATTCCCAACGAAAAGCTGATCACGGATGTCGTGCAGAACCAGTCCTCGTATCTGACGCGCGGTTACGCGAAGGCGGCCGTGCAGATCGCGTACACGTCCGATGTCGAGCACGCCATGTCGCTGCTCGCCCAAGCCGCCGAAGGCGTGCCGCGCGTGCTGGCGGAGCCGGCGCCCGCTCCCTATCTGGTCGGCTTCGGCGCGGACGGCATCAATCTGGAGCTTGGTTTCTGGATCGCGGATGCGGCCACGGGCACGTCGGCGGTGCGCTCGGCGGTCAATCGCAATATCTGGCAGCTCTTTTCCGCGCACGGCATCTCGATTCCCTTCGCGCAACGCGAAGTACGGATTGTTGGAAATCTGGGAAACCTTGCGGAAGTTGGCGGCGCGCTGCCGCAGACGGTAACAATGACCGCCGCGGCGGCCAATCAGGCGGACAACGCCCTCTGACGGGCTTCAGCAAGCGCGCGGCGCAGCGAAAAAGCGTTCGCCGCGCGTTCTTCCTGTTGATGCCGCACAAAAAATCCCTATTTGTTACAAACACTTGGAACGCTTCCAGTAGAATGTCGTCCAATCCCGCTGTATGCTTTCACTTTCTTGACACGCGCAGTTCGCGGGTGTCTCGTGTCTCTCGTTCCACAGGTAAATTGCCTTGTTGAATTCCTTGCTCGATTTCCTTGCCCACGGTCTGATGCATTTCTCGTGGTGGCAACTTGTGCTGTACACGCTCGCGGTGACGCACGTCACCATCATCGGCGTGACGGTTTATCTGCATCGCTGCCAGGCGCACCGCGCGCTGGAGTTGCACCCCGTCGTCAGTCATTTTTTCCGCTTCTGGCTGTGGATGACCACCGGCATGCTGACTGGCCAATGGGCGGCCATTCACCGTAAGCATCACGCCAAATGCGAAACCGAAGAAGATCCGCACAGCCCGCAAACGCGCGGCATCTGGAAGGTGCTGCTCGAAGGCGCGGAGCTGTATCGCGCGGAAGCCAAAAACGAAGAAACGCTGCGCAAGTTCAGTCACGGCACGCCGAACGACTGGATGGAACGCAACGTCTACACCAAGTACCCGATTCTCGGCGTCAGCCTGATGATGGTGCTGAACATTGCGCTGTTCGGCGTGGCCGGCCTGACGATCTGGGCCGTGCAGATGGTGTGGATTCCGTTCTGGGCGGCCGGCGTGGTCAACGGCCTCGCGCACTTCTGGGGCTATCGCAACTTCAACTCGTCGGACGCCAGCACGAACATTTTCCCGTGGGGCATCATCATTGGCGGTGAAGAGTTGCACAACAATCACCACACCTACGCGACGTCGGCCAAGTTGTCGAACAAATGGTACGAGTTCGACATCGGCTGGATGTACATCCGCATCATGTCCGCTTTCCGCCTTGCAAAGGTGAAGAAGGTGGCGCCCACGCCGCGTCTCACCACGGGCAAGCTGGTGCTGGATCAGGACACGCTGCAAGCCGTTCTCGCCAATCGCTATGAAGTGATGGCGCGCTATGGCAAGGCGCTCAAGCGCGCGTATCGTCAGGAACTCGCGCATCTGAAGGAAGTCGGCGCGCGTGAAAAGTATCAGGTCATGCGCGGGGCGCGTAGCTGGTTCCACAAGGAAGAAGCAGGGCTCGACGAGCCGCAGAAGCGCCAGTTGCCGCAGATTTTCGCGAACAGCCAGAAGCTGAAGACCTACATCGACATGCGCAATGAACTTGCTGCCATGTGGGAACGTTCCAACGCGTCGCGCGACCAGTTGCTGGTGCAGTTGCAGGACTGGTGCCATCGCGCCGAGCAAAGCGGGATCAAGGCGCTGCAGGAATTTGCGATGCGACTGCGCCGTTATGCTTGATCGCGAAATCCATTAAAATTTCGTTACGTCACAAAACCCCGCGTTGGCGGGGTTTTGCTTTTTGGGACGCGGAAATTGCAGCGTGACTTGATTGGCAGTCCGCGGCGGCAGAGCGAGGCAGAGGAGATCATGGATCAGCAGGCGATCAGGACCGTCGAATACGACCGGCCACAGGCGCAGGGCACATCCTGCGGGATCGGGCAGGCGTGGGCGAAGGTGCCCGACAGGCCGTCGGCGCAAGAGAGGGCGGCGTTGAAGGAGCGCATCCGCGCATTGCTCAAGCGCGAGAAGGCGGTGCTCGTCGCACATTATTATGTCGATGCCGAATTGCAGGAACTCGCCGACGAAACAGGCGGCTGTGTCGCGGATTCGCTGGAAATGGCCCGTTTCGGACGCGACCACGAAGCCCAAACCCTGGTGGTGGCAGGTGTGCGTTTCATGGGCGAGACGTCGAAAATTCTGAGCCCCAACAAGCGCATTCTCATGCCGGATCTCGACGCGACGTGTTCGCTCGACCTCGGCTGCCCGGTGGATGAATTCTCGGCCTTCTGCGACGCTCATCCGGATCGCACCGTGGTCGTCTATGCGAA
Organism: Paraburkholderia sp. MPAMCS5; assembly: GCF_036016995.1. Lineage (NCBI taxonomy): Bacteria > Pseudomonadati > Pseudomonadota > Betaproteobacteria > Burkholderiales > Burkholderiaceae > Paraburkholderia > Paraburkholderia sp. MPAMCS5. The sequence goes on from NZ_JAYXBK010000002.1 coordinate 355,930, forward strand.
TACGAGCGCGGCCGTGAAGGCTCGCGCCGACTGGATGGTGACATCGTCGATCGGTCTGGAGATCGTGGCCGATCTGCACGCGCGCGGCGAAAAAATCATCTGGGCGCCGGACCGTCACCTCGGTGGTTACATTCAGAACAAGACCGGCGCCGACATGCTGATGTGGCAAGGCTCGTGTCTCGTCCACGACGAATTCAAAGGCATCGAACTGGATTTGCTGCGTGCCGAATATCCGGGCGCGAAGGTGCTCGTGCATCCGGAGTCGCCGGCCAATGTCGTTGCGCTAGCCGACGTGGTCGGTTCGACCACCCAACTGATCGACGCCGCGCAGAAGCTCGATGCGACGCACTTTATTGTGGCAACGGACCTCGGCATCTTGCACAAGATGCAACTCGCTGCGCCTGGCAAGACGTTGATCGCCGCGCCCACGGCCGGCAACAGCGCGACGTGCAAGAGCTGCGCGCACTGTCCGTGGATGGCCATGAACGGCCTCGCGAATCTCGCCGATGTGATCGAGCGCGGTCACAACGAGATTTTCGTCGACCGCGCTATTGGCGAGCGGGCGCGCGTGCCGATCGACCGCATGCTGGACTTTGCGGCGCGTCACAAGAAGCGCGTGCAAGCCAGCGGTGATCTCGCGCGTGACGCGCAGCTGTACTCGAACGTGGGAGCCGCGTGATGAATTCGGCGGTCGAATGTTCGGCAACGGCCAGCTCGGCAACATTGAGCCCGGCAGAGGCGGTGTCGCCGCTGTTCGGCGAGATTCACGCGCAGTACGGCGCGGCTTTCGACGCGGCACTCGCGCGAAACATCGCGGACGCGCTGGCGGAAGACATCGGCACGGGCGACCAGACCGGCCGTCTCGTTCCCGCCGATGAAGTGCGCACCGCGCGGGTTATCGTTCGCGAGGATGCGGTGTTGTGCGGCGTGCCGTGGTTCAACGCCGTCCTGCGCCAAGTCGATCCGCGGATCGAGGTGCAGTGGGGTTACCGCGAAGGCGACCGGATGACCGCGAATACGCCAGTGTGCGAATTGCGCGGCCCGGTCCGCGCGCTGCTCACCGCCGAGCGCAACGCGCTCAACTTTCTTCAGCTTCTGTCGGGCGTGGCGAGCGCGACGCGACGCTACGTCGACGCGGTCGCCCATACGCGCACGCGCATTCTCGACACGCGCAAGACGTTGCCCGGCTTGCGGCTCGCGCAAAAGTACGCGGTGCGGGTGGGCGGCGGCGCGAATCAACGGCTCGCTCTCTACGACGGCATCCTGATCAAGGAAAACCACATTGCTGCTGCCGGTGGCGTGGGGCCGGCCATGAACGCGGCGCTTGCGCTCAATGCGGGCGTCTCGATTCAGATCGAAGTCGAAACGCTGCAACAACTGGAAACGGCCTTGGCGCATCGGGCGCAATCCATCCTGCTCGACAATTTCTCTTTCGACGCAATGCGCGAAGCGGTTCGCCTCACTGCTGGGCGCGCCGTGCTGGAGGTGTCGGGCGGCGTGAACTTCGAGACCGTGCGAACCATTGCGGAAACGGGCGTGGACCGTGTGTCGATTGGCGCGCTGACGAAAGACGTTCGCGCGACGGACTACTCGTTGCGAATCGTGTGAAATAAAATAAAGCGGGACAGAGGAAAAACGCCATCGCCGGTTCATGCCCGCGATGGCGTTTTCGTTTCAGTCGCACGTTGGATTACACGTTGCGGTTGCGCACATGCTCCGGCGATAGAACCGTGGGCAGCGCTTTGGGCAAAGTCGCCGGCCAGTCGCGGCTGAAATGCAGCCCGCGGCTTTCGCGCCGCGACCGCGCGCCTTCGACGATCAGCGACGCCACATCCACCAGATTGCGCAGTTCGAGCAAATCGCGGCTCACCTTGAAGTTCGCGTAATACTCGTGAATCTCATCGCGCAGCAGGGCGAGCCGGTGCTTGGCGCGCGCGAGCCGTTTGTCGGTGCGCACAATGCCGACGTAGTTCCACATGAGCCGGCGAAGCTCGTCCCAATTGTGCGCGACCACCACTTCTTCGTCCGGATCGGAAACGCGGCTCTCGTCCCAGTCCGGCAACGGCGCGTGGACGGCCGCGCTGAAGCCTTCTTCCTCGATGGCGCGCGCGGCGGAGCGTCCGATCACGAGGCACTCCAGCAGCGAATTGCTGGCTAGGCGGTTCGCGCCGTGCAAGCCCGTGCAGGACGTTTCTCCGACCGCGTAGAGACCCGCGAGGTCGGTTCGGCCGGCGAGATCGGTTACGACGCCGCCGCACGTGTAATGCGCGGCCGGCACCACGGGAATGGGTTCTTTCGTAATGTCGATGCCGAATTCGAGGCAGCGAGCAAGGATTGTCGGAAAATGCTCGCGCAGGAAGTCGGCCGGCTGATGGCTGATGTCCAGATACACGCAATCGATGCCACGCTTCTTGATTTCGAAGTCGATCGCACGCGCGACGATGTCGCGCGGCGCGAGTTCAGCCCGTTCGTCGTGATTCGGCATGAAGCGCGTGCCGTCGGGCAGCTTCAGAATGCCGCCTTCGCCCCGCACGGCTTCGGAAATCAAAAACGACTTCGCGTACGGATGGAACAGGCAGGTCGGGTGGAACTGGATAAATTCCATGTTGGACACGCGGCATCCTGCGCGCCACGCCATTGCGATGCCGTCGCCCGTCGCGGTGTCGGGATTGGTGGTGTACAGATACACCTTGCCGGCGCCGCCCGTGGCGAGCACCGTGTGCGGCGCCTCGATCGTGACCGTGCGGCCGCTTTGCAGATCGAGCGCATACAGGCCGTGACAGCGGCGGCCAGGCAGCCCCAGGCGGTCCGACGTGATCAGATCGATTGCGTAGTGATCTTCGAGCAGCGTGATGTTGGGATGCCGGCGCACGCGCTCGCTCAGCGTGGCGACCACCGCGTGACCCGTTGCGTCCGCAGCGTGAATGATCCGCCGATGGCTGTGGCCGCCTTCGCGCGTCAGATGGAAGCCGAGTTCGGCTGCGTCGTCTTTCGTAAACGGCACGCCTTGTTCGATCAGCCACTCGATCGCCGCACGCCCGTGTTCGACAATGAAGCGCGTCGCCGCTTCGTCGCACAGGCCGCCGCCGGCAATCAGCGTATCGCTGACGTGATTTTCGATGCTGTCCGCGGAATCGAGCACTGCGGCGATCCCGCCTTGTGCCCAGTCGCTCGCGCCGTCAGTTATCGACCGCTTGGCGATCACCGCAACCCGCCGCGTCTGCGCCAGATTGAGCGCAACACTCAGTCCGGCCAGACCGCTACCGACAATCGCCACATCGAATTCCATTGCTTGCATCTCCGTCTATCGTTTTGCTGTGACAGCCCGATGTTCACGCGCTGCTAAAACGAGAGAGGATACGCGCCGCGACGGACGAGGGAAAGCTGGCCGAACGTGTTAAGACGTTGCTGTCGCGCAAAAAGTGGAATTGGCCGGACGCTTTGGCCTGCTATAAAAGCGTAATGAAAACGAATGCGAAAAACGCAAGCTGAAAACAAAAAAGCCTCGCACGAATGCGAGGCTTTTTGCATGTCTTTTGCCTTCGTCAGGCTGAAGCCAAGATTTATTTGATCTTGGTTTCTTTGTAGTCAACGTGCTTACGGACGACCGGATCAAACTTCTTGATCAGCATCTTTTCCGGCATGTTGCGTTTGTTCTTCGTAGTCGTGTAGAAGTGACCCGTGCCTGCGGTCGATTCCAGCTTGATCTTGTCGCGTGCGCCTTTCGCCATGATTTACTCCTTAGGCTTCACCGCGTGCGCGCAGATCCGCGAGCACAGCGTCGATACCGTTCTTGTCGATCAGGCGCAGGCCGGCGTTCGAAATACGCAGACGCACCCAACGGTTTTCGCTTTCCACCCAAATACGGCGGCTTTGCAGGTTCGGCAGGAACCGGCGCTTGGTCTTGTTGTTCGCGTGGGAAACGTTGTTGCCGCTCATCGGCGCTTTCCCAGTTACTTGGCATACGCGTGCCATGAGAGCACTCCTAATACGCTAATTCTGAGTTCGAACGCCGTGAAAGTTTCCCGAAAAGAGTCGCGCTGAAATCAGGCACGTATCCTTTCCGGAACGCCTTGGTGGCTTCGGAACAGGGGGTTGGAAATAGGCAAACCGGAATTCTAGCAGAAAAAAAGCCGCAAAATCAAACCTTATTTGCGGCAGCACCACACGGCGCAACGCCTTTCCCATCCAGGTTCTCGCGTTTCTCGCACTGTCCGGGCCGGCATCAAGGCCAGCCGGCGCGCGCGAACGAATAAACGCTGTCGGCGCCGATCACCAGATGATCGACCAGCTGCACGTCTATCAGCGCCAGCGCTTCGCGCAGACTGCGCGTCAGCGTGCAGTCGCTCGAACTCGGCCGCACCGCGCCGGACGGGTGATTATGCGCGACGATCAGACTCGCTGCATTGAGCGTCAGCGCGCGCCGCACGATTTCGCGCGGATACACGGCCATTCGCGTGAGCGATCCGTGCGCGCTTTCCTCGCTGCGGATCAGCCGATGCCGGGCGTCGAGAAAAAGCGACACGAATACTTCCTGCGGACGGCCGCCGATCAGGAGCCGCAAATAGTTCTCCACGGCTTCGGGCGAATTCATTAGCGAGCGCCGGCGCATTTTTTCGACGAGCGAGCGGCGCGCCATTTCCATGATCGCGAGCAGTTGCGCCTTTTTTGCGGGACCGATGCCGCGCAGGCCGTCGAAATCCCTATAGGTCGCATCGAGCATCGCGCGCAAGGAGCCGAAGCGGTCGAGCAGGTCGCGGGCCATGCTGAAGACATCGTGACCCGGCAGGCCGGAGCCGAGCACGAGCACGATCATTTCGGTATCCGACAGCACGCCCGGCCCCAGGTCGATCAGGCGCTCGCGCGGCATATCGCTCTTGTGCCATTTGCGTCTTCGACGCGCGCCGGCCGCTTCAGGAGCCGGTAGAGCGGGCGGTGATCGGACCAAAGCCGGCCGTGGTTCGTCGATTGTGGACGCGTAATCAGACATATTCAGACAATTCCTCCGCTCGGGTTCCAGGTTGATGCGCACGACGGACGCAAGCCGAGCCCCGCTATGTGGCTTACAATAGACGCTTTGCGCACGGCACACCGACGGTTTGCCGCACGCGTCGGCTGCGCCCGCGGCGCACGCGTGAGAGCGCGCTTCGACTGAGCGAGCATTGCATGAGCATCATCGACATTTCCGAAGTGAAGCCGGGTTCACACGTCACGCTTCACTACCGGCTTTCCCTTGCCGATGGCGCCGAAGTCATCAACACCTTTAACGACAAGCCCGCCACGCTTCTGCTTGGCGCCGGCCAACTCGCGCCGCCGCTGGAAGACATTTTGCTGGGTTTGAAGGTCGGGCACCATTCGACCTTTCAGCTAGCCCCCGGCGTTGCATTCGGTCCGCGCAATCCGGACCTGATCCAGCGCGTGTCGCTGGCCACGCTGCGGGAAAACAGCATGATCGGCGAGGATTTTTCGCCGGGTGACCTGGTCGAATTCAACGCGCCAGGTGGCGGCCGTTACGCCGGCGTTCTGAAAGAAGTGAACGAGACGTCGGCCCTGTTCGACTTCAATCACCCGCTTGCTGGCCAGGCGCTGGCGTTCGAAGTGAAAATCATCGGGATTCTGTAAACATGAGCATCGCGGATACGACCCTTGCCGAAACCGAGATCCTGCTGGCGCAGCCGCGCGGGTTCTGTGCCGGCGTCGATCGGGCTATCGAGATCGTGGAGCGCGCCATCAAGCTGCACGGCTCGCCGATCTACGTGCGCCACGAAATCGTCCATAACGCCTACGTCGTTGAAGATCTGCGCAAGAAAGGCGCGATTTTCATCGAGCGGCTGGAAGAAGTGCCGGCCGGCAACACGGTCATCTTCAGCGCGCACGGCGTGTCGAAAGCGGTGCGCAGCGAGGCGCAGTCGCGCGGGCTGCGCGTCTATGACGCCACGTGCCCGCTCGTGACCAAGGTGCACATCGAGGTCGCGAAGATGCGCCAGGACGGCTTCGACATCGTCATGATCGGCCATAAGGGACACCCGGAAGTGGAGGGCACGATGGGGCAGGCGGGCGAGGGCATGCATCTCGTCGAAGACATCGAAGACGTCAAAGCGCTGCAACTGGCCGATCCGGAGCGGATTGCGTTCGTCACGCAAACCACGCTGTCGGTCGACGACGCCGCGGAAATCATCAACGCGCTGAAGGCCAAATATCCTGCGATCCGCGAGCCGAAGAAGCAGGACATCTGTTACGCCACGCAGAACCGCCAGGACGCCGTCAAGTTCATGGCGCCGCAGTGCGACGTCGTGATCGTGGTCGGCAGCCCGAACAGCTCGAACTCGAACCGGCTGCGCGAGCTCGCGGAAAAGCTCGGCGTGCCTTCTTATATGGTGGACTCGCCCGACCAGATCGACCCGGCATGGGTCGAAGGCAAGCGCCGGATCGGCGTGACGGCCGGCGCGTCGGCACCTGAGGTGCTGGCTCAGGCGGTGATCGCCCGCTTGCGTGAACTGGGCGTGCGCAATGTGCGTGCGCTCGAAGGCATCGAGGAAAACATCGCATTCCCGCTGCCCCGCGGGTTGGGCCTGCCTGTGTGACGGTCCAGGCGGCCATCGCCAAAAGCGCGCCTTCGGGCGCGTTTTTTTTCGCCCTCATGTTCACGTCGGCGCGTTTTATAGGTGCCAGATCATTCGAGAAACTTGGTTTCGGGCCATTTTCCGCATAATCTTTTTTGAAGACTGATCGGGTATTTTTTAAATTACGGGTGATGGGGCCCCGTTTTTAACGCTCTTTTTGTACGTGCCGTTAACTTTCGCGCACTAACGTGGTGCGTCGCTTCCCTTGGCGGCGTTCAGGTACGACGTAACGCAAAGCGCGGCGCCATCGGGCCTCGAAAGAATGACTCGCAACAGTTGATGCCATGGGCTCCCATGGCGGTGCAACTGATGCACGAAAAATAATCGCAACCTGGTTGCGCCTTTTGCGTTATTTCTGTCTCGAAATATGGTTGCAATGCAGGAAAACCCTGCCGTTTCAACAATATTGCCCGTCGCAAAATTGGAGTTACAATGCGCGCGTTCTCAAAGCCTTAGGGCCCCGAACAATAGATTTTGCAAGGCGCGGGAGACCTATTTAATGCAAGTCAAGTTTGCTTACGCCGTGTCCATCGCGGCCGCGGTTGCGATGTTGACCGCGTGCGGCAAAAAACAGGATGGCGAGGCGGGAGCAGGTGCGTCGGCGGCAGTGGCGGCGTCGGCGGCTCCGGCAAGCGAAGCGATTGTCGTGAAGATTGGCCATGCGGCCCCATTGACGGGCGGCATTGCGCATCTGGGCAAGGACAACGAAAACGGCGCGCGGCTGGCGGTCGAGGAGATCAATGCTCAGGGTCTGACGATCGACGGCCACAAGATCGACTTGCAACTGGACGCGCAAGATGATGCCGCCGACCCGAAAGTGGGTACGGCGGTCGCGCAAAAGCTGGTGGACGATCACGTGGTGGCGGTCGTCGGGCATCTGAATTCGGGCGTCTCGATTCCGGCTTCGAAGATCTATAGCGATGCGAGCATCGTGCAGATCTCGCCGTCGTCGACGAATCCCGCGTATACACAGCAGGGTTTCAAGACGACCTATCGCGTGGTCGCGACCGACGCGCAGCAGGGTCCGGCGCTCGCCAATTACGCCACGAAGGCGTTGGGCGCCAAACGCATCGCCGTCGTGGACGATGCAACCGCTTACGGCAAGGGGCTCGCGGACGAATTCGCGAAGACCGCCGAGGCAAACGGAGCGAAAGTCGTCGCGCGCGAAGCGACGAACGACCGGGCCACGGATTTCCGGGCCATTCTCACAAAGATCAAGAGTGTTCATCCGGACGCGATTATGTTCGGCGGAATGGACGCGACGGGCGGGCCGTTTGCCAAACAGGCGGCGGCGCTCGGTATCAGGGCAAAAATCCTTGGCGGCGACGGCGTGTGTACCGACAAGGTGGGTGAGCTGGCGGGAACCGCCGTGCAAAACCTGGTCTGTTCGGAGGCGGGACTCGCGCTTTCGAAAATGGACAGGGGAGCGGACTTCGAAAAGAAGTACGTGGACCGCTTCCACACGCCGGTGCAGATTTACGCGCCGTTCACGTATGACGCTGTGTACGTGATTGTCGATGCAATGAAGCGCGCTAATTCGATCGAGGCGCCCAAGGTGCTGGCTGCGATGCCGTCCACCGATTACAACGGGGTAATCGGCCGCATCGCGTTCGACGACAAGGGTGATTTGAAAGAGGGCGCCATTACGCTTTATGACTTCAAGGACGGCAAAAAAGCGGTTCTCGACGTCGTGAAGATGTAATGACGGGACGTTCAGCCTGACGGCACCGAACCACCCAACGGTGCCGTTTTTGCATCCGCTTGAGGCGAGCCTGCGACTGTGACCCAGTCGTGAGGGCAAACCGGCGGCGGATAAACCCTTACCGGTCTTTTACATCAGTACCCGCAGTGCCGTTGAGATTGCGTAACGCATCACCGCCCACCGGCTGATGAAGAACGTGAATCCAGTTGCACGGGCTAAGGAGCAATAAATGGATATCTTCATCCAGCAGGTCCTAAACGGACTGGTGCTTGGCAGCGTTTACGCCATCATCGCACTGGGCTATACGATGGTTTACGGCATTCTGGGCATCATCAACTTCGCTCACGGCGATGTGTTGATGGTCGGCGCGATGGTTGCGCTGTCCGCCATAGGCGTGTTGCAAAACCACTTCCCCGGCTTAGGCAATGTGCCGACGCTATGCATCGCGCTGGTGATTGCCGCCATCGTCTGCGCGATAGTCGGCTACGCGATCGAGCGGCTCGCGTACAGGCCGTTGCGCAAGGCGCCGCGTCTCGCGCCGCTGATCACCGCAATCGGCGTGTCGATCCTCCTGCAGACGCTCGCCATGATGATCTGGTCGCGCAACCCGCTGCCGTTCCCGCAGCTTCTGCCCACCGATCCGCTGAACGTGATCAAGGCCACCGACACGACACCTGGCGCCGTGATCTCGATGACTGAAATCGTGATCATCGTGGTCGCATTCCTCGTGATGGCCGGTCTGCTGCTGCTCGTGCACAAGACCAAGCTCGGCCGCGCCATGCGCGCCATCGCCGAAAACCCGGGCGTCGCCTCGCTGATGGGCGTGAACCCGAACTTCGTGATCTCGGCCACCTTCATGATCGGCTCGGCGCTTGCTGCTCTTGCCGGCGTGATGATCGCGTCCGAGTACGGCAACGCGCACTTCTACATGGGCTTCATCCCCGGTTTGAAGGCCTTCACCGCGGCGGTGCTCGGCGGTATCGGCAACCTCGGCGGCGCGATGGTCGGCGGCGTGGTGCTCGGGCTGATCGAACAGCTCGGTGCCGGCTACATCGGCAACCTGACGGGAGGTGTGTTCGGCAGTAACTATCAGGACGTGTTTGCATTCATCGTGCTGATTATCGTGCTGGTGTTCCGTCCGTCGGGTCTGCTCGGCGAACGCGTTGCGGATCGCGCTTGATCCAGGCCAAGGAGTAAACCAAATGACCTCAATTCAACCGATCGAGCCGTCCACGACGCTCATCCCCGAACGCAACCTGGCGAAGACGCTGACGGTGGGCATCATCACCGCCGTGTTCGTGATCGCCGCGCCGATGATCATCGGCACGGCCGGCGGCAACTACTGGGTTCGTGTGCTCGACTTCGCGATGCTGTACGTGATGCTCGCGCTCGGCCTCAATGTGGTGGTCGGCTTCGCCGGCCTGCTCGACCTGGGCTACATCGCGTTCTACGCGGTCGGCGCCTACACGGCCGCGCTGCTGTCCTCGCCGCACCTCGGCTCGCAGTTCGAGTGGATCGCGCATCTCGCGCCGAACGGGCTGCATGTGCCGTTCCTCATCATCGTGCCGTGCGCGATGGGCGTCGCCGCGTTCTTCGGCGTGATTCTCGGCGCGCCGACGCTGCGTCTGCGCGGCGACTACCTCGCGATCGTGACGTTGGGCTTCGGGGAAATCGTGCGGATCTTCCTGAACAACCTCGACCGTCCGGTGAACATCACCAACGGCCCGAAGGGCATCACGGGGATCGACCCGGTGCATGTCGGCGACTTCAGCCTCGCGCAGACGCACTCGCTGTTCGGTTTCCAGTTTCCGTCGGTGTACTCGTACTACTACCTGTTCGTGCTCGCCGCGCTGGTAGTGATCTGGGTGTGTACGCGCCTGCAGCACTCGCGTATCGGCCGCGCGTGGGCCGCGATCCGCGAAGACGAAATTGCCGCGAAAGCCATGGGCATCAACACGCGTAACGTGAAGCTGCTCGCGTTCGCGATGGGCGCATCGTTCGGCGGTCTGTCGGGCGCGATGTTCGGCGCGTTCCAGGGCTTCGTGTCGCCGGAATCGTTCACGCTGCCGGAGTCGATCGTGGTGCTCGCGTGCGTGGTGCTCGGCGGCATGGGTCACATCCCGGGCGTGATTCTCGGCGCGGTGCTGCTCGCGGTGCTGCCGGAATTCCTGCGCTCGACGATGGGTCCGCTGCAACACATGATCTTCGGCCATGAAATCGTCGATACGGAAGTGATCCGTCAGCTGGTCTACGCACTCGCGATGGTGCTGATCATGCTGTATCGCTCGGAAGGCCTGTGGCCGTCGCCGAAGCATGAAGACAAGATTGCGAAACTGTCGAAGCGGGCCGGCAAGAAACCGGCGCGCGCGTAACGGGCAGTGCAGGGCGAAGCCCTGCATGGGACCAGAGTAAGGCGCTGAAGCGCCAACTCTGGTCGACAAGGAGAAAACATATGAGCGACAAACAAATCCGTCTGTCCGTGAAGGGCGTGAACAAGCGCTTCGGCGGCCTTCAGGCGCTGTCGGACGTCGGCCTTCAGATCGAGGCCGGCACGATCTACGGTCTCATCGGCCCGAACGGCGCGGGCAAGACCACGTTCTTCAACGTGATCACGGGCCTCTACACGCCGGACTCGGGCGACTTCAAGCTCGACGGCACGAACTACACGCCGACCGCGGTGTATCAGGTGGCGAAGGCGGGCATCGCGCGCACGTTCCAGAACATCCGTCTGTTCGGCGGCATGACTGCGCTGGAAAACGTGATGGTCGGCCGTCACGTGCGCACCAAACACGGCCTGCTCGGCGCAGTGTTCCAGACGCCGGCCGAACGTCAGGAAGAGCGCGAGATCAAGGAACGCGCGATCGAACTGCTGGAGTACGTCGGCATTGCGCAGTACGCGGACTATACGTCGCGCAACCTGTCGTATGGCCACCAGCGCCGGCTCGAAATCGCGCGCGCGCTCGCGACCGATCCGAAACTGCTCGCCCTCGACGAACCCGCCGCCGGCATGAACGCGACGGAGAAAGTGGAACTCACGCGCCTGCTCGACAAGATTCGCGCGGATGGCAAGACGATTCTGCTGATCGAGCACGACGTGAAGCTGGTGATGGGTCTGTGCAACCAGATGACGGTGCTCGACTACGGCAAGGTGATTGCGCAAGGTCTGCCGCAAGACGTGCAGAAGGATCCGAAGGTGATCGAAGCTTATCTGGGTGCGGGAGTCCACTGATGTCCACGACGCAAGCAATGTTGAAAATCAAGGGCCTTCAGGTCAATTACGGCGGCATTCAGGCGGTCAAGGGCATCGACCTCGAAGTCGGGCAGGGCGAACTGGTCACGCTGATCGGCGCGAACGGCGCGGGCAAGACCACGACGATGAAGGCGATCACGGGTCTGAAGCCGTACTCGGCGGGCGACATCGAGTATCTCGGCCAGTCGATCAAGGGCGTGCCGCCGCACGAGCTGCTCAAGCGCGGCCTCGCGATGGTGCCGGAAGGGCGCGGCATCTTCGCGCGCATGTCGATTGTCGAGAACATGCAGATGGGCGCGTATCTGCGCAACGACGCGGACGGCATCAAGAAGGACGTCGATCGCATGTTCGGTTTCTTCCCGCGTCTGAAGGAGCGCGCCACGCAATACGCGGGCACGCTTTCGGGCGGCGAACAGCAGATGCTGGCGATGGCGCGCGCGATCATCTCGCGTCCGAAGCTGTTGCTGCTGGACGAGCCGTCGATGGGTCTCTCGCCGATCATGGTGGAGAAGATCTTCGAAGTGGTGCGCGCGATTTCGGGCGAAGGCATGACGGTGCTGCTCGTCGAACAGAACGCGCGTCTCGCGTTGCAGGCCGCGAACCGTGGTTATGTGATGGATTCGGGTCTGGTCACGATGTCGGGTGACGCGAAGCAGATGCTGGATGATCCGAAGGTGAGGGCGGCTTATCTCGGAGAATGAGTGGGTGAATAAGCCCGCACAGATCTGCCGATAAAAAAAGGCCGCATGCGTGAATCGAACGCATGCGGCCTTTCTCTTTCAGGCAGGGCGCGCGACAGTTCAAGCAATCAAGCCGTCAAGCCGCCGACGGATCGGCCAGCGCGCCGAGACGCTTGCCGAAACTGACCACCGCATCCGCGCGATAACCGAGCGCCTCGTAAAACGCGCGGACGTCGCGCTTCGCGGACAACACCTGCAGATTCAGCTTCGGGCAGCCGAGCGCGGTCAACGCCGCTTCGACATGGGTGACAAGACGCGAGCCGATGCCATGCCGCCGCACGGATTCGTCCACCGCGAGCGAGTAGAGCCAGCCGCGATGGCCGTCGTATCCGCCCATCACCGTGCCGACGATCCGCTCGCCCAGCACCGCGACGAAGAACAGCTCAGGCTGCGTGGCGAGCTTGTTCGCAATCGACAGATGCGGATTGCGCTGCGGCTTCGTCCGGTCGCGATACTCGGGAAAGGCCGCTTGCCAGAGGGCGACCACGGCGTCGGTGTCGCTCGCGTCGAAGCGGCGGATCAGGAGCGTCGCGGTCGTCGTCATGTGTGCCTCCTGGCTGCGTTTTATTGCGTTTTATTGCGTGTTACAGCGTGTCGAGAATCGAACGCAGCATCGCCATCATCTGGTCGATCTCTTCGTTCGTCACATTCAGCGCCGGCATGAAGCGCAGCAGGTTCGGGCGCGCCGCGTTCAGCAACAGGCCGTCGGGCTGCATGTCGCGCGCCTTTTCGACGATCTGGTTGCCGATGTCCTTGCCGAGCAGCAGCGCGCGCAGCAGACCTTCGCCGCGCTCGCCCTCGAAGCCGCGCTCTTCCGACAATTCCAGCAGCTTCGCGCGCAGATAGTCGCCGCGCGCGCGCACGCCTTCGAGGAAACCCGGCGCCGTCAGTTGCGAGATCACCGAGTAGCCGACCGCCGTCATCAGCGGGTTGCCGTTGTACGTGCCGCCTTGATCGCCTGCTTCGAACACGGCGATTTGCGCCTTCGAGAGCAGCGCCGCGAGCGGCACGCCGCCGCCGATGCCCTTGCCGAGCGTCATGATGTCCGGCTCGATGCCCGACAGTTCATACGCGAACAAGGTGCCGGCACGGCCGCAGCCGCTTTGCACTTCGTCGACGATCAGCAGCACGTTGTGCTTCTTCGTCAGCTCGCGCAGTTGCTGCATGAATTCGCGCGTGGCGGGAATCACGCCGCCTTCGCCCTGGATCGGTTCGAGCATCACCGCGACCGTTTTCGCGTTGATGAGCTTTTCCACCGACGCGATGTCGTTCAGGTCCGCCTTCGGGAAGCCCGGCACTTGCGGCGCGTAGATCGTGTCCCAGCCCGGCTTGCCGCTTGCCGACATGGTGGCGAGCGTGCGTCCGTGGAAGCTGTGATCGAACGTGATGATTTCGAACGCGCCGTCCTTGAACTTCTTGCCCCACTTGCGCGCGAGCTTGATCGCGCCTTCGTTCGCTTCGGCGCCGCTGTTCGCGAAGAACACTTTGTCGAAGCAGCTATGTTGCGTGAGCAGGCCCGCGAGCTTCGCCATCGGCTCGTTATAAAACGCCGGCGACGGATTGAAGAGCAGCTTCGACTGCGTGTTCAGCGCTTCGATCATGCCTTCGTTGCAATGACCGAGGCAGTTGACTGCCCAGCCCTGAATGAAGTCCAGATATCGCCGGCCGTTGTTGTCGTAGATCCACGAGCCTTTGCCGTGCGTGAAAACGATTTCGGGCCGGTTCGTGATGTACATCAGCGACTCGATCGGATACTCATTGAAATTCATAGCGGCAGGCTCCAGGCAGCGGGTAAGGGGTGGATGAGGCATTGGCGCCCGTCAGCCATGCAGCGAACGGGCCGGAAAAACAAAAAAGCCACGGCATGCCGTGGCTTTCATGATTCGAACAGCTAGCGCATTGTTGTAGCGCGAATCCGTGACGAAGCCGGCGGCGTCCCTAGGGAAGCGGCGAGCGGCGACGTCGAAGTTCGGACTGGATGCGGTTCATGCGCGAAAGAATACGACAAGGAAAGCGCTGGTGTAAACCATGAATTCACATGAATTTGGATGATTCACGGCAAGGCGCGCGAGGCCGGCCAGATGCGCGCCTGTCTTCACGCCGATATCAGACCGCGTTCGCGAGATCGGCCTCGCTCGTGAACGAGTCCGCATAGAACTCGTCTTCGGGCAGGCCGTGATGCTGCGTGAAGTCGCGCTGGGCCGACTCGACCATCACCGGCGCGCCGCAGGCATACACCTGATAGGCCGACAGATCGGGCAGGTCTTCAATTACCGCGCGATGCACGAAGCCGACGCGGCCCGTCCACGCGTCGCTCACGTCCGGCTCCGACAGTACCGGCACGAACTTGAAGTTCGGAATCTCGCGCGCCCACTGTTCGGCGAGTTCGAGCAGATACAGGTCTTTCTTGCGACGCGCGCCCCAGTACAGCGTCATCGGGCGATTCAGGTTCTTGTGCACCGCGTGTTCGACGATGGCCTTCAGCGGCGCAAAGCCCGTGCCCGAGGCGAGCAGCACGATGGGCTTGTCCGACTCTTCGCGCAGGAAGAACGTGCCGAGCGGCGCTTCGAAGCGCAGGATGTCGCGCTCTTTCATCGTGTTGAACACGTGGTCCGTGAACGCGCCGCCGGGCATGTGGCGCAGATGCAGTTCGATCGGGCCTTCGGCGTGCGGCGCACTCGCCATCGAATAGCTGCGGCGCTTGCCGTCTTTCAGAATGAATTCGAGGTACTGGCCGGCCAGATATTGCAGACGTTCGTTCGCGGGCAGTTGCAGCTTGAGCACGACGACGTCGTCGGCCTTGCGCTCAATGGCGTTCACGCGGCAGGGCAGCTTCTTGACCTGCACGTCGCCGACGCCCGCCACTTCGCGGATATCGATCTCGAGATCGGAGCACGCGGTCGCGCAGCAGAAGAGCGCCATGCCGCGCGTTTTTTCGTCGTTCGACAAAGCCGACGACGAGTGCGCGCGCTGCTCGATCTCGCCGTTGGCCACGGTGCCTTTGCACGAGCCGCACGCGCCGTTCTTGCAGCCGTACGGCAGGCCGATGCCTTGACGCAAGGCGGCGGAGAGCACCGGTTCGTCCTGTTCTACCTGAAACTGCCGGCCGCTTTGCCGGAGCGTGACGTTAAATGCCATAGAGTGTTCGAAATCGAAAAGTCGGTAATCGTTATTGGACAGGCGATCGAGCCGCCCGGTGCCCGCCGCCCTTGACGGCTACAATGCGTGCACCATGAATGCGACACGAAACTTCCGCCGACCGCGCGTGCTGATCGTAGGTTGCGGCGATGTCGGCATGCGCTGCGTGCCCCTGCTGCGGCCACGCGCCCACGTCTTCGCGCTCACGAGTCACGCTGAGCGCAGCGCCGAATTGCGCGCCGCGGGCGTCTCGCCGCTAGTCGGCGACCTCGACGAGCGCCGCAGCCTGAAACGGCTCGCGGGTCTTGCGCCGACGGTGCTGCATCTTGCGCCGCCGCAAAAAGCCGGTGACGACGACTGCCGTACCCGCGCCTTGCTCGCGACCCTCGGCACACGTGGCGCGAATGCGCTTCGGCGTTTGCGACCGGCGCGCGCCGCACATGCCGCGATGGCGCCGGTAGGGCGTTTGCGTCGCGCGCGCGGGGCCTTGGCACAAGCAGGCGCACAAGCTGAATCACGCAATATTGTACCCGACGGTCTTCGCCGCGCCGCCGCTTCGCGCGCGCCCGTGCGCTTCGTCTACGCGAGCACCACGGGCGTGTACGGCGATTGTGGCGGCGCGTGGATCGACGAGACGCGCGCCACGCAACCGGCCAATGCGCGCGCGAAGCGCCGCGTGTCGGCCGAGCGGCAATTGCGGCGCGCGACCGCTCGCGGCGCGGTCGCGGCCTGCATCGCGCGGATTCCGGGCATTTATGCCGAGAACCGGCTGCCGCTCGCGCGGCTCGAAAAACGCACGCCTGCGCTCGTCGATGCCGACGACGTCTACACCAATCACATTCATGCCGACGACCTCGCCGCGATACTGGTGCGCCTCGCCACACATGGCCGGCCGGCGCGCGTGATCCATGCGTCCGACGACTCGTCGCTGAAAATGGGCGAGTACTTCGATCGGGTCGCCGACGCGTTCAACCTCGCGCGCGCGCCGCGCATTACGCGGGCTCAAGCGGAAAAGCAGATCGAACCGACCTTGCTGTCGTTTATGCGCGAGTCGAGGCGGCTCGTGAATCGCAGGTTGAAAGAAGAGTTGCGCGTGCGCTTGCGCTATCCGCGTGTCGAGGATTTCTTGCGCGAAGCCGTGAGCGCGAGGCGGACATAACGCCATCGCATTGACGCGAAAACGCCTGCCATGCGCGGGTAAAGCAAAGAGTCAAAGCAGAGAGTCAAAGCAGAGAGTCAAAGCAGAGAGAGTCAAAGCAGAGAGAGTCAAAGCGGAGGGTAAAAAGTCACGGCGCCGGGCGTTGCCCGGAAGAGCTGCGAGCCGGCGCCACCTTGCGCGCCGTCGCTCACGTCAGCGCCGGCAATGCCTCCAGCAGCAGGAAACACAGCAATGCGCCGATCAGCGCGCCGATCAGATTCGGATGGTAGCTGTGCCGTAGCCGCATCGTGATCAGCAATCCGCCGATCAACAGTACCCCGAAGCAGACGAAAGCCACCATCGTGTACGAGATCATGATTCCGTTAAGGATGATCATGGCCCCTCCTTGTACGCTTTGTAGTCTTTGTTTAAACGAGTATAGAGCGAGCCTCAAGGAAGGGCATGCTGCGGCGCAGCGTCCGGCGTGAGCCGCGCGGGCCGAATGTGCGGCGGCGCACATGGGTTTTCTAATGGGGTCAAACGCTTAAGCGGCCTCTAGCGGTTTACCCGCTCCGTAAAGATCCGAGGTCGGTTTCGTCGAGCCATTGCCACGCGCCCGGCGCGAGCGTCGCGGGCAACGCGAGCCCCCCGATCCGCTCGCGATGCAGCGCTTCACAACGGTTGCCGGCCGCTGCGATCATCCGCTTGACCTGGTGGTATTTGCCTTCCATCACGGTGAGCGCCAACGAGCACTCGCCGCGCGCGTCCGCCTCCACGGCCGCGACCGGCTTCGACTCCCCGTGCAACAGCACGCCGTCGCGCAGCGCGCTTAACTGCGCGTCGTCGACCGGATGACGGGTCGTCGCCACATACACCTTCGGCACCTTGCGTTTTGGCGACGTGAACAGGTGCACGAATTTGCCGTCGTCGGAGAGAAGCAGAAGGCCGGTCGTGTCCTGATCGAGCCGCCCCACGCATTGCACGCCGCGCTGCGCGAACTGCGGCGGCAGCAGGCTGAACACGCTCAAATGATGCTGCGGATCGCGTGAGCACTCATAACCCGCCGGCTTGTTGAGCAGCAGATAAGCGCGCTCGCGATACGGCCAAGGCACGCCGTCCACGCTGAAGGTGAGCGAGGCGCTGTCGGTCGGGAAATTGGCGTCGGCGTCGGTGCACAGCGTGCCGCCGATGCTCACGCGCGCATCGGCGATCAGCGCGCGGCATTGGCGGCGCGAGCCGAAGCCTTGTGTGAAGAGAATGCTTTCGAGATTCATGGCGAGCGAAGAATAACACCGCAAGAAGCGGAGCGTGCCGCGGCGCGCTCGCGCTCACGATGGTCACTTCCCAATCCGTTGCAGGAGCCATCGATGCACGCCACGCCGTCTTCATCCCGCGTCCGTTTGCCGGCTGCTTTTCAGCGGCTCGCGTGGTCGAATCTCGTCGCGCAATCCGCCGAGCAGATCAGCCTGGCCGCCGCGCCGCTCGTCGCGGTGTTCACGCTCGGCGCCGATGCGCGCGGCACCGGGTTTTTGCAAACCGCGCAGACGCTGCCGTTCCTTCTGCTGTCGATACCGCTTGGCGTCTGGGCCGACCGCCGTTCGCGCCGCACGTTGATGGCGCTCGCCGAAAGCACGCGCGTGGCGGCGCTGCTGTGCGTGTTGCTGCTCCTGACGACGCATGCGCTGAACCTGCCGCTCCTCGCCGCGCTCGGCTTCATCGCCGCAACCGGCACGGTCGCCTACAACGTGGCGGCGCCGTCGCTCGTGCCCGCGATCGTTTCGCGCGACGCGTACGCGAGCGCCAACGGCCGTCTCGAACTCGCGCGCAGCGTCGCGTATTCGGCTGGACCGGCGCTGGGCGGCTTGCTGGTCGGCTGGATCGGCGCGGGCTGGGCATATGGTTGCGCGGCCGCGTTATCCGTGCTCGCCGTCGCCTTGCTCGCGGGCTTGCGCGAACCGGCGCGCGCCGCGACGCCCGCGCGCCATTTCGTGCACGAGTTGCGCGACGGCACGCGCTTCGTGCTGCACGACGCGCTGCTTTTTCCCATGCTCGCGACGGCGGTGTTTTTCAACCTCGGCTTCTTCGTGCTGCAAGCGGTGTATGTGCCGTATGCCGTCCATCGGCTCGGACTGTCCGCGTCGGCGGTCGGCATCACGCTCGGCGCCTATGGCGTCGGCATGGTATGCGGCGCACTCGCCGCGCCTGCCATCGCGCGACGCCTTGCATTCGGCCGCGTGCTGATCATCGGTCCCGCGTGCGGTCTGCTTGCCTCGCTCGTGATGATGGCGACGCTCGTCGCGCCGTCGTTCTGGCTCGCGATGCTGAGCTTCTTCCTGCTCGGCGTCGGACCGATTCTGTGGGTGGTCGGATCGACCACCCTGCGCCAGGCCATCACGCCGCAACGGATGATGGGCCGCGTCTCCGCGCTCAACAGCACCGCCACCTACGGAGCCCGCCCGCTCGGCGCACTGCTCGGCGCGGCGATCAGCGCGCGCTGGAACGTGGACGCATGTCTCGTCGCGGCGGCCGCGGCCTTTCTCGTGCAGGCGTCGATCATCGTGATGTCGCCGGCGGCGCGGCTCGCCGCCATTCCCGAGCCGCGCGCGGCGGCTTGCTGAAGGTCAGCTTCCTGTGCAAACGAGGTCGGGACAAACCCTCGAAAATGAAAATGAATTTTTTTCTGGAAGGTTTCCATGTAAATATACTTTCATGCATTTTCATGACAGCCCGAGCGCAGTGCGATCGGGACAAATCGATCTCACTGCGCCGCTTGCATGACTCATCAACCGTCCGTTGCTTCGCATGTGTCCAATGCTGCGGAGCAGGCCATCGCCGCGCGCATCGAGGCGGCCATGCCCATCCTCACGCCGATTCATCGGCGCATGGGCGAATACGTGCTGGCCAATCTGTTCCGCGCGGCCACCATGCGGATCGACGAACTGGCCAGCGTGGTCGGCGCGTCCGTGGCAACGGCCAATCGCTTTGCGCGCGCGCTCGGCTTCGACGGCTATCCGCAGTTTCGTGACGCGCTCGTGCGCGGCTTCGAGGCGACGCTCGCGCCGGTCGAGCGGCTGCGCAGCGCGCAGGAGTCGCTGGCCGCGGGCGACGACGTCGTCGATGCGTCGCTCGAACAGGCGGCCAGCAATCTGCACTCCACGCGCACGGCCATCGACCGCGCCGCCGCCGAAGCCGCCGTCGAAGCGATCCTCGCCGCGCGCCGCGTCTTCGTGCTCGGCGCGGGCACGAGCGCGTTTCTCGCGGGGCTGATGGAACACAACCTGATGGCGTATCACGACAACGTGCAGTCGCTCGCGTTCATCGGTGGACCGTCGCATGCGGCGCGCCGTCTGTTCAATTGCGACAAGGGCGATCTCGTGATCGGCATTGCCTTTCCGCGCTATGTCGACGACACCATCGAACTCGCGCGCCGCGCGGCCACTCGCGGCGCGCGCGTGCTGGCGCTGACCGACGGTCCGCGCTCACCGCTCGCGCAATTCGCCGATCTCTCGTTGTATGTGCGCTCGGAACGGCGTCTCGCGGCGAATGCCGACGCCGCCGTGCTCGCCGTGATCGAAGCGCTGTGCGACGCCGTGGCGTATCGCGCGAAACGCTCGGTGAAGGCGGCCGCCGAAGTCACCGAATTCGTGTTGCCCTGGCTCACCGATCCGCAAACGGCATCCGCGAATCCGGCGGGACAGGCCGCGCGCGAAACGGCCCGCGCGAGCAAGCGCACCGGGTCGCGCACCGTTCGCACTACTCCAGCAAAAGCCAAACACAAACGATGAACACAAACGCAGTCATTGCCATTCATGGCGGCGCGGGCACGATCCTGCGCGCGTCGATGTCGGCGAGCGCCGAAGCCGAATATCACGCGGCCTTGCATGCGGTGCTCAGCGCCGGCCAGCGCGTGCTCGCCGACGGCGGCAGCGCGCTCGACGCGGTCAGCGAAGCCGTGCGGCTGCTCGAAGACTGTCCGCTCTTTAACGCGGGGCGCGGCGCGGTGTATACGGCGGCCGGCACGCATGAACTCGACGCGGCGATCATGGACGGCAGCACGCTCGACGCCGGCGCGATCTGCTGCGTGAAGCGCGTGCGCAATCCGGTTCTGGCCGCGCGCCGCGTGCTGGAGCGCAGCGATCATGTGCTCTTCACCGGCGAGGGCGCGGAAGCGTTCGCGTCGGCGCAGGGGCTCGAAATCGTCGAGCCGGCGTATTTCCATACCGAGGCGCGTCATCGGCAATGGTTGCTCGCGCGCGGCCAGCAACGCGCGATGCTCGATCACGACGGCGCGACGCTGGCCGCTTCGTCGTCCGCGACGGACAACGACTCGAACACCGCGAACGCCGGCCCGAACCGCAACGAGCCGACGCCGCACGAGCCGACGCCGCACGAGCCGATCGATCCGAACCGCAAGTTCGGCACCGTGGGCGCGATAGCGCTCGATCAACACGGCCACGTGGCGGCGGCCACTTCGACGGGCGGCGTGACCAACAAGCAGGTGGGCCGCGTCGGCGACACGCCGTTGATCGGCGCGGGCTGCTATGCCGACGATGCAACGTGCGCGGTCTCGACCACGGGTTCCGGAGAAATGTTCATGCGCATGGTCGCGGCTTACGACGTCGCCGCGCAAATGGCTTACCGCAACGTCTCGGTGCAGGAAGCGGCGCACGATGTCGTGATGAACCGCCTGCCGAAAATCGACGGACGCGGCGGTCTGATCGCCGTCGATGCGCGCGGCAACATCGCGCTGCCGTTCAATACCGAGGGCATGTACCGCGGGTTCGCGCGAGTCGGCGAAACGCCGGTGACGGCGATCTATCGTTAGTTCGTCACCCTAACTATTGTCGAATCTCCGTCAGCGCCAGAATTCAAAGGAACCACCGTGCCGAGCTTATCGCACACTGTCCGTCCGCTCATCGAAAACATGCCGCCGCAACGCGTGCTCGCGGTGGACAACCTGTCGGTCGCGTTTCGCAGCGGCGAGGCCACGGTCAACGCGGTGCGCAATCTGTCGCTCACTGTCGAGCGCGGCGAAACACTCGCGATCGTCGGCGAATCCGGTTCGGGCAAATCGGTGACATCGCTCGCGTTGATGCGGCTGATCGAGCATGGTGGTGGGCGCCTTGCCGGCGGCAGCATCGCTTTCCGGCGCCGCGACGGCAGCGTGCTCGATCTCGCGCGGGCGTCGTCCGGCACGATGCGTTCGATTCGCGGCGCCGACATCGCGATGATCTTTCAGGAACCGATGACGTCGCTCAATCCGGTCTTCACGGTAGGCGATCAGATCAGCGAGGCGATTTCGCTGCATCAGGGCAAGAGCCGTTCCGCGGCTTTCGCGGAAACGCTGCGCCTGCTCGAACTCGTGCGGATTCCCGAGGCACGGCGCGTGGCGGCGCGCTTTCCGCATCAACTGTCGGGCGGCATGCGTCAGCGCGTGATGATCGCGATGGCGCTGTCGTGCAAGCCCGCCTTGCTGATCGCCGACGAGCCGACCACCGCGCTCGACGTGACCATTCAGGCGCAGATCCTGCAATTGATTCGCGGCTTGCAGGACGAGATGAACATGGGCGTGATCTTCATCACGCACGACATGGGCGTGGTCGCCGAAGTGGCAGATCGCGTGCTTGTGATGTATCGCGGCGAGAAGGTGGAAGAGGGCGCGTCCGACGCGCTTTTCGCTGCGCCGTCGCATCCTTATACGAAGGCGCTGCTCGCGGCGGTGCCGCGCCTGGGCGCGATGCAAGGCACCGATCAACCCGCGAAGTTTCCGATTCTGACGGTCGAGCAGGCCGACGCGGGCGGCGCGGACGAAGCCGTGCGGCCCGCCGCCGCCGTGGCGAAGGAGGCGCAGCCGGTGGTCGCCGACAGCACGCCGCCTGTTCTGCGCGTGCGCGATCTGGTCACGCGCTTTCCGGTCAAAAGCGGTCTCTTTGGCCGCTTGACGGGCCGCGTGCATGCGGTCGAAAAGGTCAGCTTCGATTTGCGGCCGGGCGAGACGCTCGCGCTCGTCGGCGAATCCGGGTGCGGTAAATCGACCACAGGCCGCTCATTGCTGCGGCTCGTGGAAAGCCAGAGCGGCTCGATCGAATTCGACGGCAAGGAAATCAGTTCGCTGACGGGGCCCGCGTTGCAGGCGCTGCGCCGCGACATCCAGTTTATTTTTCAGGACCCGTTCGCGTCGCTCAATCCGCGTTTGACGGTCGGCTTCTCGATCATGGAGCCGTTGCTCGTGCATGGCGTCGCGCAAGGTGCCGAGGCCCAGGCGCGCGTGGCGTGGCTGCTCGACAAAGTCGGTTTGCCGCCCGAGGCCGCGCGCCGCTATCCGCACGAATTTTCCGGCGGCCAGCGCCAGCGCATCGCAATTGCGCGCGCGCTCGCGCTGAATCCGAAAGTAGTGATCGCCGACGAATCCGTCTCCGCGCTCGACGTCTCCGTGCAAGCGCAGATCGTCAATCTGATGCTCGATTTGCAGCGCGAACTCGGCGTCGCGTATCTGTTCATCTCGCACGACATGGCGGTGGTCGAGCGCGTCAGCCATCGCGTCGCGGTGATGTATCTCGGGCAGATCGTCGAAATCGGTCCGCGCCGCGCGGTGTTCGAAGCGCCGCAGCATCCGTATACGAAAAAGCTGATGGGCGCGGTGCCGGTTGCCGATCCCGCGCGGCGTCACGCGAAACGCATGCTCGCCGCCGATGAAATCCCGAGCCCGATCCGCGCCTTGAACGATGAACCCGCCGTGGCGCCGCTCGTCGCGGTGGGACCGGATCACTTCGTCGCACAGCATCGCGTCGGCGGTGCGTATTAACCTGAACCATTCCAACTCGCAGCCTGGAGCCAACTCATGAACCTGCTGGTCCCGTCTTCTTCGTTTCGTTTGCGCGCGCTCGTCAGCGGCGGCGCGATGGTGTTCGCCATGCTCGCGGGCAATGTGGCGCACGCCGAAAGCACGGCGGTGATGGCCGTTGCCTCGACCTTCACGACGCTCGATCCGTACGACGCCAACGACACGCTCTCGCAAGCCGTCGCGAAGTCGTTCTATCAGGGGCTGTTCGGCTTCGACAAGGACATGAAGCTCGTCAACGTGCTGGCGGACAGTTACGAAGCAAGCGCTGACGCGCGCGTCTACACGTTCAAGCTGCGTCATGGCGTGAAGTTCCAGGACGGCACCGACTTCAACGCGGCCGCGGTCAAGGCGAATTTCGACCGTGTGACCGATCCGGCGAACAAGCTCAAGCGCTACAACATGTTCAACCGCATCGAGAAGACCGAAGTGGTCGATCCGTACACGGTGAAGATCACGCTGAAGGCGCCGTTCTCGGCATTCGTCAACGTGCTCGCGCATCCGTCGGCGGTGATGATCTCGCCGGACGCGCTGAAGAAATACGGCAAGGACATTGCGTTTCATCCGGTCGGCACGGGTCCGTTCGAACTCGTGAAGTGGGACCCGGCAGGCGATCTGACGGTGAAGAAGTTCGGCGGCTACTGGAAGAAGGGCTACCCCAGAATCGATGCAATCGACTGGAAGCCGGTGGTCGACAACAACACGCGCGCCGCGTTGATGCGCACCGGCGAAGCGGACTTCGCGTTCCAGGTGCCGTTCGAGCAGGCCGCGCAATTGCAATCGAGCCCGAAGGTCGATCTGATTGCTTCGCCGTCGATCATTCAGCGCTATATCAGCCTGAACGTGAACCAGAAGCCGTTCGACAATCCGAAGGTGCGCGAGGCACTGAACTACGCGGTGAACAAGGATGCGCTGACCAAGGTCGTGTTCGCGGGTTACGCAACGCCGGCCGACGGCGTCGTGCCGCAAGGCGTCGATTATGCGGTGAAGCTCGGTCCCTGGCCGTACGATCCGGCGAAGGCCCGCGCGCTTCTGAAGGAGGCCGGCTATCCGAACGGTTTCGAAACCACGCTGTGGTCCGCGTATAACTACTCGACCGCGCAGAAGGTGATCCAGTTCGTGCAGCAGCAGCTCGCGCAAGTCGGCATCAAGGCGCAAGTCGAAGCGCTCGAAGCGGGCCAGCGCGTGGCCAAGGTCGAAAGCGCGCAAGACGCCGCGACCGCGCCGGTGCGCATGTACTACGCGGGCTGGTCTTCGTCGACGGGTGAAGCCGACTGGGCGATCACGCCGCTGCTCGCGTCCGTCTCGTTCCCGCCGAAGATGGTCAACACCGCGTACTACAAGAACGATACCGTCGACAGCGATCTGAAGCAGGCGCTCGAAACCACCGATCGCAAGCAGAAGGCCACGCTCTACACCGACGCGCAAAAGCGCATCTGGGCCGACGCGCCGTGGATTTTCCTCGTGAAGGAAAAGGTCGTGTATGCGCGCAGCAAGCGTCTGTCGGGCGCATACGTGGCGCCGGACGGCTCGTTCAACTTCGACGACATCGCCATCAAGTGATGAGCCTGCGGCGCGCTCGCGCGGCGCGCCGCTTTCGTGTCGCAAGCGATCCTTCGTTGTCTGCATCATTGCCGGATGAGCTTCAATGCTGAACTTCCTCGTCAAACGTCTTTTTGGCCTGCTGCCGACGCTTTTCATCGTCGCGGTGCTGGTGTTTCTGTTCGTGCATCTGCTGCCGGGCGATCCGGCGCGGCTCGCCGCCGGTCCCGATGCCGACGAAGCGACGGTCGCGCTGGTGCGCGCCGACCTCGGACTCGACAAGCCGATGCCGCAGCAATTCGCGCGCTTCTTCGTGAAGATCGCGCACGGCGACTTCGGCACGTCGACGCGCAGCAAGCGGCCCGTCAGCGAGGAAATCGGCGAGCGTTTCATGCCGACGCTGCTGCTCACGCTCGCGAGCATGGCGTGGGCGGTCGTGCTCGGCATGGGCATCGGCATCGTCTCGGCGGTCTGGCGCAATCGCTGGCCTGACCGGCTCGGCATGACGCTCGCGGTGTCGGGCATTTCGTTTCCCGCCTTCGCGCTCGGCATGCTGCTGATGGAGATTTTCTCCGTGAAGCTCGGCTGGTTGCCGATTGTCGGCGACGGCTCGTGGCAGAGTTACATCCTGCCGTCGCTCACGCTCGGCGCGGCCGTCGCCGCAGTGATGGCGCGCTTCACGCGCGCGTCGTTCGTCGAAGTGATGAATGAAGACTTCGTGCGCACCGCGCGCGCGAAAGGCGTGCCCGAGCGGCTCGTGATCGTCAAACACTGTCTGCGCAACGCGATGATTCCCGTCGTCACGATGATGGGACTTCAGTTCGGCTTCCTGCTCGGCGGCTCGATCGTGGTCGAAGTCGTGTTCAACTGGCCGGGCCTCGGACGTCTGCTGGTGGATGCGGTTTCCATGCGCGACTATCCGGTGATTCAGGCCGAGGTGCTGCTGTTCTCGCTCGAATTCATCATCATCAATCTGGTCGTGGACGTGCTGTACGCCGTGATCAATCCGACTATCCGTTTCAAGTGAGGTCCGCATGAGCACGACAGCCACCGAGCCGGATGCGGCCAAACCCGCCCGCGCCGAACGCGCGATCCGCACCCCGTGGAGCGAGTTCTGGCGCAAGTTCCGCAAGCAGCATGTGGCGCTTGCCGCCGGCATTTTCGTGCTGCTGCTGGTGGCGCTCGCAATCGCCGCGCCGCATCTCGTTCCGTACGACCCCGAGAATTACTTCGACTACGACGCGTTGAACGCGGGGCCATCGGCGGCGCACTGGTTCGGCGTCGATTCTCTGGGCCGCGATATTTTCAGCCGCATTCTGGCGGGCTCGCGCATCTCGCTCGAAGCCGGCTTTCTGTCCGTTGCGATCGGCGCGGTGATCGGCACGTTCTTCGGGCTGCTCGCCGGCTATTACGAAGGCTGGTGGGACCGCATCACGATGCGCGTGGCCGACGTGCTGTTCGCTTTTCCCGGCATTTTGCTGGCCATCGGCGTGGTGGCGATTCTCGGCAACGGCATGATCAATGTGATCTGCGCGGTGGCGATTTTCAGTATCCCGGCCTTCGCGCGGCTTGTGCGCGGCAATACGCTGATGCTCAAGCAGCTCACCTATATCGAGGCGGCGCGCAGTATCGGCGCGTCGGACTGGACCATCATCGTGCGTCATATCTTGCCGGGGACGATTTCGTCGGTGGTCGTGTATTTCACGATGCGTATCGGCACGTCGATCATCACGGCCGCGAGCCTGTCGTTTCTCGGGCTCGGCGCGCAGCCGCCCACGCCCGAGTGGGGCGCGATGCTCAACGAAGCGCGCGCGGATATGGTCACGGCGCCGCATATCGCGCTGTTTCCGAGTCTCGCGATTTTCCTGACCGTGCTGGCGTTCAATCTGCTCGGCGACGGTTTGCGCGACGCGCTCGATCCGAAGCTCGACCGCGCATGAATGCCGCGCGCTCGCGAGGTGTACAAGGCACACAGGCCGCGCCGCATATCGGCGAATTGCCGCGCGGCCCGCTCGGCACGATTGCCGACGTAGACGGCGTGACGGTCGGTCATTGCACGCTCGATCAAGGCGCGCTGCAAACCGGCGTGACGGTGATTCGTCCGCATGCCGGCGATCCGTTTGTCGATAAAGTGCCGGCGGCGGCGTCGGTGATCAACGGTTTCGGCAAGAGCATTGGACTCGTGCAACTCGACGAACTCGGCACGCTCGAAACGCCGATTGCGTTGACCAATACATTCGGCGTCGCGGCTGTTGCGCAGGCGCAGATTCGCGCGGCGTGCGCCGCGCATCCGCACATCGGGCGAGAGTGGCCGACGGTCAATCCGCTCGTGTTCGAATGCAATGACGGGTACCTGAACGATATTCGGGCGCTTGCCGTCGGCGAACAGCATTTCGACCAGGCCTACGCGGCGGCGAGCGCGAACGTGGCGAGCGGTTCGGTCGGGGCGGGGCGCGGCATGTCGTGCTTCGATCTGAAGGGCGGCATCGGCAACGCTTCGCGCGTGGTCGAGATAGCGCGGTGCCGTTATACCGTCGGCGCGCTCGTGCTGGCGAACTTCGGGCGCTTGCCGATGCTGGTGATCGACGGCATGCCGCTTGGCCGCATCCTCACGCAGCGCGAAGCAGATGCCGCCGCGCAGACAACGAACGCCGCGAAGCCCGAGCAGGGCTCGATCATCATGATCGTGGCGACAGACGCGCCGCTCGACACGCGTCAGCTCAAGCGTCTTTCGTTGCGCGCCGCCGCGGGTCTCGCGCGAACCGGCTCGGTGTATGGCCACGGCAGCGGTGACATCGCGCTCGCGTTTTCAACGGCCTACACGGTGCCGCACAGCGCGGATTTTTTCACGCTCCCGCCGTTGCTGGCCGATCAACGGATGGACCCGCTCTTTCGCGGCTGCGCGGACAGCGTCGAGCAGGCCATTGTCGATGCGTTATGGAGCGCCGATTCCGTGAGCGGCCGCGACAGCCATCGGCGTCTATCACTGCGCGAGAGCGTCCCCGACCTCGCGCGATTACTCAAGCACACAACCTGATGAAAGTCCTCATTTCCGCCGACATCGAAGGCATTGCCGGCGTGTTTCATCCCGAGCAGACGCGCGCGGGCAACGGCGAATACGACGCCGCGCGCCGCTGGATGACGCTCGAAGCCAACGCCGCGATTCAAGGCGCGTTCGCGGGCGGCGCGACGCACGTGTGGGTCAACGATTCGCACGGCGGCTTTCGCAATCTGCTGCCCGATCTGCTCGATGCGCGCGCCCAGCTCGTGCTCGGCAAGCCGCGCACGCTCGGCATGATGGCCGGGCTCGAATACGGCGCGGCGCTCGTCTTCATGATCGGTTATCACGCGATGTCGCAAACGCGCGGCATTCTCGCGCACACCATCAACAGCTTCGCGTTTGCGCGCGTGTCGCTGAACGGTGTGGAGGTCGGCGAAGCGGGTCTGTATGGTGCGCTGGCGGAAGAATATGGCGCCCAGGTCGCGCTTTTATCCGGCGACGATGTTTTCGCTGAAGAAACCGCGCCGCGTTTTCCGGGCGCGCGTTTCGTCGTCACCAAGAACGCGACCGGGCATGCGAGCGGCGTCACGCAATCGCCGGCGAGCGCCCGCGAAGCCATTGAAGCTGCCGCGCGCGAGGTCGTGCGGCAGCGTCGCGCAAGCGGTCATGCGCCGCATGCGACGCGCGTGGCCGCGAAACCGGTTGAATGCGAGTTGCGCGTGCAGACCAGCGCGCTCGCTGATCTGTTCTGCCAATGGCCCACCGTCACGCGCGTCGATGCGGTCACGCTGCGCTTTGACGCGGCGTCGGCGGAACATGCGGTGCGCATGCTCAATTGTTTGTCGGCGATGTCGTTCATGCTGCGTTAGCCCGGCAGCCGGGCTTCACGCGCATCGCTGTATCGCCTGATAGCGTTGATAGCGCGGCTACTGCTGCCGGCTCCACTCGCGCGCCGCGCGGTCGATCACGCTGGCAATCGCGTCGGCATGCGACACCGGCGCAAGATGGCTCGACGCGACCGGCACCACTTTCGCGCCCATCCGCTCGGCCATGAATCGCTGGACGTCCGGCGACACCGCGCGGTCTTTCGTGGTCACCACGTACCACGACGGCTTTTCCTTCCACGCGACCTGGCTGACCGCTTCGCCGAACGCCTTCGCGGAAATCGGCGCTTGCGCGGCGGCCAGCACGCGCGTCAGATTCTCGGGCACGTCGGCGGCGAGATCGGCGCGATACTTCGCGCGGTCGAGCCAGAGAAAATCGCTTGCGTCTTTCGCGATGTCCTGGCCGGACGGCATCGGCGCGCCGCGCTTCAGCAGATCTGCCGTCGACTCGTGCAGATCGGGCGCGATGGCCGCGACATACACGAGGCCGGCGACGTTTGGCGCGTTCGCGCCCGCTTCGGTGATGACGACGCCGCCCCACGAGTGGCCAACCAGAATCGTCGGCCCTTCCTGGCGGGCCAGCACGCGGCGCGTGGCGGCGACATCGTCGGCGAGCGAAGTCAGGGGATTTTGCACCGAACTCACGCGATAACCCTTCTGCTGCAGTTTGGCGACCACGCCGTTCCAGCTCGACCCGTCGACGAACGCGCCGTGAACCAGCACGATGTTGCGCACGGGGCCGGCCATCGGCGCGGCGGCGGCAGACTTGACGGCCGGCGCGGGGGACGCCGCGGCAGGGCTCGCGGGAGCGGCTGCGGCTGGGTTGGGGGCTGTGCTGGCGGCTGTGCCTGAATCAGCGGCGCTCGCCTTATCCGGCGCGGGAGATGCAGCGGCGCTCGCCGCTTTCGGCGTGGCGTTCGGCGTGGCATTTTGCGCGAACGCGCCGGTCCCTCCGAAGCACAGACACAAGGCAGCGGCGCACAGCAAACGTTTGGGCGACATGTCGAATCTCCGGAGCACAAAACCGAATAGGGCAACATACAGAAGCAAAAGAGCAGTGACAATCACTATCCTCGCGCGAAAGTGCGGCGCACAACCAAGCGCGGGTTGACACCAGTATTTGGACAATATCGGCCGCGGTAAAATTTGCGGTTCTGCCGGGGCGGATCACAAGTCCGCTCGGGCGATCGACATCCATACACTGGGGCGCAATTTGGACAATGCACTACAGCAGGACGGCCTGAAGCGCGGGCTCAAGAATCGCCATATCCAGCTTATTGCGCTGGGCGGCGCCATCGGCACCGGCCTTTTTCTCGGCTCCGCGAGCGTGTTGCAAGCCGCCGGCCCGTCGATGATTCTCGGCTACGCGATCGGCGGCATCATCGCGTTCATGATCATGCGGCAGTTGGGCGAAATGGTCGCGCAGGAGCCGGTGGCCGGCTCGTTTAGCCACTTCGCGTACAAATACTGGGGCGATTTCCCCGGCTTTCTGTCGGGCTGGAATTACTGGGTGCTGTACGTGCTCGTCAGCATGGCCGAATTGACGGCGGTCGGCACGTACGTCCATTACTGGTGGCCGCACGTGCCGACGTGGGTATCGGCGCTGGTGTGCTTCGTCGGCATCAACGCGATCAACCTCGCCAACGTCAAGGCCTATGGCGAAACCGAATTCTGGTTTGCGATCATCAAGGTCGTGGCGGTGATCGGCATGATTCTGTTCGGCGGCTATCTGCTTTTTAGCGGCCACGGCGGCCCGCAGGCATCGATCAGCAATCTCTGGAGCCACGGCGGATTTTTCCCGCACGGCTTTCATGGCCTCTTCACGATGCTCGCGGCCATCATGTTTTCGTTCGGCGGGCTGGAATTGATCGGCATCACGGCGGCCGAAGCGGACGAGCCGCAAAAAAGCATTCCGAAGGCCGTGAATCAGGTTATCTACCGGATTCTGATTTTCTACATCTGCTCGCTCGCGGTGCTGCTTTCGCTGTATCCGTGGAACGAGGTCGCGGCGGGCGGCAGCCCGTTCGTGATGATCTTCTCGCAGATCGGTTCGACGCTGACCGCGAACGTGCTCAACGTGGTCGTGTTGACCGCGGCGCTGTCGGTCTACAACAGCGGTGTGTACGCGAATAGCCGCATGCTGTACGGTCTCGCGGAGCAGGGCAATGCGCCGCGCGCGCTGATGAAGGTCGACCGGCGCGGCGTGCCGTACATGGCGATCGGCCTGTCGGCCCTCGCCACGTTCACGTGCGTGATCATCAACTATCTGATTCCCGCCGAAGCACTGGGCTTGCTGATGGCGCTCGTCGTCGCGGCGCTCGTGCTGAACTGGGCGCTGATCAGCCTCACGCATCTGAAGTCGCGCAAGGCGATGGTCGCGGCGGGCGAGACGCTCGTCTTCAGGTCGTTCTGGTTTCCCGTCAGCAACTGGATCTGCCTCGCGTTCATGGCGCTGATTCTCGTGATCCTCGCGATGACGCCGGGTCTGTCGGTGTCCGTGTGGCTCGTGCCGGTGTGGCTCGTGGTGATGTGGGCGGGCTACGCGTTCAAGCGCCGTCGCGCGGCGACGCAGAGTGGGGCGCGGGTGGCGGGGCGGTAAGCGTGCGGAGCGGCGCGAGCGCGGAGGGTTTGCGCTCGCGCTGACGGCGGTTGTTCAACGTGATCGGCCGACTCAAACAAAAAACCCGCGTAGCTTGATGCTCTCGCGGGTTTGGCGGTACGTCTCAGGTAATGCGGGATAAATTCTGGATAAAGCAGTCTTGATAAAGCAGTCTTGATCAAGCAGCCTTGATCAAGCATTTGGCCGACTCGGTGATCGACTCGACAAGTATTTGGTGCCAGGGCCGGAATGAAACAAACTCCGGAAACCATTATGTGAATTGATTTGGCATCCGCTGCTGGCGGAAACAACCCCCAAAGCAACCCCCGAATATGGGGTGCTTGGCGGACTTTGGCCAGATATGCCCGCACGCAGAGCCGGATATTGCCGAAGGCGATAATGCCCACGCCTATCGGGCACCTTCGCAAGCTGTTCGGCTAGACCAATACGCCGCCGATTCCAATACCGACCAAAAAGCACCTGGTCGTTCAGAGAAGACGGCGAAAGCGGCGCTTCAGGCTGAAGCAGGCGCAGCTATTGCACAAGGAGAAAGCCAGACGGAAGGCGCATATAACTACGCCAAATAGATCCCGGAGCGGCACCGCCTGATGCAGTGGTGGGCAGGCTTCATCGACCAGAGGGCTGGTACCCACGTGGTGCCGCTCGACCTGAAGGCGCAGGTTTGACAGACCGCGCCCGATCACCTGCCTCAGGCGTGGCGGCGCGCTGAACCTTGCGCACAACCGCCACCATCCTGCGCCACATGCAGGCATGGCGTGCCAACTGACACAAACCGCCCCAACTAGTCTAAGATACGCCCCGGTGTCTGCGCTCACATTGAGTCCGCACTATCTCCTTCGCTAGGTTTTATCTTCGTTTTCGGCCACTGGCAATGAATCGCGGCTAGGTCAACCCTACCGTGCGCCAGTAGAAGTTCTTCACAGGCTCCCCGTTAAATCCAGTTAGCGATCAACCGTCGCTGCGTGTACGCACGCGTGCGCGCACGGTGCCGGTTGGTTTCCGATGTTTTTAAACGCCCGTGCATTGCTGCGCGGGCCGGGATAAACACATGCCTGCAAAGAATATCGCCGCGAAGGCGGCTCACACTCCCAAAGCCGCTTCGGCCCTCGCCCACCACATTGATGCCCCACTGCGCCGCGCCGGTACGGGCACGCCTGAAACGAGCGAACAGGAACAGCGCCTAGGGAAGTTGCGAGGGAAG
This sequence comes from Paraburkholderia sp. MPAMCS5, assembly GCF_036016995.1. Lineage (NCBI taxonomy): Bacteria > Pseudomonadati > Pseudomonadota > Betaproteobacteria > Burkholderiales > Burkholderiaceae > Paraburkholderia > Paraburkholderia sp. MPAMCS5. The sequence continues at coordinate 388,610 of NZ_JAYXBK010000002.1, forward strand.
CACTCGAAGCGCCCAAAAGCACTGGAAGCACAGGCCACGCCCGCCACGCTGCCGCTGGACGGAATTTCGCGTTGGGAGCAGATCAGGCTCTACATCGGCTTTTCGGGCGAGTGGGTCCGCCAAATGGAATTGGCGGGAAAATTCCCACGGAGAACCAAAATCGGTGCATCAAGCTGCTGGAAAAATCGCGAAATCCATGCGTGGATGAGTGATCCGGCGGGCTGGACGCCGGCTGAGACGGTGGAGGGCTAAGCGCGATGGACGAAAATAAAAAGGCCGCCCCGCAACGCGAAGCAGCCCTGAAAAACATCCTTGCTCGGATGCCTGGTAATGATAGCGCAATGCAGCGCGTCCGGATGCTTATGGCGCAGCAGGAACTTGGCAGCGTGACGACCTTCGAGGCAATGCGCTATCTCGACGTGTTCGATCCGCGTCCGCGCATCCACGAACTGCGCAAGGCGGGCTACGCAATCACGACCGTGATGCGCGCCGAGGAAACGGAATCAGGCGTGCAGCACAAGGTCGGCGTGTACTTCCTGAGCCAGGCGACGGAGGTCGGAACATGCTGAACGTTGCCGGTACTTGTAAGCCCTTGGCGGCGCGCTATACTTCAGCCGTGCCCGAGACAACGGGCACCGGGCGTGGAAACCTGAGATACACACGGCGGACAGCCGCCATTGCGGCATTTTTTTCGTCCGTTCGCACCAGCACGCCCACGATCAATGGCGGGCCGGGTAAGGAGCCAGCTTCGGCTGGGGAGGTCGCCGTGTGTGCCTCTTTTCCACCTCCTTGCCGTCTGGTCCGCCACCCCTCATGTGGAAATGAGCGGCGGGCCTCCATGAACACACACGGAGGCTGCTTAATGCGCCCAATTTCCGCTCGTCCTGAGCAACCGCAAGACCTCACCCAGATCAATCGCGCCCTGCGGGACGCGGCTGTACAGCCTACACCCAACGGCGCTATCGACGTTCTTGGCGGCGCGCTCATCGCCATTGCTGAACTCTCGAAAATGGGAGTAGTCCATGCTGCGTAATCACCCGTGCACAGCTTTCGTCGGTGCTCCATCCATGCCAGAGGCAGCCGATCCGTATGAGGCCGCCGAGAGCCTACAAACGCTGGTTGCGCGTCTTGCAGCAATCGCCACCATCGCCGCCAGCAGTGAGGCGGACACGCTTACGCGGCATCTCCACGCCGAGCTGCTGGGGCTTCTGGCCGAGCTCGCACAGGAGGCCAACGAGGCCGCCGAAGAACTCACGGAGTCGCTGACTGGCTGGCTCAATCGCACGGAGGCCCACTGCGTATGAGCGAGGTCCTTGACAACCACCGCATTGAGGCGGCGCTTGCCTGCATCCCCGCTGACTTGCCGCGCGATGTGTGGGCGCGAATTGGTGCTGCACTCAAGCATGAGCTGGGCGATGCCGGATTCGATCTGTTCGATGCGTGGAGCCAGCGCAGCGAGAACTACAGCGCAGCAGACGCGCGCAGCACATGGCGTTCGCTGTCGGCGGGCGGTGGCATCACGATTGCCACGCTGTTTTTCGTCGCGAAAGAACAAGGCTTCGAGGCCCGCGCCACCGGTATCGCGACGGTCAATCCTGTCGAGCTGGAGCGCCGCCGTATCGGGCGGGAGAAGCGCGCCGAGCAGGAAGTCCGTGACCGCGAAACGCGCGCCATCACTGCGGCAGGGCTGGCCGAAACGGTGTGGCGCGCAGCGACGCCGGCCCGTGCCGATCATCCCTACCTGATGCGCAAGGGCGTTCAACCCGTGGACGCGCTGCGGGAGATTGACGCGGGCAACCTGGCCTCGCTGATCGGGTATCCGCCGAAGCGCGGCGACGACCTGCTGGCGGCGCGCATCCTGATCGCGCCTGTGAAGGTAGGCGGCAAGCTGTCCACGCTCGAAATGATCGATGGCGACGGTCTGAAGTCGGCGTTGGCGGGCGGCGTGAAGGCCGGGGGCTACTGGGCCGCGCAGAAGATACCGGATGTGCTTGAGGTAGTGCTGATCGCGGAAGGCGTCGCCACGGCGCTATCCGCCAGCCAATGCACGGGCTATCCGGCGATTGCGTCACTATCGGTGGGCCAGATGGTGGCGGCGGGGAAAGCGATGCGCGAGCGTTACCCGGATGCCGAAGTGGTGCTGCTGGCGGATCTGGACAAGGCGAGCGGCGAACCCCACGAAACAGCCGTGAAGGCCGCGCAGGCGGTCGGCTGCAAGCTGGCCGTGCCGGCCTTCGGTGCGAATCGCGAGCCAGCGCAGACCGACTTCAACGACATGCACGCGGTGCGCGGCGCGGACGCCGTGAAAGCGGCGATTGAGGCTGTGATTGAGGCGGTGCGAGAGGTGGACGCCGAGCTTCCGGCCAGCGCTAAACGAGGCAGGCGCGCGCCGCCCGCGTCAATGCACGACCGCGCGGCGACCGTGAGCGAAGGGGAGCACGCTGGCGAGCCGGAGCCTTACTACGCCGTCCTCAGCGGTGGCCTGCACTACATCGGCGTCAAGCGTGACAAGGACAGCGGCGCGACTTCCTACACGGTGCCGCTGTGGCTGTGTAGCCCGCTCGAAATGATCGGCACGGGGCGGGACGACAGCGGGCAGCAATACCGGCTGATGGAGTTCAGGCGGGCCGGAAGCGGCGAGGTCATCCGCCATGCCATGCCTGCACGCGAGATAGGCGAGCGCGATGGATGGGCGGTGCTGCGCGGCTTGGGTTTGCACGTCGCAGCGGAGCAGCGCCCCCGGTACAAGTTGGCCGAATACATCCAGCGCGAGGGCGGTGCGACGTGGTACGAAATCGTCAGTTTGACCGGTTGGCAGCACGGCGCGTATGTCCTTCCGTCCGGGGAGTTCGTCGGCACACCGGAGCGACCGCTGTTCTATAACGGCGGAACGCCAAAGCAATCGGCCTACAAGCTCGCTGGCTCGCTTGAAACGTGGCGGGATACCGTAGGCAGCATGGCGCGGGAGAATCCGCTCATAGCCGCCGCTATTGCGTGCGCGCTCGCCGGGCCGCTGCTGTCGCTGATCGGGGCGCGTGATGGCATCGGGCTGCACCTGTACACCACGACATCGAGCGGCAAAAGTACGGCGGGCGATTGTGCCGCGTCGGTTTGGGGCAATCCTGCCGAAGTGATGCACACATGGGACGGCACTTCCTACGGCCTCACCCGCACGGCGGAATATGCCAACGATGGGCTGTTGTACCTGGACGAAATCGGGGCCGGGGATGCCCGCAAAATCGGTCCGGCGATTTACAGCATGTTGAATGGCACCTCTCGCTTGCAGGGCACCAAGGATGGCGGTGTGGTGGCGTCGCGCTCGTGGCGTCTGACGATGGTCAGCACGGGCGAGGTGAGCATGGCGCAATACCTCGCTGAAGGGGGGCAGACGCCGCGCGGCGGGCAGGAAATCCGCCTGCTCGACGTTCCTGCTGACATGGGCGCGTACCGCGCCTTTGATAGCATCCACGGGTACAAGGATGGCGACGTGTTCGCGAAGGAGCTCACCGCCGCCGCCCGCGCCAGCTACGGCACGACGGGGCGGGCCTTTGTCGAATGGCTGACGGCGCATCGCGGCGAGGTCAAGGATTGGGTGGAATCGACCCAGGCGGAACTGCTGCAAGCCGTGGAGGAGGAACACCCCGAAGCCGCGCCGCCAGCCAAGCGGGCTACGCGCAAGTGGGGCGTGCTGGTTGCCGCCGCCGAGATGGCGTCTGAGGCAGGCCTCACCGGATGGACGCGGGATGAGGCGCGTACATGGGTGATGGTCGCGTGGGTGCGGTGGCTGCACGCCTTCGGAACGCACGACCGAGACAACGAACGGTTGCTGGAGCAGGTCGACGGCATCCTCCGCGCCAACGAGCTTGGGCGCTTCGTGCTGCTGCCCATCGATCCGGCCGCCGAGCCGACCACGCACAACATCCTTGGCTATCGGCGCTATGTCGACGGTGATCCGGTATATCTGGTGCTGCCCGCAGGGTTCAAGGGGGAAGTCATTGCTGGCTACGAACCGCGCCGTGCCTGCCAGGTGCTGCATGAGGCCGGGATGCTGGATCGGGGGCGGCGGGACTCATGGACGGTCAATGGAGGCAAACCGGCCGGTATGGTGTACCGGGTGCATCTGCGCAAGGCGGACGGCGACACGGAGGGAAGCGGCGAATAGGCGCTGCGGCGTCGCCTCTCTCCCCTCGCTCTCTCGCGCACGTATACGCGAGAAACGACCGCCCACACCGCCAAGCCGCCAACTCTACTCTCTAAGCCTTACCGGGTAAGGGTTTCTCTGTTGGCGGTTTGTTGGCGGTGTTGGCGGTTTCACTATGATGCATCACATTTTGCACTGTCATCGGCGATCGTGTGGGCGGTGGAAATCGAGGACCGCCAACCTATCGCCAACAGCGAACCCTTGCTGGATAAGGGTTTGTGAACCGAGTTGGCGGTTTGGCGGTGTTGGCGGTCGTTTTCATACACATATAGCGTTTCGGGAATCTACGATGAACGCATCGAAAGGGAAAACGTTAGAAAGTACGGGCCCGGTGCGGGCCATGCATGACGGCGGGCGACGTGCGGGAGACGCGCGGAGCTGGTGGCGAAGATCGAGGCGCGGGCCGGTTTGGAGGGCTGACCGGACAGCTACCGCGATGACAGGCTAATCAGCGCCATTCGCGGCCCGCTGTCGGACCTGATACCAGCCTCTTCACCGCTTTCAATGAGCGGCGGCTGGCGGCGCGTTCTGAGACCGTAGCGAGGGCCGCGCTAGGTGGGTGTGGCGCGGCGAGGGGTTTTGATGGCCAATGAGCGGTACTTCGCCAAAACATAGGCAAAAACACACCTAAACCGGCCGAGAGGTATGTGTGGCGGTATTTCGGCCAAATTCATGGCCTTTCCAAATTTGACACCCGTAAAAAGGAAGGTGGGGCCGGGCGCATATCGCATAACGGGGAAAGAATGGACTGGAGGTTTGCGCAGCCGGACGCAATAATCGCCATCCGACAATAACTTCGAATGAGATGATGATGAAACGTTTCGCACTGCTCGCCTTGCCGCCCCTGCTCGCCGCGTGCGCTACGCCCGCCGGCCAGCTCACCGACGCAGACTTCAAGTGGGAACAAGCCACCGTATCAGCCACACCCGCGCAGGTGTTTCGCGGCGTGATGGAGCGCGCGCGGCGCTGTGGCTCGTTTGGCAAGGGCATCCCTGACGGGCAGTTCTATCCGGATATCAGCGAGCAGACGATCGATCTCTATCTCGTAGGCGCCATGTTTCAGGCGAGAAATGATCATGTGCTCGGCCGTGTGGTGATCGCCGCGGCTGGCGATGGCGCGACGCGCGTTCGTGCGGGCGTTCAGCCTTACTACACCAGATCGGTGACAGGCGCTGATCTCGTGCGCCTCGCCACCGATCCGGCGAGCCCCTGCAGTTAGAACAGATCCAGCTGGTCGGCCGTGCTGCGCGGCACCTGAGTACTCCCATTTCCAGCGCGCAGGCTCCGGCCCGCTCACGCACCACGCGGCGCAGGCGCTCAATCTCGCCGTCGACGAGGCGCGGCGCCAGTACCGGCGATTGCTGCCCCTTGTGCTCGAGGCAGTGATCGGGTGTATCGAAGAAACTTCACCTTCGTCGGTCGGCATGTGCGCCACCTTTGCGCGATCGGCGTCCGTGATCACCGGTTCGCCGGCAGGGTTTGCCGCGGCGAGCTCGATCTCGTTGTCGATCGCCACGCGCAGGCTCTGCGTTCCCGTGTATTCCCACTTCTCGCCGAACGCCCACTGAAAACCTTCCGGCTCGCCCTTCGCTAGATCCGCGCCGTTGTGTCGAACCGGTTAGCCTCGATATGATCCAGACGCGCGCTCTCTGCGGCGAGCTCGCCCTTGAGTTGGGTGTCCTTTGATCTCCCTGCGCCGAGCCTCACAAATTAAAAGGCGGCTAGACATCGCCGAGGAGCTTCCTCCTATCCTCGGCCATGCAGCCATCGGCAGCCGTGCGTAGGAGCCCAACGAGCAGACGCAGGTCCCGGCAATGCTGGCAGCGCGGCGCGATCGTGCACGAGACGATACAATCAACAAGGTAGCCGCTGCCAGCACGATTGACGGGCCTTCCCAATATCTCGCCTGCTCAGCCGGGCTGCAAGGGACAGCATGGACACGTCCACAAAATCCGGTTCATCCGGGCTTTACCTCGCCAACGCGAACAGCGGCAAGCCTTACCTTGGCGATCCGCAAGTGATTGGCGGTCTCACCCGCCAGCTTGTCGGTGCGTCCGCAACCCGCGTCCGAGAAGTTGCCAGCGGCACGCTCGGGCGCGCCGCCGCCATCGCGGCAGATAAGGCGGCGGTCCTCGATCTCGCCGATATCCTCGCCGGCAAGAACGCGAACTATGAAACGGCTGGCGACTGGAACCCACATGGGCTCGCCTCCTTTGTGCGCCGGATCCTCGCTGCGCATCTTCACAAACCCGCAGCAGACGATGATGTTGACGCCATTCGGCAGGCGGTCGCGATTCTCCTGCGCGATGTTTACAAGCATATGGGCCAGTTCGCGCCAACCGCTGATACAGCAGACATTGTCTATACGCTTGAGGCGGTGGCGGGCGATTTCACTGAGTTTTTCCTTGGACTGCCCAGGGACGACGATGTGGGTGAGGCGCTGCTTGAGCCGATGACTCGAGAGCGGGAGCCTGTGACAGCGAAGCCGCCTCTCACCTCGGTCGACGTGGTGAGCGAGCTAATCCGGGCCGCGTTCGCGAAAGCGATCGCGCGTCGTGGCGATTACTTCGCGGGCAATGCGCCTGAAGCGGCGGCGCAGGACGTGGCTGACATGCGCGCACTGGGCGAGCTGCTAGAGGGCAAGGGTGATGTGGCCGATGAGTACACGGTGCAGCTGTGGAACAGCGTCGAGCAGATGGGCGAGTACCTGAAAGAGGCGTACGGCCTGCAAAGCGCAGACCATGCGGCTTTTACGGTGCTGCTCGCCTATCTCGGCGAGGTTTACAAGGTGATCGACGGTGCGGAGAAACGGGGGCTAGATGATTTTCGATGGATGATCGACGGCGTAATCGAGATGGCGACGTTTGCCGTGCTGGGCCTGCCGTGGGAAACCGACGACGAGGCGGTCAGCGACGAGAAGTATCCGCGCGAGCCGCCAGCCTATCCGTTCGATCCGGAAGAGGGCGACGAGCAATGAAAACCGCCGCCATCGTCGCACTGTGCCTGACACTGCAAGGCTGCGTCGGATTCGCGCACAACTACATCGCCAAGCATCCGGACGGTATGAGCGCGCTCGTGCCCGACTGCTGCTGCGGCGAGAGTTCCTAGTAAGAGCGGCCGCCGCTACCTCCCGCATCAGTATCGGCCGGGAAGGTCTGAATCCTGTGGATAGCAGCCTCAGCCGGCGGCCGCCCCGATCGGAATTATCTGTGCTCCGGCTTTGAGCTGGGCCAGGTAGTCGCCCCACTTTTGCATCATGGTCCGACGCTCCTTGATGAACTTGGTACGGTTATAAGCCGAACCGAGGTTATCCGGCACCGTGTGCGCAAGCTGATGCTCGATCACTTCTGGCTTTTGCTCCAGCTCCTCGTGCAGGATCGTGCGCGCCATCGCCCGGAAGCCATGGCCGGTTATCTCTGTACGGGTGTCGTAGCCGAGACGTCGGAGCGCGGCATTGATCGCCGCTTCGCTCATCGGACGCAATGCCGAACGGGCACCGGGAAAGACATAGCACCCCTTGCCGGTCAGCGCGTGCAGTTCTCGCAGGATCGCCACCGCCTGAGTTGCCAGCGGCACCAAGTGCTCGGTCTTCGTCTTCGTGACCAGATAACGCCACTCGCCCTTGTCCAGGTCAATCTGCGTCCACTCTGCCTTACGCAGCTCGCCCGGCCGCACAAATAGCATCGGCGCAAGCTTGAGCGCACAGTGAACCGGGAAGGTGCCGGAGAATCCGTCAAATGCCCGGAGCATTTCCGCGACCCTGGCAGGCTCGGTAATGGATGCAAAGTGCGTGGTGACCGCTGCCGGAATAGCCCCAGTCAGGTCTTTGGCCGGGTCTGCCTTGCAATACCCCTCCTTGATGCCATAGCGGAATACCCGGCTGATCTCGCTGCGGAGCCGATGGGCGGTAAAGCGCGCGCCGCGTGCATCCACCCGCTTGAGCGCCGTCAGAATCTCCGGCGCGTCAATTTCGGTAATGGGCCGCTTGCCGAGCCAAGGGAAGGCGTCGGCCTTGAAGCGCGCCAGCGTCTTGGAGTATTGAGCCGGTTCGACAGACGAGCGGCGTTCTTCCATCCACGCCAGGGCGACGGCTTCGAACGAGTTGGTGGCCGCCAGCTTTGCGCCGCGCTTGTCCGCCTTCTTGGCCTCGCTCGGGTCGATGGCGGCCGCCAGCTTCTCGCGCGCGCCATCGCGCCGTTTGCGGGCTTCGACAAGCGACACATCCGGATAGACGCCGAGCGCGAGACTCTTTTCCTTGCCGCCAATCCGGTATTTGAAGATCCAGCGCTTGCCTCCCGCAGGCGTGACCAGCAGCAGCAGGCCTCCGGCATCATAGAGTTTTTGCTGGGTTTCGGTGGGCTTGGCTGTACGGATTTTCAGGTCGGTGAGAGCCATGCAGGTTCCTGTGCGGAGGGTCCGGTACGGGGGTTGTTTTCGAGTCGCGAGCGGGCGATGTGGCAGGCAACCCCCACAGCAACCCCCAGATAGGGGTTGTTTCCTGTTGGAAAGGTTTGTGGGATTTTGCAACAAAAAACCCCGCGGAGCCAAGTCCGGCGGGGTTTAATTGCGAACGCTTGTGAGCGTTGGGAGAGTTCTTGGTGCCCAGGGCCGGAATCGAACCGGCACGCCTTGCGGCGGGGGATTTTGAGTCCCCTGCGTCTACCAATTTCACCACCTGGGCAGATCTTGCGGCACGCGCGCGAGAAGCTGGCGCGCGGCGAAGACGGAGATTATGGCCGAAAATCCGGCGACGGGCAAGCCGCTTGCAGCCGCCCTCGGCAACGCCGTCAAACCGTGCGCGAAAATCGTTCGAGCGTTTGCTGGCCGAGATAGCGGTCGAACACCATCGCGATGTTGCGCACAAGCATGCGCCCGGCCATCTGCACTTCGAGCTTGCGATGGCTCAGCGACACAAGGCCGTCCCGCTCGAAGCCGCGCAGGTGCTCCAGTTCGGGCTCGAACGTATCGGCGAAACGGATGCCGTACATGGCTTCGAATTCGTCGAAGCGCAACTCCAGATTGCACATCAACTCGGTGATGATGTCGCGGCGCAGACGGTCGTCGGCGCTGAGCCGCACGCCGCGTGTGATCGCGAGCCGGCCGGCGTCAATGGCCGCGCCATACGCGTGCAGATCTTTCGCGTTTTGTGCGTAGAGGTCGCCGACCTTGCCGATCGACGATGCGCCAAAGCCGATCAGATCGCATTCCGCGCGCGTGCTGTAGCCCTGAAAATTGCGATGCAAGGTGCGCTGCGCCTGCGCGCGCGCCAGTTCGTCGGTGGGCAGCGCGAAGTGATCCATGCCGATGTAGACATAGCCCGCCGCCGTCAGACGCTCGACCACGCGTTGCAGAATCGCGAGCCGCACCGTGGGAGAAGGCAGCGCGGCCGCGTCCATCTGACGCTGCATCTTGAAGAGCTGCGGCATGTGCGCGTACGCGAACACCGAGAGACGGTCGGGCGCAAGTTCGATCATCGTGTCGAGCGTGCGGCTGAAGCTCTCCACCGTTTGATGCGGCAGCCCGTAAATCAGATCGACGCCGATCGAGTGAAAGCCCGCGTGCCGCGCGGCCTGCATGACGGACGCGGTCATGTCGAGCGGCTGAATCCGGTTGATGGCCTGCTGCACGAGCGGATCGAAATCCTGCACGCCGAGACTCAGGCGATTGAAGCCCTGCTTGCGCAGATGCGCGATGGTCTCCGGCGACGCCTCGCGCGGATCGACTTCGATCGAATATTCGGCGGCGGCATCGGGCAACAAGGTGAAGTGCTCGCGAGCCGCGCTCATCAACTCGGCCAGTTCATCGTTCGACATGAACGTGGGCGTGCCGCCGCCCAGATGCAATTGCGACACCGGGCGGCGCGCGTCGAAACACGCGGCCTGCAAGGCCATTTCGCGCTTGAGCTGGTCGAGGTAGGGGCGTGCATGCGCGCGATTTTTTGTCGCGATCTTGTTGCAGCCGCAGTAGAAGCACACCGTGTCGCAGAACGGAATGTGGAAGTACAACGAGAGGTCCGCAACGGATGCGCCGGGGTCGGCGGCAGCGCGCAGATAATCGTTGCTGTCGAAGTCGTCGCGGAACTGAAGGGCCGTTGGGTAGGACGTATACCGTGGGCCGTTCGCGCTGTATTTGGCGAGCAGGTCGGGGCGAAACAGCGAATGTGCGGTGGTCATGAGAGGCTCGTGTCTGACGGCCGCCGTGTCAGAGGCGCGAGCGCGCACGCTTCACAATATGGCCGGAACGGCGCGGGCGCCTCTTTTGCGTGGCCTTGAGGTTCAGCCGAGTTTACGTGAGCCGCCGGGCGCCCGATTGTGTAAAAAGGTCGCACGCGATGCGGTGGCACAATGCGGGTCTGGCGCTTTCGCGCCTTTCTTCGAGTTCAGGAAAATGGTTGTGAGTGATGTGACGAATCGTCCGGTGAAGCGCGAGGTGAAAGGCGCGGCTGCATTCAATATCGCCGATCATGCGTGCCGCCCCGATTGCGGCGCCTGTTGTATCGCGCCGTCGATTTCGAGTGCGATTCCTGGCATGCCGAACGGCAAACCGGCAGGCGTGCGCTGTGTGCAACTCGGCGACGACCTGCGCTGCGCGATCTTCGGTCAGCCCGAGCGGCCGGCCTGTTGCTCGGGGCTGCAACCGCAGGCGGACATGTGCGGATCGAATCGGCACGAAGCGCTCGTGTGGCTCACGCAACTGGAAGCGCAGACCCGGCCGCACGCGGTCGGGCGTTCGTGACGTCAGGCGCGAAAAGCACGGAACATGAGCCTGGACCCGAATAACAAACACGTATCTGGAGTTTCCGTATGACTCGACTCGCTGCGCCCGCACGGCGCCGCTTCCTGCTCGCCGCGCTGACCGGTTGCGGCGCGCTGGGTATCGTCTCGCTGACGGCCTGCGCCACGCCGACATTTCCGTTCATCCCGTCGCATTACACGTTCTCACAGCAGCAGGTCCAGGAGGCCGTGCAGCGGAAATTTCCGTATCAGCGCACGGTTTCGCAAGTATTCGATGTCGCGCTGGCGCATCCGGTGGTCGGTTTCCTGCCGGACGCCAACCGCGTCTCGGTGAAGCTCGACGCGCACCTCGAAAGCCCGTTCATGCCGCAGCCGGTGGACGGCGTGTTCACGCTGTCGAGCGAACTCGCGTACGACGCCGCCAGCCGATCCGTCGTGCTGAAATCGCCGAATGTGGTCAACGTCAGCGTGAGCGGGCAGGCGCAAGCCTATACGCAACAGATCAACGCAGCCGCCGCCGTGCTCGCCACGCAGTTGCTGACTAACTATCCGATCTACACATTCAAGCCCGAGCAACTGCAATTTGCCGGAGTGAATTACGAACCCGGTACAATCACCATCCTTACAAACGGCATACGTGTGCAGATCGTCGAGAAATGACGCTGCGCGCGGCCGGCGGGGCCGCGCGCAGCGTCACAGCGTTATCGTGCCGGTCCTGTTCCTTCCGACAATCTATAGCGAAGAGGGGCATGGATGGACTGGTTATTGGCTTGCAAGGCGCTGGTTCTGGGCGTCGTCGAGGGCTTGACGGAATTTTTGCCGGTGTCTAGCACGGGGCATCTGATCGTCGCGGGCACGCTGCTCAATTTCACCGACGAACATGCGAAGACCTTCGACGTCGTGATTCAGCTCGGCGCGATTCTCGCCGTGTGCTGGGAGTTTCGCCGGCGCATCGGCAGCGTGGTCGCGGGCTTGCCGAGCCGGCCGGAGGCGCGGCGCTTCACGCTCAATGTGATCATCGCGACCATTCCCGCGGTCGTGCTCGGACTGTCGTTCGAAAAAGCCATCAAGGCCGCGCTCTTTTCGCCGGTGCCGGTGGCGTTCGCGCTGGTGGTGGGCGGCGTCGTGATCTTATGGGCCGAGGCGCGGCATCGTGGGCAGGGCGGGCAGGACAAAGAGGTCGCGCGCGTGCATCACGTGGACGACATGAGCGCGATGGACGCGCTCAAAGTCGGTCTCGCTCAATGTTTCGCGCTGTTTCCCGGCACGTCGCGCTCGGGCTCGACGATCATCGGCGGGATGCTGTTCGGGCTCGACCGGCGCGTGGCCACGGAGTTTTCCTTTTTCCTCGCCATCCCGATCATGTTCGGCGCGACCGCCTACGAGATGTACAAGGACTGGCACTCGTTATCCGTCGACGCGCTCGGCGTCTTCGCGTTGGGCTTCGTGGCGGCGTTTGTCAGCGCGTTTTTCTGCGTGCGCTGGCTGCTTCGCTATATCGCCGCGCACGATTTCACGGCGTTCGCCTGGTATCGGATCGGCTTCGGATTGCTGATTCTGCTGGTCGGCTACAGCGGCGCGCTGAGCTGGACCGATTGAGTCTTATCGCGCGCTTTGCGCGGCCATGAAAAAAGGTCCGCCAGTGACGCTGGCGGACCTTTTCGCTTGATGCAGCCTTGTTATAGGCGGCCGAAGTTCGGGCCGCGCACGCTGTCAGGCGGCGTCGCGTTTGCGGAACACGAGATCCCACACGCCATGACCGAGGCGCAAACCGCGTCGCTCGAACTTCGTTACCGGACGATACTCCGGGCGCGGCGCATAGCCGTCCGCCGTGTTGTGCAGCGTCGGCTCGGCGCTCAGCACCTCGAGCATCTGCTCGGCGTAGTTCTGCCAGTCGGTCGCGCAATGCAGATAGGCGCCGGGTTTGAGACGCGATGCGAGCAGCGCGACGAACTTCGGCTGAATCAGGCGGCGTTTGTGATGACGCGCCTTGTGCCACGGATCGGGAAAGAAGATGTGCACGCCGTCGAGGCTGTCGGGCGCGATCATCTGTTCGAGCACTTCAACGGCGTCGTGCTGGATGATGCGGATGTTCGCCAGCGCCTGTTCGCCCATCAGCTTCAGCAAGGCGCCGACGCCCGGCTCGTGCACTTCGACGCCGAGGAAATCGTCGCCGGGACGGTGCGCGGCGATCTCCGCCGTCGTTGCGCCCATGCCGAAGCCGATTTCCAGCACGCGCGGCGCTTCACGGCCGAACACGCTGTTCCAGTCGCGCTGCTGCGGCGCGAACGGCACGACGAAGCGCGGGCCGAATTCGTCCATGGCGCGGCGCTGGCCGGTCGAGACGCGGCCCGCGCGCGTGACGAAGCTGCGGATACGGCGACGATGCAAAGCTGCGTCGGAAGGTGCGGTTTCGGTTTCTGGTCCGGTGTCGGGTGCGGTTTCGGCTGCTGGCGTCGGGAGTTCGTCGGGCAAGCCGGCGTCGTTTGGATCGTGGATCATGGTCGATGCTGCTACAAGGGTGAAGGCTTCGCGACAGGCGCGGCGCGCGGCGTGTGCTGGCGCCTCGTCGCAACTCGCGGCCCGGGCCGCGCTTTGGGCGTGCCGGTTGCGGGGACGCGCGTCGCCGTAAGTTGCCGCGCCGGCCAGCCGTCGCTATAAAAAAGCCGCCTTCGTGGAGGCGGCTCGTACTTGGATTCCGCTGAAGGCTCAGCAGGAAGGTGGAGCGGGCGTTGCAAGTGCGCGTAAGGTAGCACAACGCAAATGGGTGCGTCCAGACAGGGCGCGGGTTCGTGAACACCGCACGCGGCCATTGCGGCCACCGTTGACATTGCATTCGAACGATTTGCAGTGGCCGATGGCGCGGGCGTCGGGCGGCGCGGTGAATCTGCGCAATCCGAAGTCCGGCGCGCGCGGGCTTTTTCAATTGCTGCCTGCGCAATATGCGTTGAATCCGAATGGAATCGAATTATCCGGACATGCGGTGGATGATTTCCGCAGTGGTATTCGATAGGCGCCTGGCCATTATCACCATGCCGCGTCCGCGCGTTTGGCGTGGGAGGCGAATGACTGGATTTGAAGCTTTCGGGAGATTTGCCGCTGGGGATTGGCTGAGATACAACCAGAAAATTCTGGAGCGGGCGATGGGAATCGAACCCACGGCTCTAGCTTGGGAAGCTAGGGTATTACCATTATACGACGCCCGCAGAGCGCGCTATTTTACTCGCGAAAAGGCAGCGAACGCAAATTGCGCTGCTGCCTTTTCTTGTGTCGCATCAAATCGAAAGTCAGATGACGAAGTAAGTCAGTTGCACGGCCGCGCGCGTGACCACCATCAGCAGCACCTGCACGATCACGAACAAAAGGATCGGCGAAAGATCGATGCCGCCGAGATGCGGGACGACACGCCGCAGCGGATTCAGAAACGGCGCGGTTAGTTGATACAGAATCGGCATGGCCGGCGAACGCGGATTGAGCCACGACAACAGCGCCATCAAAATCGTCATCCAGATGATCAGATTCAGCGCCCACTTGACCACGGTCAGCACGGCGACGATCAGCAGCGTCGGCAACAGCGTGAGCGGATCGGCGCCCGTGAGCACCACCATCAGCACGACATAAACAATCGACGCGATCAGCGCCGCGACAAGGCTCGCCCAGTCGATGTTGCGCGTGCTCGGCAGAATGTGCCGCAGCGGCAGCACGATCCAGTTGGTGGCCTGCAGCACCGCGTTCGTGACCGGGTTGTACGGCGGCATGCGCACGACCTGCAGCCAGGCGCGCAGCAGCAACGCCGCGCCGAACAGGGTGAATACGGTATTGAGCAGAAAACGGGCGATATCGCCAAACATCTCGTGTCCTTATGCTTCTGATGACGGCCGTTGACCGGCCTGGGCGCTGGCGCTGTCCGTTTGGCGCGCCGGCGTTTCGTTAGCTTGCACGCGCGTCAGGTTGCCGTGTGTGCGCCCGCGTGCATTGCACAGTGGCTGAGGCAACGCGGCGTGAGTCCGGCTTCACGCCCATTCTGACTTGCCGGCTTGCCGACGGGCGGGCGCCGCGCGCCGCGAAAGCTGTCTCAGCCGCGCGGCGTTACACCGAAATCTTGATCTCGCTGATCAGAATCGCGCCGTTGCCGCCGTCGGTGTAATTCGGAATGTCGGCGAGAAGGCGCTCGGACGCCGGCTTGAAGACCTTGTAGAAGTCGTCCGCGCTATCGAACAGGAAGTGGCCCGCGGCCACGTACGGCGGCGGCGTGCCCGGCGGCCCCGCGTTGATGCCCACGTCGACGGACCAGCCCTTCAGCAACGGCCCGAACAATTCGGCCGCAAGCGGCATGTGCGTGGCGCAGTAATAGTCCACGTCGAAGTGGCCGTTTTCCCGGTACGGATAGAGGATGCTGACCTTGATCATTGTGTGTTCTCGTCGGTTGGTCTTAAAGCGCGGCGCCGGCGGATGGCGCGCGGCGCCGGACGTCACATTATCACGGCTTACTTGACGCTTGCACCTGCCGCGGCCTGATTCAGCGAGCGGCTCAACGATTCTTCGACCACTTCGGCGATGTCGCCGATCGCCGCCGGTGGCGTGACGCGGCGCTGCGCGAGCGCGACCGCGCGTCGCGACATCAAGCCGTAGAGCGCCGCGTGGTCGCCGCCCAAGCCCTCGAGTAGCGCCAGCTGTTTCTGCACGACGCCCGTGTCGCCGCGCGAGACAGGACCGGCGAGCGCGTTGGGCAAACCCTTGTCGCGAGCGGTTTCGATGGTGCCCGCGAGCATCGGCAGCAGCGCGCGGAGCGCGTCGTCCTCGGCGAAACCGAGCGTGCGCCACAGTGCGACGCATTCGGCCAGGCTGCACAGCGCGAAGCTCGCGGCATAGTGCGCGGACGCGTGGTACAGCATGCGGCCGCCCGGCGGGATCGACAGCGGGTGGCAGCGCAGCGCCACGGCGAGCGCCGTCAGCGTGTCCTTCAGCGCGCCGTCGGCCTCGATCGTCACCGAACAGCCGGCGATGCGTTCGAGATCCGCCGCCTCGCCGCCGAACAGGTACAGCGGATGAAATCCGCCGATCGCCGCGCCCTGACTGCGCGCGGGCGCGAGCAGTTCGACCGGCGACGCGCCACTGCAATGCACAAGCGCCTTGGCCGACACTTCGCGCGGCTCGAACCGCAATGTGTGCGCTGTCGTACCGATGCTGTCGTCGGGAACGGCTAAAAAGACGACATCGGCGGCGTCGACGACCTGTTGCGGGGCGTCATATCCCGCGCATCCGGGAATTTGAGCGGCGAGCCGGGCGGCGGAAGCCGGCGTGCGGCTTGCCACGGCCGTCACCGGGTAGCCGGCGCGCGAAAAGGCGAGCGCGAGGCAGCGCGCCAGCCGGCCGGCACCGATGAAGCCGACGCGCGGCAAATGAGACTGGGACATGTCGAGGTGCTCCAGACGAGGCGTGAACGGAAAAGCAGCAGTATCGCGCATCGGCTGGAGCGCGGACACGCGGCGCGGCGGTCGTCAGATGAGTCCGCCAGCGATATGGCGCTCGCAGTCCGTCATGGCGCCCCGTTCGCCCCGCAGGCTTGAAAACTGCTCACAATTTCCGCATGACTGATTTGGACGTGGCTGTTTATAGGTACTCGCTTCGCAATTTTCGCAATCGGATTCGGGGAGGTAACGATGAACGTCTTTTCTTACCGGAAGCACTTGCGGTTTCTGACGCACGCCCAACGCCGTCGCTGGTGGGATCAAAAAAAGCGCCTGAGTCCACGGGTCCGGATCAGCGGCGCATACGTGCCGCCCAATGTGTCCCGCGAATTTGCGTATGTGAAAGTCGGCTGAGTCGATCGCTCTTCTGACAGAGAATGCCCGGCCTCGCGCCGGGCATTTTTATTGGGCGTTGCGCGGCGCCATCGGCGTGGAAACTAATTTGTAATCAAACATTACCGACGCGATGCCCGTCGAAGCGGCATCGGTCAATTCCGCCATTCCACTCGCCGGTTTCGGTCCGCGCAGTTCCTTGATTCCTAACAAACTTGACAGTCCCGCGAAGGCGCCGTGCGACGGTCCGCGCCGCCTCGCCTTCCCATAAATTGCAATTTGCAACAAATGCGAACAGCGTCACGAGGCCTTTTTGGATAAATTGATTTCGTAGCATGCAAGGCATGCGAAGTCGGCGACCTTCACTGGGCCGCGCCAGGAGAACAAAGTGAAAAAGATAGTTCCGTTTGTCGTTGCTGCCGCACTCGGCGTGGGGCTTGCCTCTGCCGCGCAGGCGCATGTTTCGGTGGGTATCGGTATCGGGGTGCCGATCGCGCCCGCTTATCCGGTCTATGCTGCGCCGCCGCCGGTGTACTATGCGCCGCCGCCGGTCGTGTACGCGCCGCCGCCGGTGGTCTACGGGCCGCCGCCGGTTGTGGTCGGCGGCTACTACGGTTATGGCCGCCCGTATTATCGCCACGGCTACTATCGCGGCTATGGTTACGGGCACGGCTACTATCGCCGCTAACTGAATTGCATGGCCCGGTTTAGCGCTTCGGGCAGCCAAAAGGAATAACAGCGTAACGCGGGCTTGATCGCTGGGTTACGCTGTTTTTTTGCAGCATCGGTTGACTATCGGTTGACTATCGGTGGCCTGTTTATCGCCGTTCCAAAGCCATGGCGAAGCTGGGAGAATGGCTACTTCACCGCTCCCAGGAATTCCGTCAATGCTGCCCGCACAGTCACTTCCCTCTCCCACTTACGATGACGTACTCGACGCCGCCGCGCGCCTCGAAGGGGTCGCCCATCGTACGCCGGTATTGAGTTCGAGCACGTTCAACGAGCGCACCGGAGCGTCGGTATTTTTCAAGTGCGAAAACTTCCAGCGGATGGGCGCCTTCAAGTTTCGCGGCGCCTACAACGCGATCTCGCATTTCGACGCGGAGCAACGCAAGGCCGGCGTACTGACCTATTCGTCGGGCAATCATGCGCAGGCCATCGCGCTGTCGGCGCGCCTTGCCGGCATCCGCGCGACGATCATCATGCCGCACGACGCCCCCGCGGCTAAAGTCGCCGCCACCAAAGGTTATGGCGGCGAAGTCATCACTTACGACCGCTACCGGGAAAACCGCGAGGAGATCGGCCGCCGGCTCGCCGAGGAGCGCGGCATGACCTTGATTCCGCCTTACGACCATCCACATGTGATCGCGGGGCAGGGCACCGCGGTGAAGGAGTTGATCGACGAAACCGGGCCGCTCGACATGTTGTTCGTGTGCCTCGGCGGCGGCGGGCTGATTAGCGGAAGCGCTTTGTCGGCGGCGGCATTGAGCCCGACGTGCAGCGTGATCGGCATCGAGCCGCAAGCGGGCAATGATGGCCAGCAATCGCTCGCGCGCGGCGAAATCGTGCATATCGACACGCCGCGCACTATCGCCGACGGCGCCGCCTCCACGCATCTCGGCGACTACACGTTCGCGATCATTCGCAAACTGGTGGCGCAAATCGAAACCGTCACCGACGAGCAGTTGATCGAAACCATGCGCTTTTTCGCCCAGCGCATGAAGATCGTGGTCGAACCGACCGGTTGCCTCGCCGCGGCAGCCGTGCTGAACGGCGTGTTGCCCGTGAAGGGCAAGCGCGTGGGCGTGGTGGTGAGCGGCGGTAACGTCGATCTCGAGAAACTCGCTCAGTACCTCGCCTGATCTACTCGAAGATAAGCCCGTTGACGGCCCGCCCACGCGGGCCGTTATTCCTGGTCTTTTTTTCAGCTCGCCATTTGTGCAGCCGACGCGCGTTGCGCGGTTTGCAGAATCAGATCGTGGTAGCCGTTCACGATCACGCTATACGAGAAATAGGCGAACAGCAGCGCGGACAGCACATGGCAGGCGCGCAGCAAACCGCTGCCGGCGCGCTTGCGGCCGTGGCTGCCGAGCCCGCAGATAAAGATCGTCCAGCAAAGGCCGCCGAGAAAAAAACCGCCAAGGAACACCGGTGCAGTCGTGACGCTCGTGGCGCCGGCCTTCGCGATCAATGCGCCGCCCACCGCGGCGAACCACAGAATCGCCGACGGCGACGACACCGCGAGCAGCACGCCGCGTAGAAAGCCGCGCCATGGCGAAAGATGCGGCGCATTGGCGTTGGCCTCACCGGCGACCGGCGGCGCCAAGGCCGGGAAGATCGCTTCGCGGGCCATCTTCCACGTGAGAAACAGCAGGATCGCGCCGCCGCCGATCCACACCACCCAGCGCACCGATTCGAACTGGAGCAGCGCGGCCATGCCGGCGAGCGCGAGCGCCGCGTAAATCAGATCGCCGACACACGACCCCAGGCCAAGCCAGAAGCCCGGTTTGAAACCGTGCGACAGCGCGAGCGAAATCATCGCGACGTTGACGAGCCCGATGTCGAGGCACAGCGACAAGGACAGGAAAAAACCGTCCGACATCATCGAAAAGGCATGCATGCGCGCAACCGCTCCCGGAATCTGTTTTTTTGACTGCGGCTTGACGCGCTCAGAGGCCCAGCTCGTTCCACAAACCGTCGATTCGCTGCTTGACGGCCGCGTCCATCTCGATCGGGCGGCCCCATTCGCGATCGGTTTCGCCGGGCCATTTGTTCGTCGCGTCGAGCCCCATCTTGGAGCCGAGTCCGGCGACCGGCGACGCGAAGTCGAGATAGTCGATCGGAGTGCGATCCACCAGCACCGTATCGCGCGCCGGATCGATGCGAGTGGTAATGGCCCAGATCACTTCTTTCCAGTCGCGGATATTCACGTCTTCGTCCACCACGACGATGAACTTCGTGTACATGAACTGCCGCAAGAAGCTCCAGACGCCGAACATCACGCGCTTCGCGTGGCCGGGGTAGCTCTTCTTCATCTGCACGATGGCCATGCGGTAGCTGCATCCTTCGGGCGGCAGATAGAAGTCGGTGATTTCGGTGAACTGCTTCTGCAGCAGCGGCACGAACACTTCGTTCAGCGCGACGCCGAGCACGGCGGGTTCGTCGGGCGGTTTGCCTGTGTAGGTGGAGTGATAGATCGCGTCGCGGCGCATAGTGATGCGCTCGACGGTGAAGACGGGGAACCACTCCTGTTCGTTGTAGTAGCCGGTGTGATCGCCGTATGGGCCTTCGAGTGCGTGCTCGTAGGCGGCGGACGCGCCCTTGGCGGGCCGCGGCGGCGCGCCGGCGGGAGCGGGCGAGGGCGCGCCTTCCTGCGGATAGATGAAGCCTTCCAGCACGATCTCCGCGCGCGCGGGCACCTGCAAGCCATCGACGCCCGGCGTGAGGCATCGTGCGAGTTCAGTGCGGCCGCCACGCAGCAGGCCGGCGAACTGATATTCGGAAAGCGTGTCGGGTACCGGCGTGACCGCGCCGAGGATGGTTGCCGGGTCCGCGCCCAGCACGACCGCCACCGGATACGGCTGACCCGGATTTTTCAGCGCGAACTCGCGGAAATCCAGCGCGCCGCCGCGATGCGCGAGCCAGCGCATGATGAGCTTGTTGCGTCCGATCAATTGCTGGCGGTAGATGCCGAGATTTTGTCGGCTCTTCTTTGGGCCTTTCGTGACGGTCAGACCCCACGTGATCAGCGGCCCGGCGTCGCCTGGCCAGCAGGTCTGAATGGGCAGCTTTTCGAGGTCGACATCACTGCCTTCCCAGACGATTTCCTGGCAGGGCGGCGCGCTGACGGTTTTCGGCGCCATGTCCCACACGGCCTTGGCCAGCGAAAGCAGTTTTCCCGCGTCCTTCAGCCCTTTGGGCGGCTCGGGTTCCTTCAACGCGGACAGTAAGCGGCCGACGTCGCGCAGCGATTCCAGCGCGGCGCTGTCGCCTTGTTCCGCGTCGGCGTCGATACCCATGCCGAGCGCCACCCGGCGCGGCGTGCCGAACAGGTTGCCGAGCACCGGGAACGCATGCCGTTCCTGGTTCTCAAACAGCAAAGCCGGGCCGCCCGCGTGCAGCACACGGTCGCACAGCTCGGTCATTTCCAGGATCGGCGAGACCTTTTGCGGGATACGGCGCAGTTCTCCGGTCGTTTCGAGACGGCCGACGAAGTCGCGCAAATCTTTGTATTTCATCTGTTGCGATTCAGTGCCGCGAGCGGCAGAAAGGGAAGGCGCGACGGTGTTCGAGGCGCCCGAAAAGATTGTCGATTTTACCTGCGTTGGCTAGCGCACGTAGATCGGCCGAATGGCATAGGAAAGGAAGAGCAGGCGAAATTGCCGTCAAGGCGCTTGGTACGGCGTTTTGACCCGTCTGAGTTGGCCTCCTTATTACAATTAGTTATACTTTTGACTATTTGTAGTGTTGACGATCTATAAAACAGTGCCCTAGAATCCGTCCACATTGGTTGCAGGGCGCTAACCTTTTTACCACCGCCCCAAGTTCATCAGACGCAACGCGTCACCGCTTACCGAATTCCTGCACGGTACCGTCGGTCTTATTGATGTCCTCACCAGCGCTAACTGTCGCTGGTTTTTCGCGTGGGAGCCACCGCCCGCATGTTTTGGCATGCCGCGGACCGCTTTTCGGACGGCTCCCCACAAACGGTATTTGCCGTTTTCCCGACGTCGCTGCTGCCCTAACCAGACAGAGCGCGCGATGTCTTGACTCTGCGAATGTGTGTTACCGCCTATTTGTCAGGCGAAATTCGCGGATCATGCAACATGGGAGATCTGAATGAACGCCTGGTTATCGTGGCGTCCCGACGAACGTATCGCGCAGATCATGCGCGGCGTAGTGCGTCGCGGGACGCGAATGAGTCATCACCTATTCAGCATCGTCGGTGGCGTTGCGGTTGTGCTCGCACTCGCACTGTGGCTCATGCCAACCTGGCGCGGCACCCTCGCGGCCAAGCTGATGCCGGTCCTGTCCGCCGCCGTGCAAGCCGGCCCCGCGCGGCTGCTGCAAGGCAACCCGCTGCCCGCTTTCGGGCCGCCGGGACACAACGTTTCAGACGAAACGCTGTCCTCGAATTCGAACGGTGCGGATGCTGCAAATAGCGTCAACTACGCTCCCGTGACCGTCACCAACACCAGCTACGACGGCGCGTTCGACGGCACCGGCTCGTCCGGCATGGGCATCGCGGCGCTGAACGGTCTCGACCCGCGCACCATGCAAAGTGTGGCCGCACTGGCCCGCCTGATTCCGGCCCAGCGCGTTTCCGCCGACGCACGCGACGACCGCGTGCTGGTTTCGTCGCGTGAACAGAATCTGGTCGCTTCCTACCTGGCGCGTCGCTACCGCGTCGCGCAGGAGCCGGTCGGCGAGCTGGTGAAGGCCGCGTTCGATACTGGCCGCGAAGTCGGTCTCGACCCGCTGCTGTTGCTGTCGGTGATGGCGATCGAATCCGGTTTCAACCCGTACGCCGAGAGCGGCGTGGGCGCTCAAGGCCTGATGCAGGTGATGTCCAAGGTGCATTCGGACAAATTCCAGTATTTCGGCGGCGAAAGCGCGGCGCTCGAACCGGTCGCGAACATCAAGGTGGGCGCGCTCGTTCTGAAGGATTGCATCGCGCGCGGCGGTTCGCTGCCGGGCGGCTTGCGCCTGTATGTGGGCTCGACCTCGCAGGACGACGGCGGCTACGGCGCCAAGGTCATGGCCGAGCGCGGTCGTCTGCGTGACGTGGCGCGTGGCCGCAAGGTGCCGATCAATGCGCCCCAGGCTCCCGTGATCACGGCATCGAACAATGCGTCGGCTGCCGCGAACAACAAGCGCGTGCAGGTTACGCTCGAAGGAAGCCATCCGCTGAGCGCCTCGACGCCCGTCAAGGCACCGGCGTCGGAACAGGACGACGCGAGCGCCAATGCGCCTAAGCACGTGGCGTCGAATTCGGAGTTGGGCGCCTGAATCGCCTGGCCGACTTCAACCTGATGGTCTGAGCCGAGCGTGGCCGCCAGAAAAAAAGGACACCCACAAGGGTGTCCTTTTTTACGTCTATGCGTCGCATGTCGACGCAACGGCCGAGTGTCCGGCTAGTGTCGCCCGAAAAGCCGGCCAAGTCGCTCGACGGCTTCTTCGAGCTTCGGATAGGCGGTTGCGTATGACAGCCGGATATATTCCTTCGGCGCGTGGGTGCCGAAGTCCATGCCCGGGACGAGCACGACGCCCGCGTCATGCAGCATGGCCTTCGTCAGGGCCGCGCTGTCGCCGGCGGCCGGATGAGCGACCGTGCGGCAGTCCGCGTAGACATAGAAGGCGCCGTCCGGCATGACCGGCACGCCGAAGCCGAGCGATTCCAGCGCTGGCGCAATGAAGTCGCGGCGGCGCTTGAATTCCAGGCGGCGCGCTTCGTATGTCGCGATGGTTTCCGGCTCGAAGCAGGCGAGCGCGGCATGTTGCGCGAGCGCCGACGCGCAGATGAACAGGTTCTGCGCCAGCTTCTCGAATGCGCCGACCATGCCGGGCGGCACCACGAGCCAGCCGAGCCGCCAACCGGTCATGTTGAAGTACTTCGAGAAACTGTTGACGGTGATCACGTCCTCGCCGTACGACAGCGC
This sequence comes from Paraburkholderia sp. MPAMCS5, assembly GCF_036016995.1. NCBI lineage: Bacteria > Pseudomonadati > Pseudomonadota > Betaproteobacteria > Burkholderiales > Burkholderiaceae > Paraburkholderia > Paraburkholderia sp. MPAMCS5. Next base: position 412,008 of record NZ_JAYXBK010000002.1, read on the forward strand.
CGACACGGGGTTCGCGTCGTAGCTCAAACCCTGGTAGATTTCGTCGACGATGGTGAAGCCGCCGCGCGCGCGTACCGCCTTGACAATGCGCTCGAGTTCTGCTGGCTCGATCGACGTGCCGGTCGGATTGGACGGCGACGCGAGGAGCACGCCACGGGTGCGCTCGTTCCACAGCCGTTCGACGTCGGCGGCGGTCAACTGGAAACGTTCGGCGGGGCCGCTTGGCACCATCACCGGCTTGCCCTCGGCGGCGATCACGAAATGGCGATTGCACGGGTAGCACGGGTCGGGCATTAGTACTTCGTCGTCGCGATCGACCAATGCCGCGCAGGCGAGCAGTAACGCAGCGGAAGCGCCCGCGGTCACGACGATCCGCGCGGGATCGACAGTCACGCCGTAGACATCCGCGTAATGCACCGAAATCGCTTCGCGCAGCGCGTGCAGGCCGAGCGCGCTGGTGTATTGCGTGACGCCGCGACGCAGCGCGTTGGCCGCAGCCTCGATCACCGGTTCGGGCGCGGTGAAATCGGGTTCGCCGATTCCCATGTGAATGATGTCGCGCCCGTTGCGCTCAAGGACAGCCGCCTCCTTCGCAAGCTCCATCACATAGAAAGGCTGAATGGAGTCGACGCGCGCGGCAAGCCGCACAAGAGGTTCGGTCACGGAGTTCATACGATCAGATCCAGTTCAAACGCACATGCAAAACTTAAGCAGGACGGCGCCTTGCGCGTAGTCACGCGCTGCACGATGTCTTTGAAACGGTCCATCCGGCTGCGGCGGGCGTTCCATACTGACACACACAACGACCCGCCGCCTGCCCGCCGCTAGCGCTTGCGAGCCGCTTCCGTTTCCGCGACGCGCAATTGCGCCGCCAGCTTGTCCAGCACGCCGTTCACGTACTTATAGCCGTCGGCGCCGCCAAACGTCTTGGCGAGTTCGACGGCTTCGTTGATTACCACGCGATACGGAATATCGACGTGATTCTTCAGTTCGAACGCGGCCACCAGCAGCACCGCGCGTTCGACCGGCGAAAGCTGCTCGATCGGACGGTCCAGACACGGCGCGATGTCGGCGGACAGCGCCTCCGAATCGCGGATCACGCCGTGCAGAATGGCGTCCAGATGTTCGTGGTCCGCTTTGTCGAAGCCCTGCGCGCCGCGCAATTGCGCGTCGATCTCACCGCCGGGCGAACCCGACAGCAGCCACTGATAAAGCCCCTGCGTGGCCAGTTCGCGGGAGCGTCGGCGTGCGCTCTTCATGCCTCTTCCTCTTCTTCGTCTTCTTCGTCGTCGCCGCCGAGTTGTTCGAGCGCGACCGCGAGGTTCGCCATTTCGACAGCGACGCGCGCCGCGTCACGACCCTTTTCGGTCATGCGGGCGACCGCCTGCTCGTCGTTTTCCGTGGTCAGCACGGCATTCGCAACGGGGATGCCGAAGTCGAGGCCGATACGCGTGATGCCCGCGCCGCTTTCGTTCGAGACCAGCTCGAAGTGATACGTCTCGCCGCGAATGACCGCGCCGAGCGCGATCAGCGCGTCGAATTGCGCGCTTTCGGCGAGCTTTTGCAGCGCCAGCGGAATTTCCAGCGCGCCCGGCACCGTGACGAGCAGCACGTCTTCGCCCGTGACGCCGAGGCGTTCCAGTTCTTCGATGCAGGAGTCTGCGAGGCCGTTGCAGACCGGTTCGTTAAAGCGTGCCTGGACGATGCCGATGCGCAGTCCGTCGCCGTCTAGGTTTGGTTGGTATTGTCCGATTTCCATGTGAATTCCGTAGTGTGTTGGGTGGGCGCGAGGCGCGTGAATGGTCGGATCAGCCTTGCTGTGGAGCTTGCGCGGTGCTGCCCGGCATGGGGATGAAGCCCGTGACTTCGAGCCCGTAGCCCGACATGCTGCCAAGCTTGCGCGGGTTCGACAGCACCTGCATCTTGCCGACGCCAAGCTCGCGCAGGATCTGCGCGCCGATGCCGTACGTCTTGAAGTCGACTGGCCGGCGCTTGAGCGCGTCTGCTTTTTCCTTCGAGTCGAATGCCTTGAAGACGTCGACCAGATGGTCTTTCGAATCGCCGCAATTGAGCAGAACGATCACGCCAAGTTCACGCGACGCGATTTCTTTCATGGCGGCGTCGAGCGTCCACGAATGAGTGGATTCGCCGACTTCGAGCAGATCCAGCACCGAGAGCGGCTCATGCACGCGCACCGGCGTTTCCTGGTCGGGGCTCGGGGTGCCGCGCACCAGCGCGATGTGCGGCTGACCGCTCGGCTGGTCGAGGTACATGACCGCCCGGAACGCGCCGTGCGCCGTTTGCATGGTGCGCTCGCTAATGCGCTCGACGATGGATTCCGTGCGGCTGCGATAGTGGATCAGGTCGGCGATCGTGCCGATTTTCAGATCGTGCTCTTTTGCGAACTCCATCAGGTCCGGCAGGCGCGCCATGGTGCCGTCGTCCTTGATGACTTCGCAGATCACCGCGGCCGGCGTGAGCCCTGCCAGCGCGGTGAAGTCGCAGCCCGCTTCCGTGTGGCCGGCGCGCACCAGCACGCCGCCCGGCTGGGCCATGATTGGAAACACGTGGCCCGGCTGCACGATGTGCTCGGCCTTCGCGTCCGGTGCGACCGCGGCAGCGATCGTGCGGGCGCGGTCGGCGGCGGAAATGCCGGTGGTCACGCCTTCCGCCGCCTCGATGCTGACGGTGAACGCGGTTCCATACTGGGTGCCGTTGCGATACGTCATGAGCGGCAGGTTCAGCAGCTTGCAGCGCTCTTGCGTCAGCGTCAGGCAGATCAGGCCGCGGCCGTAGCGAGCCATGAAGTTGATCGCTTCCGGCGTGACGAATTCGGCGGCGATCACGAGATCGCCCTCGTTTTCGCGGTCTTCTTCGTCGACGAGAATCACCATCCGGCCGGCTTTGAGTTCGGCAATGATCTCTGGAGTGGAGGCGAGCGTCATGTTGGCGAGATTTTCGGGAAAGCGCGTATTTTACGCCACGCGCGGTGCCAAGTCGCCTCCGCCGGATGGCATATGCCGTTTGGCCGACTGGCGATGAGCCATCCGCGGTTGCTATGCTCGGGAAAACGATAGACGCATGAACCGGCCGAAATCGGCAAGGCGCCGCCGGGAGCCCATGCGTGGCCGTTGTTGGCAGCTTGTTGCCGGGTTGCTGCCGCGATATTGCCGGTTACTTCGGCGCGTTGAGCATCCGCTCCACGTAGCGCGCAATCAGATCGATTTCCAGATTCACCGGCGTGCCTTCACGCAGATGCTTGAGCGCGGTCACTTCGACTGTGTGCGGAATGAGATTGATCGAGAACTCGCAACCATCGTCGCGATCTTTAACCGAGTTGACGGTCAGACTCACGCCGTTGACAGTGATGGAACCCTTGTACGCCAGATAGCGGCCGATCTCGCGCGGCGCCAGCACGCGCAGTTCGTGCGATTCGCCGACCGGCGCGAAATGCGTGACCTGGCCTAAGCCGTCCACATGGCCGGAGACGATATGGCCGCCCAGCCGGTCGTGCGCGCGCAGCGCCTTCTCGAGGTTGACTTCGCCCACGTCGCCGAGGCCCGCCGTGCAATTCAGGCTTTCGCGCGACACGTCCACTTCGAAGGAGTGGTCGGTTTTCGCGACCACGGTCATGCAGGCGCCTTGAATGGTGATGCTGTCGCCGAGTTGTACGTCGGCGAGATCGAGGCCGCCGGCTTGCACGTTCAGGCGCACGCCCGCGTCGCCGTTCGTGCCGAGGGGCTTGACCGACTCGATGCGGCCCACTGCCGCGACGATTCCTGTGAACATCGTGCTAATCCTTGATCAAAACGAAACGGGTTGGGACGTGCTGTCGGTTCCGGGCGCGGCGGCGCCGGGCGGCAGCAGCCGCGCGAGAATCCGCAAATCTTCGCCGATCCGCTCGACGTTGTGAAAAATCAGCTTGACGCGGCCTTCGAGGGTGTCGGGCGCGCCGAGACTGAACATGCTCATCGAGTCCATGCCGAGCAGACTCGGCGCGAGATAAACCAGCAGTTCGTCCACGCAGCCTTCGCGGAGCAGGGAGCCATTCAGCTTGTAGCCCGCCTCGATATGCAGTTCGTTCACCTGGCGCTCGCCGAGCACTTTCAGCATGGCCGGCAGATCTACCTTGCCGGCTGCGTTCGCCATCTCGACGATTTCAGCGCCGCGATCGCGCAGCGCCTGTGCGCGCTCGGCATGCCGTTGATCCAGATTGCCGCAGAAAATCAGCGTGGGTGCGCCGGCCAGAATCTGCGCCTGCGGCGGCACGTCCAACTGGCTGTCGATCAACACGCGTTGCGGCTGGCGCGGCGTGTCGACGGCGCGTACGGTCATGCGTGGATCGTCCTCCCTGACCGTGCCGATGCCCGTCAGAATTGCCGATGCACGGGCGCGCCACGCATGGCCGTCGGCGCGCGCCGCTTCGCCGGTGATCCACTGGCTGACGCCGGAGGGCAGGCCGGTGCGGCCGTCGAGCGAGGCGGCCACTTTCATGCGAACCCACGGGCGGCCGCGCGTCATGCGCGACACGAAACCGATGTTCAGTTCATGCGCCTCGCTGGCGAGCAGGCCGCAGCGCACCTCGATGCCGGCGTCGCGCAACATGGCGAGACCGCGTCCGGACACCTGCGGATTCGGGTCTTCCATCGCGGCCACCACGCGCGCGACCTGCGCGTCGATCAGCGCGCTCGCGCACGGTGGCGTGCGGCCGAAGTGACTGCATGGTTCGAGCGTCACGTAAGCGGTGGCGCCGCGCAGATCATGACCGCGCGAACGCGCGTCTTTCATCGCGCGAATTTCGGCGTGGTCCTGGCCGGCGGGTTGCGTGAAGCCTTCGCCGATCACCTCGCCGTTCTTGACGAGCACGCAGCCCACACGCGGATTCGGGTCGGTCGTGTACATGCCGCCCTTCGCCAGGGCGAGCGCGCGGTCCATATGAACGAAGTCGGTTTGCGAAAACATCGGTGCTTAGGCGAGGAGCGACGCGAACGCGCCACGCGCGGCTTCGATCGTCGCGTCGACGATCGCGTCGTCGTGAGCAATCGAAACGAAACCCGCCTCGTACGCCGACGGCGCGAAGTAGACGCCCGCGTCGAGCATCTTGTGGAAGAACGCGTTAAAGCGCGGCACGTCGCTCTTCGTGACTTCGGCGAAGCTCGTCGGAACCGCATTCGTGAAGTACAGGCCGAACATGCCGCCGAGCGAATCGGCCGAGAACGGCACGTTGGCTTCGCGAGCGGCATTGGCGAGACCTTGCGCGAGACGGCGGGTGCGCGCGGCGAGCGTGTCGTAGAAACCCGGCGCCTGGATGAGTTGCAGCGTCTTCAGACCCGCGGCGACCGCGATCGGATTGCCCGACAATGTGCCCGCCTGGTAGACGCCGCCAAGCGGCGCAAGGTGGGCCATGATGTCGCGCCGTCCGCCGAAAGCCGCCGCCGGCATGCCGCCGCCGATCACCTTGCCGAGACACGTCAGATCGGGCGTGATGCCGTAGACCTCTTGCGCGCCGCCGAGCGCGACGCGAAAGCCGCACATCACTTCGTCGAAGATCAGCACCGAGCCATATTCGGTACACAGGCGCCGCAAGGCTTGCAGGAAGTCGGGCGTGGCGCGCACCAGATTCATGTTGCCCGCAACCGGCTCGACGATCACCGAGGCGATCTCGTTGCCGAACGCCTTGAACGCTTCTTCGAGTGCGGCGACGTTGTTGTACTCCAGCACTGTGGTGTGCTTCGCGATGTCGACCGGCACGCCCGCCGAGGTCGGATTGCCGAATGTCAGCAGGCCCGAGCCGGCCTTCACGAGCAGGCTGTCCGCATGGCCGTGATAGCAGCCTTCGAACTTGACGATGCGGCTGCGATTCGTGAAGCCGCGCGCGAGACGCAGCGCGCTCATGGTCGCTTCCGTGCCGCTCGACACCATGCGCACCTGTTCGATCGACGGCACGAGCTTGCAGATTTCCTCGGCGATTTCGATTTCCGACTCGGTCGGCGCGCCGAACGAAAAGCCGTTGCCCAGCACACGCTGCACGGCTTCCAGCACTTCCGGGTGCACATGGCCGAGGATCATGGGTCCCCATGAGCCGATGTAGTCGGTATAGCGCTGGCCGTCGGCGTCCCAGAAATACGGGCCTTGCGCGCGTTCGATGAAGCGCGGCGTGCCGCCGACCGAACGGAATGCACGAACGGGCGAATTCACGCCGCCGGGAATGGTGCGTTGTGCGCGGTCGAAGAGGGTCTGGTTGTTGGACATGGCGATGACTGGAAGTGGGTTGCAGAGCGGCGCGGGCTGTCCTTCGGGTTGCCTTTCGGGTTGCCTTTCGGGTTGCCTTTCGGGCGGTTCGCGCGGCGCTTGAACAGGTGATGGAAATTGTACCGGAGTCGGTGTGAACGGGTTTCGCGCGCGGGCAGCCTGGTCGAACGCGGGCTCAGCGTTGCGGCGCCCGTTTTCGTGCCGACGTCCTTGCAGGCGGGCTGTTCGCGGATGCCGCCGCCGCATGCGCCGTGGCTTTGCCGGAGCGCGCCGGGCCCGGCGGCGCGTCGAATCGGAGCGGCTTGCGTTTGCCCGTGAGTTCGGCCCAGCGTTTTTCAAGCGCGCCTTCGGCAACCGGCTTGATCACCGTGCCTGAACTTTGCGCGTCCCACGTCTGCACGGAAAAGGGATGCACACGCAATGCGTCGCGCGGAATCACCACGGCGTCATGTGCATCGACAAGCCAGTCGTACACGAAGTCGATGCACAGGCGGTAGCCGCGTTTCGTCGCCGGGTCGGGGACTTCGTAGGGTGCGCGCGTCACATAGCCCGAGCCGAAAATGCCCTTCGGCTCCATGGCGACCCGATGCAGAAACACGCGATCGCCGGGCAGAATGCCGCGCGCGAAACCGCAGCCCCAGACATCGGCGACCGCGACGCCCGTGGCAACGCGTTTCGCCACGTCGGGCAGCTCGGGCCACGGCCATTTCTTGGGGCTCCAGATCAGCAGGAAGGCAGTCATCGCAGCTTTGCACGGGAAGAATGGAGAAGGGCGCCGCAACCTATTGGCGCGACGCTCGATCGCTCACGCGGCAGCTTAACCGATCGCCGGCGCGCTTGCCGCAGGCCTCGAGCCGTCATAGGCCGCGCCTGCCTGGCGCCGCGAACGCGTGAGCCGTCGCGTACAATCGAGGCGCTCATTTGCGGTTTTCATCTCGCCGCGCGCCGCTTGCATCAAGGCGCGCGCATCACCTGGATTCCCATGTCTCACGTCAACGGACGCCGGCCAGATGGCCGGCTGATTCTGTTGCTCGGTGCGCTTGCCGCATGCGGGCCGATTTCCATCGACATGTATTTGCCGAGCTTGCCGACGATCGCGCAGGCGTTTGCGATCAGCACTGCCGCAGCGCAAACCACGCTCACCAGTTTCATGTTCGGCTTTTCGATCGGCATGTTGCTTTATGGACCGCTTTCCGATACCTATGGCCGCCGGCCGGTGCTGCTCGGCGGCATCATCATGTATGCACTCGCGAGCGTCGCGTGCGCGCTGTCGTTTTCGATTGGCGCGCTCGTCACGTGCCGTTTCGTGCAGGCGCTCGGCGCGGGCGCGGCCTCCGTGCTCGCGCGCGCCATTGCGCGCGACGCGCACGGCCCGACCGACGCTGCGCGCGTGCTGTCGATGCTCGCCATCGTCACGTCGATCGGGCCATTGCTCGCGCCGCTGATCGGCGGGCAGTTGCTGCTGCTCGGCGGCTGGCGAGTTGTCTTCGTCGCGCTGACGCTGTTCGGCACGGTGTGCGCGATCACCGCGTTTCTCAAGGTGCCGGAAACCTGGCCGCGCGAGAAGCGGGCGCATTCGGCGCTGCTGCAATCGTTCGCCGCCTATGGCCGATTGCTGCGCGATCCGGTCGCGTGGGGGCACATGCTGTGCGGCGGCATGGCGTTCGCGTCGATGTTCGCGTACATCACCGCGACGCCGTTTGTCTACATTCAGTACTTTCACGTGTCGGCGCAACACTATGGGTTTCTGTTCGCGCTGAACATCGTCGGCATCATGTTCGGCAACTTCATGAATACGCGGCTCGTCGGGCAGCTCGGCTCCTTGCCGATCATTTCTTTTGCCGCGACCGTGAGCTGCATTGCGTCGCTGTTCGTGTGCCTTGTTTCGCTCATGGGATGGGGCGGCTTGTGGTCGATCGTGGCGGGCCTTTTCTTCGTCGTCGGCGTCGTGGGGCTGCTCTCGGCCAATTGCACGACCGACCTGATGCATCGCTATCCGGTGAATGCGGGCGCGGCGGCGGCTGTGTTCGGCGCAGTGCAGCTGGCGCTCGGCGCGCTGTCGAGTCTCGCGGTCGGACTGTGGCAGGACGGTTCGCCGAAAGGCATGGGCGTCGTGGTGGGCGTGGCGGGATCGCTGTGTTACGTCGGCCGGATTCTGGTCGTCAGATGGCATGGGACGAAGGCGCCAGTCGCGGCCGCCTGAAGACGACGCAAAAATGATGGCGTGAAAAGGCCGTGCCGCGATGCCCGCTGCCGTGCGCCTGCCGCGCGCGGTGAAAGCCCGCGCTTCTACCGGAAAACACCAGGTGTTGCGCGCACGCTACCTTGTGCGTTGATTTGCGTTGCTATGATGGGGGCACTGTTCCTCGGAGCGGCAATCATGGCGATCAGGGATTTGATGAACGGCGAACGGCAACACGCTGCTTTCGCCGAGGCGCAGAAGCTGGCCGACAGCGGCGCCTATCACGATTACACGGACATCGAATATGTCTTGCGCTTTGATTACGGTTTGACCGACGTATCGGCGTTGCTCGAGAGCCAGTTGATGCATCGAGACCTGAACCGGCGTTGCGCCGATGCGCGGGAGAGGCTTGAGGCGGTGAGTGTGTGAAGGCGCGAGGCGCCTTTGCATGGTCGGTTCGCGGTGATTCACCGGGATGGCCGCCAAAAACAAAAAACGGGCTCGCGGCCCGTATTTGTAGAGGTGTTCTGGCGGAGGCGGTGTCCGCCAAATTTAGATGTAGAGAGACAACGAGGGGGGATTGAAAGTCCTTACCCAGCGGCGCATTCACGATATTGATTGTCTCCCTTGACCTTCGGTGGCATCATTGAATCTCAATATCAATGGCGGGTACGAAGGCGGGTAAACATGCCGAAGGTCGCGAAAGAGCTGGGCGCTCTGGCGGTTTCGAAGTTGAGTGAGCCGGGCATGCATCCGGTCGGTAAGGTCGCCGGGTTGTATCTGCAGATCAGCGCCTCCAATGCCCGCTCTTGGATCTTGCGCGTTAAGGTGGGCGAGAGGCGTCGGGAAATAGGCCTCGGGCCGTACCCGTCCGTTTCACTCAAGGACGCCCAGATGAAGGCGCAAGCCGAGCGCGATAAGATTAGCGCTGGCGTCGATCCGATCCTGCAACGTCGGGAGGCGGCGAGCAGGCTTAAAGCGAGCCAGGCGCTGGAGATCACGTTTCAGGACGCCGCCAAACGCTTCATGGATGCCAAGTCGTCCGAGTGGAAGAATCCGAAGCACGGTGATCAGTGGCGCAATACTCTGCGTGAGTACGCGTACCCGTTCATAGGGCGCTTGTACGTTCGGCACATTCAGCAAGAGCACGTGATGCAGGTCTTGGAGCCAATCTGGCTAACCAAGAACGAGACAGCATCGAGACTCCGCGGAAGGATCGAGGCAATTCTCAATTGGGCGAAGGTGAAGGGCTATCGCACGGGCGAAAATCCGGCCTCGTGGCGAGGAAACCTCGAAAACCTGCTTTCCCGCCCTTCCAAGGTCCAGAAGGTCCGCAATCACCCGGCGCTCGCTTTGTCGGCGATGCACGACTTTATGGTTGCGCTGCGAGGTATCGAAGCTAATGGCGCTCGCTGTCTGGAGTTCGCGATCCTGACGGCGGCTCGATCGGGCGAGGTCCGCGGCGCCAGATTCGGTGAGATGGATTGGCAAAACTCCGTCTGGAAGGTCCCGGCCGACCGCATGAAAGCGAAGAAAGAACATCGGGTGCCGCTCTCGAGCGCCGCCGTGTCTTTGCTCAAAGCCATGCCACGAGTGAAGGACCAAGACCTGATTTTCCCAAGTCCGCGCGGCAAGACCATGAGCGACATGACCTTGCTAATGATCGTTCGTCGAATGGGTCTCGACGCCGTACCGCACGGTTTCCGCAGCACATTCCGAGATTGGGCCGGCGAAATGACCGCTTACCCGCGCGAGTTGGCAGAAGTCGCGTTAGCGCACGTTAAAGGCGATGCGACTGAGGCAGCATACTGGCGTAGCGACGTACTCGAGAAGCGGCGCCGCATGATGGACGACTGGGCTTCGTTTATTTCGCGGCCGTTTCCAAGCGGCAACGTGATATCTATGCAACGTACCGCTTAAACCGATCAAACCGCGCCTAGGCTGATCCCCGAAAGCCGGCTCCCTCGCCGGTTGGCGCGGTCCCTAATGAGGGCTATTGCGTGAGGGCGCAATGACTACAGATATCTCTTCGCAGATAGAAGCGGCGTTCCGAAAATTACACATTGGCCCCGACGCAGAATCGCAACTTCCTGTGATGGTTCACGCGCTATCTCTGATACCTAAAGGCGAGAGTGGCATTGCGCCGCCGGAGTTTCGTTTGAAAGGACGCGAGGCCGTGCGCAAAGACCTTCAGGAGATCGCAGCTCTTGCTGACAAGCTCGCGGGCGCGCTCGACGTCCTTTGCGAGCCGGCAATCATCGCTTTGGCCGATGGCGGCCTATTGCAGATGCAGCATCGCGAGGTCGCGGTTGTTTTGGGGCCGAACGGCGAACGCATCACCGATGCCAAAACCTATGATTTACAGGCAGTCTTGCGCAAAGTGTCTGCGATAGCCGCGAGCGCAAATCTTTCGGACGTTCCGGAGGTGCAAGGACGCGGCAGGCCAAGAAATAACTTGGCTACAGGCGTAGCCGACATCTTGGCTCACGACTACTGGACGTTGACCGGAAAAACCCCGGCGGTGGCGACCGATCCATTTTCCGGGGAGCGTGTCGGGTCGTTCTTTGAGCTTGTCGAAGACGTGTTTCAGGCACTTCGCATTGAAGCCAGCCCTGCGGCCTACGCTCGGGAAGCCGAGATATCGTTTAAGGAGAGAATTGCGCAGAAATAGCGCTTTAAGCTCCTTTAGATTAAAGACAGCACAAAATCCAAACTGCTGACAACCAAGACTGATTGTCTTGGGAAACAACCTGATACGAACAGGAGTTTCGAATGTCAGCAGAAGCACAAGGGCGCGCCCTGCGCCCCTCGAAGGCCGCCGAACACCTCGGCATTGGCGTCTCCACCTTCTGGCGCTACGCCAAAACCATCCCCGACTTCCCTAGGCCGGTCAAGCTGTCGCCTCGCTGCACGATCTTTTTCGAATCGCAGTTGAACGACTGGCTTGCATCGCGCGCAGCCGCCTATAGGTCATAAGGAGGCGCGCGCATGACCACCAACGCAAATGAAAAGGGCCGCAGCTCCGGCAAGAGCGCGACCCAGAAGACCACCGCGGTCAATCATAGAGACATGTCGGCCGCCGCGCAATGCAGGCGCGTGCTTGAATACCTGAAGGCCGATGGCCAGACGACCTACAGCCTGCGCGCCAAAGGCATCAGCCACCCCGCGCAGCGCGTCAAAGAGCTTATCAAGCTTGGCTATCGCATCTACTCGAATCGCGTCACTGCGATCGATAGCGACGGCTTCAGCCATGCAAACGTCGCCCGCTACAGCCTGATTGATCGCGAATTCGATCTCGTCGACATGATGGAGGCCGCGTGATGTATGGCCAAATCGAAGCGACACAGCACGTCGAGCCGCGATGCCGGAGGGTTTGTGCCGGTACCGTGGATGGTGCTGGACAGTCCCGCATATCTCGGCCTCTCGCATCCCGCCAAAGCGCTACTCATGGAAATTGCACGGCAGTTTCACGGGGACGACAACGGGCGGATGATCGTCACCATAGCGCACCTCAAGCCGCGGGGCTGGACGTCCTACGACACGATACAGCGGGCGAAGCAGGAACTGCTGGAAGCTGGCCTCATTTACGAGACGGTGAAGGGTCGTCGGCCGAACCGTGCGAGCTGGTATGCGCTCACATGGCTCAGCCTGGACAAGCTCGACGGGTACGACCAAGGAGCGCCAGCCGGCTTTGTGCGAAGCGCCTATCTGAAAACACAGCCCTTACACCGACAGGCGGTGTAGACAGCCTCTCCATTGCACCGGGAGACGGTGTAGAGGCCATCTCTCTTACACCGGGAGACGGTGCAATCAGGCCTGTTTTCTGGCTTCTCTCTACACCGCCAGACGGTGACCCTCTAGATATGCCATCTGATGGGGATGTTTCGAAGAGGGGTGGGCAATGAGCGAACTCCAGAACAACGCCAGCATGTGGGCGGCGATTGAGGGAACGCTTCGCAACGACCCGCATCAACGCAGTCCGCTGCAAAGAACGCTGCGGGCAAAACTGATCGCGCTCGACGCAAGAGGAAACCAGATCAGCGTGAAGCTCGTCACGCGAGCACGCAGCGCCAGCTATGCGGACGTCCTGACGCTTCGGCACGGCGATCGCGTGCGCATCATCGGGTCAATGGCGTTTTCGCCCAATCCGATCGTCGGTGAGCTACCTCAGATCGTAATCGACGTAGACAGTGCCGTGCGGCTGGAAGGCGCCGAACGCACCAAGCACTCATTTTTCGAGCGCCTTACCGAATCACTTAAATTTTGGAGTACGCAATGAAATCCTACTGGCAAATCCGCGACGTGGACGGCCGCATCCTGGCGGATCACCTGGCGTGGTCGATGGTTTCGGACGTGTTGGCGACGTTTCAGCATCACAACATTCAAGTAACGCTGCACCAGATGCAGGCGGAGGTCTGATATGCAAGAACCGGCAATTTTCCGGATTGTCGACGCAGCCGGCGTCGTGCACCACAGTCGTGTGACCTCGGCGCAGTGCGACGCTTTCATGTCGATCATGCTGGGCGGCGGCCAATTTCCCGGCCTTCGCAGCGAACGCATGGATGCCACACCGCCTGCCAACGCGGACGCCATGACGCCCGCCATTGCGGCTGCATTCGCGGCAGAGCAGGCGGTTTCTAAAGCGCTGTCGACGATCGAGCCCGGCGGGGAACGTGAGGTTCTTCGGGAGGCGATCGAAGCGCATCGCAAGGCATCTGACTGCCTTGCGCACGCCGGCCAGGCTGTGGAGCGGGCGAGGGCGTTTGTCGACGCTCGTCAGCTTGAGCTCGACGTCCTGACGGCTGCGCGCGATAACGAGATCGAGGCGAGCGGCGCGAACTTGGCTGAAGCACTGAAGACGGGCGCCGCGGTCCTCGAGGCGGAGCGGTGCATCGATAGCCGCGCCGTGGCCAACGCTGAGATCCGCCGCGACACGGCACGGTCAGCGCTCGACCACCTGAAGACGGAGCAGCAAGCGGCCGAAGGCGCGCTGAGATCCGCGGAGACAGCGTTGCGCCTCGCTGTTCTGTTTGTGAAGCGCTCCGACGTCGATGCCATGACGAAGCGCCTTATTGACATCAAAGCCGAATACCAAGCCCTCGCGAGCGCGATCGATGCTGCACGGTATAGCGACGTGCCGGTAACGATAGAGGCTCAGAACGCGATGCACATCGAAATCCTATCGGTCGACGCCGCAGCCGCGGCGTGGCATCGATACAGCGCCGCGCTTCGCAACGATCCGAACGCCGTGAGGGAGGATTTCGCATGACCTTCACGACCGATTGCAAGCCATGCGGTTGCTCGCGACGTCCGAACGCGCCGAAGTGCGAGAAATGCACTCCGCGTCGGCGACGCACCGCTGATCGCGCCGCTAAGACGTCGTTGCACATCAACGTCGACGAGATCCCGACGATGATGCGCGCGCACTTGCGAACCAAGGGAAGGCGCTAGAGATGTCCAGGCGGATTAGTCGGCGAGTGCCGCCCCAGAAGAAAACCCCGACAGCCGGCGGGCGTCATGGAAACGCCGCGGCCGGCATCCCTTAACTTAGGAGAATCAGTTTGGACGAGCAACTGTGGAAGGTGGTCGACGCCGATGGAAAGATCCACGGCCCGATGAGTGCGGCCGATGCGAGTGCGCTGCATATTCAACTTTGGGCTGAGAATCCGGACGGCCCGATCATTAGGATGGTCGCGGAACTCGACGCGCCGCTTTCAGTGCCCCTGCTTTCGATCTTTGGGGAGCAACAATGACCGTCCCGAAAAGCGCGCTATGGGGCCGCAAAGCGACACTGGTAGTCTCGACGGGAACGATCGGGCTGGATCTCTCAGAACTCCGCTTCACGTTCAAGACGTCGAACTCGGATGCGCAGACGCCCAACACGCTGTATGTGCGGATCTACAACCTCTCGCCGCATACGGTGGCGAAAATCGGGACCTACGGAAGAGCCGAGTTCAGCACGATCACCCTTCAGGCCGGCTACGGAAATAGCTACGGAATAATCTTCAGCGGGACCATCAAGCAGACCGCCAAAGGTCGCGAGCGCAACGTCGACAATTATCTGGATGTGTGGGCTGCAGACGGCGATTCTTTCTACAATTTCTCAGCTATCAGTGTGTCGCTAGCAGCGGGACATACGCCCCAACAGGTCGTCAACGCGATCGTCAATACTCCCTCAATCAACGGCACGCCTCCCGTCAAATTCGCTCAGGATGTTGATGGGCTGATTGTCGGTGTTGGACCTGGTCTGAAGCGGAGCCTCTCAAGGGGGAAGGCTATCTTTGGCCTGCCTCGCGATTATTTGCGCGACTGGGCAGACAAGTATGGCTATCGGTGGTCGATCCAGAACGGCGAGTTCGTCGTTGTGCCCATCACCGGCTACCGCCCCGGCGAGGCAGTCGTGCTGTCGCCCGACACCGGTCTTGTTGGAGTGCCTGAGGCCTGCGATGGCGGAGTGAGGGCGCGGGCGTTGCTCAATCCGAAGATCCGCATTGGCTGCCTCGTCAGGATCGCACAGGGCGACATCAATCACATCACCCAGCAGCAGTTCGGACTGACCGCCCCGAACACATTGCCGAGCGCGACGCTTGCCACTGTCGCGGGCATGTATCGCGTAATGACGGCTGAATTTACCGGCGATACCAGGGGTAATGAGTGGTACGTCGATCTCATCTGCCTAGCTGTCGATGCGTCGGCACCCGACCAATCACAATCCGTGGCGGTGGCCGCCTGATATGCGGACCATCGTTCCGCCGCGTTGGTCCGCCGTCAAATGGACGGGTGCTCGCAATCGTCGCATACCCGCCAAAGAACCCGCCAAAATAAGGAGGTTATTCATGCGTTTTAGCTGGTTAAGCTCCTTTATCCATCTGGAATGCTGGTCAATATTATCGCTATCAAGCTGAGACTTTAGACCACTAGCGGCAGCAAACGCACAAAGAAACACTCAGCCCGCGAATAGCTGTTGCGTGAGCTAACAATGAGCAACCCACAAGCAGCGGGCATTGATGCGGCCGTGCTGAATTTTGATCTAATGCCTGACTCGGCCTACGTGTCAGTCGGCACATTGGCGGCGCTTCTTGACGTCTCCGATGTCACCATCCGCCGACGGATCGCTGACGGCGCCATTCCAGCGCCCGTCGGCATCTTGGGCCTGCAGCGCTACCAGGTAAGCATGGTGCGCGAAATTCTTTCTTGGCGCGACATGATGTCGTTCGACGACCCTAGCGGCGGATTCGATCGGCCCCTGACCGACGCGAACTATGGCAAGGAGGCTGGCGATGGCAACTAACGACTTCCTGCCATTTGCCTATGGCGGCGGCGCCAACGTCCTGACGCAAGCGCAGTATGTCGCGCTCACTTCGGTTCTGTCTGGCGGCTATCAGTCTGGCGTCGCCAACTCGGCGCAGATGAACAAGACATGGCGCCAAAGCTCCATCATGGCCGCCGTGCTCGCTCAGTTCGCCGCCGACTACTCGGGCAACAATTCGACCGATGACGGCACGACCGCGACGCTTGAAGCAAATCTCGTAGCGGCGATCCGCAGTGCGACGAAGACGGGCGTCATCCTTGCCGACACCGGCGCGGCCAACGCCTACACCGCAGTCAATGCGCCCCCACTCATCGCCGGAACCTGGGTCGATGGCGTGATCCAGCAAGTCAAGATCGCCCATGCCAACACAGGCGCGTCGACCTATGCTCCGGATGGACTGACCGCGATTCCGATCTATGGCCTCGGCCTTCAGCCGTTGCAAGGTGGCGAACTCGCGTTGAACGGTACGGCCGTGCTGATGCACGCGACCATCGCCAGCGTGAACAGCGGCAACCCGATCGCCGTGCTCACGGAGTGTGCGGGAGGAGCACAGCAAGTCGCCGCAGGCACTCAGACCTTGCATGCAGTGAACCTAGGCCAGTTCGGCTCGTCGCTCGCCACAGCAGGTTATCAAAAGCTCCCTAGCGGCCTGATTGTCCAGTGGGGCCCCACCGGCGCGTCTGGGTCCAGCGCGGTCACGGTGAACTTCCCGATCGCATTTCCGAACTCTCTTTACATGGTGTCGATCGGAAGTGTCTCGGCATCAGGCGCTGGCGTTTTCGCTACCCAGGATGGCGGAGCGACTTTGACCGGTTTCCCATATTCCACCTGGAACGCCGGTGGATCGCGAGCGACCGGTCTGGGCGCTTCCTACATTGCAATCGGTCGCTAAGGGGTTCGATATGGGTCAAAAATTTGCAGCATACGATACGACCGGCGCAATCACCGGCTTCTATGACGCCGAGGACAGTCCGGCGCCGGCCGGAGCAACGGTCATCGAGATCACTGATGCCCAGTGGCAGACGTGCATTACCAATCCCGGTTGGACCGTTTCCAACGGTGCGCTCAACGCGCCGGCAGCGCTGACGCCCGCTCAGTTACTCTCAGCGGCGCAGGCGAGCCAGTCCACGCTCATCGATGCCGCCTACTACGTCGCGATCCAGCAGAACGTCACATTCAAGACAGCAGCCGGCGTCACAAAGACATTCCAGGCGGACGCTGACAGCCAGACGCTAGTGATGCAGGCGACGCAGGGCTATCAGATCGCGGGCGCGACGCCGGCCGGCTTCTACTGGAAGGCGGCCGACAACACGCTGGTTCCCTTCACGCTCGCGGATCTGCAGGGCCTCTATACGACGATCCTCGCGCAAGGATGGGCGGCCTTCCAGAAGCGCACGACGCTGAAGGCGCAGATCGAAGCGGCGACGAATGTGGCGGCCGTGCAGGCCGTTGTTTGGGCCTGACGTTTGACTGATGCGGGCCGCCTTCGGGCGGCTACTGCACAGTAGGCGGCTGCGTGCTAAAATTGTGGAAAATCAGTGGGTTGCTGATCTTAGTTCGGCAATCGCTAGAAGGGGGATTTCATGCATGCGATAAATCGGAATCGGCTTATAAATGCGATTATCTATTTCGCGAAAAACACGGATGCCTGCGGGAAAATCAAGCTTTTCAAGCTTCTTTATCTCATGGATTTTGAGACGTTCCGCAGGACGGGGAAAAGCGTCACTGGCGCCGACTATCAAGCGTGGAAGTTTGGCCCGGTTCCTATCCAGTTAATGGAAGAATGGGAACAACTCGGAGAAGATTTGGCGCGGGTCGTCTATATCGAAGAAGAAAGAGTCATTGATTACGTCCGGCAAACGGTTAAGGTTAAGCATGGCGTCGAATTTGACCCTGACGAGTTTACGCCTCGTGAGTTGCGGATAATGCAGAAATTGGTTGAACAGTTCCACGGTACTCGCGCGCCCGCAATGATCGATGTCACCCACGCGCAGAACGGTGCGTGGGACAAGATCTGGCACGATGGCCAAGGAAGGTTCAAAGAAATTCCTTACGCCTTGTCGATCCCCGACGATGCGGAAAACAGGGCCGATATCCTCGCCATCGCTCAACAGGAAGAGATGTACCAAGTCGCTCTTCAGGAAACCCGAAAACAGAATGCTGTTCAATGACAAAAATTGCGCTGCAATGCGGTCAGATTTGGCGTGATGACTGCTATTACCTGAATCAAGAAACAAACGCCTGTGAGCGAAAATACGTTTTAATTCTGGCGGTTAATGAGAAGGGCGACGATGCCGTAACGGCCGTTTTTACCACCAAACCCAACGGCTTGACGGTTAGCCCCGCCTGTTCGCTTGGCGAGCCTCGGGCCGGTTATTTTGTAGGGATTCCGGGCGGCAGTCTGCCTCAAGAATCCTGGGTTGAGTTTAATAGCGTCAGGATTCTCGATTCATACGACTTGTCTCTGCACGTTAAAGCCGGACGCACGTCTTTGATTGGCCAGACTTTGCCAATCTCAACGCTGTGTTCGGTGCTGCGTTGTGCTTCGCAGTGCGAAGACATCTCGTTCCGGGCACTTCGCTATATCGGCGATGCAATAGCATCCTTGGGCTGCTCGTAGACAATGCAGCCTCTGGGCTGAGCCTGCTTCCGCCTTACCTACAATATCGGCGCAAGCGCTGCGCTGGTCTTCCTATCCGACCCGCCATTAACCCTCCAAATATTCCTACTTGGGAGCGTGGACGAAATGCTCAATCGCTTGAACGGCCAAGGGCCAATTCGCTAAGCCCGCGTCGACCAGTTTGAGCGTTAAATGCTTGATAGTCTCCCCGGGCAGCGATTTAAGCTGATCGAGCAGTCGGCTCTTTTCCGGTTGCGGAAGATCGGATTCCACTATCCGCTGGCCGATCAGTTCTTTCAGCGTGTCCTCATGGAGTTTGACGGTCACCATACCCAGGATTGCCGACAGACCACCATCGTCCGCAAGAAAGTCCATGCCACGAGCTGTGATCTTCGGATTGTTCGACATGTCAAACTGAAGGCCGGCGTCGAGTTCCGACGACACTAATCCGTGTTCGTGCAGGTAGGCAAGGTTCGCCTGATACCTCGCCACAGCGTTGGGGTCCATGTCCGTTACTCGGCTTCGCCAGTTCACCCGATCTGGGTAGCTGGCCGCCAGTTCTTCTAACAATTTCCGTTGATAGGCCCGGTCTAATTTCATCTGGTCATCAGCGCTTTGCACGCTTTTTTTCCCGCTCATCTAACACCTGGCCGACCTTTTCAGCGAACAGGTCGAGCGCGTGTTCGCTAACTCGTCCAGCTCGACCAACATGGTCGCTAAAGCTTTCCTGGAGGCGAGAGACAACCTCAGCATTCAATGACCGATTGTTTGCTGCTGCCGCCTCGGTAAGCCGATCCTTGAGATCAGGCGGGAGCCGAAGCTTCATCTGTGGATCTTCGCGTGTCATAAGCCGAATGATGGTGGATCACCGTGGTCTTGACAATAGGACCACGGTGGTCTATCTTTCAGTTGACGGACCACGGTGGTCCATTTAATGGAGGTGTAAATGAGTACGGCCGCACAGCTTCCGCAGATGAAGCTTCGATTGCCGGAGACGCTGAAAGACTGGCTGACCTCTCAGGCAGAGGTCAATCGTAGAAGCGTCAACGCTGAAGTGGTGTTCCGGCTAGAAAAGAGTTCGTTGGCAGGCGTCGATTTGGACGCTGAAAAAGGAAACGCCCCGCTGGCGGGAACCGGCGAGGCGTTGTGAACTGAAGAAGTCCCCTCTGGAAAGGAGCATCAACATGCGCGAGCATAACATGAGCACAACCCCTAGCAATCGTGGACATGCGCTGATCGATGAGATCACGCGCGAAGCCATTCGCCGTGCAGCTATGGCACCGACATACATGGCGGCGCTCGACATCACTGGCGCGGCCCTCATCGAAGTCGCGATGATCGCGAAGATGGAGGTCGGACATGTTTAAGAGTACTCAGCCTGCGAGGTTTCTTCGGGTTACCTCGGACAGCATGTACAACGCGGCCCATCCACGCGATTCGTTCATGGTGGGTGACACCGTTGCTGTGAACTCGGATCGCGTCCCGGAGGATGGCGATTTTGTGATCGTCGCCTCAGATGGTTTTCAATCGCTGATGAAACTCACCATTCGCCGCGGCGTTCGATATTTTGAATACACATCTCCGGATCGCTCCGGGTTTGAGCTTACAGACAACGACGTCTCAGTCATCGGCGTCGTGTCTGCAAGGCATCGTCCGTTTTGCGTTGATCTCGTCGGACCGCTCAAGTGGCTTGGCGACGATATCGGCATGAATAACGATCACCCGATTTTCATCAACCTCAGTGACCAGAGCGGACGTTCGCGGATGGTTTCATTGAGGGAGGCGTTGCTGGCCGCCGATCGCATCGACGAATACGGTCTCAATCGCATAACCACAGCGCTTTCTTTTTTCGCAGAGCACGGTTATTTGCGGCCTATGGATCTTGACGCGTGGAACGAATTCAAAAGCGACCAAGCTTTTTGCAAATCCGAGGAGGTTTGCCATGCATAACGATGCTCGTCACTTCGCTCAAGCCGCATCATACGCGGCGAAGATCGTCCAGGCGAATATGCACCCGCGGCACATTGTTGGTGAGTGGATCACCTTCGAGACGACGGAGCAAGCTGTTGTTGGCGACGACATTTTCGTCGCATTCGACGACGGCACGACCATTACTTGGCATCTTGACGCCATCTCTGACGCGGAGTTGACGGTTATCCGTCGCTGCCGTAACAGTTGTCGATTCAACAACGGTTATTGTTTTGACGACGGGTGCTGATCTGGCAACCAGAAAGGCGCCAATCCCGCATCCGAGCGCCGTGACAGAGTCTGTCGCCGCTCTGTGACAGAGGTTGTCACCAAGGACGCAAGCGCTTGTCCCACAGGACAGCTACGGGACATCCATGGGACAGCAGTGCTCCAAGCAATGCTCCGAGCATGGTCGCACCAAAGGTAGGCTTCGGTGATGGCTTGATATCACCTCGATATCGCAGCGGTAACGCTTCGGTAACGGTGAAGCAACGGCTTGGCTAGTCCCGAATCGGGACGGGTGTCCGGAATCGGGACGTGCAACGCGCGGGGACGCGATGCAACGATCACTGCTAGCCCGGCAGTCGGCCTTCACGGACCCGGACGTCGAGGACCGTCTTGTTATCGGCGGCCATGTCGCATTCATAGGTGACGGGCGTATAGGCGCCGAATCCATTCTGGAATTCTGCCTTGTCGCCGATATAGGTGATCTCGCCGGGTGCTTGGTTGGCCCAGCGAAACCGGCTGAACTTCAATTCGAACGTCCCGTCAGTCCAGCGTACGCTGTGGCTGGCCATGCGCTCGACATGATCTTTGCAGTACACGCTGGCGCCCACGATGCCCTTGTCGCCAAGGCACTGCAGATCATCCTCTTTGCATTCCTCGGTTTTCGGAGCGTGCGCGCTGTTTCCGCTGGACTTGTCGTCCGAATGACCACCCGACAGCGCGCCGATCACGGCGAACACCGCTACGATGCCGAATATCACTGGCAGGCAGCCGGTCTTGCCCTTCGGCTTCGCTAGCTTCAGCGGAGGAGCACCACACTTCACGCACGCTGCGGCCTTATCGCTTATCTCCGTGCCGCACTCCCGGCACTTTATTAGAGCCATGCTCTTCCCCGTCTGGCCTTAGTTGTTACTTCTAGGGCGTAACTGTACTTGGTATCAGCCGCGAAAGGCGATTTTGGTTTTGGCGGGTTCTTTGGCGGGTAGAAATGAAAAACGGGCCAACAGGCCCGTATTAATTGGATGTCTGGCGGAGGCGGTGAGATTCGAACTCACGGAAGGATCACTCCTTCGCCGGTTTTCAAGACCGGTGCCTTAAACCGCTCGGCCACACCTCCAAGCCGCAAATTGTAACCTGAAAAACATTCGCTGCGGCGCACTCCCGGTCTGCAATCAATGCGGATCTTTCAGAAACAGCGCCTGCAGATCATTCAGGAACGCTTGCCCAAGCGGCGTCGGCGCAATCTTCTCATGGTCGCGCGTGATCAGCTTGCGGCGTTCGGCTTCCTGCAAAGCCGGCTCGATCGACGTCAGCGAAAGACCCGTGCGTTCGATGAACCGGTGCACCGGAAACCCTTCCACCAGCCGCAGCGCGTTCAGCATGAATTCGAACGGCAGGTCGCGCGCGCCCACTTCGTTTTCTTCCTGCACCGCCGAGCCGGTCTTCGCCTGCTCGATGAACGTGGCCGGATGTTTGTAGCGCGCCTGACGCAACACGCGGTTCGGAAACGACAGCTTCGTATGCGCGCCCGCGCCAATGCCGAGGTAGTCGCCAAAGCGCCAGTAATTCAGATTGTGCCTGCTCTGCCGATGCGGCTTCGCATACGCCGACACCTCATAGCGCTCATATCCCGCGGCGGCCGTGCGCTCGTGAATCCAGTCATGCATGTCGGCGGACGCATCGTCGTCCGGCAGCGCGGGCGGAAACTTTGCAAACAGCGTGTTCGGTTCGAGCGTCAGGTGATACAGCGAAAGATGTGGCGGCGCGAACGACAACGCCGTCTCCACGTCCGCCTGGCACTCGGCGAGCGTCTGCCGCGGCAGCGCAAACATCAGGTCCAGGTTGAAATTGTCGAACGTGCTGGCGGCCACTTCGACGGCATGGCGCGCTTGCGTCGAATCGTGGATCCGGCCGAGCGCCTTCAGATGCGCTTCGTTGAAACTCTGGATGCCCACCGAGAGCCGGTTCACGCCGCTTGCGCGAAATTGCGCGAACTTGGCGGCCTCGAAGGTGCCGGGATTGGCTTCGAGCGTGATTTCCGCGTCGGCGTCGAGCGGCAGCAGCGCGCGCACGTCCGACAGCATGCGGTCGAGCCCCGCTGCCGAAAGCAGACTCGGCGTGCCTCCGCCAATAAACACCGTATGCACCTGCCGTCCCCAGACGAGCGGCAGCGCCATCTCGAGATCGGCGCGCAACGCGTCGAGATAGTCGTTCTCGGGAAACGTGTCGCCTTTCCATTCATGCGAGTTGAAGTCGCAATACGGACACTTGCGCACGCACCACGGAAAATGCACATACAACGAAAGCGGCGGCAGCGACGTGAGGCGGATGCTGCCCGGCGACGTGAACGCCTTGATGACGCCGTTGCCGATATCGGCGGGTGTCGGCTTGATCGGAATCACGCATCCTCCGTCAGACGCGCAAGCAGCTGGCGCAATGCAATCGCGCGATGGCTGCTGGCGTTTTTCACCGCCGGTTCGAGTTCCGCGGCGCTCGCGTTCAGCGACGGCAGGAAGAAGTACGGGTCGTAGCCGAAGCCGTGCGAGCCGCGCGGCGTGTCGAGCATCTCGCCGTGCCAGCGGCCTTCGGCGATCAGCGGCTCGGGGTCGTCCGCGTGACGCACGAGCGCGAGCACGCAGTAGTAGTACGCCCGGCGATCGGTCTCGCCTTGCAATGCGCCGACCAGCCGCGCGTTGTTCGCGGCGTCGCTTTTCTCGCCGCCGGCGAGCTGGGCGTAACGCGCCGAATAAACGCCCGGCGCGCCTCGCAGCGCGCGCACGCAGAGACCGGAGTCGTCGGCGAGGGCGGGCAGGCCCGTGAGCTTCGCCGCATGACGCGCCTTCGTGAGCGCATTCTCAACGAACGTGGGATGCGGCTCCTCCGCTTCCGGCACGCCAAGCTCGCCCTGCGCGATCAGCTCGATGCCCGCCGCGCCGAGCAGCGCCGCGAACTCGCGCAGCTTGCCCGCGTTGTTCGACGCGAGCACCACTTTGTTCAACGGCGACGCCGATCGAGGCGCGCCATTGCCTTCACGAACTTCATTCACCTCGATGCTCCAATGCTTCTTTCTGCTTCGCAAATAGCGTGGCGATGCCGTCGCTCGCGAGGTCAATCAGCGCGTTCATCTCGTCGCGCGAGAAGGGCACGCCCTCGGCGGTGCCCTGAATTTCGACGAAGCCGCCCGCGCCCGTCATCACGACATTCATGTCGGTGTCGCATTGCGAGTCTTCGTCGTAATCGAGATCGAGCACCGGCACGCCGTCGTACACGCCCACCGAAATGGCCGCGACGAAATCGGTGATCGGCGTGGTTTCGATGCGGCCCGCGGCCAGCAGTTTGCTCACCGCGTCATGCGCGGCGACGAAGGCGCCCGTGATGCTCGCCGTGCGGGTGCCGCCGTCGGCCTGGATCACGTCGCAGTCAATATGCAGCGTGCGCGCGCCGAGCTTTTCGAGGTCGAACACCGAGCGCAGCGCGCGGCCGATCAGACGCTGGATTTCCTGCGTGCGCCCGGTCTGCTTGCCGCGCGCGGCCTCGCGGTCGCTGCGCGTATGCGTGGCGCGCGGCAGCATGCCGTATTCCGCCGTGAGCCAGCCTTGGCCGCGATCGCGCAGAAACGACGGCACGGTTTCGGCGATGCTCGCCGTGCAGATCACTTTCGTGTCGCCGAATTCGACCAGCACCGAGCCCTCCGCGTGCTTCGTGTAGTGGCGCGTGATGCGCACGTCGCGCAGCCGATTGGCCGGGCGGCCGCTGGGGCGTTGAGTGGTGTCGGTCATGTTGGATTCGGTCAGGAAAAATGCGTAAGGGAAAGCGAGATTTTACAGCCGATCGGGGCGGCCATGCGTGGGGCGGCCAGCCGCGTCCACCATGGCTCTCCAACGGGTCTTGCCGCCAAAAATGGGATAATGCGGATTCCCCGCCTCGCGTCTCGTACACGCCGGGCGATTCGACTCTTCGGCCGGCGTCTCACGCAGGGCCACAATCGCGAGAAATACGATGATCTACAGCATGACTGGCTATGCGAGCGCGACCCGCGAACTCGTCGCGGCGTCAGGCACGGGTGGCGTGAGTGTGTCGGTGGAACTGCGCACGGTAAACTCGCGGTTTCTCGACCTCAACTTCCGCATGCCGGAAGACGTGCGCGTCTGCGAACCGACGCTGCGCGAAATGCTGATGAACAAGCTGTCGCGCGGCAAGGTGGATATCCGTATCAATCTGCAGCGCAGCGAACAGACCGCGAACGCGGGTTCGATCAATCATGACGCGCTCACGCAGCTCGCGTTGCTCGAGCGCACCGTGCTCGCCACGTTTCCGGACGCGGGGCGTTTGCGCACCGGGGAGATTCTGCGCTGGCCCGGCGTGCTCGCCGAGACGGGCGTGGCGCCGGAGGTGCTGCGCGAGGCGGTGCTCGCGTGCGGCAAGCAGGCCATCGCGGATCTGATCGACGTGCGGGCCCGCGAAGGCGCGCAACTGGCCACGATGCTGATCGCCAACGTCACCGAGATGGAAGCGATCGTCACGAAGATCACGCCGCTCGTGCCGGAACTGATCGCGAAACATCAGCAGAAGATCGTCGAACGTTTGCAGGAAGCGCTCGGCATCGCGTCGCCCGACACGGCCGCGACCATCGTGTCGCGCGAAGAGATCAACGAGCGGATTCGCCAGGAAGTGACAATGTACGGCATCCGCATCGACATCGCCGAAGAACTGTCGCGCCTCACGGCTCACCTGAACGAAACGCGTCACGTGATCCAGAAGGGCGGCAAGGTCGGCAAGCGACTCGACTTCATGATGCAGGAGCTCAATCGCGAAGCGAACACGCTCGGCTCGAAGGCGGCCGCGAAGGAACTCGCGGATTCGTCGATGACCCTGAAGCTGCTCATCGAACAGATGCGCGAGCAAGTACAGAATCTGGAATAAGGCTGGAGCATCACCATGACCGACCACCACACACGCGAAAGCGGCGCGCCGCGCAACCCATACGCCGGCGCCTATCCCGGCAACCTGTTCATGGTCGTCGCCCCCTCGGGCGCGGGCAAATCGACGCTCGTGAACGCGCTGCTCGCCGGCGACGACGCAATCCGTCTGTCGATCTCGTACACGACGCGCCCGCCGCGTCCGAAGGAACAGGACGGCGAGCACTATCACTTCACCACCGTCGACGACTTCATGGCGCGTCACGATGCGGGCGAGTTCCTGGAAAGCGCGGAAGTGCACGGCAACTACTACGGCACCTCGCGCGTTTGGATCGAGGGGCAGATGAAAAGCGGCCATGACGTGCTGCTCGAAATCGACTGGCAGGGCGCGCAGCAGGTGAAGAAACAGTTTCACAACGCGGTCGAGATTTTCATCTTGCCGCCGTCGCTCGACGCGCTCGAAGAGCGTCTGAAAAAGCGCGGCCAGGACGAACCGAATGTGATCACGCGCCGCCTTCTTGCGGCCGGTAGCGAAATGGCGCACGCGGCCGAAGCGGAGTACGTGGTGATCAACGAGAACTTCGATCGCGCGCTTGGCGAACTGCAGTGTCTCGTGGCCGCGACGCGTTCGCGCTTCGCCTCGCAATACGCACGTCATACGCAGCTTTTTGTGCAGCTCGGCATTCACCTCCCGCACCCCTGAGCGCGGTGGCGTGTCGAGCACATAAGGTAGAATAAGCAACATACTGAGAAGGAACCCAACATGGCCCGCATTACCGTCGAAGACTGCCTCAAACAGATCCCGAACCGTTTCGAACTCGCGCTTGCCGCAACCTATCGCGCGCGTCAGCTCGCGCAAGGTCACACGCCGAAGATCGAAAGCCGTGACAAGCCCACGGTCGTCGCGCTGCGCGAAATCGCGGCCGGCCAGGTCGGCGTCGAAATGCTGAAGAAGGTGCCTGTTTAAGGCTCACCGTTTCCGTTTTCGATCGGGGCTGTCACGCTGATCTGTCACACCCCGCTTGCTGCACTCGTTTCCCGTACTGATTGCATTACCCTGCAGACCGGCGTCCACCCCCAACCGCTACGGAGGCGAACATGAGTACCACCCCGCCCACCGCCACGGAAGTGGAGCACGACGCCGACTCGCCCTCGTCTGCACGCAAGTACATCGACGCTGTCCTCGAACAGTCGTTTCGCCATCTGTTCGGGCCGACCGCCACGCCGGAGCAGCCGCGCCGGCATGACGTCGTCTCCATTGCCAAGCTGACCTCCGCCTTGTCCGGCTATCTGCAGCCGGAAGAGATCAAGGAGGTCAAGGCGGCCTTCCATTTCAGCGACGAAGCCCACCTCGGCCAGTACCGGCAGAGCGGCGAGCCGTACATCACGCATCCGGTTGCCGTCGCGGAAATCTGCGCGGGCTGGAATCTCGACGCCCAGTCGATCATGGCCGCGTTGCTGCACGACGTGATGGAAGACCAGGGCGTGACCAAGGCCGAGCTCGCCGAGCGTTTCGGTGCAAAGGTCGCGGAACTGGTCGACGGTTTGTCGAAGCTCGACAAGATGGAGTTTCGCAATCGCGAGGAAGCGCAGGCGGAAAATTTCCGCAAGATGCTGCTCGCCATGGCGCGCGACGTCCGCGTGATCCTGGTGAAGCTCGCCGACCGGCTGCACAACATGCGCACGCTCGGCGCGGTGCCGCCCGAGAAGCGCCGCCGCGTGGCGCGCGAAACGCTGGACATCTACGCGCCGATCGCGCACCGGCTCGGTCTGAACAATACCTATCGCGAACTTCAGGATCTGAGCTTCGCGAACTTCAATCCGCATCGGTACGCCACGCTCGAAAAGGCTGTCAAGGCCGCGCGCGGCAACCGGCGCGAAGTGGTCGGCAAGATTCTGGAGTCGGTGCAGCGCGCCATCGCCGACGCGAAAATCGACGCCGAGGTCACCGGCCGCGAGAAAACCATCTTCAGCATCTACAAGAAGATGCGCGACAAGCAGTTGTCGTTCTCGCAGGTGCTCGACGTGTACGGCTTTCGCGTGGTGGTCGACAGCGCGCTGGAATGCTACACGTGCATCGGCGCGCTGCATGCGCTCTATAAGCCGGTGCCTGGCAAGTTCAAGGACTACATCGCGATCCCGAAGGTGAACGGCTACCAGTCGCTGCACACCACGCTCGTAGGCCCGTTTGGCGCGCCGATCGAGTTTCAGGTGCGCACGCGCAAGATGCATGAAATCGCCGAAGCGGGCGTCGCCGCGCACTGGCTTTACAAGAACGGCAGCGCCGATCTGAACGACGTGCAAAAGCGCGCGCATCAGTGGCTCAAGTCGCTGCTCGACATTCAGAGCGAAGCCGGCGATTCGAGCGAATTCCTCGAACACGTGAAGATCGATCTGTTCCCGGACGCGGTCTACGTGTTCACGCCGAAGTCGAAAATCATGGCGCTGCCGCGCGGCGCCACCGCGCTCGACTTCGCGTATTCGATCCACAGCGACCTGGGCAACCAGTGCGTCGCCGTGAAGATCAACAACGAACTGCTGCCGCTGCGCACGGAGCTGAAGAGCGGCGATATCGTCGAGGTGATCACGGCGCCGTATTCCAAGCCGAATCCGGCGTGGCTCGGGTTCGTGCGCACCGGCAAGGCGCGTTCCGCGATCCGCCATTATCTGAAGACGATGCGCCTGAACGAGTCCGTGCAGCTGGGCGAGCGCCTCGTCGATCAGGCGTTGAAGGGCTACGGCCTCGCGCTCTCGGACGTGACGCCGGAAGCATGGGAAAAGCTCGTGCAGTGGACCGGCAACAAGAACGGTCAGGAAATTTTCGCGGACATCGGTCTCGGCCGGCGCGTCGCGGCGGTCATGGCCAAGCGCATCGAAGTGCTGATGAGCGGCCGCGATGCCGACGACGACGGCTCGCGTTCCGAGTCGGGTTTGCCTCACGCGCCGCCGGTCGTCATCACCGGCACCGAGGGCATGTCGGTGCAACTGTCCGCGTGCTGTCGTCCAATTCCGGGCGACAACATCATGGGCTATATCGGCATTGGCCTCGGCATGGCCATTCATACTACCGACTGCCGCGTCGCGCAACGCATCCATCGTCGCGATCCGGGCCGCTGGATCGACGTCGCGTGGGCGCCGCAACCGGGGCGTCTGTTCGATGTCGCGGTCAAGGTGCTGGTGAAGAACACCAAGGGCGTGTTTGCCCGCGTGGCCGCAGACATTACCTCGGCGGACGCAAACATCGTGCACATCGCGATGGACGAAGACCTGTCGCAGGAATCCACAATTCTGCGCTTCGTGATCCAGGTCAGCGACCGTGTCCATCTGGCCAACGTCATGCGCCGCGTGCGTACGAATCCCGACGTGATGCGCATTGCGCGCGAACGGCCGAGCGACGAAGGGCATCACCGGCATGACGGCGGCATGCGTATCGAGCGCGAGCGGGCCGATTATTGAGCTTCGGCGCCCGCATCCGAAAAACCTCATGAGTTCTGCCGGAACGCGCCGGCCATCGGCGAGTCTGACCTGGAAACTCAGGGAGAACGCCGATGAAAGTAGCTGACCTCGAAGGCCTCGCGCTCGATTATTGGGTGGCCCGCAGCCTCCACGATTTCGTGCGCGAAATCCAGTTCACCGACAGCGGCGAGACCGTCGCGATTCGCGGTAACGACCGCGGCCGCCCGTGGGACGGCCGTTTCACCCCTTGCGCTTCATGGGACGCCGCGGCAGCGGTGCTGGAGCGCGCGCGCCGGCTCGAAGTGCTCGATCGCAGCGAAGACAGCCCGGCACATCTTGTCGCGGAGTTCGAAGGCGGCCGTGGGGCCGTGGAAGGGCGCGCGGACTCGCTGCGGGTGGCGCTATTGCGGGCTTTTGTGGAAAGCCGGTTTGGCGACAGCGTGGACGAGATGCTGCACGAACCGCAAATGTTGACCGGCGCGAAGGCGCGGCGCATCGGCGAAGCCTCCGCAGACGATGCCTATGAAGACCTGCCGAGCCCGGACGGGCACATCGGCGATATTCAGTCGCCGCCGCGCCAGTAAAAGCGTGGCGCGACAATCACTGCGTCGCCAAGGACCAGGATCGACTGGACAAAAACAAAGGGCCTTCCGATTGGAAGGCCCTTCAGAGGTGGTGCGGCTGGCAGGATTCGAACCCACGACCCCTTGGTTCGTAGCCAAGTACTCTATCCAACTGAGCTACAGCCGCACGCGAAACAGATGATGCAGTTAATGCATTAAAACTGGGTAAAACAAAACTGGGTAAAACATAAGGGCTTCCCCGGAGGGAAGCCCTCGAATAAGTGGTGCGGCTGGCAGGATTCGAACCCACGACCCCTTGGTTCGTAGCCAAGTACTCTATCCAACTGAGCTACAGCCGCACGCAGAAACGAGATTATAGCAAAGGTTTCACAAAATGGAAGGGTGTAACTGCGATTTGTCTCATTGCCATGATCGTGTACCCTAGTCAGACAGTCGTTTGCTGCAGCTTATGGATCATCATGAATAAGGCCTTTGTCAAAGAGTCGAGTGAAGAAAACGACGACGACCTCGACGTCGCCCAGCCGGACATCCCCGCGGGTACCAAGAATTACATCACGCCAGCGGGATACCGCCGCATGCGTGACGAACTGCTGCATCTCATCGATGTCGAGCGGCCGGAGGTCGTCAAGCTCGTGTCATGGGCGGCGTCGAATGGCGACCGCTCGGAAAACGGCGACTACATTTACGGCAAGCGCCGCCTGCGCGAAATCGACCGGCGCATCCGCTTTCTGACCAAACGTCTGGACCTCGCGGAAGTCGTCGACAGTAGCAAGCAGGAGAACGTCGATCAGGTGTTTTTCGGCGCGACCGTCAACTATGCAACGGAAGACGGCGACGAGCACAACGTGACGATTGTCGGCATCGACGAGGTCGATCTGGACATCGGACACGTGAGCTGGATTTCGCCCATCGCGCGGGCGTTGCTCAAGGCGAAGATCGGCGATACGGTCACGCTGTTCACGCCGGCTGGACCGCAGCCCATCGACATACTCGACGTCAAATATCCACCTCCCGACAGCGGAGGCTAGCGGCGCGCGAGTTCGCCGGCGTCTCGGCCAAGCAAAAAGCCACGCGCTGCCGACGGGCAATAGAAAAAGGCGCCGCGAACGGCGCCTTCCTTGCGATGAGTCCTGCGCGCTGCTTTAGAAGCGGTGACGCAGACCCGCCGTGACAGCAACCTGCTTGTTGTTGCTCGAAGCCGCCAGACCATTGATGTCGGCGCCCACGATCGCGTTCTGGTTGACTTGCTGATATTCGCCCTGCAGGTAGACGTCCGTGCGCTTGGACAGTGCGTACGCGGTTTGCAGATTGAACTGGTTCCAGTGCGGACGCGTGCCGGCCAGGCTGCCGCGCGTGTACGTGTACGAACCGGCGATGCTGACGGCCGGCGTCAGAGCGTAGCGAGCATTGGCTTCGAAGTTCTGGAAGTGCGCGCTGTTGCTCGGGAAGCCGATGCCGTTCGATTGGCCCGATGCGCCCGCACCGATGCCCGCGAGGCCTTGCAGGTTCGTTTGCGAGTACACGAGACCGACAGTTGCCGGGCCAAACGCGTAGTTGGCGCCTGCGCCCCACGTTTGCTGGCGGCGAGCGAAGAAGGTGTTGTCGCTCGACACCGCGCCGCCCGAGTTGAACGCTGCAGCCGCGCCGGTCGCGCCGTTGCTGTTCAGTTGCAGGTAGGCCGCGCCGACGTTCAGGCCGCCCCAGTTGTACGACGCGCCGGCGCTGTAAGCGCGGTTGTTGGCGAAGCCGTCAGCCTGATTCGAGAAACCGTACATGCCGCCGAACTTGAAGCCGCCGTAGTTCGCGCTCGTGTACTTGACCGAGTTGTTGACGCGGAACGAGTTGTTCAGGTTGTCGTTGTCGAACGGATGGGCGAATTGCGTGCCGCCGTACTGCGTGCCCGTCAGCGCGAGCGGGCCGACGAAGTCGACCATGCTGTCGTATTGACGGCCGAGGGTGACGGAGCCGAACTGTTCGCTGGCCAGACCGACGAATGCCTGACGGCCGAACTCGCGGCTGCCTTGCTTCATCGAGCCATCATTGATGCCGAAGCCGTTTTCCAACGTGAAGATTGCCTTGAGACCGCCGCCCAGGTCCTCAGAACCGCGCAAGCCCCAACGGCTGCCGTTCACCGAGCCGCTCGTCTGTTGCCAGTTGCTATGGCCGTGCTGATTGTTGGTGTAGGTGATGCCGGCGTCGATCAGGCCGTACAGGGTGACGCTGCTTTGAGCGTGCGCCGCGGTTGCGAATACGCCGGTGAGGGCCGCGACCATAAGTGTCTTTTTCATCTTGTTACTCCGAGAGCAAGAGTGGGCAGTGAATCCAGCTTCGGGAACCCTTCACGCGGGCGCTGCGAGAGGCGTAATCCGTGTGAAGTGCGCGGCTGAAACAGTGCGCTGGTTTCCGGTTACGCAGAGTGTAGAGATGTGCTTTAGCCAGTGGACGTTTCGATTTGTGCAATAAAGTATTACGTCAGCGGAAACGATATGCGAATTCTGCTCAAGCCCCGTGGCATAAGGGTTTGAGGGTGTGCCAGAAAGGCGCGCAATGATTTCAGGAGAGCCGCGTTGTTAAATTGCGACGTATTTATCGATGTAAAAAAACAACAGGCCGCAATCGTGTCCCTTATTATTGTTATTGCTGCAACAGACGATTGTTATTTGTGTGAATAATCAAATTGCAATCAGGCGGCTATACTGGAAGTTCTGCTTTTCGAAGCAGACTTTTTCGTTGACGAAAAAGATCTCCAAACCTTTGTCGGCGCGACTTCCCAGTCGCGCTTTTTTTTGCCCGCGATTTCGCGATAGCGTGAAGGGAGCGATTAACGTGCTGGCGCCGTAGGGTCCGCATTCGACCATTCGATGGCACGTTGGTGCGTTCCAGTCTTCCATGACATAGCGGCGCGCGTCCTTGGGCGACGACAGCAGGTTTTGCCGATGGTCCCCGTGCCAAACCGGATCGAATTCCAGCGCATAGGGCGAGGAAATATTGCTGATCGTTCGATTTTTCCCTGAATATCAGTAATTAAGACGGATAAGGGGGCGGCAATATCGTCTTCCTTTTTCGTTTTCATGCAGAAATTACTTGTTTAAAGCACGGTTTATAGAAGACATAAAATTCACTTGACGATGATCTCGGCTCCCCGTCTAACGGCAACACCGAAGTTCAGTGGCCGTTCTCGCTGCGCAGTCGGGCTTGAATATCTCTGTGGATAAAGCCGCAATGAATTCAGGTATTGAGGGCAATGCCCGATTTTGATAAATCGTCGAAGGAAAACTGGAAATGGAAACAGGTATCGTCAAATGGTTTAACGATGCTAAGGGTTTTGGCTTCATTACGTCGGATTCGGGTGGCGACGATCTCTTTGCGCACCTCTCGGAGATCCGTGCGGAAGGCTTCAAATCGCTGAAGGAAAATCAGCGCGTCTCCTTCGACATCAAGGCAGGTCCGAAGGGCAAGCAAGCGGCGAACATCCAGTCGTTGTGAGCCTTCAGGAACCGAGGCGCCGCGCAAGGCACCCGGCTACGAAAAGCCCTCGCGTATGTCGCGGGGCTTTTTTAATTTCCGCCAGATAATCCCGACACGCGCCCCGATGCGCCCGTCGACATGCTCGTCGGCTCAAACGGCCAATAACTAGTGCATACTTGCCGCAAAGCCACGCGTCCAAGCATCCCTTTCATGTCTGAACAGTTTCTAGCCGAACCGGCCCTGCAAGATCCAATCGTCTTCGTCGACCTTGAAACCACCGGCGGTTCGACCACCGAGCACCGCATTACCGAAGTGGGTGTCGTCGAAATCGGGCCGGCCGGCGTCACGCGCTGGAGCAGCCTCGTCGATCCCCAGCAACCGATCCCGTCGTTCATCCAGCAGCTCACCGGCATCACCAACGCAATGGTGCGCGGAGCGCCAACGTTCGACGTCATCGCGCCCGAACTGTTCAAGCGGCTCAATGGCAAACTATTCGTCGCGCATAACGTCAGCTTCGATCGCGGTTTTCTGCGCGGAGAATTCCGGCGCGCGGGGTTCGCATTCGACCCGGACGTGCTGTGTACGGTGCGCCTGTCGCGCGCGTTGTTTCCATCCGAGAAGCGTCACGGGCTCGATGCGCTGGTCGAGCGTCATGCGCTCGTGCCGTCCGACCGTCACCGCGCGCTCGCCGACGCCGACCTGATCTGGCAGTTCTGGCAGCGTCTGCACGGCCTCGTGCCGCTCGACGTTTTGCGCGCGCAGATCGACCGCACCACGCGGCGTTACCGGCTGGCGGGCGACATCACCGAGGATCTGCTCGATACCGCGCCTGCCGGATGCGGCGTCTACGCGTTTTATGGAGAGGGCGATCTGCCGTTGTATGTCGGGCGCAGCGTGCGCGTCCGTCAGAGACTTCGTGCGCATCTGACAGGTGAGCGGCGTTCGTCGAAAGATATTCGGCTCGCTCAGCAGGTAAGACGTGTCGAGTGGCGCGCGACGGGTGGCGAACTGGGCGCGATGCTCGCCGAGGCGCAGTGGATCGCGACGCTTCGACCGGGGCACAACCGCGTGCCGCGCGTCGCGAAGAGCGATCCGGCGGACGCACCGTGGCCGTTCCAGGGCCCGGTGGTTTTCGAAGAGCGTGAAGAGGCCTCAGCGGCGCGCGCGTTTCATGTGGTCGACCGTTGGTGCTACATCGGCCATGCGCCTTCGTTGGCGCAAGCGGCGGAATTGCACGCATCGAACCTGACGCGCGCATTTGAACTGTCGACGTACCGTATTCTGCAAAGCCACCTTGCGCGCGGTTTGCGGGTGATGCCGCTCAGCGTGTCGAGCGTCGTGCCCGTTGCAGGCGTGGTCTGACGACGCGCGGGTTGCGGGTCTCCCGCTCAACTCGTCTTTTAGCCGGTTGCGCCGACGCCGCCGGTTTCGCACACATGGCCGAGCGCGCGAGTCAGCGCGCTTGAGCGCGTCGAATCGTAGCGTGTCATCGACTTCCAGTTAGCCAGCGACTGTGCCACGCGCGACGGGCAATCCGGCGCGCCGCGCATCGGCTGAACGCGGGCAAGACCGGCAATGAGCGATTTCGTCAGGCGATCCAGTTGCGGCCTAGTGCTGGTTGCGAGGTCGGGCGCCGGCTCCTTCGGCGCCTGAGTGGCGCGCCAGTTCGCGAACAGCGCGTTCTGGACGTCTTTACTGGCGTCGATCTGATCCTGAAAGAAGGCGTGCGCGAACGCAGGGTCCACATTGGCCGTTGCCGCGCGTTTCTCGACATCGGCGAGCAGCGCTTTTTCGCGCGGCGTGTCTGTAATCGCCTGATGATTTGCCCACTTCCAGCGTGCAACGGGCTCCGCGAGTGCGAGGCGCTGTGAGGCGAGCGCGATGAGGTTGGTCAGCGCAGTGTCGTCGCCGTCGGCGAGGGCAGGGGTGGGCGCGAATGCGGAAGTGACGAGCAGCAACACGAGCGCGCACGGCGCGCCAAAACGGAACGAACGATTCATGGATTAGGCGTTGGCCGGGCGGCCGCAAAAGAAAACCAGAAGAATAGACGATGCGTCTTCACTCTGGCGTTCTCTTCTCGCCGCCTCGCGGGCCATGGTTGCCTGTAGCGGCGAGGCGACCGTGGACGCGCGCGCCTCGTCACCCGATGCGTTTTATGCGCGCGCGCACGCTAGATCGTCCGGTCCGTCCGGTTGAAGAATGCGCGCTGAAGAAGTTGCGGAGCGCGCGCCACGTCACCTCGTGCGACACGCACAAGGAACGCTAACGCACTGCGCCACTGCACAACCGTTACTTCGAGTCGCACGACTTGCGTTGTTCGTCGAAAAAGGCGCGCACATGCTCAGGCAGTTCGGCCCCCAGGAATTCGACACCTGCAGGTTCCGGATCCGGGCTAAAAACTTTATCCGGGGTCGGAATCTTCGGCGGTTTGGCATCCATGATCTTTCTCCTTTACAAACTGATTATCGGCCTCGTTCCCCGTTTTGCACCAGTGTCCGAACCGCATTCCTGCGTCTTTGTTGCTTTAACGGCACAGCGCACCATTCCAACAGAGTCTTTGATTAAATTTATAGATTCCTTCGAGTTCGTGTTCTGCGGTCCTGCGTACAGTTCGCGCGTTTATTCTTCGGTTTATTGGCTGTAACGCTTGTGGCACGGGCCTCTCGCACAATGCGTCGGAGGTTTTCTGCCGAACCGGCGCTGATTCGTTTCGAGTATTCCCATTCACATCCGATTTGTGCGATGCCGCATCGGAATCATTTTCCCCGGTTAAAGGCGAACGTTCGTTTGTTACCGATCAGCCATTTTCCATGGATTAACCCTATTACTTGGGTAAACGACCGACGGCCAGCGCCGTTGACGGCGAGCGACACTTTTTAAAGTGGGGAAAGGAGCGTAGTCGGTTTATGCCAAAACCTCGTCGGCCCATGACAAATCCGGCAGGCACGCGGACCACGGGCAGCACATTGCGGCGATGAAAAACAAAAAGCCCAGTCGCGAGGACTGGGCTTTTTGCTTGAATCTTGATGGTGCCGGAAAGAGGAATCGAACCCCCGACCTTCGCATTACGAATGCGCTGCTCTACCGTCTGAGCTATTCCGGCATCAGGAGAAACGAGATTATAGGGACTTCTTTATTGGCTTGGCAAGCCCTTGGATCACTTTTTTGTTTCGAGATGGTAGCGGGTCACCCGGTCGACCTCGTTCTTCGAGCCGAGGAACACGGCCACACGCTCGTGCAGCGCCTTCGGCTGAACGTCGAGAATGCGTTTTTCGCCGTTGGTTGCCGCGCCGCCGGCCTGTTCGACAATAAATGCCATCGGGTTCGCCTCGTACATCAGACGCAGTTTTCCGGGCTTCTCAGGCGTGCGCTTATCGGCCGGATACATGAAGATGCCGCCGCGATTCAGAATGCGGTGCACGTCCGCGACCATCGAAGCGATCCATCGCATGTTGAAGTCGCTCTGACGCGGGCCTTCCTTGCCTTGCTTGAGTTCGCCAACGTATTGCTGGACCGGCGCATACCAGTGACGCTCGTTCGACGCATTGATCGCATACTCGCGCGTCTCGACCGGAATGCGCATGTCGCTTTGCGTGAGCACCCACGAACCGAGTTCGCGGTCGAGCGTGAAGCAGTTCACGCCGTTGCCGGTGGTGAGCACCAGCACGGTTTGCGGCCCATACACCGCATAGCCCGCCGCGACCTGCTGCGTGCCGGGTTGCAGAAACGACTGTTCGGTGGGCTGCTGGCCGTCCGGGCAGCGCAGTACCGAAAAGATCGTGCCGATCGACACGTTCACGTCGATGTTCGACGAGCCGTCGAGCGGATCGAACACCAGCAGATACTCGCCCTTCGGATAGTTGGCGGGAATCGGGAAGAACTGTTCCATTTCCTCGGACGCCATGCCCGCGAGGTTGCCGCCCCATTCGTTTGCTTCGAGCAGGATCTCGTTGGACAGAATGTCGAGCTTCTTCTGCACTTCGCCCTGAACGTTCTCGCTGCCTGCCGTGCCGAGCGCATCGCCCAGCGCGCCCTTGCTGACGTGATAGCTGATCGCCTTGCACGCGCGCGCGACAACTTCGATCAACAGGCGCAGATCGGCCGGCAGGTTATTGGTTTCCCGCTGCTGCTCGATCAGGTATTTCGTGAGAGTGGTACGACGTTGCAAGGACATTGCTGTACTCCAGAGGCTTGAGGAATATCTCGATTTTAACCGCTCGGTGTGTCGGCTCCGTGCTTTTAGCAACTGGACGGACATCGAAACGGCGCGTGGTGTAGTGGCGAACAAAAGCAATGAGCAGTGCGCTCAGGCTCTACGCCGGCGTGTGCCTGCGCGCGGCGCTGCCGCTCACGCGCGCGGCGCTGCCGCTCACGCACGCGGCGAGCGCCGCGGCCCATGCATGTTCCGCCGATACCTTAGGCAATTTCGGACGATCTGCCTTAGGCACGGTTCGAGCTGCTCGCCCGCCGCTGCCGTGGCGGTGCGCGGATCGTCGGCGATTGGCAGATTGGAAATCAGTAAAAAGCCGGCAACACGTGCCGGCTCTTCCCAGTGCAAAGCGGTTCAGGCGCGCGTCACGCGAGCGCCTTCTCGACGATTTCGCGCACGTCGCGCGATTTCACCTGTGAGGCCACTTTCTCCAGCGCCGCGCGCATGCCTTCGCGCAACGTTGGCGTGAAGCGGCGCCACAGTTCGAGCGAGCGGGCGAGGCGGGCGGCCACTTGCGGATTGATGGCGTCGAGCGCGATCACCTGATCGGCCCAGAACGCATAGCCCGAGCCATCTTCGGCGTGAAACTGCGCAGGGTTCGCCGCGCAGAAGCTGAAAATGAGCGAGCGCGCGCGGTTCGGATTTTTCAGATTGAACGCCGGATGCGTCATCAGCTTGCGTACGATTTCGATTACCGGACGCTGCGCGCTGCCACGCTGCGTGGCCTGCAACGCAAACCACTTGTCGATCACGAGCGGCTCCTTCTCGAAGCGCCGATAAAAATCGTCGAGCGCGTCTTGCGCCGCGCCGCTGCCGCCCGCGGCCGCCGACGCGTTGAGCAGCGCCGAGAGCGCCGCCGCACGGTCGGTCATGTTGTTCGCGGCATCGTATTGCGCGGACGCGAGACGCACGGTGTCGGCCGGATCGTCGAGTTCGGTGAGATACGAGAGCGCCAGATTCTTCAGCGCGCGGTGGCCGGCCGCCTTCGGCGTGGCTTCATACGCGCCCGGCGTGCGGTGCTGCTCGTAAATCTTCAGCCACTCGTTTTTGAGCGCGTTGGCAAGACGCTTGCGCACGAATTGCCGCGCCGCATGCACGGCCGCCGGATTCGACTCGGCCATCTGCTCGGCCAAGTACGCTTCGGACGGCAGCATCAACGCGAGTTCGCGGAACGCCGGCGAGAGAGATTCGTCCGTCAGCACGCGCGCGAACGCGGCGACCACCGAGTCGTCCAGTTGCAGCCCGTCGCCCGTCGCGGCGCGTCCGGCGAGCGTCAGCAATTCGCGCGTGGCGAGCCGCTGGCCGGCTTCCCAGCGGTTGAACGGATCGCTGTCGTGCGCGAGCAGGAAAGCCAGTTGATCCGCCGAGTAATCGTATTCGACGATCACCGGCGCCGAGAAATTGCGCAGCAGCGAAGGCAGCGGTTCCTGCTGCACATTGACGAACGTGAAGGTCTGTTCGGTCTGGGTAAGTTCGAGCACGCGCGTGGTGGAATCCGACGCCTTCGCCTCGTTTTCCAGTTGCAGCGGCAGATCGTTGCCGTCCTTGCCGATCAGCCCGATCGCGAACGGAATCAGCAGCGGTCCCTTTTGCGTGTCGCGCGCGGCTGGCGCGGCCTCGCCGTAACCTTGCGCGAGCGTCACGCTATAGCGCTGCTGTGCTGCGTCGTAACGAGTGCGCACGGACACACGCGGCGTGCCCGCCTGGCTATACCAGCGCTCGAATTGCGCGAGATCGCGGCCGTTCGCGTCGGCGAGCGCGTGACGGAAATCGTCGCAGGTCACGGCCTGGCCGTCGTGGCGCTTGAAGTACAGGTCCATGCCCTTGCGAAAACCTTCGCGGCCGAACAGCGTTTGATACATCCGCACGACTTCGGAGCCCTTCTCGTAGACCGTCATCGTGTAGAAGTTGTTGATCTCGACGTAGCTTTCCGGGCGCACCGGGTGAGCCATCGGGCCGGCGTCTTCGGCGAACTGCATCTGGCGCAGCACGCGTACGTCTTCGATGCGCTTCGTGGCGCGCGCGGCTTCGTCGTTGCCGTTGGTCTGGCCGCCCGCCATGTCGGCGGAAAACTCCTGATCGCGAAATACCGTCAGACCTTCTTTCAGGCTCAGCTGGAACCAGTCGCGGCACGTCACGCGGTTGCCGGTCCAGTTGTGAAAATACTCGTGCCCGACCACGGCCTCGATGTTCGCGAAGTCGGTGTCGGTCGCGGTTTCGGGGTTCGCCAGCACGTACTTCGTGTTGAAGATGTTGAGCCCCTTGTTCTCCATCGCACCCATGTTGAAGTCGCTCACGGCGACAATCATGAAGCGGTCCAGATCGAGTTCGAGCCCGAAGCGCGTCTCGTCCCAGCGGATCGAGTTGATCAGCGAATCCATGGCGTGACGGGTCTTGTCCAGATCTTGCGGCTCGACCCAGACTTGCAGCAGTTTCTCTTTGCCCGTGCTGGTCTTCACCCGCTCTTCGAGCGCGACCAGCTTGCCGGCGACGAGCGCGAACAGATAGCTCGGCTTCCGGAACGGATCTTCCCAGCGCGCGAAATGGCGGCCGTCGGACAGATCGCCTTCCTCGAGCAGATTGCCGTTCGAAAGCAGCACCGGGTAGTCGGCCTTGTTGGCGCGCAGCGTGACGGTGTAGGTCGCCATCACGTCCGGACGGTCGAGGAAATAGGTGATGCGGCGAAAGCCCTCGGCCTCGCACTGCGTGAAGAAGTTTCCGCTCGACACGTACAGGCCCGAGAGCGTGGTGTTCGCAGCCGGATTGCAGATGCTCGTGAGCGTGAGTTCGAAGTGATCCGGCACGTTATCGAGCAGCAGGCCGTGCTCGTGCGGGTGCGCGTTGCCGAACGGCTGGCCGTCGATCGCGGCGCTGACGAACTCCAGTTGTTCGCCCATCAGCTCCAGGTGCGCGGCGCGCGACGCATCCGGATTGCGGCGCACGCGCATGGTGTTCTTGACGAGCGTGCGTTCGGGAAGCAGATCGAACTCGAGCGCGACGGTGTCGATCAGAAAAGCGGGCGGCGCGTAATCGGCGCGGCGGATCACATTGGGCGTTGCGGTATCGGCCATGGCGTTCTGTAGTGGTGGTACTCGAGCGGCCAGCGCACCAGGGCACGCGAGCCGGGCTTGTCGAGCCATTGTACAAAGCCTCGGCGAATCGTGCGGACCGACCTTTTACGGGGTGGCGAGGCCCGCGTATGAGCGGGCGCCCGTGCAAAAGAGCCCGGCACGGCGCTGGACCGCAACGCCGCGACAGGGCTGACGGTCTGCGTACAATACAAATACGAGCAGGACCAACGCTTCACGAGGCAGACCATGAAAACGAACCGATGGACACGCCGCGCCATGCTGTTGCTTGCGGCGCTGACCATGCTGCTGTCCGGTTGCACGACTTACGTGAGCACGCAGGTCACCGCGTTCTCCGACTGGAGCGGCAGCGACGCGACCCGCACCTACGCATTCACGCGCGAGCCCGATCAGCGGAGCAATCTGGAACTCACCACGTACGAACGCATTGTCGCGAACGAACTCGCCACGCATGCGTTTCGCCAGGTCGACAAAGCGGAGGCGCGCTATCTGGTCGGTCTCTCGTACGGCATTCGCTCGGACATGGTGACGGTCGCCGAGCCGGTCTACTACAACCCGTGGCCGGCGCCTTACTGGGGCTGGGGCCGTCCGTTCGATCCGTGGGGGCCGTGGGGTCCGTTTCCGGCTGGCTATGTGAACCAGAGCTATCCGATCTTCACGCATCTGCTCGGCGTGCGGATCGTCGAGCGCGCGAGCGGCAAGGAGGTCTACAACGTGACGGCGCGCAACTCGGGTGGCGAGTCGTCGCTGGTTCGGGCCATGCCGTATCTGGCGCGCAGCGCGCTCGCCGATTTTCCGCTTGGCAATGGCGTCGTGCGTACGGTCAAGATTCCGCTCGGCAAGAACGCGGGCGCGTCCAACGAAACCGCCGTTCCCGCCGCTGCGGCGTCGGGCGCGAAGGCGTCTCAGTAGCGGAAGCAGCAGAAGCGGCAGAAGCAGCAGAAGCGGCAGAAGCAGCAGAAGCGGCAGAAGCGGCAGAAGCGGCAGAAGCGGCAGAAGCGGCAGAAGCGGCAGAAGCGGCAGAAGCGGCAGAAGCGCGGCGGTCAGCGCTCCGCTTATCAGCACCGCGCTTAAACGCCCACGCCGAACAGCGCCATTGTCCCGAGCACCACGAACAGCACCGCGGCAATGCCGTGCACGAGCCCGGTCGGCAGACGGTGCGCGAAGCGGTCGCCGAGCAGGATCGCCGGCACGTTGGCGATCATCATGCCGAGCGTGGTGCCGGCCACCACGCCGAAGAAATCGTGAAAGCGCGCGGCCAGCGCGACGGTTGCGATCTGCGTCTTGTCGCCCATTTCCGCGAGAAAGAACGTCACCACGGTGGCGCCGAACACGCCGAAGTGCGTGCGATTGGTATTGGCTTCTTCGTCGCCGAGTTTGTCCGGCACGAGAATCCACAAGCCCATTCCGACGAAGGAAATAGCCAGCGCCCAGCGCATGATGGTCGGTGTGAGCAGCGAGCCGAGCCATGCGCCGAGCGCGCCCGCGCACGCATGGTTGACGAGCGTGGCCGCCAGCACGCCGAGAATGATCGGCAGCGGCTTGCGATAAC
Source organism: Paraburkholderia sp. MPAMCS5 (assembly GCF_036016995.1). Taxonomy (NCBI): domain Bacteria; kingdom Pseudomonadati; phylum Pseudomonadota; class Betaproteobacteria; order Burkholderiales; family Burkholderiaceae; genus Paraburkholderia; species Paraburkholderia sp. MPAMCS5. The sequence goes on from NZ_JAYXBK010000002.1 coordinate 453,845, forward strand.
GGGCGGCCAGGACGAGCGAAAGAAGTTGCGTCTTGTCGCCGATCTCGGCGAGCGCGACCGCTCCGGTCGAAATGAGAAAAGCGTGGTTCACGTTATTTTGATTCCTCGGGCCGAGATATGAACGAGCGACGACCCACGACACGCCGGGCCCAATTGCGACGGGGTGTGGGTCATCGGTCTCGCCAGGCCAGAGGCTGCGGCTGCCATGGCCGTAACGGCCAAGTCTGTTGACAGGCGCCCCCGCGAACGCACGTTCCCGAGCCCGGGCTGATTGCCGGGCGGACGTGCCGCGGGGCGGCTACTCCCCAATGAGCGGCGGATTATAGCAGGCGTCGGCGCGGCTCACGCGCGAATGAGGCGGGGCGCTCGAATTCGCCTGAATTTCCGTCCGCATGCGACTCGACCGCAATATCGATTGTGTTGAACTGCAACAACGTACGCAGAAAGTTAAATGAAAGTATTGCGGAGATTTTCCGCGCAAAATCCGGCTATCCGCATTTCCCGCCAGCGCCGCCGAAACCTCCGGCGGCAGGCGTTTCAGCCGGTCATTTGGGACCGTTCCGCAACCCCTCGAAGAGAAGCCGAAGCCAACCGTGGCAATGTCGAGACGGATACAGATGGATACGTCTTTTATGGCTGATTTAATTCAGAATATTCAGTATGATTCCGGCGACTATAGAAATCCGAGCCTACGAACATGGCGAATTTTCAAAGTCGCCTAAATAATCGGGTCAAAGTGCCGTTAATTCGCTGAACCCTACAAAAGAAGTCTGGATTGACTCCCCGCCGGATATTGCCGGGCCGCGCGGCGCGCACACGCTGTGACGGCTGCGTGCTCCGTCGGGCGCTTCAGCCTCTCCTTGCTTCTACGCGCGAACACCGATATGCCCGATCTGCACTGGACCATTCCGGTCGCTCGCTGGTCTTGCTGGCCTGCTGCCGCATCTGCCGCACCCGAAATCGGCTTTATCGAGCCGATCGTGCGACGTCGTCTGAGCACTCTGTCCCGAGTCGCGCTGAAGGTGGCGCACGACTGCGCCGGGAATGACGAGGTCCGCGTCGTGTTCGCCTCGCGCCACGGCGAATTGCGGCGCACCACCGACATCCTTCGCGCCATCAGCGCGGGTCAACCGGTCTCGCCCACCGCATTCAGCCTGTCGGTGCTGAACGCCATGACGGGCGTGTTCGGCATTGCGCGCGGCGACCGCTCGGCGGCCAGCGCGGTTTCGGCCGGCCCGGAAACGCTCGGCTACGCGCTGCTGGAAGCCTATGCGCAATACGCGTCCCAGCCCGGCTCGCCGGTGCTGCTCGTCTATGCGGACGAACCGGCGGACCCCGCGTACGGCACGATCGAAGACGAAGTGCACGGCGGCGCCATGGCGATTCTGCTGAGCCGCGAAGGCGCGCAGGGCGATCTGGTGTGCACGCAATCCGCATCGTCGGCTGCGCTGCCCGCGGACGCCGCGCAGCTTATGCCGCCAGAAGAAGCGCACGCAGCCGCCGCCGGAAGCCGCACCGGACCCTCGGCACGCCTCGCGACCCAGAGCCAGGCGCTGCAGCACTGTCTCGAGACCCGCGAGCCCGCCGCATGGCAGGGCGCCGGCGTGATCTGGCACTGGAGCTGGCATGATCGCGCGGCTTGACTACGCCTGGCGGTTGTTCGCCACGGGCATGGCGTTCGTGGTGTTCGGCATCTGCGGCGTGCTGTTTTCCGTGCTGGTGTTTCCGCTCGCGTGGCTCTGGCCGCATCGTGCGTCGCGGCAGTTCGCGGTGACGCGCGTGATCCACGGGTTCTTCCGCGCGCTCGTTGCCGTGTTGCAGCGGATCGGCGTGATGGAACTCGAAGTGTCGGGCGAAGCGGCGCTGCGCGCGCGCAAGCCCGCGATCATCGTCGCCAATCACCCCACGTATCTCGACGTGATGGTGCTCCTCTCGCTCACGCCCCACGCCTGCTGCGTGGTGAAAAACGCGCACTGGAGCAACCCGTGTTTCTGGGGCATCGTGCGGTCGGCGGAATATGTGAGCAATGCCGATCCCTCCGAACTCGTCGAGGCCGGCACGAGGCAGCTCGCGGCAGGCTATACGATGATCATTTTTCCGGAAGGCACGCGCAGCCCCGCGCCCAACCGGCTGCATGCGTTTTCGCGCGGTTTCGCGCATATGGCGTTGAAGGCCGGCGCGCCGATCGTGCCGGTGCTGATGGATTGCGATCCGCCCGCGTTCACGAAGCAGATGCGCTGGTACGACGTGCCCGCGCGCGCGTTCCGCATGCGCGTGAACGTGCTGGCGCCGCTTGGCGTCGATCAGCTCGCTTCTATCGATACACCACCGGCTCTCGCTGCGCGCAGCGTGACGAGCGCCGTCGAAGCCCACATTACTCAGCACCTGTTCGATTATGGATTCTTTAAAACTGGAAATTAAACAGCTTCTGATCGAAGCGCTCGATCTCGAAGACCTGAGCCCCGCCGACATCGACGACGACGCACCGTTGTTCGACACCGACGGCATCGGCCTGGATTCGATCGACGCGCTCGAAATCGGCATCGTGCTGCGCAAACAATATCAATTGACCATTGCGGCGAACGACGAACGCACGCGCGAGCACTTCCGCTCGATCAGCACGCTGGCCGCGCTGGTCGCGAGTCAGCGCGAAGCGGCGCACGCCGCGAACGAAACCAACAGCAAAGGGGAATGACCGTGTCCGAGGCAGAGATTCTTGAACGCATCCGCGATATCTTCAAAGAGAACTTCGCAATCGAGCCCGAGCGCGTGACGCCCGACGCGCATCTGTTCGAAGACCTCGATCTGGACAGCATCGACGCCGTCGACCTCGCCATCAAGCTGCAGGAAATGACGGGCCGCCGCATCAAGCCGGAAGAGTTCAAGTCGGTGCGCACAGTCGGCGACGTGATCGGCGCGGTCGAATCCCTGCTGGCGGCCCAAGGCTGATGTCAGTCGTGCGCTCGCGAACGCCGGCGGCCGACACAAGCGCCGCGGGCGCTTCGCCCGTCATTGAGCGCAATGGGCTCAAAACGGTCGTGCAAGTGCTGGTGAAGCTCGCGTACCCGGCGTTGATCCTGTGCGCATGGCGCTGGGACACGCCGCGTTATGTCGGCTGCATGCTGTTTGCGATTCTGTGGTTGCAGCGCTGGGCCGGCAGCGGTCCGGTCGCGACTTCGCTGCGCCGCCTTTCCGCCATCGACTGGACCGTGGTCGGTCTGTTGAGCTGCGCGTCGGCGGCCATCGTGTTCACCAACAGCGAGCTGCTGCTGCGCCTCTATCCGTCGCTCGTCAATCTGGGCCTGCTGATCGCATTCGGCGCGACGCTCGTGCGCGGGCCGTCGATGATCGAAAAATTCGCGCGGCTCGGCAAATCGAATCTGCCGCCGGGCGCAGTGCGCCACACGCGGCGCGTTACTCAGGTGTGGTGTGTGTTTTTTCTGCTGAACGGCGCGTTTTCCGCCTATACCGCGCTCTACTGGAGCCGCGCGAGCTGGTCGCTGTATAACGGCGCGATTGCCTATGGGCTGATCGGCGTATTGCTGATCGCCGAAGTCCTCTGGCGTTATCTCGTCGTGCTGCCGCGAGCCGCGCGTTCGGAGGCGGCATGATCGCGTTGCACGATCTGTTACTGGCGACGCGCGATGCCGCGTCGCTTCATGCATTCGATACGCCCGTCTGCCGCGATCGCGGCGTCGTGCTCGATCGCGCCGCATTCCGCGCGCGCGTCGCCACGCTGCTCGCGCTCGTGCAGGCGCAGCCCGCGCGACGCTACGCGTTGTGCATCGACGATCCATTCGACTTCGCGTGCGCGTTGTTCGCGCTTTTCGCTTGCGGCAAGGAGCCGGTGATCCCCGCGAACGCGACGCCCGGCTATCTCGCCGATCTCGCCGACGCCTACGACGTCGTGTTGACCGACGCCGCGTTGCCGCCGCACGCGCAAGCCGCCGACCACGCGCATAAGCTCGATGCACGCATCGATCCGAACGCTCCGCTCACGCTCTACACGTCGGGCAGCAGCGGCCGTCCCAAGCCGATCCGCAAAACGCTCGCGCAGTTCAATGCCGAAGTGCACACGCTCGAGAAGCAGTGGGGCGCGCTGGCCGGTGACGCGACCATGCTCGCGAGCGTGCCGCATCATCACATCTACGGCTTGCTGTTTCGCGTGATGTGGCCGCTCGCGGCGGGCCGCGCATTCGACCGCGAGATCAGTATCGAGCCGCTGCATCTGCAAGCGCAGATCGCGCAATGCGGCGCGGCCGTGATCGTATCGACGCCCGCGCAATTGTCGCGTTGGCCCGCGCTGCCGGAATTCGCCGCATTGTCGCCCGCGCCGCGCGCGTTCTTTTCGTCGGGCGGACCGCTCGCGGCCGAAGCCGCGCGTGACTATGCCGCGGCCTACGGCGCCGCGCCGCTCGAAATCTACGGCAGCACGGAGACGGGCGGCATTGCATGGCGCCGCCAGGACCAGACCGATGCGTGGCAGCCGGTGGCCGGCATCGAAGTGCGTTGCGACGAAGACGGCGCATTGAACGTGCGCTCGCCGCATCTCGATCATGACGGCTGGCATCGCACGGACGACAAGATCGCTTTCGACGCGCAAGGCCGCTTCCGTTTGCAAGGCCGTCTCGATCGCGTGCTGAAGCTCGATGGCAAGCGCGTGTCGCTGCCGGAACTCGAAGCGCGTCTCGCGCTGCATCCGTATGTCGCGCAAGCCGCGATCGTGCCGCTCGAAGGCGGCGCGCGCGAGCGCGTGGGCGCAGTCGTCGCGTTGACCGAAGCGGGCAACGAAGCGTTGCGCGACGCGGGCCGCGTGCTGCTCGCGCAAACCTTGCGGCGTCATCTCTCTGACTATTTCGATGTGGTCGTGTTGCCGCGTCATTGGCGCTTTCGTCTCGCGTTGCCGTTCGACGCGCGCGGCAAGCTGCCGGTGTCCGCTGTCGCCGCGGCCTTCGCGCCGCGCACCGAAGGTTTCGAGCTGCTCGCCGAAGCTCGCGGCGGCGACACGCTGCATTACGAGTTGCGCGTGCCGGCCACGCTCGCGCATTTCGCCGGCCATTTTCCTGGCTTGCCGATTCTGCCCGGCGTGGTGCAGGTCGATTGGGCGACGCGCCTCGCAAGCGAGCAACTGCCCTATGTGCGCGATGTGGCGTCGGTCGATCGTCTCAAGTTCATGGCGCCGGTTTCGCCGGGCTCCGTGCTGAACCTCACCCTCGCGCACGACGCCGCGCGCCGGCGCGTGCAGTTCGCCTTCCGGCTGAGCGAGCGCGAATGCGCGTCGGGCGTGATCGTGTATCGGGAGCGCGCATGATGAACTTCGCTCCGTGCATCGTCATTCCGATCTACAACCACAAGGACGCGATCGGCGCGACCGTCGCGCATCTCGCGGTACACGGCTTGCCGATTTTCGTCGTCGATGACGGCAGCGACGAGGCGACCCAGCAGGTGCTCGCCGACCTCGCGCGGCAACACGCGCGGCAACTCACGCTGCTGCGCCTGCCGGTGAACGGCGGCAAAGGCGCGGCCGTGATGGCGGGCCTGCGCGCCGCGCGCGACGCCGGCTATACGCACGCAGTGCAGATCGACGCCGACGGCCAGCACGACGCCCGCGACCTGCCGCGTTTCATCGAAGCGGCGCACACCGAACCGGGCGCGGTGATTCTCGGCCGTCCCGTGTATGACGAGAGCGTGCCGAAAGCGCGTCTCTACGGCCGTTATCTGACGCATGTGTGGGTGTGGATCGAAACGCTTTCGCTGACCATTCGCGATTCGATGTGCGGCTTTCGCCTGTATCCGCTCGCGCTCGCGTGCAAGCTGATCGACAGCGTGCAACTGCCCACGCGCATGGACTTCGACATCGAAATTCTCGTGCGTCTTTATTGGCGCCGCGCCGCATTCCGCTCGATTCCGACGCGCGTCACCTATGCGAGCGACGGCGTGTCGCACTTCGACGTGCTGTGGGACAACGTGCGCATCAGCCGCAGTCATACGCGGCTCGTGTGCGGCATGCTGGCCCGCTTGCCGATGCTGCTCGCGCACAAGTTCATGCCGCGGCGCGCGGTGCTTCCTCCCATGAAGGAAGCCGGCAGCGGGCAAGACTGGTGGCGCATCGCCGAACGCGGCAGTCATCTCGGCATGTCCTTGCTCGCGCTCAGTTGCAAGCTGTTCGGCCGCCGCTTTACCGCGCTGTGGCTGCATCCGGTGGTCGCGTATTTTCTGCTGACGGGCCGCGCCGCGCGCGAGGCCTCGGCCGATTACTTCAGGCGTCTTCGCGAGGTCGCGCCGCACGGCGATACGCCGCGGCCCGGCTGGCTGTCGGCCTATCGCCATATGCTTGCGTTCGCGCAATCGGGCTTCGACAAGCTGGCTGCATGGTCGGGACGCGTCAACAACACCGACGTGAAGCTCGACGATCCTTCCGCGTTCAAAGCATTGGTCGAGAGCGGCAAGGGCGCGCTCGTGATCGGCGCGCATCTCGGCAATCTGGAGATGACGCGCGCGCTCGCCGCCCAGGGCGGCCATGCAAAGGTCACGGCGGTCGTCTACACCGAACATGCGCGCCGCTTCAACAGCGTGCTGGCGTCGGCGAATAGCCAGTTCACGCGGCATCTGCTGGAAGTCGCCGACTTCGGACCTGAAACCGCCGTGATGATGCAGCAGCGCGTGGACGCCGGCGAGCTGCTCGTGATCGTCGGCGATCGCGTGCCCGCGCACGAAGCGGGCCGCACGACCGAGGCGCGTTTTCTCGGCTCGAACGCGCCGTTCGCGCAAGGTCCGTATGTGCTCGCGCACGCGCTCGGCTGTCCTGTCTATCTGTTCTTCTGCCTGAAAGAGCGCGACGGTTATCGTCTTTACTTCGAGCCGTTCGCGGAGCGCATCGCGTTGCCGCGCCACGAACGCACGCAGCATCTCGCCGCCTGGGCGCAGCGTTATGCCGCGCGTCTCGAACATTATTGCCGCAAGGCTCCTTATCAATGGTTCAACTTCTTCGATTTCTGGGCCAGCCCCAAGAGAGGCGCAAATGGCCGAACATGATCTGATCGACGCAACTCACGCCGGCACGCACCCGGCTTCGAGCAGGAACAAGGAGACGCCCGCGGTCACGATCGGCGGGCGCAAGCTGAGCATCGAGGAAGTCGTCGCGATTGCGCAACGTCGCGCGCCGGTCGCGTTGAACGCGGACTCCGCGTGGCGCGCGCGCATTCAGCGCGGCGCGGATTTTCTGCGCCGTCATCTCGCGGCGGGCGCGACGGTCTACGGCGTGAATACCGGTTACGGCGACGCATGCGTGGTCGACGTGCCCATGGAACTCGTCGAAGCGTTGCCGCTGCAACTCACGCGCTATCACGGCTGCGGCATGGGCGCCTATCTCGACGACGCGCAGACGCTCGCCGTCATCGCCGCGCGGCTGAACTCGCTCGCGTATGGTTTTTCCGGCGTGCGTCCGGTGTTGCTCGAACGTCTCGCGGACCTCGTCAATCATCGCGTGTTGCCGCGCATTCCCGCCGAGGGCTCGGTCGGCGCGAGCGGCGATCTGACGCCGCTGTCGTATGTCGCGGCCGCGCTTGCGGGCGAACGCGAGGTCATGTTCGAAGGGCAGCTTCGCAATGTGCGCGACGTGTGGCGCGAACTCGGTCAAACGCCGCTCACGCTCGCGCCGAAAGAAGGCCTCGCATTGATGAACGGCACCGCCGTGATGACCGGTCTCGCGTGTCTCGCGTTTGCGCGCGCCGATCATCTGACGCGGCTCACCGCGCGCCTGACCGCGCTTTCCACGGTCGCGCTCGACGGCCGCGCCGCGCACTTCGACGCGACGCTCTTCGACGTGAAGCCTCACGTGGGCCAGGCCCAGGCCGCCGCATGGATTCGCGACGATCTGACGGGGCGCGACGACACGCCGGGGCATCGCTTGCAGGATCGCTATTCGATTCGCTGCGCGCCGCATGTGATCGGCGTCGCGCGCGATGCATTGAGCTGGGTGCGCCGCGACATCGAAAACGAGTTGAACAGCGCGAACGACAATCCGCTGATCGATCCCGACAACGAGCGCGTGCTGCACGGCGGCAACTTCTACGGCGGCCATATCGCATTCGCCATGGACTCGCTGAAGGTCGCCGTCGCCAATCTCGCCGATCTGATGGACCGGCAACTGGCGCTGCTCGTCGACGTGAATTTCAACAACGGCCTGCCGCGCAATCTGACCGGCGCCGCGCCCGCGCGCGCGGCGATCAATCATGGCTTCAAGGCCGTGCAGATTTCGTCGTCCGCGTGGACGGCGGAGGCGCTCAAGAACACCATGCCCGCCAGCGTGTTCTCGCGCTCGACTGAAGCGCACAATCAGGACAAGGTCAGCATGGGCACGATTGCCGCGCGCGATTGCCTGCGCGTGCTGGAGTTGACCGAGCAGGTCGCCGCCGCGCATACGCTCGCCACGGTGCAGGCCGCGCGGCTGCGCCTGAAGATCGACAGCGCGACACCGGTTCCGGCGCCGTTGCAAACCTTCATGGAAAGCGTGAGCGCGCAATCGCCTTTCGTCGACGAAGACCGCGCGCTGGAGCACGAGTTGCGCGCGCTGACCGCGCGCATCGCCGCATGCGAATTGCTGCAGGACTATCGCGGAGGCGCGCAAGCATGAGCATGAGCGGAGCGCGCCAGGTGCTGAGCGCGAGCGCGGCGGTCGAAGTGCCGTTTCACGACGTCGACGCAATGAACGTGTGCTGGCACGGCCATTATCTGAAGTACTTCGAGATCGGCCGCGCGGCGCTGTTGCGCGCATTCGATTACGACTACCGCGAAATGCAGGCGTCGGGTTATCTGTGGCCGATCGTCGAGGCGCATCTGAAGTATGTTCGCCCGGCCACGTACGGTCAGACGCTCGACGTTCGCACGCAACTGCTCGAACACGAAAACCGCCTGAAAATAGGCTATGAAATCGTCGATTGCGCATCGGGCACGCGGCTCACGAAGGGCTACACGATCCAGGTCGCGGTCGATGCCGCCACGCAGGAATTGCAGTTCGTATCGCCGCCGGTGGTCTTCGAGAAACTGGAGCGCGTATGGGCACGATGAATTCCCGCGCCCGGCAAGTGCGCGCATTCGGCGCATTCGCCGGGCTCGTAACGGCGACCGCGCTGGGCATGGCGTCGTGGCCTGTGTTGGCGGCGTCGGCCACGGCGTCGGCCACGGCTGCGGCCACGGCTGCGGCCACGGCTGCGGCCACGGCTGCGGCCACGGCAGCGCCGCAAACGTTGCAATCCAGAGCCGCGCCCGCTGACGGCAACGCGGCGCTCGTCGCGCAGATCGCCGCTCGACTCGGCGGCGCCAAAGGCGTGCGCGCGCAATTCACGCAGACGCAGACGCTCGCCGCGATGAAAGCGCCGCTCGTCAGCACCGGCTCGTTGCTGTTCGTGCGCGAGCGCGGCGTGATCTGGCAAATCGACACGCCCTACAAAGCGACTTACGTGATCACTGACGCCGGCGTCGCGGAAGTCGACGCCAAGGGCCAGCGCGTCATGAGTCATGGCGCGCAAGGCGCGCGCGGCGTCGCGCAAGTGTCGAAGATGATGCGCGCGATGCTCGGCGGCGATCTGTCCGCGCTGTACTCGCAATTCGACGTGCAGGCCGAAGGCAGCGCCGCGCACTGGCGCATGCGGCTCACGCCGAATCAGCCGCAGATCGCGCAGTCGATCAAAGGCTTGCAGATGAATGGCGGCGAGTATTTGCAGAGCTTGCGCATCGCGCTCGCCAACGGCGACACGACACAACTCGAGTTCAGCAAAAGCGAAACGGTGAGCGAACCGGCGCCCGCCGAACGTAGCCTGTTCGGGGCGCCGTGATGGATCTGCTGCAACACAGGTCCGCGAGACAGACGTGGAGCATGCGCGCCGCGTGGCTGTTGCTCGCGCTCGTCGCGGCGCTGTATTGCGGCTGGCGCTTTGCGGGGCCGTCGCCGTTGCAGACCAATCTGCTCGCGCTGTTGCCCGCGACCGAAGCGGACCCCGTCGCCGAAAAAGCTGTCGATACGCTCGCGAGCGCGCTCGGCGACCGCACGGTTTTTCTCGTCAGCAGCCGTGACGACGCGCACGCGAAAGCTGCGGCGAAACAGCTCGGCGCGTCGCTGCGAAAGAGCGGCGCGTTCGCTTCGGTGACGGCTGAGTTGCCGCCGTTCGATCTGTCGCAAATCGGGGCGCTGTACAGGCCGTATCGCTTCGGCTTGCTGTCGCCGTCCGACCGCGCGACGATCGCGGGCGGCGGCGCATCGCTGCACGACGCGCTCGCGCAGCGCATCTACAGCCCGGTGCGTGGCGGCCTGACCACGTCGCTCTCCGACGATCCGTTCGGCTGGCTCGAACATTGGCTCGGCAATCTGCCGCTTGCCACATCGAACCTCGAACTCGAAGACGGACTTCTCGTCTCGCATCAAGGCAACGCGACGAGCGTGCTGATCGTCTCAACGCTGCCTGGTTCGGCGTACGAAACAAAGACGCAGCACGCGGTGCTCGCCGCGCTCTCGCAGGGCGAAAGCGAACTGAAGCAGGCTTTTCCGGATGTATCGGTGGCGCGCACCGGCGCCGTGTTTTACGCGGAATCGGCGCGCAGCGCGTCGGAGCGCGAAGTACATCTGATCGGCGTCGCGTCGCTCGTCGGCATCGCGCTGTTGATGTTGTGGGTGTTCCGCTCGCCGCGTCTGTTGCTGCTCGGATTCGTGTCCACGGCGCTCGGCATTGTCTGCGCGCTCGCGGTGACGCTGCTTGTATTCGGCAAGCTGCATCTGCTGACGCTCGTGTTCGGCGCGAGCCTGATCGGCGAAGCCGTCGATTACTCGATTCAATATTTTGTGGTCTATCTCGGCGCGGGCCCCGATTGGGATGCGCGGCGCGGCGCGCGCGCGGTGCGTCCCGCGTTGTCGGTCGCGCTCGCCACGAGTTTGCTCGGCTACGCGATTCTCACGTGGGTGCCGTTTCCCGCGCTCAAGCAGATTGCGTGCTTCGCGATGGCGGGCATCGTCACGGCGTTCGCCTCGGTGATGTGGCTGTTGCCCGCGCTGCTGCCGCGCGCGCCGAGGCGCAGCCCGCTGCGTCTTTTCACGCGCGCGGCGTGCTTGCTGAGCGGGTGGCATCGCACGATTGGCGGCAAGCGGGCGTGGTTCGTCGCGGCGTTGCTGCTGGTCGTGGCGATTCCCGGCTGGCTGCGTCTCACGAGCGACGACGACGTTCATCTGCTGATCCAGCGCGATCCGTCGCTCGTCGCGCAAGAGGACAAGGTGCGCGCGGCGGTCGGCGTGGATAACAGCGCGCAGTTTTTTGTCGTGCGCGGCGAGACGCCCGAGGTCGTTCTGCAACGCGCCGAAGCGCTGGGCGCGAAACTCGACGCGCTGAACGGCACGGCGAACAAAGTGGGCGGTTATCAATCGGCCGCGCAATTCGTGCCGTCGGCCAGGCAGCAAAATGAAGATCGCGCGTTGCTCGCGCAAGATGTGTTCGGCGATCCGGCCGCATTGCGCGCCATGCTGCTGCAAGCGGGCTTCAAGGACGAAGTCGCCGACGCGTGGATCGCCGCGCAAGCAAAACGCGAACCGCTTCTCACCGTCGATCAATGGCTCGCCGCGCCGTGGTCGCAACCGTACCGGCACTTGTGGCTCGGTCAGGTCGATGCAGCCACGCATGCCTATGCCGCCGTGGTGATTCCCCAAGGCGTGACGCCGGACAACGAACCCGTGTTGATCGGGACCGCGAACGCGTTGCCGGGTGTCGTGTTCGTCGATAAAGCGGCGAGCGTGTCGAAGCTGTTCGGCGCGTATCGCGTGGATAGCGGATGGTGGCTGGGCGGCGCGCTGAGCGTCGTGCTCGCGCTGCTGATCGTGCGCTACGGGCGGCGGCAAGCGCCGCTGACGGAACGTCTCGCGGGCGGCATCGCCGTGACCTTGCCCGTGATGCTCGCCGTGGGCGTCACGCTCGCCGCATTCGGCTATGCGCGCGTGCCGCTCAATCTGTTCAACTGGCTGGCGCTCATGCTCGTGCTGGGCGTCGGCGCAAACTATGCCGTGTTTCTGCGCGAAGGCTGCTTGCGCGAAGACGCGGATCTCGGCGCGGTGTGGACGGGCGTGCTGCTCTCGGCGGCCACCACGCTGTTGTCGTTCGGCATGCTCGGCATGAGCGCGATGCCCGCGCTCAAGAGTTTTGGCGCGACGCTCGCGCTCGGCATAGCCGTCTCGGTGCTGCTCGCGCCGATCGGCATGCCATCGGAAAAGAGGAAAGTCGCATGAAAGCGCCATCGGTTTATCTACATGCGCTCGGCATGATCAATGCGCTCGGCGGCAACCTCGACAGCATCGTGCCGGCGCTCGCCGCGACGCATTCGCGAGGCATGGGTATCGTGCACACGGGCATTGGCGACGCGTTTGTCGGCAGCGTGTTCACGCCGCTCGATCTCGCGCCGCCCGCCGATCTCGCGCGTTACGACTGCCGCAATAACCGCTTGCTGCTCGCCGCGCTCGCGCAAATCGCGCCTGCCGTCGATGCGGCGCGCGAGCGCTACGGCGCGCACCGCATCGGCGTGGTGCTCGGCACCAGCACCTCGGGCATCGAGGCAGCCGAAGCCGCGTTCGTCTATCACGCGCAAGCGGGCGACCTGCCCGCCAACTTCAATTACCGGCAGATGGAAATCGGCACGGCCGCGCCGTTCGCGGCCGCCGCGCTCGGCGTGCACGGTCCCGCTTTCACGATCTCGACGGCGTGCACGTCGAGCGCGAAAGCATTCGCGTCCGCGCGTCGTTTGTTGCAACTGCAACTGTGCGATGCGGTGGTCGTGGGCGGCGTCGATTCGTTGTGCGAGTTGACCGTGCAAGGCTTCGCCTCGCTCGAATCGACGAGCCCGGCGCGCAGCAATCCGCTGAGCCGCAACCGCAACGGCATCAATGTCGGCGAAGGCGCGGCGGTGTTTCTGCTGAGCCGCGACGAAGCGGCGGTGCGGCTCGCGGGTGTCGGCGAATCGAGCGACGCGCATCATATTTCGTCGCCCGATCCGCAAGGCGTGGGCGGCGAACTGGCGTTGCGCGAGGCGATTGCGGATGCGGGCATCGCGCCGTCGTCGATCGCTTATGTGAATCTGCACGCCACCGCGACGCGCAAGAACGACGAGATGGAAGCGAGCCTGATGTCGCGCGTATTTCCTGACGGCGTCGCGACGAGCGGCACGAAGCCGTTGACCGGACATCAACTGGGCGCGGCGGGCGCGACCGAACTCGGGTTCGCGTGGCTCACGCTCGCGCGTCGCGACATGACGCTGCCACGCCATGTATGGGACGGCGAGCCCGATCCCGCGCTGCCCGCGCTGGATCTTGTCGAAAGCGAACGTTGTCTGCCGTGCGACGCGGGCACGCAGTACGTGATGAGCAATTCGTTTGCGTTCGGCGGCAGCAACGTCAGTCTGATTCTTGCAGGATGAGCGCGATGAACGAAGCACGAAGCATCGACGAACTGCTGCAACTGCCGATCGAGGCGATCATCCCGCATCGCGGCACCATGCTGCTGATCGACGCCGTCGAGACCTTCGGCGCCGACACGCTGTCCGCGCGCGCGAGCGTGCAGGCCGACGCGTGGTACGCCGACGCGCAAGGCGCGATGCCCGCATGGATCGGCATCGAGCTGATGGCGCAGTCGATTGCCGCGCACATCGCGTTGCTCGCCATGCGCGGCGGTGGCGAGGCGCGTCCCGGCGTGCTGCTCGGCTCGCGCAGCTACAAGGCGTTGCAGCCGTCGTTCGCGGGCGGCGCGCGGTTGCGCATTCACGCGAGCGAATTGCTGCGCAGCGAGGAAGGCCACGGCGCGTACGAATGCACGATTCACGACGGCGACGTGTGCTGCGCCGAGGCGGTCATCAAGGTCTTTCAACCGCCGAATTTTCAGTCATTCATCGAGGGGAGTTTCAGTTCATGAGCCGGCGTGTTCTCGTTACCGGCGCAAGCCGCGGCATTGGCCGGGCGATTGCGTACAAGTTGGCCGCCGATGGCTTCGCGGTATCCGTGCATTGCCGCAGCGGACGCGCCGAGGCCGATGCGGTCGCGACGGGCATCGCCGCGCAGGGCGGCACGGCGCGCGTGCTGCAATTCGACGTGCGCGAGCGCGCGGTGTGCCGCGAAGTGCTCGAAGCGGATGTCGCGGCGAACGGTCCGTACTACGGCATCGTGTGCAGCGCCGGCGTGACGCGCGACGCCGCGTTCCCCGCGCTCACCGACGAAGACTGGGACGTCGTGATCGAAACCGGTCTCGACTCGTTCTACAACGTGGTGCATCCGCTGACCATGCCGATGGTGCGCGCGCGCAAGGGCGGGCGCATCGTCACGATCGCGTCGGTGTCCGGCGTGATGGGCAATCGCGGCCAGGTCAACTACAGCGCGGCGAAGGCCGGCCTGATCGGCGCGACCAAGGCGCTCGCCGTCGAACTGGCGACGCGCAACATCACCGTCAATTGCGTGGCGCCCGGTTTGATCGAAACCGGCATGCTCGAAGAAGTGTCGCTCGAACACGCATTGAAAACGGTGCCGATGAACCGCGTCGGCCAGCCTGCGGAAGTGGCGTCGGTGGTGAGCTTCCTGATGTCGGATGCGGCCTCGTATGTCACGCGCCAGGTGATCGGCGTCAACGGCGGGATGGTCTGATGAAGCGAGTCGTCATTACCGGCATGGGCGGCGTCACCGCGCTCGGCGATAGCTGGGACGCGATCGAAGCGCGCCTGAAAAGCGGCGTGAACGCGGTGCGGCGCATGCCCGAATGGGATTACTTCGAATCGCTGCATACGCGGCTTGCGTGTCCGCTGCCGGCGTTCGTCACGCCCGCGCATTATCCGCGCAAGAAGACGCGCTCGATGGGCCCGGTGTCGCTGTATTCGGTGCGCGCCAGCGAACTCGCGCTCGCCGACGCGGGCCTCGCCGACGACGCCAGCATCAAGGACGGCCGCATGGGCGTCGCGTACGGCTCGTCTTCGGGTTCGGTGCAGCCCATTCGCGCGTTCGGCACGATGCTCGAAACCGGCTCGATGGGCGACGTCACCTCGAACAGCTACGTGCAGATGATGCCGCACACCACGGCCGTCAACGTCAGCCTGTTCTGGGATCTGAAAGGGCGGATCATTCCGACCTCGTGCGCGTGCGCGTCGGGCAGCCAGGCGATCGGCTACGCGTATGAGGCGATCCAGACCGGCAAGCAGACGCTGATGCTGGCAGGCGGCGCGGAAGAGTTGTCGGGTCCGGCGGTCGCCGTGTTCGACACCTTGTATGCGACCAGCACGCGCAACGACGAACCGCATCTCACGCCGCGTCCTTTCGATGCCGCGCGCGACGGTCTCGTGGTCGGCGAAGGCGCGGCCACGCTGGTGCTCGAAGAATACGAACACGCGGTCGCGCGCGGCGCGCGGATTCACGCGGAGATCGTGGGCTTCGGCTGCAACTCGGACGGCGCGCACATGACGCAGCCGACCGCGGAGACCATGGCGCGCGCGATGCAATTCGCGCTGAGGGACGCCCAGCTTCCGCCCGAGGCAATCGGGTATGTGAACGCGCACGGCACGTCGACGGATCGCGGCGACATTGCCGAGAGTCACGCGACCGCGCAGACCTTCGGCGCGCGCGTGCCGATCAGTTCGCTCAAGAGCTACGTCGGCCATACGCTCGGCGCGTGCGGCGCGCTCGAAGCGTGGTGGACCATCGAAATGATGAAGCGCAACTGGTTCGCGCCCACGCTGAATCTGCACAACGTGGACCCGGCGTGCGCGCCGCTCGATTACATCGTCGGCGCGGCACGCGAGATCGACGCGGAACTGGTGATGAGCAATAACTTCGCGTTCGGCGGCATCAATACGTCCTTGATTTTCAGGCGCGTTCGATGAGCGTGGCGTTGCAACGCGTGGTCGTCACCGGCATGGGCATCGTGTCGTGCCTCGGCAATACGCTCGACGAAGTGTCGGCCGCGTTGCGCGCGGGCGCGTCGCGCATCGAGCGAATCGACGCGTGGCGCGAGCGCGGTTTCGGCTCGCAAATCGCGGGCGTCGCGTCGGTCGCGCACGAGCCGCCGTTCGAGCGCAAGCTCGAGCGCTTCATGGGCGACACCGCGCGCTTCGCGTGTCATGCCGCGAAAAAGGCCATCGACGATGCCGCGCTCGACGCCGCCGCGCTGCGCTCGCCGCGCGCCGGCACGGTGATCGGCTCGGGCGTCGGCACCATGTCGAGTTACGACGCGGCGATGTCGATCGCGCATGCGCGCGGCGTCGAGAAAGTGCCGCCGTATACGGTGCCGCACGCGATGAGCAGCACGGCTTCCGCGAATGTCGCGCAGGTGTTCGGGCTCGAAGGCGTGAGCTACTCGCCTTCGTCGGCATGCACGACTTCGGCGCTGGCGATCGGCCAGGCCATGCAGCTGATTCAGAGCGGCCGCCAGCAGATCGTGCTCGCCGGCGGCAGCGAATGCCTGCACGACAACATGGCGCTGATGTTCGACGCGATGGGCGCGCTGTCGCGCCGCTTCAACGAGACGCCGGCGCGCGCGTCGCGGCCTTACGACACGGAACGCGACGGTTTCGTGATCGCGTCGGGCGCGGGCGTGCTCGTGCTCGAAGCGCTGGATCACGCGTTGGCGCGCGGCGCGCGCATCCATGCGGAACTGACCGGCTACGGCGATTGCACCGACGCCGGCATGGTCACGCCGCGCGCGGCAGGCATCGCGCGCGCGATGCGCGGCGCGCTGGGTGAAGCAGGCAAGCGCCCCGACTACATCAACACACATGCGCCTTCCACACCGCTTGGCGATGTCGAGGAACTGCGCGCACTGCGCGACGTGTTCGGCGCGCATCCGCACGAGGGCGTGCCCGCGTTTTCGTCGACCAAGGGGATGACCGGGCATCCCCTTGGCGCATGCGGCGCGCACGAGGCGATCTATACATTGCTGATGATGCGCGACGGGTTCATCGCGGGTACGGCGGGGATAGAAAGCGCCGAGCCCGAGCTTGACGGCATGCCGCTCGTGCTTGAAACGCGCGAGGCGCGGATCGGCACGGCGATGTCGGTTTCATTCGGCTTTGGTGGAAGTTGTGCGAGCTTGATGTTCGAGGCGTGGCAGCGCGGCTGAACCGGCCGCGACTTAAAAAACGAGGGTGACCCAAATGAAAAGAGCTTTTGTGCTGGGCGCATTGACCATTGCAGCGGCAACGCTGACTGGCTGCGCGACGCAGGTGAAGTCGCTGCCGCTCGCGGCGGCGGGCGGGGAATCGCGCGGCGGCGCGCCGGTGTATTTCGGCACGCAGAATCATCCGGCGGTGAAGCGCGCGTTGGGCGACGTGTCGTATTCGGTGCGCATCGCGCGCAAGGTCTCGGCACCCGACGACGCCTGCCGCGAGGCACTCGCCGAAGCGATCGGCAAGCTGCGCGCCGCGGCGGGCGAGCGCGGCGCGAATGCCGTGATCGACGTGAAGACGCGCTTTCACAGCTCCGAAAGCAATTCTTCGCAGGACTTCACCTGTGGCGTGAGTCCGAGCGCCGCCGCGATCGCGGTCAGCGGCCGGCTCGTCGTGCTGGAAGCGCAATAAGCCGCGTTTGCGGTGAATACGGGGTCGATATGCAGTCGATACACAGTCGATATGCAGTCGATGCGCAGTCGATACAGAAATACAAATCCGATAACAACCACGAAGGAGTATCAATGAAACGCCATCTGATGTCTGTCACTCTCGTCGCTTCGTTCGCCATGCTGAGCGCCGCGCCCGCCTTTGCGCGCGACTCCGTGGGCAACTATCCGATTAGTGACGCGTTGCAGAGCGAGCCGGGCAAGGTCGGCGACGACGTCGCGCTGTACTTCGCGGGCCAACCGCATCCGGCCGTCGTGAAGAAGATGGGCGAATTCGCGACGAACAAGAAGACCAACGCTTTCGGCAAGAGCGATTCGGCGGCCTGCAAGCACGTGTTTCTGTCGGCGGTGATCCAGTTGCAGG
The DNA here is from genome assembly GCF_036016995.1 of Paraburkholderia sp. MPAMCS5. Taxonomy (NCBI): domain Bacteria; kingdom Pseudomonadati; phylum Pseudomonadota; class Betaproteobacteria; order Burkholderiales; family Burkholderiaceae; genus Paraburkholderia; species Paraburkholderia sp. MPAMCS5. The sequence goes on from NZ_JAYXBK010000002.1 coordinate 471,824, forward strand.
ACCGCGCGCGCCAGGAAGGCGGCAACGCGGTGATCAACATCAAGAGCAACTACAAGAACGAACTGCGCGAGAGCGCCACCGAGTTCACGTGCGGCGCGGGCGCGGTGATCGCCGGTGTCGCGCTGACGGGCGAAGTGGTGACGCTGCGCAAGTAAGCCGCATCACGCGACTGTTCAAACGGCCTTGAGCGCCGCGACATTGACGAGCCTCTCGCGGCGCTCGCCCGCTTGCGGACGGCACAGGCCGAGCCGTTCGAGAAGACCGAAGTCTTTCGCGCGGCCCCACCAGAGATAAGGCAGCGACACGTTGCCTTCGGTGCAATGGAAACCGCCGCGGCGAATCATGTCGTGATAGTCGATGCCGACAAGGCGGCGCGGCTTGAGCGCATCGGCCAGCAGGCGAAACGAAATGCCTTGTCCGCAACCCGCATCGACAAGCACGGGCAACATGGGCAAGGGCGTGTCGATCAGGCCTTTCAGGTCGTCGATCGCGACGCGCAGCACATGGTGTTCCCACGTACGAGTGCGCAGGAATCCGATTCCAAATGCCGTTTCGGGCACGAAAGGCACGCGGGATGTTTGAGACGGCGACCCGCTGAACTCCCCCGGAAACGGTCTTTTTGTTAGAGACGCAAGGTAGCAGGCAACAAGGATGCAGCGTAACGCTGCGTCGAGCAAGCAAACGATCGAGGCAAACTTGAGTACACATGTCATGAAGCAGACGGCGGTCGACGTCGTCATCATCGGCGCCGGTCCGGCCGGCGCAGTCGCGGCCGCGTTGCTGCGCAAAGCGGGCCGCTCGGTGCTCGTGCTGGAGCGCCAGCACTTTCCGCGTTTTTCGATTGGCGAAAGCCTGCTGCCGCAAAGCATGGCTTACCTCGAGGAAGCCGGCATGCTGCAAGCCGTGGTCGAAGCGGGCTTCCAGTACAAGAACGGCGCGCATTTCGTGTATCGCGAACAGACGTCGTCGTTCGACTTCCGCGACAAACATTCCGATGGATGGGGCACGACGTATCAGGTCGAGCGCGCGGTGTTCGACGAGATCCTGATCGGCTGCGCGGCGAAGCAGGGCGCCCAGGTGCGCTTCGGCCATAGCGTGCAAGCGGTGCACACGGGCACAGCGCCGCGCGTGGACGTGATCGACGAGGGCGGCAACGCGTATCAGATCGAAGCGCGTTTCGTGTTCGACGCAAGCGGTTTTGGCCGCGTGCTGCCGCGTTTGCTGAACCTGGAAACGCCGACGGGCATGCCGACGCGCGCCGCGCTCTTCTCGCATGTGTACGACGGTTTGCCGGCCGGCGCGATGGACCGCAACAAGATCTGCGTCGCCACGCATCCCGAGCGCCGCGACGTGTGGTTCTGGATGATTCCGCTCGCGGGCGGGCGCTCGTCGGTGGGTTGTGTCGCCGAATCGAGTTTCCTCGACGTGCCCGAAGCGGAGCGCGAGGCGACGCTGCGCGCGCTGATCCAGAAGGAGCCGACGCTTAACCGGCTGATCGGCGACGCGCCGTTCCTGATGCCGGTGCGCCAGATCGGCGGTTACTCGGCGAACGTCGCGCATCTGCACGGGCCGGGTTATGCGCTGCTGGGCAATGCCGGCGAGTTCCTCGACCCGGTGTTTTCTTCGGGGGTGACGATCGCGCTACGCTCCGCGCATCTCGCGGTGCAGACCTTGAACCGTCAACTGGACGGCGAGCAGATCGACTGGTCGGCGGAATACGACGTGCCGTTGCGCAAGGGCATCGACACGTTCCGCGCGTTTGTCGAGCGCTGGTACACGGGCGAATTGCAGGACCTTATTTTCTACCCGAACCAGACGCCGTCGATTCGCCGCATGATTTGCGCGGTGCTCGCGGGCTATGCATGGGACGAAACGAATCCGTACGTCGCCAGTCCGGCGCGCAGGCTCAATGCATTGCATGAGGTGTGCATGCAGGGCTAAGCCCTGCCGCACATCGTCAAGCCGCGACGCGCGCGACGCGCGGCGTGTGCGGCGCGTGCGGTCGCACCTCGTCGCGGCGATGCACGCGCTGGCCGGCCGCATACGTTTCGTACACCGCGCGGTCGTCGCCGAGCAGCGCGAACGCGAACAGCAGTTCTTCGAGCGATTCGGTGCGGGCGGTGCGGCGCGCGAGCAGCGGCGTCGCTTGCGGATCGAGCACGACGAAGTCCGCCTCGGACTTCGGCTTCAAGGTGCCGACCTTGTCCGCGAGATCGAGCGCTTCGGCGGCGCCCGCGGTCGCGAGATAGAACATGCGCGTCGCCGTCAGGTGATGGCCGCCCAAGCGAGCGACCTTGTGCGCTTCGTTCATCGTTTGCAGCATCGAAAACGAGGTGCCGCCGCCCACGTCCGTGGCGAGCGCGACGGGCATGCCGGATTCGTCGGCCTTGTCGAAATCGAACAGGCCGCTGCCGAGAAACAGATTCGACGTCGGGCAATGCGACGCGACCGCGCCGGTTTGCGCCATGCGCTCGCGGTCCTGCTCGTCGAGATAGATGCAATGGCCGTACACCGCGCGGCGGCGCAGCAGACCGTAGTGATCGTAGATGTCGAGATAGCTGCGGTGGCCGGGAAAGAGGCTGTTGACCCACCTCACTTCGTCGGTGTTTTCGGCGACGTGACTTTGAATGAACACATCCGCATGCTGGCCCGCGAGCACGCCGCATGCTTCGAGTTGCGCTTGCGTGGAGGTCGGCGCGAAGCGCGGCGTGAGCGCATACATCTGACGCCCGCGATTGTGCCAGCGGCCGATCAGCTCGGCGCTGTCGTCATAACCCGATTGCGCGGTGTCGCGCAGAAACTCCGGACAGTTGCGGTCCATCAGCACCTTGCCGGCCACCATGCGCAGATTTCGCGCCTCGCTTTCGGCGAAGAGCGCATCGGCCGATTCCTTATGCACCGTGCAGTACACGAGCGCCGTGGTCGTGCCGCAAGCGAGCAGCTCTTCGAGAAAGAAGCTCGCCGTGTCTTGCGCGTAAGCCTGATCGGCGAAGCGGCGCTCGGTCGGAAACGTGTAGGTGTCGAGCCACGGCAACAAACCCGGCGCGGGCGACGCAATCATGTCCGTTTGCGGATAGTGAATGTGCGTGTCGATAAAGCCCGGCACGATCAACTTGCCGCGCATGTCCTGCACGACCGCGCCCGGCGCGAGGCGCGGCGCGAGCGCTGCATACGCGCCCGCCGCGACGACATGGCCGTCTTCGACGATCAGCAAGCCGTCCTCATTGAACACAGCCGCATCCGGCGAGCGCGCCGGGTCGCCGTTGAAGGTCAGCAATTGCGCGCGAAATGCCGATTGGGCCGTTTGAGTTGACGTCTGAGCCGACGCCTGTGCCGAATGAACCATGAGAAAGCTGTCTCCGAATGTGAAAAGCTGCGCAGCGCGAGCGGCGGTTTTTCGGCGCCGCCCGCGCTGCAATACATCGGCCCGTCAATGCGGGCCGCTTTGATGCCAATATGCGTCGAGCTTCGCGATCAGTTCATCGCGTTGCTCCGGCGTGACGAACGACGCGTCGAAACCATTGCGGATGATCGTGTAGACCTCGGCATCGTCGAGCTTCAAGGCGTCGATGGTCGCGACGTAGTTCGCGTTCACGTAGCCGCCGAAATACGCGGGGTCGTCCGAATTCACCGTCACCGCGACGCCGCGATCGAGCAGGTCCTTCAACGTGTGTCGGGTCATGTCGTCGAATACGCAGAGCTTGAGGTTCGACAGCGGACATACCGTCAACGCAACGCGCGTGTCGGCAAGACGCGTGACGAGCGCCGGATCTTCGATGCTGCGCACGCCGTGATCGACGCGGTCCACCTTCAGCAGATCGAGTGCTTCATAAATGTACGATGGCGGTCCTTCCTCGCCGGCATGCGCGACGAGCTTGAGGCCGAGTTCGCGCGCCTGCGCGAAGACACGTTCGAACTTCGACGGCGGATGGCCACGCTCAGACGAATCGAGTCCCACGCCGATCAGGCGATGCTTGTACTGCTCGAACAACGGCCGCGCTTCCTCGAAGGTTGCGAGCGCATCGTCTTCTGACAGATGCCGCAGGAAGCACAGAATCAGCTTGCTCGACATACCGCGCTGCTCTGCATCGGCGAGCGCGCGTTCGATGCCGGCCACGACAGTCGCAATCGGCACGCCGCGCTCGGTGTGCGTTTGCGGATCGAAAAAGATCTCGCTGTGAATCACGTTGTCGGCGAGACAGCGCTCCACATACGCCATGGTCATGTCGTAGAAGTCCTGCTCGTGCAGCAGCACGCTCGCGCCGGCGTAGTAGATGTCGAGGAACGATTGCAGGTCGGTGAACGCATAGGCGGCGCGCAAGGCGTCGATCGAGTCGTAAGCGAGCTTCACGCCGTTGCGCTTCGCGAGCGCGAAAATCAGTTCGGGTTCGAGCGAGCCTTCAATGTGAATATGCAGCTCGGCCTTCGGCGCGAGCATGGCTTTTTCGGTCAGGGACGTAGCGGTTGTTGTATTCATGGTCGGTCAGGAGTTCGTGAGTGTCGTCTTGCTCCGGATGCGATGGCGCGTGCTGTCGACGTGGCGCCGTTATGCCGTCTGCGCCGCGTGCTGCAGGCTCGCGTGGGTCTCGACAGCCTGCAGCAGTTGCGCGGCCGCGGAAATCGCAATGATTTCCGGCGACTTGTCGACGATGCCGTCGACGCCGAGCGGGCACTTCATCCGCGCGATCCGTGCAGGGTCGATGCCGCGTGCGGCGAGCCGGTGTTCGAACTGCTTGCGCTTGCTATGCGAGCCGATCATGCCGAAGAACGCGAAATCGCCGCGCCGGAGAATGCGTTCGGCCAGCTCCAGATCGCGTGCATGGTTGTGCGTCATCACGATGAAGTACGTGTTCGGCGCGGCCTGATCGACGGCTTCGTCGGGCGCGTCGTTCGCGTCGATTTTCACGTTAGGCGCATGCAGCGATTCGACGGGCGGAAACTGCGCGTCGCGTTCGTCGACCCAGCGCACCGTGCAAGGCAGCGTGGCCAGCACGCGAACCAGCGCGGCGCCCACGTGGCCCGCGCCGAACAGCACGACGGCAAACTCGTGAGGCGCGATGGTTTCGGTGAGCAGCGCGCCGCTGTCGTCGAAACCGGCGCCGTCCCACAGCAGGCAGTCGGCGGCATCCACGCCCGGCTCGGGGTCGGACAGCATCACCGCATCCGGTGCGGGGCCGAATGATACGCTACGCACCGTCGATTGACCCGCGGCCACGCGCTTCGCGAGCGAGGTGATCCAGCCGAGGTCGCCGACGTCGAGCCGCTCGAACGCGAGGATCACCGCGCCGCCGCAGCATTGGCCGAGACTCGGGCCGAGCGCGAAGCGTTCGAGCCGCCGCATATGCGGCGAGCGCATGCCGTCGCGCAGCACCTGGCGCGCGGTCTCGATCGCTTTCCATTCGAGGTGTCCGCCGCCGATCGTGTATTTCGCCGATTCGCGCGTGACGATCATCTTGGTCCCGGCTTCGCGCGGCGCCGAACCTTCGACGCGCGCGACCGTCACCAGCACGGCGGCGTCGCCGTGCGCGAGCAGTTGTTGCAGGTCAGGTAGCCAGGCTTGCATCCGGCGGTTCTCCGTACATTGCCGCGCGGAATATCCGTGCGGCCGGTTGAGCGGGGCGCGATGCATGCGTGTCGCGTCGGGCCTTCGTGTGTGTACTTCGCTGGTTTGATTGCTTGCGATTCACGCGGTGCTGTTCGTGGTGGCCGCTTCGTTCGTGGCGTGTTGTCCGCGCGATGGATCGTCGTCGATCTGGGCGCGCAATGCATCCAGTGCGTCGAGAATCGCTTCGGGCGTGGCGGGCGCGCGCAGCGGCGGCGCGTGCTGCGCCGTCGGCACGGCGGTCGCGATGGCGTCGCGAATCGCAAGGAACACGGAGAACGGCAGCAGCAACGGCGGCTCGCCGACGGCCTTCGAACGGAACACGGTCGGCTCCGCGTTCTGGTTCTCATAGAGCCGCACATGGAACGCGGCGGGCGTGTCGCTCACGGCCGGAATCTTGTACGTGGACGGCGCGTGCGTCATGAGGCGGCCATCGCGGTTCCACCACAATTCCTCGGTGGTGAGCCAGCCCATGCCCTGAATGAAGCCGCCTTCCACCTGGCCGAGATCGATTGCGGGATTGATCGACTGGCCGGCGTCGTGCAGCACGTCGGCGCGCAGCAGTTTCCATTCGCCGGTGAGCGTGTCGATCACGACTTCCGACACGGCCGCGCCGTACGCGAAGTAATAAAACGGATGACCGGTCAGCGTTTGCGCGTCCCAATGTACTTTCGGCGTCGTGTAGAAACCGTCCGACCACAACTGCACGCGCGCGAGATACGCCGCGCCGACCAGTTGCTCGAAGGGCATTGCGCCGCCGTTGACGCACACCTCGCCGCTCTCGAACCGCACGTCGTCCGCATGGCCGCCGAGCTGTTTCGCCGCGAGGCCGGCGAGCCTCGCGCGGATCGTTCGGGCGGCGGCTTCGGCGGCCTTGCCGTTCAGATCGCTGCCGGTGGAAGCCGCGGTCGCCGACGTGTTGGCGATCTTCGACGTATCGGTGGCGCTCACCCGCACGCGCGAAAGCGGCAAGCCGAACTCGTTCGCGACGACTTGCGCGACTTTCGTGTTGAGCCCCTGGCCCATTTCGGTGCCGCCGTGATTGACGAGCACCGAGCCGTCCTTGTACACGTGCACGAGCGCGCCGGCCTGATTCAGAAAAGGTACGTTAAACGAAATGCCGAATTTCACCGGCGAAAACGCGAGGCCGCGCTTGAGCACCGGACTCCTCGCGTTGAACGCGGCGATGGCTTCGCGGCGCGCGCGATAGTCGCTGGTGCGCAGCAGATCGTCGGTCAGCGGGGCGATGATGTTGTCTTCCACGCGTTGCCCATAAGGCGTCGTGTCGCGTTCGCCGACGCCGTAGTAGTTCGCGACGCGCACGTCGAGCGGATCGCGCTTCAACTGACGCGCGATGCTGTCGAGCATCACCTCCATCACGAGCGCGCCTTGCGGACCGCCGAAGCCGCGAAACGCAGTGTTCGACTGCGTGTTGGTCTTGCAGCACAGCGCGACGATGTCGACATCCGGAAGGTAATACGCGTTGTCGAAATGGCACACGGCGCGCGTCGCGACGGCGCCGGAGAGATCGGCGGAATAGCCCGCGCGCAGCGCGATTTCCACGCGTGCGCCGAGAATGCGGCCGCTGTCGTCGAAGCCGGCTTCGTACTCGTAGACCGCGTCGTGACGCTTGCCGGTGATCATGAAGTCGTCGTCGCGATCGGCGCGCAGCTTCACCGGACGGCGCAGCAGTCTGGCCGCGAGCGACGCCACGCAGGCGAACAGCGCCGATTGCGATTCCTTGCCGCCGAAGCCGCCGCCCATACGGCGGCATTCGCACAGCACGCTGTGCGCGGGCCAGCCGAGCATATGCGCGACGACCTGCTGCATTTCGCTCGGATGCTGCGTCGAGCTGTACACGAGCATGCCGTCCATCTCTTTGGGGACTGCATACGCGATCTGGCCTTCCAGATAAAACTGTTCCTGGCCGCCGACTTCGAACGTGCCGCTGATCCGATGCGGCGCGGCGGCGATCGTCGCGCCAGGATCGCCGCGCGTGAGATGCAGCGGCGGCAGCACGAACTGCCGGGCGGCCTTCGCGTCCGCGGGCGTGAGGATCGCTTCGAGCGGTTCGTAGCGGATCACGTCGTCGCTTTTCGCGAGCGCCGCCGCACGCCGCGCGAGATCGTGGCTTTCGGCGATCACGGCAAACACCGGCTGGCCGAGATACAGCACTTCATGGGCGGCGAGAATCGGGTCGTCGTGCAGCACCGGGCCGCAATTGTTTTCTCCGGGGATGTCCTCGGCGGTCAGCACGGCGATCACGCCGGGCGCGTTCCTCACGGCGTCGAGATCCATCGACACGATGCGCGCGTGCGCATGGCGCGACAAGCCGAGCGCCGCGTGCAGCGTGCCTTGCAGTTCGGCGATGTCGTCGGTGTAAGTGGCTTCGCCGCTCACGTGCAAGGCCGCCGATTCGTGCGGCAGCGCGACGCCGATGGCGGCTTCGGCCTCGTGTTTTTCGGCCGGGTCGGCGGCGCGTTCGACGAAAGCATCGGTGCGGTTCATCACGACGGCTCCTTCGCGACGGCCGCGTCCGGCGCGCCGGCTCCGAACGCGAACGCATTCACGTCGAAGAGGGCGAGCGGCGCGTCATCGCGCGTTTCGAGGTGGAAGCGCCACAGCAGGTTGCGCGCCACCTTCAACCGGTAGGTGCTCGACGCGCGCATGTCGGTGAGCGGCTGGTAATCGGCGGCGAGCGCGTTCATGGCCTGCCGCGCGGTGCTCTCGTTCCACGTCGCGCCGTTCAGCACGGCTTCGGTTTGCACGGCGCGCGCGGGCGTTGCCGCCATGCCGCCGAAGGCGACGCGGGCCGCGCCGATCGCGCCGCTCGGATCGATCTGCAGCGCGAACGCGGCACATACCGCCGAGATATCCTGATCGTAGCGCTTCGACACTTTGTACGTGCGAAAGCGCAAACTGCCGACCGGCCGCGGCACGCGCAGCGCGGCGACGAATTCGCCCGCCGCGAGCGCGGTTTTCTGATAGCCGAGATAGAACGCGTCGAGCGGCAGCGTGCGCGTTTTCGCGCCGTGGCGCAGCACGACTTCGGCGCCGAGCGCGAGCAGCGCGGGCATCGAATCGCCGATCGGCGAGCCATTCGCGACGTTGCCGCCGAGCGTGCCGGCATTGCGGATGGGCAGCGACGCGAAGCGCGTCCACAACTCGGCGAGTTCGGGATAGTCGGCGGCCAGCGCCGCATAGGCGTCTTCGAGCGTGACGGCGGCGCCGATCGTCAGCGTCTGTGCATCGCGCTCGATGGTCTTCAATTCGCGCACATTGCCGATGTACAGCATGTCGCCGAGATCGCGGAACTGCTTCGTGACCCACAGGCCGATGTCGGTGCTGCCGGCCAGAAGCCGCGCGTGCGGATGCCCGGCGCGAAGTTGCGCGAAGGCGTCGAGCGCGACGGGCGCATAAAACGCGGGCGAGCCGGACGCGGCGCCGCGCGGGTCCGGCGCGCGGTATTCGAAGGTGTCGTTGCGTTGCAGCGCCTGCAAGCTCCGTGCGACGGCGTCGCGGTCGAGCGTCACGCGCGGGTACTGCGCGTAGTCGAACATTTTCTGCGACGCTTCGACAATCGGCCGGTAGCCGGTGCAGCGGCACAGGTTGCCGGAGAGCGCGGTGTTGATTTCGTCGCGTGTGGGCAGGCCGGCGGCGGCCGGCTGGTTTTCGTACAGCGCCCACATCGACATGACGAAGCCCGGCGTGCAGAAGCCGCATTGCGAGCCGTGGCAATCGACCATGGCCTGTTGCACGGGATGTAGCGTGCCGTCGGCGGCGCGCAGGTCTTCGACGGTGAAGAGCGCTTTGGCGTCGAGCGTGGGAAGGAACTGGATGCAGGCGTTGACTGCTTTCAACGCGAGGCCGCCTTGCGCGTCCAGTTCGCCGATCACCACCGTGCAGGCGCCGCAGTCGCCTTCAGCGCAGCCTTCTTTCGTGCCGGTGCAATGCAGGTCCTCGCGCAGATACTGGAGCAGCGTGCGCGATGCGGGCACGCCCGCGACCTCGCGGACGGACCCCTGGTGATAAAAGCGGATGGTTTGCGTTGTCATGGCGAATCCAGAAGACAGTGCGGACCGGGCGCGCGTTACGCAGGGGGTCGCGCCAAAGCCGGCCTCGCGCACGTAGATCGCCATCCAGAACCGAAGATAGCATTACCGCGCCCCAAAAATATTTCCGATATCGCATGAAGCTTATGCGAAGGAAGCAATGAGATAAGTCCGATTCGTGCTGGACGGAGAAGTTGCGTCGTCGGATGAGGGAGAGAGGGCCGGGCGGTGAGCCAGGTGGCGTGGGCCGAGGGCGGCCACGGCAGGCGGTTGCGGCCAGGCGGGTGAGTGGAGCGGAAGGGAAGGCGGGACGTGCGGAATTGGGGTGGAGCGCAAGGGAAGCGAGGCAGAAGCGGCAGAAGCGGAAGAAGCGGCAGAAGCGGAAGAAGCGGCAGAAGCGGAAGAAGCGGAAGAAGCGGAAGAAGCGGAAGAAGCGGAAGAAGCGGAAGAAGCGGAAGAAGCGGAAGAAGCGGAAGAGAAGCGACCAGAAAGCGAAGGGGGCGCGGATCGACGCCGCTCAACCCGCCGAAACCGGCCGCAGCGAAAAGAAAGCCGCAACCGGTAGCGCCAGAATCCCTCCAAGCCCTTCAGGAAATCCGCCCGCGATTGCGCATGAGACTCAGCGCCAGCGGCACGAACGCCAACACGAAGCCCACCAGCGACCACATCGGCAGAGTCAGGCCGAATATCGGCGGATAGGCGGTTTCGCATAGCCCGGCGACCTTGAACACGCCCGGCAGCCAATGCGCGGGCGGCAGGCTGTCGACGACCGGTTGCAGCGCGTCGAAGCCGCAGCTAAAGCCCGGATTGGCCTGCACATAGACGTGGCGCACGGCGGTCACGATGCCCGCCAGCGCGGACAGCGCCGCGAGCACTTCCAGCAGGCGCACGCCGCGCCACCGGTTAAAACGCGCGCCGAGAAACGCGAAGATCGCGATCAGCAGAAAGAAATAGCGCTGGATGATGCACAGCGGGCACGGATCTTCGTGCATGAAGTACTGCAGATACAGTGCGCCGGCGAGAAGGCCGACGCAGATCAGGCCAAGCAGAACCAGCAGGGAGCGCTCGCGGCGCAGCATCGCATTGTCGTTGTTCATGGATCGTGTGGCGGTCGTAGGGCTGTCTGTCAGCGAAAAGGGCAGGTGCTCGCGATTCTAGCGCGAACCCCCGCCCCCACGATGCCACGCGCGCACCCGAACCGTGACGCCGCTCAGCGAATCGCGTTGAGCACCGCTTCGGCGCCGCGGCCAATCGACAGCAACGCGTCGTCGGCGTGCGGCGCGCCGGCCAGCATGAGGCCCACCGGCGCTTCGCCGCGTAGATGGCACGGCAGCGAGAGCGCGCAGGCGTCGAGAAAGTTGAACACGCCCGGATTGCGCAGCATCAACGCGTTCGTGCGGCCAAACAGGTCGTCGTCGGTAACGAGTTCGGCGACGCGCGGCGGCACCATCGGCACGGTCGGCGCGACCACGGCGTCGAAGCGTTGCCACAGCGTGCGGGCGGCTTCGGCGAGCATCGCGTCGCGCTCGGCGAGCAGGTCGAGATAGTCGGCGGCGCTCGCGGGCTGGCCCTTCAGAATGCGCACCAGCACGCGCGGATCGTATTGCTCGCGGTGTTTTTCCAGCAACGGACGATGCCACGCATACGCCTCGATCGGCGAAAAGCCGAAGCGGTTGATGTCCGGCAGCCGGTCGAGCGGCGCGAAACGCACCTCGCTGACAATCGCGCCAGCCGCTTCCAGATGCTTGAGCGCGGTGTCGATGGCCGCGGCGACCTCGGGCTCGACGCCGTCGGTGACAAAGTGTGTGAGCACGCCGAGGCGCACGCCTTCGAGCGGGCGCGCGGCCGGCACGCGCGGCTCGAGGCCGGCCAGCATGCGGTCCACCAGCGCGCAGCAGGCCACGGAGACGCCGATCGGGCCGAAGGAATCGAGTGTGGATGAAAGCGGCACGCCGCCTTGCTTCGGAATGCGCGAAGCCGTCGGCTTGAAGCCGGTCAGGCCGCACAGCGCGGCGGGAATGCGGATCGAGCCGCCGGTGTCGGTGCCGAGCGCGATGGCCGCCATGCCGTCGGCCACGGATGCCGCCGCGCCCGACGACGAGCCGCCCGAAATGCGCTCGTCACCCTTCACGCCGCGCCGGTACGGCGACAGCGGATTGCCGTAATGCGGATTCAGGCCGAGTCCGGAAAACGCGAACTCGCTCATATTGGTTCGTCCGACGACCACCGCGCCCGCCCGCTTCAGGCGTGCGACGGCGACGGCGTCGGCCTTGGCCGCCGGCGCGTCGGCGAGCACGGTCGAGCCCGCGCGGGTCGGCTGGCCTTCGATGTCGAACAGGTCCTTCACCGAGACCGGAATCCCGGCGAGCGGCGAGAGCACGGTGCCGGCCGCGCGCAGACGGTCGTGCGCGTCGGCGGCCTGGCGTGCGCCGTCGGCATCGACGTGCATGAAGGCGGCCGCGCCCTGGCCGGCTGGATCGGCGATCCGTTCAAGCGCGGTTTCGACGAGCGCGCGGCTCGTGGTGCGCCCGGCGGCGAGGTCGTCGGCGAGATGGGCAAGCGGCGGAAAAGGCGTGAATTCGGTGGCCATGATGTCGTTCGATCCGGTTGGACTGCGTGACGCCGGTGTTGCGCGACTGCGCGCTTTTCCGGCTTCGTTATGTTGATCAGATGCGATTGAAGAGCGTCGCGCGAAACGCCTCGATATGGGTTTGCACCGAGCGGCGCGCGCCTTCGGCGTCGCGCTCGCGCAGCAGCCGGAACAGCTCCAGATGCTCCTCGTGCACGTCTTCCAGATGATGCGGCTCGGACAGCGAAATGAACCAGAAGCGCAGCGAGCGCTCATGCAGTCCGCGCAGAATGTCGGCGAGCACCGCGTTGCGCGAGGCGGCCGAAATCGCCAGATGGAACTCGCGGTCGATATCCATCATGCCTTCTATGTCGTGCGCGGCCACGCACACGGACGAGCGCTCCAGCAGCGCCTGCATCGCGTCGTAATCGTGCTGCTGCGCGTGACGCGCGGCCAGCTCGACGCAATAGCTTTCGTTCACGAGACGCACGTCGATGATCGCGAGCACGTCGTCGAGCGAAACCGGGCGCACCATGATGCCCTTGCGCGGCATGATGGTCAGCATGCCTTCGTGCACGAGCCGGTGCAGCGCCTGGTGTACGGGCGTCCTGCCGATGCCGGTCAGCGCCATCAGCTCCGCTTCATTGAGCACCTCGCTCGGCCGCAAGCGCATGGTGATGATCTCGCGCTTGACGAACGCATACGCCTGTTCGGCGAGACTCGCGTTGGCGGTCGCTCGGGTGGGCCGGGAAGGGCGGGCGGTCTGCAAAAGCGTCATGTGAAAAAGGAGCGGACGGGGTCGTCCGCGCATTGTAGAGCAAGGTTTTGCGAGGGCGCCGGGGAGTGCCGGATGGGTGCCGATGTCGCCGGCTGCCGCCATCTTGCGCCGCCCGCGGCGTCACGCCCTGCCGGGCACCGCCGCCGCCGCGTGCTGCACTTTCACGCGCGGCATCAGCAAGGTAACGAGTCCGCCCACGATCAGCGCGCCCGCGATCAGCACGAGGCCGAAGGTCACGCTGTGGGTGGCGTCCTTCACAATGCCGAGCACATACGGGCTCACATAACCGGCGAGGTTCGCAATCGAATTGATCACGGCGATGCCGGCGACGGCAGCCGTGCCTTGCAGGAAGCTCGTCGACATCGACCAGAAGATGCCGAAGCCCGAGAGAATGCCGATATACGCAATCGACAGACCGGCGACCGCCAGCGGAATCGAGTTCGTGACCGACGCGCTGCCGATCAGCCCCGCCGCGCCGATGAAGCAGCACACGGCGTAGTGCCAGCGGCGCTCGCCCGTCACGTCCGACGAACGGCCGATCAGGATCATGCCGATGCCCGCCGCGAGATACGGAATCGCGGTCACGAAGCCGTTCGTGACGAGGTCCGTCACGCCGAGATCCTTGACGATCTGCGGCAGCCAGAACGAGAAGCCCGCGTTGCCGGTGACGAGGCAGAAGTAGATCAGCGTCAGCAGCCAGAAGCGGCCCGAGCGCAACGCGACCGCGAGGCTGTGCTCCGCGCCCTGCGTGGCGGCCGCCGCGTTTTCGCGCGAAATGCGGCTCGTGATCACGCGCTTTTCGTCGGCGCTGAGCCAGGCGGCTTCGGCGGGCGTGTTGCGCAGCACGGCGAGCGCCCAGAAGCCGGCGAGAATCGACGGAATGCCTTCGATCAGGAACATCCACTGCCAGCCGCGCAAGCCGTGCGCTTCATGCAGCGCGGACATCAGGAAGCCCGACAGCGGCGCGCCGATGATGCCGGCCACGGGAATCGCCGCCATGAACACCGCGACCATGCGCGCGCGTCGATCGGACGGAAACCAGAAGGTCAGATAGAGCACCACGCCCGGCACGAGTCCCGCTTCGGCGACGCCGAGGAAAAAGCGCAGCACGTAGAACATGGTTTCGCTGTGCACGAACATCATCAGGCACGAGAGCAGGCCCCACAGCATCGTGATGCGGGCGATCGTGGCGCGCGCGCCGAATTTCTTCAGCAGCAGATTGCTCGGCACCTCGAACACGAAATAGCCGAAGAAGAAAATCCCCGCGCCGAGCCCGTACGCCGCGTTGGACAGGCCGAGATCGCCGGTGAACTGCAGCTTCGCGTAGCCGATGTTGACGCGGTCCAGATACGACAGCACATAGACGAGAAACAGGAACGGCATGATGCGCCACGTGATCTTGCGGATGGCGGCGGCTTCGAGCCAGGCGTCGGCGGACGCGTCGGCGGCGGTGGGCGATTGGATGCTCATGAATGCCTCGTTCGACGATAGCTCATTCGACAATAGGTAAGGCGCGCACGCGATAGGCGTGGCGCAGCGTGCGCTTCAGGATCGGGTCGTGCAATTCGAGTTCGAGCGCGTCGCCGTCCGCCATCCCGGCGATGCCGCCTTGCACCGGCAGCGTGCCGCAGAACATGGCCGCGTTCGGCGCGAGCGGGGCGCGCGCGAGCAGATCGGCGGCGGGCAGCAGCGAGGCGACGCTGCCTTGCTGATAGACGCGGCGCTCGCCGTTCGCCACCGCGTAGGCGCGCAGTTCGAGCTGGTCCCAATGATCGGCGACTTCGTCGAAACGCCAGGCGTCGCGCGCGACGGGCTTCGGGCACACCTGCTTCGAGACGGTCACGCCATAGGCCTCGACTTCGCGGTCGGTGTGATCCGAGCCGACGGTGACGAGCAGCCCCGCGTCCGACTGCACCAGCACGCATTCCGCTTCGCCGCTCGACTTCACGCCGACCACGTCGATCTGTTCGGCCTGCGTCAGCAGTTCCGCGCCCAGACGATAGAAGCACGGCGTGGTGGACGGACGCTTCACACCCAGTTCGGCCAGCTCGGCAATGTGATGCTCGATCGCGGCCTGATCGCGTCCGGCCCAGCCGGCAATCGTCAGACGGTTCACGTCGAGGGAAGCGGCGCGCGTGGCGCCCGAACGTTCTACAACATTGAAAATGGCCTGCCGCATCAGTCGACTCCGAAGAAATATGCGGCAAATATTATTGTGATATTTCACAGGCGTCCAGCGTGTCAAAAACATTCCGCGTCGAGATCCGCAGACGCGATGCGGCCCGTGGCGCGGGCCAACCGTTTGTTACACTGCGCTTTTTAAGACATTACTTTCTGTAAGGAAAATTGCGCATGCACCACGGCATCGGCTTCATTCAGGATCTGGCGGTCGTGATGGCGCTGGCGGGCGTCGTCACCGTGCTGTTCCATCGCCTGAAGCAGCCGGTGGTGCTCGGCTATATCGCGGCGGGCGTGATCATCGGGCCGTACACGCCGCCGTTTCAATTGATCCACGACGAGCAGACCATTCAGACGCTCGGCGAGCTGGGCGTGGTGTTCCTGATGTTTTCGCTCGGCCTCGAATTCAGTCTGCGCAAGCTCTTCAAGGTCGGCGCGACGGCGATCGTCGCAGCGCTTTCCGAAATCGTCCTAATGTTGTGGCTCGGCTATGAGATCGGCAGCGCGTTCGGCTGGAGCCCGATGGATTCGCTGTTTCTCGGCGCAATCCTCGCGATCTCGTCCACGACGATCATCGTCAAGGCTTTGTCCGAGCTGGGTTTAAAGCGCGAGAGTTTCGCGCAACTCGTGTTCGGCATTCTGATCGTGGAAGACATTCTGGCGATCGCGATGCTCGTGCTGCTGTCGGGCATCGCGCAGACGGGCCAGTTGAGCGCGGGCGTCGCCATCGTCACGCTCGGCAAGCTGCTGCTGTTCATGACGGTGTCGCTGGTGATCGGCATTCTCGTCGTGCCGCGCGCGTTGAATTACGTGGCGCGGGCGCGCAGCGACGAAATGCTGCTCGTCGCGGTGCTCGGCTTTTGCTTCGGCTTCTGCCTGCTGGTCGTCAAGCTCGATTACAGCATTGCGCTCGGCGCGTTTCTGATCGGCGCGATCATGGCGGAATCGCGGCATCTGCATCGGATCGAGCATCTGATCGCGCCGCTGCGCGACGCCTTTTCCGCGATCTTTTTCGTGACCATCGGCCTGATGCTGAATCCGGCGGTGCTGGTCGACTACGCATGGCCGATCGCGGTGATCACGGCGGCGGTGATTCTCGGCAAAATCGTCTCGTGCGGGCTCGGCACGTTCCTCGCCGGTAAAGATGGCCGTACCGCGATGCGCGTCGGCATGACCGTTTCGCAGATCGGCGAGTTTTCGTTCATCATCGCCTCGCTCGGTTTGACGCTGAAGGTGACGAGCGCATTTCTCTACCCGATCGCGGTCGCCGTCTCGGCGCTGACGACGCTGTTCACGCCGTATCTGATCCGCGCCGCCGATCCGCTCACGCGGCGCGTGGCCGGCGCGATGCCGCGCACGCTCGTCAACGTGTTCGGTCTGTACAGCCAGTGGCTCGGCAGTCTCAGCACGGGCAGCGGCGAGCCGACGCTTTTCAGCATGACTCGGCGAATCGTCCTGCAGATCGCGGTGAATCTGGCGCTGGTCGTGGCGATATTTCTGGCCGTGTCTTACGGCGCGCCTTACGTCAGTAGCGTGCTGACGCACTGGCTGAGCGCCGAGCCGATGCAGCGCGCCGTGTTGTGGAGCGCCGCGCTGATCGTGTCGATGCCGTTTCTCGTGGCGGTGTATCGCAAGACCAAGTCGCTCGCGCTGCTGCTCGCCGAAGTCAGCGTGCAGCCCGCGACGGCGGGGCGCTTCACGAGCGCGCTGCGTTACGCGATCTCCGATCTCGTGCCGGTGGCGTGCATGGTCGGCGTGTTTCTGCTGGTCGCGGCGCTCTCGGGCGGCATTCTGCCGCCAGCGGGACTGCTTGCCGCGGTGCTTATCTGCGCGGCGCTGTTGCTGGCGCTGGTGTGGCGCTGGTGCGTGAAAATTCATGCGGCAATGCAAATCGCGTTGCGTGAAACTTTCGACGAACAGCCTGATCCCTAAGTTAGACGGGACTGCGCCGCAATCGCGGACAATGTGAGCAATTGTGTGCGGGTTTGCCGCGCTTGGCACGCTGGCGGATAATCAGGGCATATTCATTCGTTCGCGCCCCAGCCGACAGTCATGAGCGAAAACAAACCTGAAAACGCCGGTCAGCCCGGCAACCCCACCCCGTCTTCGGCATCGCCGGCCAGCTCCGGCAGTGTTCCCGCTGAACCGGCCGCTTTAATCCCTCTCTCACATGAAGATGCGGTGCAGTCGGCCGTCAAGGACCCGGTGACCGCGGTTTCCGCGCCGTCGGGTGCGACGGAGGCGGCCGCGAGGTCATCCACGGACGATCCCGACAGCGCCTCCGCCGTCACGCCAGCCGACCAGCGCACGGTGCAGCAACGCGACGCAGCCGAAGCGCGCAGTTCCGCCGCGGCCTCCACCGCGAAGCAGGAGGCGGCCGTTCACGAGCGCGACGCGCGCTCGGGCCGCGCGCGCGAGGCGAGCGCCGCGCCGCCCCCGTCGGCCACGCCGGCCGGCAGCGCGACGCCGCTCACCAGCGAGCCGCTAACCGGCGAACTCGTCACATCCACCGACGACGCCCTCGCCGCCGAGGAAGCCGCCGCCTCCACCGCGCGTCCCGCCGGTTCGCCGCCGCCGGGTTTCGGCGCCGCGCCGGACTTCAGCGCAACGAACCCGCCGCCGCCGAACGCGTTGCCGCCGTCGCCGCCGCGCTATCTGAAGCACAGCGATTCCGCGTGGTCGGTGTTCGGACGCATCATCGCGGCGCGCGCGCGTCAAATATTCGATCGCGCCGGGCAGCGGATTACGCAACGCACGCTGCGCATCGGCGTCTCGGCGCGGATCTTTCACCCGGAGCCGGGTGCGAAAGGGCTGCGCGGCAAGACGCTGCAATACCTTGAGGAATCGATTGCGCACTGGGTCATGTCGCGCGACGTGCTCGTGTTCATGATTCCGACGGTCGGCCACCAGGGCATGCTGCATCCGAGCAATATTCGGTTGCGCGATTACGCGAAGCATCTCGACGGCCTGCTGCTGCAAGGCGGCGCCGATGTGTCGCCGCAGTCGTACGCGGAAGCGGCAAGCCGCCCCGAATGGCCGGGCGACCGCGTGCGCGACATGTACGAACTCGAACTGCTGCATGAATTTGTCGAGTCGGGCAAGCCGGTGCTCGGCGTGTGCCGCGGCTGTCAGCTCATCAACGTGGCTTTTGGCGGCACGCTGTATCAGGACATTGCCACCGATGTGCCGACCGCCGGCGCGCACGTCAACGAAGATTACGATCAGCATCGGCACGCCATCCATTTCCCGGACGGCTCGACGCTGGCCAATATGTTCCCGAACCGGCGCGACGTGATCGTCAATTCGATCCATCATCAGGCAGTCAAGACGCTCGGCCGCGATCTGAATATCGAGGCGGTGTCGGCGTCGGACGGCATCATCGAGGCCGTGCGCTACCGGCGCGCGCCTTTCGTGATGGGCGTGCAGTGGCATCCGGAGTTTCATCGCGCGGGCGGGCCGGAGCTGCTCGATTGCACGCCGCTGCTCGACACGTTCTTGCGGGTGGCGCGCGAAACGCGCTTCTAGAAGCGCTTGCGCGTTATCTGAATTGCGGCTTGGATCGCGCCACGACGGCGCGGTCGAGCTTTGAAACCCGATGAATTCGAGGCGCCGCCTCGTTTCTTTTTGTGCCGCTGCTGATTGTCTTGCTGTCGTTTCGGCTTATCCGACCATCCTTTTATTTCGCGATAAGCGCACGTGTCGTGTAATTGGCACACCGTAGTTTTATCTCGATTTAAAGTCTCTTTTTGCGACGCTTCCGTGTTTCGCTTAAGCACTAATCCGCGCGATAATCCAAGGCTGTTTCTGGATCGCATGGAGCATGCACGTATGAAGTACCCCTTATTTGTACGGCGCGCCATGCTGCTCGCGACCTCGTGTGCGCTGTTGCAGCATGGCGGCCTGGCGCTGGCTGCGCAAGGCGACGAGGCCGCGCCCATGGTCGGCACCCGGCCGGCGCTGAACAGTCTGACGCCGCAGCCTGTCGTCGACGCGTTGCGCGGCGCGGCGTCGGGCTCGTCGTCCACGGCGAGCGAAGCCACAGCGAGCGAAGCGCAAGGCAATGTGGCCGAGTTGATGCAAATGATTCAGGACACGAAGCTGAGCGAATTGCGCACCACCTACAACGGCAGTTACGGCGCAAGTCTGTTCTTCTATCCGCGCGAAATGACGTACTACATCGCGTTATTTCAGGACAAGCATTTCTGGCGCGTGATCAAGTCGGCGGACGCGGGCCGCGCCGAAGCCATCTACAGCGGTTTTGTGCAGCAAACCGCGCAATTGGCGGAGGTCGAGATTCACCGGACGCAGTTGCAGGCGCAGAAGGCATATATCGAAGACATTATTGCGTTGTCCGAAGATCGTGCTAAGCGCTTGCAGGCCGATCTCGAAGTCGCTCGCACGCAGCAGGCAAAGGTGAACGACTACCAGCGGCAAACTCAAACCGAAGCGGCCGCGTTGCGCGACGAGAAAGAGCGGGCACAGGCGCAATTGCGCCAGGTGCAGGGCGAGGTGATTCAGTTGCAACGGCAGACGGAGATGGGCTTGCCGGGGCAGAAGTAAACGCGTTAGGGACGTGAAGAGCGTGTGGAAACGGAAAGCCCGGCCTTATATGGCCGGGCTTTTTTAATGCCGCGCGTTTTTTGCCGCACTTGTTGATGCTATTTGTTGAACTGTTCCGGTGCTTCCGTCACGCGGCGATTCGCGAGGCGATTGATCCACTGCTGGCCCTCGCTTGCGGATGAATTCGCGGACGATGCCGATTGGCTTGATTGGCTTGTAATAGCGGCGCGGAGAGTGTTGGCGATTGTGCCGATGGACGCGGCATTGTCGGCTGGGAGCGGCGACGGTGCATGTGGCGAGTAAGCGTTCGCAGCCGATGGCTTTGTCGATGTGCGGGACGCAAGCATGTGAGCCGCGTCGGCCACGCGCGGCCCGTGATTCGCGACACTCGCTTTGGCGAGATGGCGTTCGAGCGTCCGGCGATGGTCGTCGGTTTTCTCGGCGTCCGGTTTGCGCGTGTGGGCGCGTGGATCGGTCGGGGCGGCTTGGGGTTCGACCGAGGCATGAGCCCGCGCCGCTACGCCCCCTTCGGCAGCATGGGTCACGAAGCCGGACACCGGTGCGGCATGAACGAGCTTCGGCGCGGACGCCGCGCTGCTAACTTGTGGACCTGCCGCATGGATAACCGATTTCGGACTGCCGATGTCATCAGGCAAGCGGCCCGGCGAGACGGTTCCCTCGCGCACGGCAACGGCCGCCTCCTCGGAGTTCGTATCGTGGCGCTGATCACGCGCTGCGCCATGCACCCATGCAAGCCAGGCGAGCAGCGCCGCGCCGCCTAGCGCGCAAGCGCCGCCCGCGAGCCCCCACCACGACACGAGCGACGCGCGAGGCGCGGCCGCGGACACAGCAACCTTCACGGGCGCAAAAGCGTCCGGCACGGCGGAAACCTTGGGCGAATCAGAAGCGCTCGCCGCGACGGCATCGTTTGAAACCGCACCACGCGTCATCTCAGCCATCTGCGGCTCCCGCGCGCCAGCGGCGTCCGGCGTCCACACGCGGGTTCCTGCGCCACCGGCCGTTGCAACAACACTTGCGGCAGCTAACCGTGGATCGGGAGCCACCCATCGGCAGAACGAGCGAATAGGCTGGTCACTGACGCTGAACGTTTTCAGGACCGCTCCATAAAGCCCGTGCAGCCCCTTTTCGAGGCAGTGGGTTGGCGCGAGCAAGTTCCATCCGCGGCCAAAGGGCGCCGGCACGTCATTGAACGGGCGCGAGCGCGGCAACGCCATGGCGCCTTCGACTACGGTGAGCGGGGTGGTGGACATGGGTCTCTTCCAGCGTCTTCTGGAGGGCGCCAACTGGCGTTCCGTGGGTCGGTGGGACGACGGCCCCGGAGCAAAACGCGCGGTACGTCACGTGCAAAAAGAGCTTATGCGCGCACATGTACCGGCGCATCAGCGCCTTATTGAGAGAGCCATCGTCGGAAAGAGAGGATGATCGCCGCAAGCTATCGATGTAACGATCGGACGTGTCCGAAATTGGGTGCAGAACAATCCCGGATCACATCGATCGAGACCTCAATCAAATGCTCGACTTGTCCAGCCGATAAACGTAGCGCAACGCAGTGATATCGACGCCGCCCATGTGATCCGGTTCGGCGCCTGCAAACTGCCAGCCCTGGCGTTCATAGAAGCCGATCGCCGGCACATTGCCCTCCAGCACGTACAGATACAACTGCGCCTCGCCTTGCGCGCGCGCCCATTCTTTGGCGGCGCGCATCAGCAATTTGCCGACGCCGATGCCCTGAAATTCCGGCAGCGCATGAAGGTTGTCGAGCAGCACGCCCCACGCGGATTCCGGCTGACGCTCGACGCACACGAAGCCGATCGGCTCGCGGTCCAGTTCGGCGATCAGCACCATGCGGCGCTCGCCGCCCGGCGCGCTCATGCGGGCGGCCCAATAGGCGGCGCGTTCGAGCGTGACTTCGCTGTCCAGGAAGGCGTCGGGCAGCAGGCCGCGATAAGTGGCGCGCCAACTCGTGCTGTGGATGAACGCGATGAGCGCGGCATCCGCGACGGTGGCGGGGCGCAGCGAAAGGGCGGGGGCGGTTTGCATCGGGTGTATCGTCGACTGAAATTGCGTGGCCGGAATTCTGGCCACGCGCCGCGGCACTGGCTGTACTGAAAATGCAGGACAGCGCCGTCAACCATAACATTATGTGGCGCGGCTTTCAGCGGACTCTCGGCGTTTACCCTGTGCCGTACTCAAGCATTCAGTTTCGGAGTGCGGCGCTCCTCGCGCGGCCTGTTCCGCTGTCCGTTCATGTGTCCGTGGCATCCGCTTTTTTTGCGGCGGATCGTTTCAACTGCCAGATCGCCGTCAGTTCGCGCGCACGCCGCACTCACGCGGGCGGCTGGTGCAAACAAAAACCCCGCGCTCGTGAGAACCCGGGGTTTTTGTTGCAGCAAAGATCGGATGCGCCGCACGCCGCACCCCGCTGGCCGCGCACGCCGCTAGCCGCGCCGCAGTTCGTTCGCCACCGCTTCCACCACTTCGCGCCAGGCGCCGGGACGCGGCTGACGCGTGAGCGTCGCGCTGCCATACCACGAACTGCGCGCGTCGCCGGAACACCAGCGCCAGTCCGGCGCGAACGGCAGCATCAGCCAGAGCGGCTTGCGCAGTGCGCCGGCGAGGTGGGCGATCGATGTATCGATAGACACCACGGCGTCGAGCCGCTCGATGATCGCGGCAGTGTCCGCGAAATCACCGATGCGCTTATCGACCTGTTTGTCGAAACGGTGAATCGACGCCGCCCGCGGATGCGCGTCGAGCGCCGCGCGCTCGTCGGCGGTGAGCTCGGGCTGCAACACGATCCAGTCGATGCCTTCGATCGCGAAGAGCGGATCGAGCGCGGCGAGCGGCATCGAACGCGTTTCGTTCTGCTGGATGCGACCCGACCACGCGACGCCGATCTTGCGCTTCGCCTGGCCGCCGAGCGAGCCGCGCCACTTGCGCCGGTACGCGGGCGGCACGCTCAGATACGGCGTGCGCTCGGGAATCGTGTTCAGCGTCGTGCCGAGCGCGAGCGGCAAGCTCAGCAGCGGGCATTGCACGTCGGCGGCGGGGCGGGGCGCGCCTTTCGGAATCAGCGTGACGCGCCATGTCTTTGCGACCGGTTCGAGCAGCGGCAGCAGCGGCGGCTGCACTTCGAGCACCACGCGCGCCGCGCGCCGCGCGGCCAGCGGGACAAAGCGCACGAACTGCAAGGTGTCGCCGAAACCCTGCTCGGCGTGGATCAGCAGCGTGCGCTGTTCGATGGGTTCGCCATGCCAGCGCGGCAGGGTTTCGATCACCGGTTCCGCGATGGTCTGCAAGCGCCATTCGTATTCCGCCAGCCCGCGCGCGTAATCGCCGAGCGCGAGCCACGCGAGCGCGCGGTTCATATGCGCGGACGGCAGATCGGGCTCGGCGCGCAGCGCCTGATCGAATGCGCGCACCGCGGTGGCGTGCGCGCCCAGCGCCTGATGCGCGGTGCCGAGAGCAAGCCACGCAAGCGCGAATCGCGGATCGAGCCCGACGGAGCGTTCGAGATACGGAATGGCCTGCGTATGACGTCCGAGCGCGGCGAGCGCGTTGCCCATGCCGTAGATAGCCGGCGGCAAATTCGGCTGCAACGCGAGCGCCGCCTGGAACGACGCGACCGCTTCCGCGTGACGGCCGGTGGCGTCGAATGTATTGGCGAGATTGAAATGCGCGGCGACGAAGCGCGGCTCGGCGGCCAGGGCCGCCTGGAAACAGGGGATGGCTTCGTCCGCGCGGCCGAGCGCATTGAGCGACATGCCCATGTTGTTCAGCGCGCCGGCGTGGCCCGGACGCAACTCCAGCGTGCGCCGGAACGACGCAATGGCCTCTTCGTGACGCCCGAGCGCGTGCAGCGCGTTGCCGAGATTGTTGTGCGACGACGCGTCGTCGGGTTGCAGGCGTAACGAGCGCCGGAACGCGTCGGCGGCGTCTTCGTGACGGCCCGCCACGGCGTAGGCGTTGCCGAGGTTGTAATGCGCCATGGGAAACGTGGGCGCGAGCGTGAGCGCGTTGCGGAACTGCTCGATGGCCTCGTCGATCTGGCCGAGCGCCTTCAGCGCGTTGCCGAGGTTCAGTTGCAGCGCGGCGTCTTGCGGACGGAGCTTGACCGCGCGCCGCACCAGCTCGGCGGCTTCGGCGTGCTGGCCCTGCTGGTGGCGCAGCACGCCCAGCAGGTGCAACGCATCGACGTGCGCGGGATTGCCTTCGAGCGTCGCGCGGTAGCCGCGTTCGGCGTCGTCGAGGCGGCCGTCACGATGCGCCGCGAAAGCGCGGTCAAATACAGGTTGCATGACGGGGGATGGATTTCGGGTGAGGCAGAGGCCGCATTTTCCCACACTCGACGGGTGTCGCCCGGTTCGGACCGCTGTCCGGCTTTCGTATAACATGTGAATACTTGTTCACATGTATGCCTCCGATGATTCCCGCCACGACTGCTTCGTCATTGCCGACGAGTTCGGAACCGCCTCAGGCGGACACCCTCGTGCCGCTCGCCGACCTGTTCCGGCTGCTCGGCGATCCGACGCGCCTGCGTATCGTGCTCGCCTGCATGGACACGCGCCGCGCCGTGGGTGCGATTGCGCAGGAGCTGGAGTTGTCGTCGTCGCTCGTCAGCCATCATTTGCGGCTGCTGCGCGCGGCGCGGATCGTGCGTGCGCAGCGGCAGGGCAAGCAGGTGTTCTATGTCGCCGCCGACCGCCACATCAGCGCGATGCTGGCCGGCATGCTCGAGCACGTGGCCGAACCGGCCCACGACGACACATTGGATTTGCCATGAAGAAAATCGAAGAAAGAGAAGACGAACACGCGCCGGTGTGGCTCGATGGGGCCGCGGGCGGGGAGGTGGCGGGCGCGCATGAGCATCAGAGGCAGCGCGTGGCTGATGTGGGACAAGATCACGCTCACGATCAGGCCGGCCATGACCACGCCAGCCACGACCACGCGGGCGATGAGCACGCGGGCCATGAGCACGGCCACGCCAGCCACGGCGGCCACGACCACGCCGACCATGTCCACGGCCACGGGGGCCACGACCATCGCCACGATCAGGATCACCACAACCACAACCACAACCACAACCACAACCACAACCACAACCACAACCACAACCACAACCACAACCACTCCCACAACCACGCCGGCCATCACCATCATCACCACGCACCCGTCAAAGGCCACGGCTTCGCGTTCGCGCTGGCCGTCGCGCTGAACCTCGCCATCGTCGTGCTTCAGGCGCTGTATGGCGTGCTCGCGCACTCCACCGCGCTGCTCGCCGACGCGGGCCACAATCTCTCCGACGTGCTCGGCCTCCTGCTCGCCTGGGGCGCGGCCTGGCTCGCGACGCGCCGTCCTTCCGCGCGCTACACGTTCGGCTATGGCAGCTCGTCGATTCTCGCGTCGCTCGCGAACGCCGCGCTGTTGCTGTTCGCGTGCGGCGTGATCGTCGCCGAGGCGCTCGGCCGGTTGATCGACCCGGCGCCCGTGGCGGGATTCGCGGTGTTTGTCGTCGCGGCCGTGGGCGTGGTCGTCAACGGGATTTCGGCGTGCCTTTTCATGCGCGGCCAGAAAGAGGACCTCAACATTCGCGGCGCGTTTCTGCACATGGCGGCCGATGCCGGCGTCTCCGCGGCGGTGGCGATCAGCGGCCTCGTGATCGTCTTCACCAACTGGACGTGGCTCGATCCGCTGATGAGCCTGCTGGTGGTCGCGGTCGTCGTGTACGGGACGTGGGGCCTGCTGCGCGATTCGGTGCGCCTCGCGCTGAATGCCGTGCCGGCGGGCGTCGATCTGCAAGGCATCCGCGACTATCTCGCCGCTCAGCCGGGCGTCGAGGACGTGCACGATCTGCACGTCTGGGCGCTGTCCACCACCGGCAACGCGCTCAGCGCGCATCTGGTGATGCCCGCGGGGCATCCCGGCGACGAGCAGCTCGACGGCATCGTGCTCGTGCTGCGCGAACGTTTTTCGATGCAGCACGCAACGCTGCAAGTCGATCTCGGCACGACCGATCACCGTTGCGCGATGGATCATCCGCCGCACGCGCACTGAAGTAATACGCGAAGTGCGCGCCGCGCGGCGGCGCGCCATCCGCACGCCATCCACGCGAACCCGCGCAATCGATGCAGCGCGCCATCCGGCGCGCGGGCGCGGGGCGTACACTAGAGCGCACTGTCGTCTGCGGAGATTCGCATGGACGCTGCTGCCTGCAATGCGTCGCCGGTCTTGATCGTCGGGGCGGGGCCCACTGGGCTTGCCGCCGCCATCAGTCTCGCGCGCGCTCACATTCCGGTGCGCCTCGTCGACAAGGCGATGCAGCCGAACCCTTATTCGCGGGCCATCGGCATTCAGGCGCGCACGCTCGAACTTCTCGAACAGCACCGGCTCGTCGGGCGGTTTCTCGAACTGGGCCATCGCGCGCGCGCCGCGAATCTTTTTTCGAACGGCATGCGCCTCGCGCAACTCGACTTCGATCCGCTGCACACGCGCTATCCGTATCTGCTATTTCTCGACCAGTCGGTGACCGAGCGTCTGTTGACCGAGCATCTCGCGACGCTCGGCGTGACGATCGAGCGCGGCGTCGAACTCACGATGTTTTCGCAAGGTTCCGCCGGCATTCAGGCGACGCTGCGGCGCGCCGACGGTCACACCGAGACCCTGCGCCCGTCCTACCTGATCGCTGCCGACGGCGCGCACAGCAAGATCCGTCATGGACTCGGCCTCGCCTTCGCGGGCAAGACGAACGAGCAGACCTTCCTGCTCGCTGATCTGCACGCCGAAACCGACTGGCCCGATGACGAATTCCATATCTTCGCGTCCAGCGAAGGACTGGTCGCGCTCTTTCCCATGGGGCACGGCCGGCATCGGCTGATTGCGGATCATGCGCTCGAACGCTCGACCGTCGTCGGCGCGCCGTCTTCGCCGGTGGTGCTCGGCGAGCCGCCGCTCAGCCGCGTGAGCCCGCCGTCGCTCGACGAATGCAAGGCGGTGCTCGCGAGGCGCGTGCATGAACGCGTCGATGTGTCGGAGCTGGCGTGGTCTTCATACTTCCATTTGAGCAGCCGGATGGTGGAGCGCCTGCGCGTGGGCGGTGTTTTCCTCGCGGGCGACGCCGCGCACGTGCACAGCCCGGCCGGCGCGCAAGGCATGAACACCGGCATTCAGGAAGCGTTCAATCTCGGCTGGAAACTCGCGCGCGTGCTGAAGGGCGCCGCGCCGGATCGTCTGCTCGACACGTACCATCACGAACGGCATCCGATCGAGCGCGAGGTGCTTCGGCAGACCGGCTTCATCACGCAGATGGCCGAGGCCGATCATGGCCCGCTCAAGCTGCTGCGCGAGCGCGTGATGCCGGTGCTCGCCGCGCTCGGTCCGCTGCGCGACGCCGCGCGTCTCACGATCAGCGAGTTGTCGGTGCAGTACCGGCGCAGTCCGCTCACGCTCGAACGCGTGCTCGACGGCGGCCCGCGCGCGGGTGAGCGCGCGCCGGATGCGGTGGTGCATGTCGTCGACGGACCGCTGGGACGCGCGCCGGGCGTCGGCTGCATTTACGACCTGCACGACCCGGCGTTCTTCTCGCTGTTTCTGCTGGTGCCGCCGTTACCCGTCGACGAAACGCCGCTCGATCCTGCGGCCAAACACGAGCCGCCGCCCGACGCGGAACTGGAGCGTCTTGCTGCTGGAATCGAACGATTGTTGCCGGGCGCCGTGCGTATCTGGCGCGTGACGGACACGAGCGGCGACGGCGGTCCGTCGCTGTCCGAGTCGTATGGACGAACGCGGCCGTCGTTCTACCTGGTGCGTCCGGACGGCTACATCAGCGCGCGCGGGCGCACCGGCTCGGATCTGAACGGCCTGCTGCGGCACTGCGAAGCGTGGTTCACCGCGGGCGGGCAGATACCCGAGCAGACGGCGCTATAAGCAGGCGCGCCCGCCATGTGAGCCTGCCGTCGCCCGCGAGTTCCGGTTTCACGCGATGGAAGGCGCCGCGGGCGTCAGCCGCTCGCGGTTCTCGACGAGCGCTTCCCGGACGATCTCCGACATCGCGATGCCGCCCGCGTCCGGCGCATCGAGCGAGGCGAGCAGCGCGCGCCGCATGCGCGGCTCCCAGAAGCGGCGGATATGATCGGCGACGCCGGCCACGGCTTCTTCGCGATCCGGCATCGAATCGAAAAAGTCGCCGATGCGGTTCGCCATGTCAATCAGATTCTGAGTGTCCATGGTTCGCCTCACTTACCCGATGTCACGTTGGCCAGCTCGCGCTGCTTCAGCAGATCGAGCTGCTCCGCGTTGAAGCGCGAATACTCTTTCTGCCATTGCGACGGCTGTTCGACCGGCATCACCTGCACGGCGGTCACCTTGTATTCCGGACAGTTGGTGGCCCAGTCCGAACTGTCGGTCGTGATCACGTTCGCGCCCGATTCGGGGAAGTGGAACGTCGTGTAGACCACGCCCGGCTGCATCCGCTCGGTGACTTTCGCGCGCAACACGGTGTGTCCCGCGCGCGATTCGATGCCGACCCAGTCGTCCGTCCTGATGCCGCGTTCTTCCGCGTCGTGCGGATGCAGTTCGAGCCGGTCTTCCTCGTGCCAGCGCGAGTTCTCGGTACGGCGCGTTTGCGCGCCCACGTTGTACTGCGACAGGATGCGCCCGGTTGTGAGCAGCAGCGGGAATTTGCGCGTGACTTTTTCCGGCGACGCGATGAACTTCGTGATCACGAACTTGCCCTTGCCGCGCACGAACGTATCGACGTGCATGGTCGGCGTGCCGTCCGGCGCCTCTTCGTTGCAAGGCCACTGAATGCTGCCGAGTTCGTCGATCTTCCGGTACGACACGCCGTGGAAAGTCGGCGTGAGACGCGCGATCTCGTCCATGATCTCGGACGGATGCGTGTAGTCCATGTCATAGCCGAGCGCGTGCGAGAGCAGCAGCGTGACTTCCCAGTCGGCGTAACCCGCCGCCGGCGGCATGACCTTGCGCACGCGCGAGATGCGGCGCTCGGCGTTGGTGAAGGTGCCGTCCTTTTCGAGGAACGTCGAGCCGGGCAGCAGCACGTGCGCGTATTTCGCCGTCTCGTTCAGGAAAATGTCCTGCACGACGATGCATTCCATCGACGACAAAGCCGCTGCTACATGGTGCGTGTTCGGGTCCGACTGCACGATGTCCTCGCCCTGGCAATACAGGCCCATAAAGCTGCCGTCGAGCGCGGCTTCGAACATATTGGGGATGCGCAGGCCGGGCTCGACTTGCAGCGTGACGTTCCACGCTTCCTCGAACTGCGAGCGCACGAGCGTATCGCCGATGTGACGATAGCCCGGCAGTTCGTGCGGGAATGAGCCCATGTCGCACGAACCCTGCACGTTGTTCTGACCGCGCAGGGGATTCACGCCGACACCTTCGCGGCCGATATTGCCGGTGGCCATCGCGAGGTTCGCGATGCCCATCACCGTGGTCGAGCCTTGCGCGTGTTCCGTGACGCCGAGGCCGTAGTAGATCGCGGCGTTGCCGCCGTTCGCGTAAAGACGCGCGGCCTCGCGCACGTCGCCTGCCGGCACGCCGGTCACGGCCTCCGTGGCCTCCGGCGCGTTCTCGGGCAAGGCGACGAAATCGCGCCATTGCTCGAATGCGCGCGACTCGCAACGTTCGGCGACGAACGCTTCGTTCAGAAGCCCTTCGGTCACGATCACATGCGCGAGCGCGTTGACGATCGCCACGTTCGTGCCCGGCCGCAACTGCAGATGATGCGAGGCCTTCACGTGCGGTGTATCGACGATGTCGATGCGGCGTGGATCGACGACGATCAGCTTCGCGCCTTCGCGCACGCGGCGCTTCAGACGCGAGCCGAACACCGGATGGCCGTCGGTCGGATTCGCGCCGATCACCATGATCACGTCGGCTTTATCGACCGAGGCGAAGGTCTGCGTGCCCGCCGATTCGCCGATGGTGGTCTTCAGCCCGTAGCCGGTCGGCGAGTGGCACACGCGCGCGCAGGTGTCGACGTTGTTGTTGCCGAACGCGGCGCGCACGAGCTTCTGCACGAGATACGTCTCTTCGTTCGTGCAGCGCGACGACGTAATGCCGCCGATCGAATCGCGCCCGTGCTTCGCCTGAATGCGACGGAATTCCGAGGCCGCGTAGTTGATCGCTTCTTCCCAGCTCACCTCGCGCCACGGGTCGGTGATCTTCGCGCGGATCATCGGCTTCGTGATGCGGTCCTTGTGCGTCGCGTAGCCCCACGCAAAGCGGCCTTTCACGCAGGCGTGGCCTTCGTTCGCCTGGCCGTTTTTATACGGCACCATGCGCACCACCTCGTTGCCCTTCATCTCGGCCTTGAACGAGCAGCCGACGCCGCAATACGCGCACGTGGTGACGACCGAATGCTCGGCCTGACCGAGCATGACGACGGTCTTTTCCTGCAGCGTCGCGGTCGGGCACGCGGCGACGCACGCGCCGCACGACACGCACTCCGATTCCATGAACGGCTGGCTTTCGCTTGCCGCGACGCGCGATTCGAAACCGCGTCCCGCGATGGTCAGCGCGAACGTGCCCTGCGTTTCCTCGCACGCGCGCACGCAGCGATTGCAGACGATGCACTTCGACGGATCGTAAGTGAAGTACGGATTCGATTCGTCTTTCTGGTCCTTCAGATGATTGGCGCCGTCGAAACCGTAGCGCACTTCGCGCAAGCCCGTGACGCCGGCCATGTCCTGCAACTCGCAGTCGCCGTTCGCGGGGCACGTCAGGCAATCGAGCGGGTGATCGGAAATATACAGCTCCATCACGTTGCGGCGCAGCGATTGCAGACGCCCGGTTTGCGTGCGCACCTTCATGCCGGCTTCCACCGGCGTCGTGCACGAGGCCGGATAACCGCGCTTGCCTTCGATCTCGACAAGACACAAACGGCACGAGCCGAACGGTTCGAGCGAATCGGTCGCGCACAGCTTCGGCACATTGACGCCGGCCTCGATCGCGGCGCGCATCACGGAGGTGCCCGCCGGCACCGTCACCGCCTGGCCGTCGATTTCCAGCGTGACGTCGACATCCGCATGACGCGCGGGCGTGCCGAAGTCGGTGTCGTCGAAGTAGGGGCGCGAGGCGCGTTGTTGTGCCTGCGCTTGCGATTTGCACGCGCAGTTGCCGGAGCCGCAGCCGCCGGCGGGAGAATTGAGCATGTCTGACATGGTTGGGCTCCTCGTTCAGGCCGCGGCTTTCGGTGCGTCGGCACAAGGGTCGGCGAGGCCGAAGTCTTCAGGGAAATGGTCGAGCGCGGACAGCACGGGGTACGGCGTCATGCCGCCCATCGCGCACAACGAGCCCGACACCATCGTGTCGCACAGATCGCGCAGCAACTGCACTTGCCGCGTGGACGTGTCGCCGTTGCGAATCCGCGCGATGACCTCGACGCCGCGCGTCGAGCCGATGCGGCACGGCGTGCACTTGCCGCACGATTCGAGCGCGCAGAAGTGCATCGCGTATTGCGCGAGTTCGGCGAGATTCGACGTGTCGTCATGCACGACGAGCCCGCCGTGCCCGACCACGGCGCCGACCGCCGCGTAGGCTTCGTAGTCCATGGGAATATCCCATTGGCTTTCGGGCAGATACGTGCCGAGCGGGCCGCCCACCTGGACCGCGCGCGCCGGCCGGCCGCTTGCCGTGCCGCCGCCGAAGTCGTCGAGCAGC
The DNA here is from genome assembly GCF_036016995.1 of Paraburkholderia sp. MPAMCS5. Lineage (NCBI taxonomy): Bacteria > Pseudomonadati > Pseudomonadota > Betaproteobacteria > Burkholderiales > Burkholderiaceae > Paraburkholderia > Paraburkholderia sp. MPAMCS5. The sequence goes on from NZ_JAYXBK010000002.1 coordinate 503,266, forward strand.
TCGCGCAGCGTCACGCCGAACGCGAGTTCGACGAGGCCGCCTTGTTTGACGTTGCCCGCGAGCTGGAACGGCAGCGTGCCGCGCGAGCGGCCCATGCCGAAGTCTTTGTAGTACGCCGCGCCGCGCGCGAAGATGATCGGCACGGTGGCGAGCGTGATGACGTTGTTGATCACCGTTGGCTGACCGTGGAGTCCGACGAGCGCGGGCACCGGCGGTTTCGCGCGGACGATGCCGCGCTTGCCTTCGAGCGATTCGAGCAGCGCCGTTTCCTCGCCGCACACGTACGAGCCGGCGCCCTTCGCGACGAACAGTTCGAAGCGATGCGCGGAACCGAGCACGCGCTCGCCGAGCCAGCCGGCCGCGCGCGCCTTCGCGATGGCCGCTTCGAGCACGGCGATGGAATGCGGATATTCGCTGCGCACATAGATGTAGCCGGCGCTCGCACCGGTCACGACGCCCGCGATAATCATCCCTTCGATCAACACATATGGGTCGCTTTCCATCACGAGGCGATCGGAGAACGTGCCCGAGTCGCCTTCGTCCGCATTGCAGACGATGTACTTCTGCGCCGCCTTCGCCGCGCGCACCGTGCGCCATTTGATGCCGGCGGGAAACGCCGCGCCGCCGCGTCCGCGCAGGCCCGATTCGACCAGCGCTTCGCAGGCGGCGTCGCCGTCGGTTTGCAACGCGTTGCGCAGGCCTTCGAGTCCGCCGTGCACGAGATAGTCGTCGATGGAAAGCGGGTCCGTGATGCCGATGCGCGCAAACGTCAGGCGCTGCTGCTTCTTCAGATACGGAATGTCATCGACCACGCCGACGCGGCGCGCATGCTCGCCACCGTCCACGAAGCCCGCGTCGAATAGCGCGGCCACGTCGCTTTCGTCCACGTTCGCGTAGCCGATGCGGCCTTCGGCCGTCTGCACTTCGACGAGCGGTTCGAGCCAGAGCAGACCGCGCGAGCCGTTGCGAACCAGCTCGATGTCGATGCCGCGGCGCGCGGCTTCCGCTGCGATGGCCAAGGCCAGCGCATCCGCGCCGAGCGCGAGCGCCGATGAATCGCGAGGAACATAGATGCGCGTCATGCCGTCACCTCCACGCATTTGCTGGCGGCCGCGAAAATCGCGTCGAATTTTTGCGGCGTGACTTTGGCGTGCAGCGTGCCGTTCACCGTCATGGCGGGCGACAGCGCGCATTGCCCGAGGCAATACACCGACTCCAGTTCCACCGTGGCGCCGGACTCGTGCGCGGCGTCGAAGCGGCAACCCGTGCGCGCCTCGATGTGCTGCGCGAGCGCCTCGGTGCCCATGCTGCGGCAGGCTTCCGCGCGGCAGAGCTGCACCGTGACGGGCGCTGCCGGCTGCGTGCGGAAATGATGGTAGTAAGTGATGACGCCGTGCACTTCCGCGCGTGAGAGGTTCATCACGCGCGCGAGCGGCGCGACCGTGGCGGGCGGCACGTAACCGAGTTCGTCCTGAATCGCGTGCAGCACCGTTAGCAGCGACATGCCGGGCTGCGCGTGACGCTGCACGAGCTGATCCGGCGCGATGGCGATGAGATCGTCCAAGTGGGGGCTCCTCCAAAGTCAAATATGCACTTGTTATTCATAATGCGTGCACTTATGCTTCGTTTATTCGGTATGGGATAGCGCTAGTCGAACGATAGGCGGGCGCTAAAGCCGATGCAATAGGAAATGCGTGCACATATATGATTCGAATCGAGTGCCATGCGCAACTGGTGCTGAAGGCCGCGGACGGCCGTGAGGCAAGCCTGTCGGACGTCGTGCCGCTACTCGCGCTCGTCGACGAATCCGGCAGCATCGCGCAGGCGGCCGCGCTTAAGGGTTTGTCCTACCGCCATGCGTGGGGTTTGTTGCGCGCAATCGAGGAGCGTCTGGGCGCTCCGCTGATCGCGAAGGAGCGCGGCCGCGGTTCGGTGCTGTCCGAACTCGGGCAGGCGGTGCTGCGCGCGCAGCGATTGTGCGGCGAACGGCTCGACGGCAACATGCAGGCGCTCGCGAGCGAAGTGGCGAGCGACCTGAACCGCTGGCTCGCGCCGCCCGCCGACCACGTGCGCATTCATGCGTCGCACGGTTACGCGGTGGCGGCGCTCGTCACCGCGCTGGTGGCGAACGAGCTTCCCGTCGACATCAAATACCGCGATGGCGTCGACGCCGTCAGCGCGCTCGCGCGCGGCGAATGCGAGCTGGCCGGCTTTCACCTGCCGCGCGGCGAGTTTCGCGCGGTCTGCGCCGATACTTACCGGCGCTGGCTCGATCCGCAGCGCCATGTGCTCGTGCATCTGACGCAGCGCCGGCAAGGGCTTTTTCTTGGCAAAGGTAATCCGAAGCGCATTCGCGGCCTGAGCGATCTCGCGCGCGACGACATTCGCTTCGTCAATCGTCAGCATGGCTCCGGCACGCGCATGTTGCTCGATCTGGCGCTTCGCAAACTGGGCGTCGATCCGGATCGCGTGAACGGCTATGCGTCGACCGAACTCACGCATTCGGCGATTGCGGCGTTCGTGGCGAGCGGCATGGCGGACGTGGGCTTCGGCGTGGAACCCGCGGCGCATCATTTCGGGCTCGACTTCATTCCGATCGTCGACGAAGACTATTACTTCGCGTGCGACCGCGCGCGGCTCGAGCGCGCGCCGCTGTCGGCGGTGATCGACCTGTTGCGCGGGCGCGGGTTTCACGAGAGCGTCGATCAACTGCAAGGCTACGATCCGCGCGACTGCGGCAAGCTGGTGGATCTCGAAGCGGGATTGCTGGCGGCAGACGCGTAAGCGGCTGTAAACATGGCATGGCTTTCGCCGCTGCGTAGGGCGCCCGTTTGGGATACTCTTTACGCTTCCGTTTCTTGCCCAACCGCGCGCCACGCCGCGCTTCGAATCGATATGAAAGTTCTTCTACATGCATGTGTCGCGGCCGCGTCGGCCGGCTTGCTCCTCGCGACTGCTTCGGTCGCTTTCGCGCAGAATTCTCCGGGCGTTCCGGGCGGAATATTGCAGGAGCAGTTCCGTCTTGCCGAACATCCGCAAATGCCGTTCGCTGCGTCCGCGCCTTCGGACAAGTATCAGTCGGGCAAGAAGTCGTCCATGCGCAAGCGCGGCGACCTGGGCGATCCGAACGGCTGCAATCTGCAGTGTCCGAAAGACTAAGCTTTGCGAATGTGAAAACGCCGGCGGCTTGCCGGCGTTTTTTATTGGCTTTCGGTCGGCGCTGACTGGGGTTGACTGGTGTTGACTGGCGCTGACAGCGCGGCGGTTAAGGCTTCGCCATGTGCCACATGTCCTTGAAGCCGTCTCCTTTCTTGTCGCCCGCCTGCTTGTCCGCCGAGTAGCGATACAGCGGATGCCCTTTGTAAGCCCATTGCTGTTTGCCGTCCGCCGAGGGGATCAGCGTCCAGTCGCCCGATGGTTTGTCCGACGCGCCCGCCACGGCAGCCGGCCAGTAGTTCGTGCAGCCGCCTGTGCAGGCGCTCACGCCGGGCGTGGTGTCTTTGTCGAAGGTGTAGAGCGTCATCCCGTCCGCGTTGACCAGTCGGCCGTCGACCACTTTCGGGGCTTCGGCGAAAGCGGCCTGTTGCAAGGCGAGGAGGGCGAGGCAGAAAAGGGTCTTGCGCATGATGTCGGCTCCTGTTGTTCGTATCGGATGTATCGGGTTCGTGTCGATTGGCGCGCGGTGCGGCGCACGGCGTGACGCGCATGCGCCAGGCGCGCCATCCATCAACGGCTCAGTCCGTGCGTTTATTCCATTTATTCTAGTTGCGGCCGGGCGGCTGGAGACCGGTTTCTGCGAGATCCGTGGCGGCGTGTGGCGATTGGGGCATCTTGCCGACGAATTCGACGTCCGGCACTGGCAACAACTCGCGGATTTGCTGACAACCCAACTCATAACTGCCGGTGCGCGCACCATGCCGATGCGCGAATCCGCCAGATCGACGCGCGAGTTGGGCAGCACATTGGCTCGACGATCCAATTGTCGAGCGCGTAGTTGACCATGATGACGACGTTGGCGGATTTCGCGCGCAGGTTGCCGGTTTAGCGCAAGCGGGCGACGGCGTTAATTGGTGGGTATTTTCTGTGCGCGGTGTTTTATTCGGTCGAGTTAATCGTAAGAAATTTCATCTTCGCGAATTTGAAACTTCAATGCTGGCTCGGGATTTTTTAAAATGTCTGTAATCTGAGTCGCATGCTGTTATTGCTTGAGCGAAAAGTCTGCAATGCCGCTGATCAGGTATTGCCGCCCGCAAGCCCTATGGATATGGCTGTCAGCGGTTCGTGTGCTGTTCGGCGATAAAAGCGGCGCGCGTTTTATTTGATTTAATAAAATAAAACCGACCAACGGCAAAAACTGAAAAATTGTGCAAAGGTGGCTTTTGATAAAAAATCCGGTGCTAGAATGCCGGCGCTCGATCTGGTAATCAATTGCTTGATCCGGCTAATTCAATTAATTCATTATATAAGGTGAATAACATGCAAAAAATCAACCGCAACGAACTCGCTAAATCCACGGTTGCTGGTGGCTGCTGCAAGAACAGCTGCTGCACAAAGTCGACCCCGGCTCCGGCACCGCTGAAGAGCTCCTCGCGCTAAGATCCTGCGCGCCGGGGCCGTGTCTTCAGGCGCGGCCCCGGCACACGAACGAACTTGAACATGACGCCATGGGCCGTCGCGCTAAACCTGCTTGCTTCGCTGCGCACGAGGCTTGTGCGGACGAAGCCCGGTATACAACGCGCGTTTCTTGCCCATCTTCCGCGTCCGGCAATCGAGCCGCTGGCTGCCGTTCTGTGGCGAATTTGCGGGCTCGTCCACGCCCGCACACGCTATGAAGGTATCTGCCGCTGCGAGCTTGGCCGCGACATGCTGAAACTGAGCTTGCCCAACCAGGGCCGCGTCGCGGCCGGGCGCTTTCGCGAGCGTCTGATCGATCAGCGGATCTATTTCGGTCGCTTGTCGCGGGGCAGCGAAGCATGGCCCGACCTGCAGCACGTCGCGCGTGCGCTCGCCAGGAAAATTGCGCAATTGAGGGCCGATGAACCCGGACGCCCGGTCATCGTGTCGCCGTTTCACTACGTGTCTCAATACGCGAACATTTACGTGATCGACGAGCTGCGCGCGCAGCTCGGGCTCGAGTCAATCGCCGTGGTATCCGGCGTGCCCCGCGATCTATATGGCGACGATCATGCGCTCATACCCGGCGTGAATGTGCTGTACACATACGGCGAAGACGACCGCAACGGCCTCGGCCTGCGTGTCGCGCGGGCATTGAGGCGCAGCGGCGTCGCCGTGCTGTTTGCCGATGTGCCTCCGTTCGCGCTGCATCGCTATCCGATGGAAACGGTGAGCGTCTCCCTGTTCGGCCGCAACGCGCGTATCCATAACGGCGTGTTCAGGCTGGGCGCGCAATTCAACGCGACCCTGCTGCCGTTCTATCTGCGCTTCGAGCGCGGGCGCTTCGGCGCTGAAATATTCGATCCCATACCGCTTGACGCGTCCGGCGCGCCTCAACACGTCGCGCGGTATATCGAAGCGGCGGCGGCGGACAACTACGCGGATTGGCTAGTCGCCGGACATCCTTCCATGTATTCATTCGCGGCCAATCGCTAGCGGTTTTACAGCCGCGCGTCGGGCTCGGACGAGCCACGGCGCGGCACCTCGCCATCCGGCAGCAACCCAGTTATGCAACCTACCCATCTTCCCCAATTCAGGGACGTTTCCTGGCGATGGCTTGCCTACGCCGCGTCCACGCTTATCATCGCCGCGGTCGTGTTCGCGTTCGTGCACGACGTCGAGTTGAAACAGGACGTGCGCGCGGAAATCGTGTCGCCGTCCGAAATCAAGGTTCAGGGACTGAGCGGCCTCGTCTCGGACATTTATGTCAGCGCGTCCGCGCACGTCGAACAGGGCGCGCCGCTCTTCCGGCTGGACCACGACCTTTCGCTCGCGAGCGATGGCCGGCAGCGTCCCGCGTTCGACGCCAACGCACGCGACGAGCAGATTCGCGCGACCGACGCGCAATACGCGCAGCGCAAGACCGATCTGACCGCGCAACTGGACGCCGCGCGTCTTGCCGCGCAAAGCCGTCGCGCGGAAATCCTGGCGCTCGGCGAGCAATTGGGCCAGAACGAGCAGTTCGCGGACGAAGCGCAGCACACGGTGACGCGCCTCGAATCGGTGTCGGACTACGTGACCGCAGACCGCATCGAGCAGGCGAGGGCGGTGACGCATCAGGCGAAGGTGTCGGTCGCGCAAAGCGCCGCGCGCCGTCAACAGTTGAATGCCGAACTTGGCGCCGCGCTGGGCACGCAAACCGGCCTCGGCGCACAGCTTGCCGAACTCGAGGCGCGTCATGCACGCGAGGTGCAGGACATTCGCATGCGCTTCGAGCAGACCCGCCAGGACGCGACCATTTCAGCGCCCAAGGCGGGCGTCGTGACCTTTTCCGGGCTGGTTCCCGGCCGCGTGCTGGCCGCGGACGACGTGGCGCTCGTCATTTCGACCGGAGAGAAAGGCCCGCTGCGCGCTGCGTTGCGCATTCCTTCGCGGCGGCGCGGCTTCGTCCGCGAGGGCCAGATCGTGCGGCTCAAGTTCGATGCGTTTCCCTACGCGAAATTCGGCAGCTACCCGGCGCGCATCGATTCGATTTCGCGCACCACCGTGCGATCGGGCATGTCGCCGGCGGGCGCTTCCGAGCCTCGCAGCACCGAGGGCGATTACATGGCGTGGGCCACACTCAGCGATAACCAGTTCAAGTTCGAAAAGCAGCGCTTCGACATCCTGCCCGGCATGGGCGCGACGGCGAGCATCGTGGTCGAGCGCCGCACCATCGCCGAATGGGTGCTCGCGCCGCTTTTCCGCGTGCTGCGAGGTTGACGATGCGGGCGATCTACCAGAACGAAGTCGCCGAATGCGGCTATGCGTGTCTTGCCATGGTGCTCACGCACTTCGGCCGCGCGATCGAAGTGCGTGAATTGCAGGCTTTCCGGCCAATCTCTGCCAATGGCCTGACGCTGATGGACCTGTACGACGTCGCGGTCGAATTCGGTCTCGCCGTGGAGGCTTACCGTTTCGGCGCCGGGGATCTGTCGGGAATCAAGCGCGGTTCGATCCTGCATTTCGGCGGCGCGCATTTCGTGGTCTTCGAAAAATGCGGGCGCGGCTATGTGCAGGTTATCGATCCGGCGTCCGGCCGGCGGCGCATTTCCATGGACACGTTCATCACGAACGTGTCCGGCTATCTGCTGCAATGCGCGCCGACGCCGGCCATGCCGCGCGTGCAGCGCAAATCCCGTGTGCCGGGAGCGCTCGTCCGCGTGCGTGCGCTCAATCCGCAACTGCGGGCGCAGATCGGCAAGGTGATGTTCGTCGCGCTCGGCAGCCAGTTCGCGATTCTCGCCATGCCGTACCTCGGCAATCTGTTGCTCGACCATGTTGTCGCCGCCGATAACCTCAACCTGCTCAACGTCCTCGTGCTGACGTTCGCGGCCATCTTCGCGGTCGGCGCATTGAGCCAGTACGTCCAGACCTATCTCGTCGAACTGCTGCACGGGTTCGTGCAGATGAACATGACCGAGGGAATCGTCGCGCAACTGTTGCGCAATCCGATACCGTACTTCGAGAAGCGCCACGTCGGCGACCTGTTCGCGCGCGTGAAGGCGCAGGACGAGATCAGCGCCTTCACCACGCGGACCACGATTTCGGCGGGCATCGACCTCGCCGTGGGCATGTTCGCCTTGGCGTTGATGCTCGTGCAAAGCCGCCAGCTCACGCTCATTGCACTGCTGATCTTCATGGTCTACGTGGCCGTGTCGTTCGCGCTCTTTGCGCGCATGCGCGATACGCACGCGCTCGTGCTGGAAGAGTCGGCGCGCTGCGACGACACGCTGATCGAAACCATTCGCGCGGCTTCGCTCATCAAGCTGTCGCAGGGCGAGACCCGGCGCACCGCGCTGTTCATGACGAAATATCGCGCGTTTATCGCGGCGCTCGTGCAGAACAGCCGCCTGAGCAGCGCGCGCGACGCGATTCTGAAGCTGGTCGATTACGCGGACATGATCGTCGTGAGCTGGTTTGCCGCGCGCCTGATGCTGGCCGGCACGATTTCCGTGGGCGTGTTCTATTCGTTTCTGATCTACAAGTCGTTGCTGTCCGAGCGCTTTGCACGAGCCGTCAATGCGGCCTTCGAATACTTCATGCTGAGCGTTCCCGTGGCGCGCGTGGCCGACATCGTCGATTGCGAAGGGGAGCGGTACACGCCGCCCGCCGAGATGCATAAGGCCGTCGAGGTGCGAACCTTCGAACGCATCGACGTGCGAGGCGTCACGTTCCGTTATGGCGTTTCCGATCAACCGGTGCTGAAAGACGCGAACATCGTCATTCGCCGGGGCGACAAGATCGTGATCACCGGTGCGTCGGGAACCGGCAAGTCGACGCTCTTCAAACTGCTCGCGGCCGCAGAGCCTTTGCAGGAAGGCGAAATCATGCTGAACGGCATTGCGTGGCCCAACCTCAGCGTCGACGAAATCCGCCGCCACGCGGTTCATATGCGGCAAGGCGATCTGATCCTGCACGGCTCGATTGCCGACAACGTATCGCTTTTTTCGGGCAATACCGACGAAGCGCGAGTCCACGCATTGCTTGCCGACGTCGGTTTGCTGCCCGACGTCATGCGCCTGCCGATGCGCACGCGCACTGTGATTAGCGACACGATCGCGAATATTTCCGCCGGTCAGCGGCAACGTCTGCTGCTTGCGCGCGCGTTGTATCAGCAGCGCGAATTGCTGTTGCTCGACGAGCCGACATCCAATCTCGATCCGGCGTCCGTGCGGCATGTCGTCGATCTGCTGCTGCGTCTTCAGCGCACGGTGGTGGTGATCACGCACGACATGTCGCTCGCTTCGGCGTTCGGCACGCGATACCGGTTGGTCGATGGCCAGTTGCGATGCGTGGCGCGCGAAGGAGTAGCGGTGAATGACTAAGCGCACGGTAGCAGGCGCGCTCTTCGTGTTCGCCAGCGTGGCTTATGCGGGCGCGGCGGCGTCGGCCGATTTGCTCACTGTCGTCGAGCAGAGCGCCGATCATGACGCGAATCTCGCGGCGTTTCGCGCGGGTTCGAGAGCCGCGCGCGAGGCGGTGCCGAAGGCCCGGGCGGCGCTGCTGCCGCAACTGGGCGGCGGCTGGGGGCGCGCGTACAACAGCACGGTGACACAGGGCCTTCCACATACCCGCTATTGGCAGAACGGTTGGACGGTGGCGCTGACGCAGCCTGTCTTCGACTGGAGCAAATGGACCGCCTATAAGCAGGCGGATTTCGTTGAGGCGCGCGGCGCGGTGGAGTTCGCGCGCGTGCAGCAATCGACCGTGCTCGGAGCCGTGCAGGCGTACTTCGACGAACTCGCCACCGAAGACGAACTGACGCGCGCCAACGACTATGCAGCGGCGCTGGATTTGCATCTGGACGAAGTGCGTCGCCGGCGGCGGGCGGGCGAGGCCACGGTGATCGACGTGCAGGAAGCCGAGGCGGCGCGCGAACAGGCGCAGTCGCAACAACTCGATGCACGCGACGACTTGCAGTTGAAGCGACTCGCGCTGGAGCACCTGACGGGACAACCGTTTTCCGGACTTTCGCGACTGTCGGACGCAGCCGCCATGCCGGGGCTGGAGCCCGACGACATGCAGAGCTGGGCCGCGCAAGCCGAGGCCCACGACTACGCGGTGCAACTGCGGCAGATCGACCGGCGCATCGCGGAACTCGAGGTCGAGAAGGCTCGCGCGGCGCGCTTACCGGTGGTGAATCTGACGGCGAGCCATACGCCGGCCGGAGCCGCGTCCGGCTACTTTCGTCCGACGACGACCACCACGGCGATGTTGTCGGTGACCATTCCCATTTTCGACGGCGGCGCCACGAGCGCGACCGTCGACGAAAAGCTCGCGCTCCAGGATCAGGCCCAAGACCAACTGATGGCCGCGACGCGTTCCGCCGGGGCGAGCGCGCGGGAGTATTGGTCGCGTTTGCGTGGCGGCGGCGCGCGCGTCGAATTGCTCTCGCGGCTCGTGCAGAGTTCGCGCGCCGCGCTGGATGCGACGCGGGTCGGCTACCGGGTCGGCAGTCGCGCGAGCACGGATGTGCTGCGGGCGTCGGAGGCCTTCTTCGCGGCGCGCCGCGATCTGATTCGGGCGCGCTATGCCACTGTCGTCGCGCTGCTTCAGCTTAAGGCGGCAACGGCAAGCTTGAATGTCGAGGAGGTGGCGCGCGTGAATCAATTGATGGTGGGCGCGGCAGGTCTGGCGGTGGCTCAGGATGACGCGCCGCGCGAGGCGACCGGCGGAAATGTGCAACCGTCGCAGGTTGCGATGCAGGCGCCGCGCGCGACGGGTGACGAGGCGGTGCGGCAGATGGCGAGCGGCGCGGAGGTGAGGCAGACGCCTGCTCCTGTCGAAGTGCCGCGGGTGGCCGCCCGTCTCGACGCACAACAGCGGGTGGCCGTCGAAAACGTCCAACCGGCCGCGACCATCGACGCCGCCGTGCAGCGGGCATTGGCGTCGATCCGCCAGCCGTGATCGCCAGGGCGAGCTACCGCACCGTTGATTCAAAGACAAAAAACCCCGACAGGCCGAAGCCTTCGGGGTTTTTGCTATGGCATTGCCGATTTCCTGCAAGGTGTTGTGGTGGAGGCGGCGGGAATCGAACCCGCGTCCAGAAGCACTCTACGACCAGTTCTACATGTTTAGTTCTGTCTTTTGATTTAACCGTAGTGACGCGGACGAACACGCTGCACGACGGCGATTCACTAGATTTTCGACCCGGACGTCGTGACTCCGCCAAGGCTTAACTGACGTATATGACCTCTGTCGGTATTGCTACCGGTCTTGCGACACTAGCCCGTCAGTGAACTAGGCAGAGGACGGCGGCCCTTAGGCTGCCAGTGCGAACGTATCGTCGTTTGCAGTTACGTTTTTCCCATTGATTAACGAGGTGACGGGTCCTCGACATGCCCTAGCCGCTTCGCAACCCCTGTCGAAACCAGGTCGCCCCCACGGTTCGTTGCTCGTAACTCCGAGCCAAAGTAGATTTTACAATAAATCGACGACCGCGTCGTGGCTCGTTGACGCTGTCGTTGTGGTGGTTCGTCGAGCAAACCGTTCACGTTAAACCTAGCCGATGTCGCGCAGCAGGGTCTGCAACTCGGCCGTGGAGTGGACGACATGCTGCGCGTGCCATCGCGTCGGCGGAATGTCGTCGCCGCAATAGCCGTATGCCGCGGCCACCGTCTTCATGCCGGCGGCAAAGCCCGCTTGTACGTCGCGCAGGTCGTCGCCGATATAGACGATGCGTTCCGGCGCAACATCCAGTTCACGCGCCGCGTGCAGCAAGGGTGCCGGGTGAGGCTTCGAATGCGGAGTCGTGTCGCCGCTTACTACGCAGCCCGCGCGCTCTTCCAGACCGAGTTGCGCGACGAGCGGTTCTGTGAGCCGCGCGACCTTGTTTGTGACGATGCCCCAGCGCACGCCGCGCGCGTCAAGCTCGTCGAGCAATTCCGGGATGCCGGGAAACAGCGTGGTCTCGATGCAAAGGTCCGCTTCGTAGTTGGCGAGGAATTCCTCGCGCATCGACGCGAACTCGTGATTGTCCGGCCCGATGCCGAATGCTCCGCAAATCAGCCCGCGCGCGCCCGCCGATGCAAGCGGCCGCAGCTTGTCGAGCGGGACCATGTCGAGTCCGCGGTCGTGGCGCATCTTGTTGACCGCGGCGGCGAGGTCGGGCGCCGTGTCGGCCAGCGTGCCGTCCAGATCGAACAGCACGGCTTGGCAAAGACCGAGTGCGTCTTCGTTGTCTTCGCGTTGGGGCAGGGGCGTGGGATCGCTCATTGATTCGATGTGTCGGCGGGTCGGGCGCTCAGGCGTCGCGGCGGCAGGCGAGCATATAGTTCACACTCGTGTCGGCGGACAGCGCGAAGTGCTTGCTGAGCGGATGGTAGACGATACCTTTGATGTCGGCCGTGCGCAGCCCCGCCGCGCGCACGAAACCAGCGAGTTCCGACGGCCGGATGAAGCGCGCGTAGTCGTGCGTGCCCTTGGGCAGCATCCGCGCGACGTATTCGGCGCCGATCACGGCGAACAGATACGACTTCACGTTGCGGTTGAGCGTGGAAAAGAACACCCAGCCGCCGGGCTTGACCAGCGTCTTGCACGCCTCGACGATCGCGGCTGGCTGAGGTACGTGTTCGAGCATTTCCATACACGTCACGACGTCGTAAGTGCCGGGTTCGCGCGCAGCGAGCGCTTCGGCGGCGATTTCCTCGTAACTAACGGTTACACCACTTTCAAGGCTGTGAAGATCCGCAACACCGAGCGCCTGGCTCGACAGGTCAATGCCTTTGACGTGGGCGCCCAGACTTGCCATGGATTCTGACAGGATGCCGCCGCCGCAACCGATGTCCAGCACGTGCTTGCCCGCGAGATGAGCGTGCGCGTCTATCCAGTTGAGACGAACCGGGTTGAGTTCGTGCAGCGGTTTGAATTCGGCGTTCGGGTCCCACCAGCGATGTGCGAGGTCGCTGAACTTTTGCAATTCGTGGGGATCGGCGTTGGTCATGGCGAAGCTGCCTCGATGAGAGCGGCGAGCGGGCGCTCGAGGATAAACCCGGAGTATATAGGCGAGGAGCCGGGGCAGCAAAATGCCGGCCGCGAACGAGGGTAGCGCGGCGCGCGCACTGTGAGACCGCGAGGGTTCGCCAGGCAATAAAAAAGCCCCGCCGAAGCGGGGCTTTCGTACTGCGGTATTTGTAGCTTACTGCTTCGAAGTACCGACAACTTCCACTTCCACGCGGCGATCCGGTGCCAGGCAGGAGATGAGTTGCTTGCGGTTCTTCTGGTTGCAGCCGGTCGTGACCGGGTTGCGCTTGCCCTTGCCTTCTGTGTAGACGCGGTTGGATTCGATGCCCTTGCTGACCAGATATGCCTTCACAGCTTGAGCACGACGCAGCGACAGACGGTCGTTGTACTTGTCCGAACCGATGCGGTCGGTGTAACCCGTTGCCACGACGACTTCCAGGTTCAGGCCTTGGATCTTCGATGCCAGATCGTTCAGCTTTTCCTTGCCAGCCGGCTTCAGGATTGCCTTGTCGAAGTCGAACAGTGCGTCAGCCTGGTACGTGATCTTCTGGCTGGTGATAGCCGGTGCCGCTGGGACCGGTGCCGGCGGCGTCGGAGCCTGGGCAACCAGTGCGCCGTCGCACTTTGCGTTGGCCGTTGCCGGCGTCCAGAATGCATCGCGCCAGCAAAGCTCGTTCGTGCCGTTCATCCACACGTATTCGCCAGTACCATTCACCCAGTTGTCATTGGTAGCTTGTCGCGACGCCGGCACCTGTGCCATGGCGGATGCAGCCATAACTGCGGTAGCTGCAATGAACGCGAGCTTTGAAAGTTTATTCATATTTCTCCTCTCGAAATTGAGATTACCGCAGGTTTACTGCGAGCCTGTTGACGAAGACAAGTCATACATTGCTCGAAGTATAACATTGGTGCGGAACAAAAAACGCGTGTGTAGACTTCGAGCAGTGTCTAACTCTTTGTGCGTTGGCATTTTGCCATATCGTTCCCTTCCGACGATAAAAAAATCCGCCCCCGATCAAATCCCCCGCCAATTGTGGTGCATGCGCAACAGAAACAATCGCCCGGAGTGTCCCGCCAGTCATGGCTGAGCGGCAAATCGGCCCACGCATTAATCGAGCCTGATCCGGTTCGAATCGGGGCGCGTCAGGCGTTTCGCGCGCCCTACTAATAGGTGTACGTCGCGCCGTCGGGCCCGGATTCGGGGCATGTTAGAATCGCGTGATGCGTTGCGCCTGCAATGCTTACGCGAGGGCGCCGTTGTCCGGTCGCCGTCGCACGTAAAAGATACGGATAATGGATCAATTCGCCAAAGAGACTCTGCCAATCTCCCTAGAGGAGGAAATGCGCCGTTCGTATCTCGATTACGCGATGAGCGTGATCGTAGGGCGTGCGCTTCCCGATGTTCGCGACGGCCTGAAGCCCGTGCACCGGCGGGTGCTGTACGCCATGCACGAGCTGAATAACGACTGGAACCGCGCGTACAAGAAGTCGGCGCGTATTGTCGGCGACGTCATCGGTAAGTACCACCCGCACGGCGACACGGCTGTATACGACACCATCGTCCGGATGGCGCAGGACTTTTCGCTGCGCTACATGCTGGTGGACGGTCAGGGCAATTTCGGTTCGGTCGACGGCGACAATGCCGCGGCCATGCGTTACACCGAAATCCGCATGGCGAAGATCGGTCACGAACTGCTGGCCGACATCGACAAAGAAACAGTCGACTTCACGCCCAACTACGACGGCAGCGAGAACGAGCCGGCCATCCTGCCGGCGCGCATTCCGAATCTGCTGATCAATGGCTCGTCCGGTATCGCGGTCGGCATGGCGACCAACATTCCGCCGCACAACCTGAACGAGGTTGTCGACGCGTGCCAGCATCTGCTCAAGAACCCTGAAGCCTCGATCGACGAACTGATCGAGATCATTCCGGCGCCTGATTTCCCCACCGCCGGCATCATCTACGGCGTGGCCGGCGTGCGCGACGGCTATCGCACGGGACGCGGCCGCGTGGTGATGCGCGCGCTCACGCACTTCGAGGAAATCGATCGCGGTCAGCGCATGGCGATCATCGTCGACGAATTGCCGTATCAGGTGAACAAGCGCTCGTTGCTGGAGCGTATCGCCGAGCTGGTCAACGAGAAAAAGCTCGAAGGCATTTCCGATATCCGCGACGAGTCCGACAAGAGCGGCATGCGTGTCGTGATCGAGCTGAAGCGCGGCGAAGTGCCGGAAGTCGTTCTCAACAATCTGTACAAGGCGACTCAGCTTCAGGATACCTTCGGCATGAACATGGTCGCGCTCGTCGACGGCCAGCCGAAGCTGCTGAACCTGAAGGAAATGCTGTCGTGCTTCCTGTCGCATCGCCGGGAAGTGCTGACGCGGCGCACTGTATACGAACTGCGCAAGGCGCGCGAACGCGGCCACGTGCTCGAAGGTCTGGCGGTCGCGCTCGCGAACATCGACGAGTTCATCTCAATCATCAAGGCCGCGCCGACTCCGCCAATTGCGAAGCAGGAATTGATGGCGCGTCCGTGGGATTCGTCGCTGGTGCGCGAAATGTTGTCCCGTGCCGAGACGGAAAACGCGACGGCGGGCGGTCGCGAAGCTTATCGTCCTGACGGACTGAACCCGTCCTTCGGTATGCAGGCCGACGGCCTCTACCGTTTGTCCGACACTCAGGCTCAGGAAATCCTGCAGATGCGTCTGCAGCGCCTCACCGGTCTGGAGCAGGACAAGATCATCGGCGAGTACCGCGACGTGATGGCGCAAATCGCCGACCTGCTGGATATTCTGGCTCGCCCGGAACGCATTACGGCGATCATCGTCGACGAACTCACGTCGATCAAAGCCGAATTCGGCGACGCGCGCCGTTCGAAGATCGAGCTGAACGCCACCGAACTGAACACCGAAGATCTGATCACGCCGCAGGAGATGGTCGTGACCATGTCGCACGCGGGTTACGTGAAATCGCAGCCGTTGTCCGAATATCGCGCCCAGAAGCGCGGAGGTCGCGGCAAACAGGCGACTTCCATGAAGGAAGACGACTGGATCGACACGCTTTTCATTGCGAACACCCACGACCACATTCTGTGCTTCTCCAACCGTGGCCGCGTGTATTGGGTCAAGGTCTACGAAGTGCCGCAAGGCTCGCGGAACTCGCGCGGCCGCCCGATCGTCAACATGTTCCCGTTGCAGGATGGCGAAAAGATCACGGTCGTCCTGCCGGTCAAGGAATTTTCCGCGGACAAGTTCGTGTTCATGGCAACCGCGTTAGGAACGGTAAAGAAGACGCCGCTTGAAGCCTTCAGCCGGCCATTGCGCAAGGGTATTATTGCGGTCGGTCTGGATGACGGCGACTACCTGATCGGCGCCGCGATCACCGACGGTCAGCACGACGTGATGCTGTTCTCGGATTCTGGTAAGGCAGTGCGCTTCGACGAGAACGACGTCCGGCCCATGGGCCGTGAGGCGCGCGGCGTGCGCGGCATGCAGCTCGAAGACGGCCAGAACGTGATCGCATTGCTGGTGGCGGGCGACGAGCAGCAGTCGGTGCTGACCGCAACGGAAAACGGCTTCGGCAAGCGCACGCCGATTACCGAGTACACCCGTCACGGCCGCGGCACCAAGGGCATGATTGCGATCCAGACGTCCGAGCGTAACGGCAAGGTCGTCGCCGCCACGCTGGTCGATCCGGAAGCGCAGATCATGCTGATCACCAATACGGGGGTTCTGATCCGTACCCGCGTGTCGGAAATTCGGGAAATGGGCCGTGCAACTCAAGGTGTTACACTCATCAGCCTTGACGAAGGGACCAAGCTGTCAGGTCTGCAACAGGTTGCCGAGGCGGAAGCGGAGGGTGATGTGGAAGGCGACGCCGAAGGTCCCGCCGAAGATGTGAACGGCGGCGAAGACGGCGGCGCGGCCTGATCCGCATCGCGGCATTCACGCCTCGTAACCGGTTGAAAGCCGCGCAGGAAATAACGGCGTGTCGGGCCGACACGCATTCCGCGCGGCTCGCAGTTCAAGTTAATTTCTATTAGGGAGTGATGATGCAGAAACGATTCAAACAACTGGCGTTGCTGGCTGCCCTCGTGCCGACCTTTGCCATGGCTCAAGCCCTTCAGAGCCAGGCTCCGTCGGCGCCGGCTGCTGCCGCGGCACCGGTTGATCCGGCCAAGCAGGCTGCCATCAAGGACCTCCTGGACGCAATCGACGCGCAGAAGCTCGTCGGCGCAATCGGCAATAGTGCGCAAATGCAAGCCAAGCAGCTGGTGCCGGCTATCCTGTCGGACGCGCTGAGCGAAAACAAGACGATGACGGACAAGCAGAAGCAGGCTTCCGTCCCGGCGCTGCAAAAGAACGCAGTGCCGAAGCTGGTTGACGGCGCAGGCCAGGTGTTCGCAACGGACGGTTTCCGCCAGGACGCCATGCAAGCTCAGTACGACGCCTACGCGAAGTACTACAGCACGTCGGAAATCAAGGATCTGACCACGTTCTACAAGAGCCCGACCGGCCGCAAGTTCATTCAGGTGCAAGACCAGGTTGGCCGCGACGTCGTCAACGGCTTGATGCAGAAGTACATGCCGCAATCGATCAAGGCAACGCGTGACCAGGCCGACAAGGAAGTCGCTTCGGTCAAGCCGGCTAAGTAATACCTCACCATACGACCTGACCATAAGACCTGACCAGGGCTTGAGGCGAAAGCCTCGCTGACAGGTGCCTCGCGCGCCCGACTCAGGGCGCCGGGTTTGGCGGGTTGGCGGTGACAATGCGATAATGGCCGTTTGCGCGTGTGCGCGAACGGCCATTATTTTTTCGACGCCAAATGGTCGATGTGGCGACAGTTTTATCAGCCCGCACACTCGGTCGGCGTGGGCAGTTTCCCTCGGTTAAATGCCGTAGTCCGTTTCCGGCAGGTTGTTTTCGCGGCGGCCATTTCGCCGACTTTTGCGCGATCTTTCGTTTTCGCGCCGCTTTCAGGATCTCACGATGCGCGTCTTTAATTTCTCCGCCGGCCCCGCGGCCATGCCCGAAGAAGTGCTGCGTCAGGCAGCCGACGAGATGCTCAACTGGCAAGGCAGTGGCATGAGCGTGATGGAAATGAGCCATCGCGGGAAAGAATTCATGTCGATTCACGAGGAAGCGCTCGTCGATCTGCGCGACTTGCTGGCCGTGCCCGCGAGTCATCGCATTCTGTTCCTGCAAGGCGGTGGTCTCGGCGAAAACGCAATCGTGCCGATGAACCTGCTCGGCGCCAAGCCGCGCGCCGATTTCGTCGTTACCGGATCGTGGTCGCAAAAGTCGTTCAAGGAAGCGCAAAAATACGGCACGGTGCATCTTGCCGCAAGCGGCCAGACGCCAGAGGGTTTCACGCGCGCGCCCGCGTTTTCCGAATGGCAACTGTCGGACGATCCCGCCTACGTGCACCTATGCACGAACGAGACGATTCACGGCGTCGAGACGTTCGAGATTCCTGACCTCGGCAATATTCCGCTGGTGGCCGACGCGTCGTCGCACATTCTGTCGCGTCCCATGGACATCGCCAAATACGGCGTGCTGTTCGGTGGCGCGCAGAAGAATATCGGCATGGCGGGCGTCACGGTCGTGATCGTGCGCGAGGACATGCTGGACCGCGCGCTGGCTATTTGCCCGTCGGCGTTCGAATGGAAGACCGTCGCCGAAAATAATTCGATGTACAACACGCCGCCCACGTATGCGATCTACATCGCGGGGCTGGTGTTCAAGTGGTTGAAAAAGCAGGGCGGCCTGGCTGCGATCGAAGCGCGTAACCTCGAAAAGTCGAAGCTGTTGTACGACGCGATCGACTCGAGCAGCTTCTATCTGAACAAGGTCGAGCGCGGCTCGCGCTCGCGGATGAACGTACCGTTTTTCCTCGCCGACGAGTCGCGCAACGAAGATTTCCTGGCCGGCGCGAAAGCGCGGGGAATGGTGCAGCTAAAGGGCCACAAGTCCGTCGGCGGCATGCGGGCGTCGATTTATAACGCCGTCCCGCTCGAAGGCGTCAAAGCGCTTGTCGAATACATGAAGGAATTCGAACAGCGCAGTGCCTGAGTGCTTCGGCATTCGGCCCGCGCATCCTTTCCAGCAGTTACCCGGCAGGACCGTTTTCACGCATGGACGACGAACTCAATACTCGACTCAAACCTCTTCGCGAACGCATCGACGCGCTCGACGCGCAGTTGATCGCGCTCCTCAATCAGCGCGCCGCGGTGGCGCTGGAAGTGGGCGAGGTCAAGAAGCATTTCAACGCGCCGGTGTTCCGTCCCGAGCGCGAACAGCAGGTGATCGCGCGTTTGCAGGACATGAGCGAAGGGCCGCTCGCGAGCGAGCACATTAGCGCGATCTGGCGCGAGATCATGGCGGCGAGCCGCGCGCTCGAGAAAACCATCAAGGCAGCCTATCTCGGGCCGGTCGGCACCTACAGCGAACAGGCCATGCACGAGTACTTCGGCCAGTCGATCGAAGGACTGCCGTGTCCGTCGATCGACGAAGTATTCCGTTCGGTCGAAGCGGGCGCTGCCGAATTCGGCGTCGTGCCGGTCGAGAACTCGACCGAAGGCGCGGTGTCGCGCACGCTGGACCTGCTGTTGCAAACGCAACTGACCATCGGCGGCGAGCTGGCCCTGCCGATTCATCACAATCTGCTGACGCTGAACGGCGGGCTCACGGGAGTGACACGCGTTTGCGCGCACGCGCAGGCGCTCGCGCAATGTCAGCGCTGGCTCGCGACCAACGCACCGCACCTGGAGCGCCAGGCCGTGTCGAGCAACGCCGAGGCGGCGCGCATGGCAGCGGAAGATCCGACCGTTGCGGCGATCGCCGGCGACCGCGCCGCGACGCACTACGGCCTGCAAGTCGCCTACGCGCTGATCCAGGACGACCCGCATAACCGCACGCGCTTTGTGATGATCGGCAAGGAGCGCACCGGCGCGAGCGGCCATGACCAGACGTCGCTGATCGTGTCGGTGCCGAACGAGCCGGGCGCCGTGTTCAAGCTGCTGGAGCCGCTCGCGCGCCATAGCGTCTCCATGACCCGTTTCGAGTCGCGTCCCGCGCGCGTGGGCACGTGGGAGTACAACTTCTATATCGACGTCGAAGGACATCGGGACGATCCGGCAGTGGCCGCCGCGCTGACCGAACTCGGCGAGAAGGCCGCATTCCTGAAAATTCTGGGCTCGTATCCGCGTGCGCGCTGACCGGCATCGCACGGCGAGCCGACGTCATTCAAACCGTGCGCCGGCGCATCAGCCGCGACTTTTCTAATAATCGTTCGGAGATTTCATGACAACGTCCTTCGGTCCTTCTTACGTGCGCGCCATTGCGCCCTATATCGCCGGAAAGCCGATTTCGGAGGTGGCGCGCGAGTTCGGGCTGCAGGAAGCGAACATCGTGAAACTGGCGTCGAACGAAAATCCGCTCGGCATGCCCGAATCGGCGCAACGCGCCATGGCGCAAGCCGCGAGCGAGCTGGGCCGCTATCCGGATGCGAACGCGTTCGAGCTGAAGGCCGCGTTGAGTGCGCGCTACGGTGTGCCGTCCGACTGGATCACGCTTGGCAACGGCAGCAACGACATTCTCGAAATCGCCGCGCATGCGTTCGTCGAGAAAGGGCAGTCCATTGTCTACGCGCAGTACTCGTTCGCGGTGTACGCGCTGGCCACGCAAGGCTTGGGCGCACGCGCGATCGTCGTGCCGGCTGTGAAGTACGGCCACGATCTGGAAGCCATGCTGGCCGCGATCACCGACGACACGCGCCTCGTTTTCGTCGCTAATCCGAATAATCCGACCGGCACGTTCATCGAAGGCCCGAAACTCGAAGCGTTTCTCGACAAAGTGCCGCGCCATGTCGTCGTCGTGCTGGACGAGGCGTACACGGAATATCTGCCGGCCGACAAGCGCTATGACTCGATCGAGTGGGTGCGCCGCTACCCGAATCTGCTGGTGTCGCGAACCTTTTCGAAGGCGTTCGGCCTCGCGGGCTTGCGCGTCGGCTTCGCGATTGCGCAGCCACAATTGACCGATCTTTTGAACCGTCTGCGTCAGCCGTTCAATGTGAACACGCTCGCGCAAGCGGCCGCCATTGCGGCGCTCAACGACCAGGCGTTTCTGGAAAAGAGCGCGGCGCTGAACGCACAGGGCTATCGCCGTCTGACCGAAGCGTTCGAGAAGCTCGGCCTCGAATACGTGCCGTCGAACGGCAACTTCGTGCTGGTGCGCGTGGGCAACGACGACGCGGCGGGCAATCGCGTGAATCTCGAATTGCTGAAAGAGGGCGTGATCGTGCGCCCGGTCGGCAATTACGGATTGCCGCAGTGGCTGCGCGTGACCATCGGGCTGCCGGAAGAAAACGAAGCGTTCATCGCGGCGCTCGAAAAAACTCTCGCCGCCGTCTAAGCGGCGATTTTTGACCCGCGCGCTTCATCGAGATGAAAAGCGCGCTTTTTGTGTGACCGACGTGGCCGCGTTCTCTTTTAACAAACTGGTGATTTTCGGTGTCGGCCTGATCGGCGGATCGCTCGCGCGCGCGCTGCGTGAGCGTGGCGAAGCGGACGGGGCGCGCACCGTGGTCGGTGTCGGCCGTTCGGCTGCGTCGAGCGCCCGCGCGCTGGAACTCGGCGTGATCGACAGCGCCGCGCCCCTGAACGACGACGCTGCGTTGCGCGTTGCGCTGGCAGGCGCCGACGTCGTGCTGCTCGCGGCGCCCGTCGCTCAGACCCAACCTCTGCTCGAACGCATCGCGCCGTTTCTCGACGCGAACACCATCGTGACCGATGCCGGCAGCACCAAGTCCGACGTGGTCGCCGCCGCGCGCGCCGCGCTCGGCGCGCGGATCGGCCAGTTCGTGCCCGGGCATCCGATTGCCGGGCGCGAGGCAAGCGGCGTCGAGGCCGCGTTGCCCGATCTTTATATCGGCCGCAATGTCGTGTTGTGTCCATTGCGGGAAAATGCACCGCAGGCAGTTGAACGCATCGCGGCCATGTGGCGCGCGAGCGGCGCGCTCGTGCGGGAGATGGCGCCGGACCAGCACGATCGCGTGTTCGCGTCTGTCAGCCATTTGCCACATGTGTTGTCGTTCGCGCTCGTCGAACAGATTCTCAATTCACCCGACGCCGCGCTGAAATTCTCCTTCGCCGCGGGTGGCTTCCGCGACTTCACGCGCATTGCCGCGTCGAGCCCGGAGATGTGGCGCGACGTCTGCGTCGCGAATCGCGCGGCGCTGCTCGACGAACTCGACGACTACACGGCGGTGCTCGCGCGGCTGCGCACGGCCATTGAAGCCGGCGACGGCGCGGCGCTCGAAGCCGTGTTCGCGCGCTCGCGCGTGGCGCGCAGCGAGTGGCAGGAACAGCGCGCTGCCGGCGTCGCGCAGAGCGACGCGTCCAAATAACCGGAAACTGGACTCAATCATGGAATTCCTCGATCTCGGACCATTTTCTCGTGCGTCCGGCACGGTTCGTCTGCCTGGCTCCAAGAGCATTTCGAACCGGGTGCTGCTGCTGGCGGCGCTCGCCGAGGGCGAAACGACGATCACGAACCTGCTCGATTCCGACGACACCCGCGTGATGCTCGACGCGCTCGAAAAGCTCGGCGTGCGTCTGAAGCGCGAGGGCGACACCTGCGTCGTGACCGGCACGCGCGGCGCGTTCACCGCGCGCACGGCCGATCTGTTCCTCGGCAACGCCGGCACGGCCGTTCGTCCGCTGACGGCAGCGCTCGCCGTGAACGGCGGCAATTACCGGATTCACGGCGTGCCGCGTATGCACGAGCGGCCGATTGGCGATCTGGTCGATGGCTTGCGGCAGATCGGCGCGCGGGTCGACTACGAAGAGAACGAAGGCTATCCGCCGCTGCGAATCCGGCCGGGCCAGATCAATGCCGACGCGCCGATCACCGTGCGCGGCGACGTGTCGAGCCAGTTCCTGACCTCGCTTCTGATGACCCTGCCGCTTCTGCGCACCGCAAGCGGCGTGAGTACCGTGCAGGTGGACGGCGAGCTGATCTCGAAACCCTATATCGAGATCACGATCAAGCTCATGGCGCGCTTCGGCATCAAGGTCGAGCGCAACGGCTGGCATCAGTTCGTCGTGCCAGCGGGGCAGCGCTATCAGTCGCCGGGCACGATCATGGTGGAAGGCGACGCCTCGTCGGCGTCGTATTTCCTGGCCGCGGGCGCGCTCGGCGGCGGGCCGCTGAAAGTGGAAGGCGTGGGCCGCGCGAGCATTCAGGGCGACGTCGGCTTCGCGGACGCGCTCATCAAGATGGGCGCGAACCTGCAAATGGGCGACGACTGGATCGAGGTGCGCGGCGTCGGCAACGACCACGGCAAGCTCGACCCGATCGACATGGACTTCAACCTGATTCCCGATGCGGCGATGACGATCGCCGTCGCCGCGCTGTTCGCGGACGGCACGACCACGCTGCGCAATATCGCAAGCTGGCGCGTGAAGGAAACCGACCGGATCGCGGCCATGGCCACGGAACTCCGCAAGGTCGGCGCGAAGGTGCAGGAGGGCGAGGATTTCCTCGTCGTCACGCCGCCGGAGAAGCTGATTGCCAACGCCGCCATCGACACCTACGACGACCACCGCATGGCTATGTGTTTTTCACTCGTGAGCCTTGGCGGCGTGCCGATCCGGATCAACGACCCGAAGTGCGTCGGCAAGACATTTCCCGATTATTTCGAGCGCTTCACGGCGCTCGCCCAACCCTGATTCGAGTACGAATCGCCCGACGTGCGACTTTTTCGATGAAACCGATCCGTCCCTTTCACCAGACGCCCGTCATTACGATTGACGGCCCCAGCGCTTCCGGCAAAGGCACCGTGGCCGCGCTGGTTGCCGCGAGCCTTGGCCTCCATCTGCTGGACAGCGGCGCGCTGTACCGGCTCGCCGCGCTGGCCAGCCTTCGCTACGCGGTGTCGGCGGACGACGTGGAAGCCCTTGTCAAACTGATCGACGATCTGCACATCACGTTTCGCGAGGGGCTCGCGCAACTCGACGGCGTGGACGTTTCCGCGGAAATTCGCGCAGAGGAAGTCGGCAGCCGCGCGTCGGCCATCGCCGTGCACGCGCCCGTGCGGGCCGCGCTGGTGGCGCGCCAGCGGGCTTTTCGCAAGGAGCCGGGGCTCGTCGCGGACGGCCGCGACATGGGCACCGTGATCTTCCAGGACGCCGTTTTGAAGGTGTTCATGACGGCCAGTGTGGAGGCCCGCGCGGTGCGTCGGCATAAGCAATTGATCCAAAAAGGATTTTCTGCTAATATTGATGACTTGCTCCGGGATTTGCGTGAGCGCGACGAGCGTGACAGTCAGCGCGCAGTCGCGCCGCTCAAGCCCGCAGCGGATGCGAAGCTGCTCGATACGTCCGCCTTGTCGGTCGATCAGGCGGTCGAGCAGGTGGTGCAATGGTACGAAGCGCTCGTTTTGCAAAGCTGATTTGAAATACGTTGAAGTACGGGTTCTGAATCGGCGGTGGGCGCAGCAAGAGTACGTTGTTGGTAGGTGCTTCGCGAATGTCGCGAAGCGTTGTGTTTAACCCTTTAACCCCGCGTGGCGTCTGCATTCTTGCCGTAGTTGCTGACCGTCCGGCCAGCCGGCAGTGCGAGAACCATGCAAATTTTGATTTTTATGTCCGACCTGCAAACCTCTACCCCGAATACCGAATCTTTTGCGGCTCTGTTCGAAGAGTCGCTGACCAAGCAGGACATGCGCGCCGGCGAAGTGATCTCCGCCGAAGTCGTGCGTGTCGACCACAACTTCGTGGTCGTCAACGCTGGTCTCAAGTCCGAAGCCTACATCCCGCTCGAAGAGTTCCTGAATGACGCGGGCGAGGTAGAAGTGCAGGCGGGCGACTTCGTTTCCGTCGCGATCGACGCGCTGGAAAACGGCTATGGCGACACGATCCTGTCGCGCGACAAGGCGAAGCGTCTGGCTTCGTGGCTGTCGCTCGAAAAGGCGCTCGACAACAACGAACTCGTGACCGGCACGATCACGGGCAAGGTCAAGGGCGGCATGACCGTCATGGTCAACGGCATCCGCGCGTTCCTGCCGGGTTCGCTCGTCGACACGCGTCCGGTCAAGGACACGACGCCGTACGAAGGCAAGACGCTGGAATTCCGCGTCATCAAGCTCGACCGCAAGCGTAACAACGTTGTGCTGTCGCGCCGCGCCGTGATCGAAGCAACCCAGGGCGAAGAGCGCGCAAAGCTGCTCGAAACGCTGAAGGAAGGCGCGATCGTCGAAGGCGTGGTCAAGAACATCACCGACTACGGCGCGTTCGTGGACCTCGGCGGTATCGACGGCCTGCTGCACATCACCGACATCGCATGGCGTCGCGTGCGTCACCCGAGCGAAGTCCTGTCGGTTGGCCAGGAAGTCACCGCGAAGATCCTCAAGTTCGACCAGGAAAAGAACCGCGTTTCGCTCGGCATCAAGCAACTGGGCGACGATCCGTGGGAAGGCATCTCGCGCCGTTACCCGTCGGGCACGCGCCTGTTCGGTAAGGTCACCAACATCACCGA
This sequence comes from Paraburkholderia sp. MPAMCS5, assembly GCF_036016995.1. Lineage (NCBI taxonomy): Bacteria > Pseudomonadati > Pseudomonadota > Betaproteobacteria > Burkholderiales > Burkholderiaceae > Paraburkholderia > Paraburkholderia sp. MPAMCS5. Next base: position 528,427 of record NZ_JAYXBK010000002.1, read on the forward strand.
CTACGGCGCATTCGTCGAAGTGGAATCGGGCATTGAAGGCCTCGTCCACGTGTCGGAAATGGACTGGACGAACAAGAACGTTGCACCGTCGAAGGTCGTGCAACTGGGCGACGAAGTCGAAGTCATGGTTCTCGAAATCGACGAAGACCGCCGTCGTATCAGCCTCGGCATGAAGCAGTGCAAGCCGAATCCGTGGGACGACTTCAGCCGCAACTTCAAGAAGGGCGACAAGCTGCAAGGCGCAATCAAGTCGATCACCGACTTCGGCGTCTTCATCGGTCTGCCGGGCGGCATCGACGGTCTGGTGCACCTGTCGGACCTGTCGTGGTCGGAAACGGGCGAGGAAGCCGTTCGCAAGTACAAGAAGGGCGACGAAGTGGAAGCGATCGTTCTCGGCATCGACGTCGAGAAGGAACGTATTTCGCTGGGTATCAAGCAGCTCGAAGGCGACCCGTTCAGCAACTTCGTTGCAATGAACGACAAGGGTTCGATCGTCGACGGCACGGTCAAGTCGGTGGACGCGAAGGGTGCAGTGGTTCAGCTGTCGGCTGAAGTCGAAGGCTACCTGCGCGCTTCGGAAATCGCACAAGACCGCGTGGAAGATGCTCGCAACGTGCTGAAGGAAGGCGACAAGGTCAACGCGATGATCATCAACATCGATCGCAAGTCGCGCGGCATCAACCTGTCGGTCAAGGCCAAGGACTCGGCTGAGCAACAGGAAGCGATTCGCGGCTTGGCTTCGTCGGATTCCAGCGCGGCTGCCACCGGCACGACCAACCTCGGCGCGCTGTTGAAGGCCAAGCTCGACGGTCAGAACCAGTAATTGAGGAGCGCCCCCAAACCTGGCGCGTCGCGCCAGGTTCTTTGACGGGAATCATCGTCAAGGGGTTTTTCTGCGGAGCGGAAAACTGGGGGCGGCCCGGCGTTTTCTTGAGAGGTCTGCTGCAGTATGACCAAATCGGAATTGGTCGCCCAACTGGCTACGCGGTTTCCGCAACTTGTATTAAAAGACGCGGATTTCGCGGTGAAGACGATGCTTGATGCAATGTCCGAGGCGCTTGCCAAAGGTCATCGCATTGAAATTCGAGGTTTTGGCAGCTTCGGCCTGAACCGTCGTCCTTCCCGTGTCGGGCGTAATCCGAAGTCGGGCGAAAAAGTGCTGGTGCCTGAGAAGTATGTGCCGCACTTCAAGCCGGGCAAGGAATTGCGCGAGCGGGTAGATCGTCAGGCAGGCGAGCCGTTGAAGGCCGACGAGCCGGATGACGATCTGTAGTCGCCCGCTGTGCGTTTTTGCAGCACGGCATTGGCGGCATGAGCAGCCAACGCCAGTCGGCAAAAGACTAGAAAAAGCGCCCTTGGGCGCTTTTTTTTCGTCCGCAGGTTTGTCCGCTTTTCCCGCGCCTATTGGTTCACGTATCCGTTCGCCGGTTCGTCGCTGTTTTTCTGTAAGTCCGCAATTTGCCAGTTGCTGCCCAGCCGCGAGGGCTTCAATTACAATACGGGTCACTTCGGCGCGGGCAAACACCGTGGCGCGACGCGTCATCTGGCCGGCGTCACACCAACTGCCGTCAAGAGATCTATTCATGAAATTTATCGTCTGGCTGATCCGTGTACTGGTCTTCGTGCTGCTGCTGGTTCTCGCACTCTCCAATACACAACCCGCTACGCTGAATTTCCTCGCTGGCTATGCCTGGTCGGCGCCGCTCATCCTGATCGGCCTCGCGTTCTTCGTGGTGGGCTTGCTCGCCGGGCTGGTTTCGTCGATGCCGGCCATGGTCCGCCTGCGCATGGAAAACGGCCGGCTCAAGCGCGAGTTGCGCGTGGCCCGCGAGGCGCCGGTAGTCGTCGAGCAGCCGCCGCTTCCGCCGCTGATCTGATTGTGTCGTTCGCCGCGCACATCGGGCGCGGCATCCTATTTCCGCCTTTCGGCTCATTCGCATTCATCGCATGGATCTAGACTTCTGGTGGCTGCTCGTCATACCCGTCGCATTCGCGTTCGGCTGGATGGCTGCACGCTACGACCTCAAGACGCTGCTGTCAGAAAGCGCCAATCTGCCGCGTTCCTATTTCCGCGGCCTGAACTTCCTGCTCAACGAGCAGCCGGACCAGGCGATCGACGCATTTATCGAAGTCGTCAAGCTCGATCCGGAAACCGTCGAACTGCATTTCGCGCTCGGCAATCTGTTCCGGCGCCGTGGCGAAACGGACCGCGCGATTCGCGTGCATCAGAATCTTCTGAGCCGCGCCGATCTGCCGGTGAGCGAGCGCGATCACGCGCTCTTTGAACTCGGGCAGGACTTCCTGAAGGCCGGCTTGCTGGACCGCGCGGAGGAAACATTCCGTGCGCTCGAAACCGGCGACTACGCGCTGGGCGCGCAGCGGGCGCTCCTCACCATCTACGAAATCGAGAAGGACTGGATCAAGTCGATCGACACCGCGCGTCATCTGGAAACGATGGGCGCCGAATCGCTCGACAAGGAAATCGCCCAGTTCCATTGCGAACTCGCGCAGGAAGCGCTGCAACAGAAAAATCCCGAAGAAGCGCGCCGGCAGCTCGGCTTCGCGCTCAAGGCCAATTCCACCAACGTGCGCGCGACGATTCTGTTCGGCGACGTCGATGCCTCCGCAGGTTCGCCGGAAGCGGCGATAGCGCAATGGCTCCGCGTCGAGGAACAGAACCCGGCTTATCTGCCGCTCGTCGCGGAAAAGCTGATGAAGGCTTACGAGGCGCTCGGCCGCGCCCAGGAAGGCGCGGACCTGCTGACGAGCTGGGTCGATCGCTATCCGACCAACGATCTGCTCGACGTCGCGTATCAGCACGTCGCTTCGCTGCGCGGGCCCGAGGCGGCGCATGCGCTCGCGCGCTCGCAAATGCAGAAGTCGCCGAATCTGGCCGGCATGACGCGGCTGCTCGAAGCACAGCAAGCCGTCGCGGAAGAGCCGCGGCGCAGCGAACTCGAACTGATGCGCACGCTGATTCGTCAGCGCACCAAAAATCTGCCGCGCTATACGTGCCAGGATTGCGGTTTCAGGGCGCGGCTTTTCTACTGGCAGTGCCCGGGTTGCAGCGGTTGGGAAACCTACGCGCCGCGCCGGGTCGAACCGATTACCGCGTCGAACTGACGCCGGACGGATTTGGCATCGTGTTCATGACCGGCTTCGTTGCCGGAAATTATCACCTGAACCTTCTAGCGGAAAGCGTATGAAAATTACTATTATCGGCACCGGCTATGTCGGCCTCGTCACGGGCGCTTGCCTCGCTGAAATCGGCAACGACGTCTTCTGTCTCGACGTCGATCCGCGCAAAATCGAGATCCTCAACAACGGCGGCGTGCCCATCCACGAGCCGGGCCTGCGGGAAATCATCGCGCGCACGCGCGCGGCCGGACGCATCCAGTTTTCCACGAACATCGAAGCGAGCGTCGCGCACGGCGACGTGCAATTCATTGCGGTCGGCACGCCGCCCGACGAAGACGGCTCGGCCGATCTGCAATACGTGCTCGAAGCGGCGCGCAACATCGGCCGCTCAATGAAGGGTTTCAAGGTGATTGTCGACAAGTCGACGGTGCCGGTCGGCACGGCGCAGCGCGTGCGCGCGGTGATCGAAGAAGAGCTTGAGAAACGTGGGCTCACCGGTAGCGAACAGCACCGCTTCTCGGTGGTCTCGAATCCCGAATTCCTGAAGGAAGGCGCGGCGGTCGACGACTTCATGCGGCCCGACCGCATCGTGCTCGGCATCGACGAAGACAAGGCCGGCCTGCGCGCGCGCGAATTGATGAAACGCCTGTACGCGCCGTACAACCGCAATCACGAACGCACGCTGTATATGGACGTGCGCTCGGCCGAGTTCACGAAGTACGCGGCCAACGCAATGCTGGCCACGCGCATCTCGTTCATGAACGAAATGTCGAATCTCGCCGACCGCGTCGGCGCGGACATTGAGTCGGTGCGTCGCGGAATCGGTTCGGATCCGCGTATCGGCTATCACTTTCTGTACGCCGGCTGCGGCTACGGCGGCTCGTGCTTCCCGAAGGACGTGCAGGCGCTGATCCGCACCGCCACCGAAAGCGGCCACAATCTGCGCATCCTCGAAGCGGTCGAGGAAGTGAACTACAAGCAGAAAGATCTGCTCGTGCAGAAGATCGCGCACAAATGGGGCAACGATCTGAGCGGCCGCACCTTCGCGGTGTGGGGCCTCGCATTCAAGCCGAATACCGACGACATGCGCGAGGCGCCGAGCCGCCGCGTAATCGCGGAACTGCTGTCGCGCGGCGCCCACGTGCGCGCGTATGATCCGGTCGCGGTGGACGAAGCGCGCCGCGTCTTCGCCATGGATCTGCATGACGCGCCGGACCAGCTCGCACGTCTCACTTTCACGGGCACGCAGGACGAAACTCTCACGGGCGCCGACGCCCTCGTGGTCGTCACCGAATGGAAGGAGTTCAAGAGCCCGGACTTCGTGCATATGAAGTCGGTGCTCAAGTCGCCGGTCATTTTCGACGGCCGGAATCTCTACGAGCCGGATGCCATGATGGAACTCGGCATCGACTATCACTCGATTGGACGTCCTTATGCACAACCCTCTGAACTTCCGGCCGATGCCTGAACCGGTGCGAGGTTCCGCCACGGCCACGCCGGCGCCTGAACTGGCCGTCGTGCCGCGCGAGCAACTCGCCGCCGCGCGCGTTCTGGTGGTGGGCGACGTGATGCTCGACCGTTACTGGTTCGGCGACGTCAATCGCATTTCGCCGGAAGCGCCGGTGCCGGTCGTGCACGTCCAGCGTCAGGAAGACCGGCTTGGCGGCGCGGCCAACGTCGCGCGCAATGCGGCGGCGCTCGGTGCGCAGGCGGGTCTCCTGTGTGTCGTCGGACACGATGAACCGGGCGAACGCATCGTGCAGTTGCTCGGCGAGAGCGGCGTGAACCCGCATCTCGAACGCGATCCGGCGCTCCTCACCACGATCAAGCTGCGCGTGCTGTCGCGTCAGCAACAGTTGCTGCGCGTCGATTTCGAGAACTCGCCGGCGCATGAAGTGCTGCTCGCCGGCCTTGCGCGCTTCGACGAACTGCTGCCCTCGCACGACGTGATCCTGATGTCCGATTACGCGAAGGGCGGTCTCACGCACGTCACGCAAATGATCGCGAAAGCGCATGCCGCCGGCAAGCCGGTGCTGGTCGATCCGAAGGGCGACGACTGGGAGCGTTATCGCGGCGCCACGCTGATCACGCCGAACCGCGCGGAATTGCGCGAGGTGATCGGCCAGTGGAAATCGGAAGAAGATCTGATCGAGCGCGTGAACAAACTGCGCGCGGATCTCGAGTTCAAGGCATTGCTGCTCACGCGTTCGGAAGAGGGCATGACGCTCTTTGCCGACGACGGCATCCTGCACGCATCGGCCGTCGCGCGCGAAGTGTATGATGTTTCGGGCGCGGGCGACACCGTGATCGCCACGCTCGCGACCATGCTGGGCGCGGGTCTCACGCTGGTCGAAGCGGTCGGTCTCGCCAATCGCGCGGCCGGCATCGTGGTCGGCAAACTCGGCACGGCCACTGTCGATTACGACGAACTCTTTCATTGATACGGCCCGTCCGGTCCTTCGTCGCAAGCCTTTGAGCGCGGCGTGAAAGGAGCGGCGGGGCGTCAACTGAACCTGTCGATCGGAGCGTGCGCCTCTCGCGCCGGCTCCGATCCCATGCAAGCCTCACTACGGCGGGACCATCATGACCCTCATCGTCACCGGCGCGGCCGGCTTTATCGGCAGTAACCTCGTGAAAGCGCTCAACGAGCGCGGCGAACAACGCATCATCGCCGTCGATAATCTGACGCGCGCGGACAAGTTCAAGAACCTCGTGGACTGCGAAATCGACGACTACCTGGACAAGACCGAGTTCGTCGAACGATTCAGGCGCGGCGACTTCGGCCGCGTGCGCGCGATTTTTCACGAAGGCGCGTGCTCGGACACGATGGAAACCGACGGCCGCTACATGATGGACAACAACTTCCGCTACAGCCGCGACGTGCTCGATGTCTGCCTCGCGCAGAACGTCCAGTTCCTGTACGCGTCTTCGGCCGCGACGTATGGCGGCTCCAGCCGTTTCGTCGAAGAGCGCGAAGTCGAACGGCCGCTCAACGTGTACGGCTATTCGAAATTCCTGTTCGACCAGGTGATTCGCCGCGTGCTGCCCACCGCGAAAAGCCAGATTGCCGGCTTCCGCTACTTCAACGTCTACGGGCCGCGCGAAACGCACAAGGCGCGCATGGCGTCGGTGGCGTTTCACAATTTCAACCAGTTCCGCGCCGAGGGCAAGGTCAAGCTGTTCGGCGAATACAACGGCTACGCGGCGGGCGAACAGACGCGCGACTTCGTTTCCGTTGAAGACGTCGTGAAGGTCAACCTGTTCTTCTTCGACAATCCGGGCAAGTCCGGCATCTTCAATCTGGGCAGCGGCCGCGCGCAGCCGTTCAACGACATTGCAAGCACGGTGGTCAACACGTTGCGCTCGCTGAACAACGAGCCGCCGCTCTCGCTCGCGGATCAGGTGCAACGCGGGTTGATCGAATACATTCCGTTCCCCGATGCATTGCGCGGCAAATACCAGTGCTTCACGCAAGCCGACCAGTCCAGGCTGCGCGCAGCCGGTTACGACGCGCCGTTCCTGAGCGTGCAGGAAGGCGTCGACCGTTACGTGCGTTGGCTATCCGGCCAGGTGTAATTAGTACGGATACCTCTTTAAACTGGAATCTCCCGGTTGGTGATGTCGCCAACCGGTTGTACGAGGGAGATTCCATATGTTTCGAAAAATTCTGGTTACCGCGGCCATGCTGGCCGCTTTCGGTCACGCGTATGCGTCGGTCGACGTCAACACGGCTAATCAAGACGCGCTGCGCGGCATCAAGGGCATCGGTCCGGCCAAAGCGAAGGCCATTCTCGACGAGCGTGCAGCGCATGGTCCGTTCAAGGACCCGGCCGATCTCGGCAAGCGCGTCAAGGGCATGGGCGGGCATACCGTCGAGCGCCTGCAGGCGGAGGGTCTCGCTGTCGGTCCGGCTGGCGCGGCTGCTGGCCCGCAGGTTGCGGCGTCTTCACAAAACAAGGGCGCGGCTGTCGCGGCCAATACGGCGAAGAGCGGCGCCACAGTGGCGGTGAAGAAGTAGCCTGAGGCGCATCGCGCGCGGCGCGCGTGATTTGCCATCCGTAACCCCTTCATGGCCGGAGCCGCGAACAGCGCTCCTTAAGCTGTCATTCGTATGACTGGCTCCCGCGGTACTCAGCCGCGGGCTTTCTGCGTGGCGAGTACGTGCATCCATGCAGGCAGAAGGGCTGCGCGGCAGCGGCGCGCACGGTGGTTTAGAATCGACGGATCAGACTCTTCACGCATCGACAACTCCCCAACCTATATGGCTTACAAAACGATTGAAGACACCATCGGCAATACGCCGCTCGTGCAACTCGTCCGCGTCACCGACGAGGAGATCCGCAGCCGCAACAACGTGGTTCTCGCCAAGCTTGAGGGCAACAATCCCGCCGGCTCGGTGAAGGACCGCCCGGCGTTGTCGATGATCAAGAAGGCGGAAGCGCGCGGCCGCATCAAGCCGGGCGACACGCTGATCGAATCGACCAGCGGCAACACTGGCATTGCGCTCGCCATGGCGGCCGCGGTGCGCGGCTACAAGATGGTCCTGATCATGCCGGAAGATCTGTCGGTGGAGCGCCGTCAGAGCATGGCCGCCTACGGCGCGCAGATCATCCTCACGCCCGTGACCGGCGGCATGGAGTACGCGCGTGATCTCGCGGAGCAGATGCAGCGCGACGGCAAGGGCATCATCCTCGATCAATTCGGCAATCCGGACAATCCGGCGGCGCATATCGAGGGTACGGGTCCGGAAATCTGGCGCGATACGGAAGGGCGCATCACGCACTTCGTGTCGTCCATGGGTACGACGGGCACGATCATGGGCGTGTCCACATATCTGAAGCAACAGAATCAATCCATCGAGATCATCGGCGCGCAACCCGAGGAAGGCTCGCGTATTCCGGGCATCCGCAAATGGCCCGAGGCGTATATGCCGAAGATTTTCGACCGCAGCCGCGTGGATCGTATCGAGAACGTGAGCCAGGCCGCCGCCGAGGCCATGGCGCGCCGTCTCGCGTCGGTCGAGGGCATTTTCGCGGGCATCTCGTCGGGCGGCGCGTGCGAGGTGGCGCTGCGTATCGCGCGTCAGGTCGAGAACGCGACCATCGTGTTCATTGTTTGCGATCGTGGCGACCGTTACTTGTCCACGGGCGTGTTCCCCGCGTAAGCACACGCACACGTTGCGCGCTCGCGCGACATGACGCGAGCCAATAAAAAAGCGCCGGGGCCGGCGCTTTTTTTATATGAGCGGGCGCAGCGTCCGCATCACGATTTTTATTCGGCAGCCGCCCCTGCCGGCACAGCGTTGTTGCCCCCGTTGGCGTTGCCATTCGCGGCGTCGCTCGCTTCCATTTGCGACTTGATGCGCTGTCCCAACTGGTAGACCGCGAGCGCATAAAAGAAACTGCGGTTGTAGCGCGTGAGCACGTAGAAGTTCTTCAGGCCCAGCATGAATTCGGTGCCGCGTCCTGGCGACGGCAGGTCGACCACCGTCACCGGCGTTCCCGCCTCCGACGCGATATTCACGTTTGGCTCATTGAGCAGGAGCCCCGCGCGCAGCAACTGGTCGAGCGGCCAATGCGGTTCCGGCTGACCGTCGGCGGCGGCTTGCGCGACGCCCAGACTGCCGGCATCCGTGCCGATTTTCCACACGACCGGCCGGCCGTTTTCCCAACCATTCTGACGCAGATAATTCGCCACGCTGCCAATGGCATCCGCCGGGCTCGTGCGCAGATCGATCGGCTTCTTGCCGTCATAGCTCACCGCGTATTGCACGATGCTGCTCGGCAGAAACTGCGGAATGCCGATCGCGCCGGTGTACGAGCCGAGCACCGTGGTCGGATCGATTTGCGAATCGCGCGTCCACACCAGATAGTCTTCGAGATTCTTGCGGAAGGTCGCCTGGCGATCCGCGCGATTGGACGTGCCCGGATAGTCGAACGACAGCGTGGTCAGCGCATCGAGCACGCGGAAGTTGCCCATGAAACGCCCGTAGATCGTTTCCACACCCAGAATGCCGACGATCACTTCCGGCGGCACGCCGAACTCTTCATACGCGCGCTGCAGCGTGGCCTGATTCGCGCGCCAGAAGCGGATGCCCGCATTGATGCGCACCTGATCCAGAAAGCGCGACTGATACACGCGCCAGTTCTTCACCGAAGGCGAGGGCGACGGCGTCACCAGCCTCACCGCGGTCGCCGAATAACTCACGCGGGCAAAGAGTGCATGAAGCGAGGACTGGTCGAAGTCGTAGCGCGCGACCATGTCGTTGATGAACGCGTCGACACTCGCGTTGTTCGCGTAACGCTGCGGAATGATTTCTTCTTCGAAGGTCTGCCCTTGCGTGACCGCGGTTTGCGGCTGACTTTGCGCGACGAGCACCGGCGGCTTTTTACCGGCGTTCTGCGCGAGAGCCGGCGTAGTTGCCATGAACATGCACGATGCGACGGAGAGTGTGACGGCGAGAGTTCGGGTGCTGAGCCGGTTTCGTGCGGACAGAGCAAGCTTGACGGTCATAGTGAGCTGGAAGCGCAGTGCGAAGAGACGACGAGAGAAGGAAAACGGATCGGGGCAGTATACCCGAGGCCTCTTGCAAAACTGTGCTGGACGCGTCACAGGCGCATCGTGTGGTAACTTGGCGAATGTTGGCGCGCCGTGGGCGCGCGCCCGTGGATGGAGACACGCCGCGCACGCCTTCAGGGCGTCGCGCCGCAGAAGAGAATCATGGCAACTGGCTTCTATTCCCACGCCGATTGTCTGCTGCACGACATGGGGCAATGGCATCCCGAATGTCCCGCACGGCTTCAGGCAATCGAAGATCAATTGATCGCGAGCCGCATCGACGCCCTGATCGAGCGCGAATCGCCGCCGCTCGCCGACGAAGCCGCGCTGCTGCGCGTGCATACGCAGGCGCACGTCGACTACATTCGCAATCTGGCGCCTCTCGAAGGACACGCCGAAGTCGACCCGGACACGTCGATGAATCCGCATACGTGGCAGGCCGCATTGCGCGCGGCCGGCGCCGCGGTCGCCGCCACCGACGCGGTGATCGAAGGCCGCTTCGACAACGCGTTCTGCAGCGTGCGCCCGCCCGGTCATCACGCGGAACCGGCACGCGCAATGGGTTTCTGCTTTTTCAATAATGTCGCGATTGCCGCGCGTCATGCGCTCGAGGTGCATGGTTTGCAGCGCGTCGCGATCATCGATTTCGACGTGCATCACGGTAACGGCACGGAGGCGGCTTTTTCCGGCGACGAGCGCGTGCTGATGTGCAGCATCTTCCAGCATCCGTTTTATCCGTTCACCGGCGCGGACCACCAGGCGCGCAACATGTGCAATGTGCCGATGCCGGCGCGCTCGAAAGGCATGGCCGTGCGCGAGGCCGTGGACATGCTGTGGCTGCCGCGTCTCCATGAATTCAAGCCGGAGATGCTGTTCATCTCCGCGGGCTTCGACGCGCATCGCGAAGACGACCTCGGCAACATGGGCCTCGTCGAAGACGACTACGTCTGGATCACCGACCAGATGCGCGAGATCGCAAAACGCTACGCGCACGGACGCATCGTGAGTTGCCTGGAAGGCGGCTACAACCTGTCCGCGCTCGGGCGCAGCGTGGTGGCTCACGTGCGCGCGCTGGCAGACATCTGACGGGCGGCCGCGACGCACGCGCGGCGGCCCCTCCGTCACTCAACGAGGAGCAAACCCATGAATGCCGACGCGCCGGGCGTTTCACTGATCGAAATCGAAAACGACGCGTATGGCGTGCCGGGCGTCGTTCTTCTCACGATGAACCGGCCCGGCGCCTTCAATGCGCTCTCCGAGGCGTTGCTCGATGCGCTGCAGGACGCGTTGAGCGCGGTCGCGCGAACGGAGGCGCGCGTGGTCGTGATCGCCGGAGCGGGGCGCGCGTTCTGCGCGGGACACGATCTGAAGGAAATGCGTGCGGCGCCGTCGCTCGCTTATTACCAGCAGTTGTTCGCCCGCTGCACGAAGCTCATGCTGACGATCCAGCGTCTGCCGCAACCGGTGATCGCGCGGGTGCACGGCATCGCGACGGCGGCTGGCTGCCAGCTCGTCGCCATGTGCGATCTGGCGGTCGCCGCGGACACCGCGCGGTTCGCCGTGTCGGGTGTGAATCTGGGACTCTTTTGCGCGACGCCCTCGGTGCCGCTGTCGCGCAACCTGTCGCGCAAGGCGGCGCTCGAAATGCTGCTGACCGGCGATTTCATCGACGCCGCCGAGGCCAGGCGGCAGGGCCTCGTCAACCGCGTCGTGCCCGCCGACTCGCTCGACGCCGAACTCGCCACGCTCGCCACCAGCATTTGCGCGAAACCCGTCGAAGCCGTGCGCGCCGGCAAGGGCCTCTTCTACCGGCAACTCGAAATGGGCATCGAGGCCGCTTATCAGCTCGCGGGCCAGACCATGGCCTGCAACATGATGGACGACTCCGCGCTCGAAGGCGTGCAGGCGTTCATCGACAAGCGCCCGCCCGGCTGGCAGCGTTAGCGCGCTCGCTCATCGAATTCGCTGGTCGATCCACTCGATCAGATCGCCGATCACCCGCTCGCGGTCGGAATCGTTCATCGTCTCGTGATAGCTGCCGTCGTAGAGCCGCAGCGTCTTGTCCGGCGAACCGGCGTGCTCGCCGAAGTCGCGGCTTCCTTGCGGTTCGGTGAGCTTGTCGGCGGTGCCGTGATAGACCAGAAGCGGCAGGCGCAGCGCCGCGCGGCCGCGCTCGATACGCGCCATCGCGAGCAACAGTTCAGCGCCGGTGCGCGCCGGAATGGCGCCGTGATGCACGAGCGGATCGTTGCGATTGGCGTCCACCACGGCTTGCAGGCGCGAGAGTAGCGACGCGTCGATTTTCATCGCCGGAAAGCCGGGCCAGAGACGGCTGATTACCTGACTTAGCGTGAGCATCCAGCGAGGCACGTCGCGGCCCGGCGCCAGCGCGGGGCTCGAAAGAATCAGCCCGCTCAAGGGTTGGCCGATGGCGTCGAGACGCTCGATTGCGTACAGCGCGGCCACGGCGCCGCCCATGCTGTGGCCCATCAGAAAGAGCGGCGCGTGCGTGGGCGCGGCGGCATCGAGCAAAGTCTGCGCGTCCAGCAGGTAATCGTCGAATCGTTCGATCGACGCGCGTTTGCCCGGCGCGTGGCCGTGGCCGCGCAAATCGACGGCCAGCAGTTCGATGCCCGCGGCGTTGAGCCGGCCGGCCAGCGCGGCGTAGCGGCCCGCGTGTTCGGCGAGTCCGTGGAGCAGCGCAACGACGGCTCGCGGCGTCCCTTCGGTGCGCCAGCGGTAGAGCGGCAAGTCGAGGCCGTCCGCTGTGACGATCGACGCGCGAAGCGGCTCCGCGTTGTCCGCGCCGCGCCGGCCGGCGCGAGTGGGGTGGGGCGAGGTCTCCATAGGCGGCGTATCCGTAATTTTTTGTTCCGCCAGATCATAGACCGGCTGAACCTGCGCGTGCCCACGCGCGGTTTTAGATGCTCCTCTAATTTCCGCAAGTTATGAAAAGATCGAAATTGATTATTAAAGGGAATGTCGCCGCTGGGGTAAAATTGCCGGCTCAAATCCCAATAAAAGTGACGGCGGCCGCTTGTCGGGAGCGCACGACGCTCGTCGGCAAAGTCCGCCGTTTCGTTTTTCCATGATCGAAATACGCAATATTTCCCAGCGGTTTGCCGGGCCCCGGGGCTGGGTCGAGGCGCTGCACAACGTCAATCTGTCGATCCCGGCGGGCGAGGTGTTCGGCATCATCGGCCGCAGCGGCGCGGGCAAGAGCACGCTCGTGCGCACCATCAATCTGCTGACGCGTCCGACCGAAGGCAATATCGTCGTCGACGGCCGCGATCTGACCACGCTGCCCGCCGCGCAATTGCGCGAGGCGCGCCGCGAGATCGGCATGATCTTCCAGCACTTCAATCTGCTTTCGTCGCGCACGGTGTATGAGAACGTCGCCCTGCCGCTCGAACTCGCGGGCATGAAGCGCGACGAAATCGAGGCAAACGTGCTGCCGCTGCTCGAACTCGTCGGTCTGTCCGCGCAGAAAGACCGTTATCCGGCGCAGATCAGCGGCGGGCAGAAGCAGCGCGTGGGCATCGCGCGCGCGTTGGCGAGCAAGCCGAAAGTGCTGCTTTCCGACGAAGCGACTTCCGCGCTCGATCCCGAAACCACGCGCGCCATTCTCGACCTGCTCAAGCGCATCAATCGCGAACTGAACCTCACGATCGTGCTGATCACGCATCAGATGGACGTGATCAAGCAGGTCTGCGACCGCGTCGCGGTGCTCGACGCCGGCCGCGTGGTCGAAGAAGGCAAGGTGATCGACGTGTTCCTGCAACCGCATCACGAAGTGACGGGCGCGCTGATCGGCGACGTGATCGCGCAGGAGTTGCCGCCCGCCATGAAGGCGCGCGTCGCCGCGCGTTTGAAAACCGGCAGCGGTCACTTGCTGCGGCTCGCGTTCACCGGCTCGGGCGTCGATCAGCCGATTCTCTCGGAGACGATTCGCCGGTACGAGCTTGACTTCAACATCCTGCATGGCCAGATCGACGAGATCCAGGGGCAGGCGTTCGGCTCGCTCGCGGTGCTCGCGGGCGGCGAACCGACGAAAGTGGCGCAGGCGCTCGCGTATCTGCGCGAACAAGGTGTGGTGGTGGAGGAGCTTTCGTATGTTGAGTGAAATGTTCGATATGTTCGTCCAGTCGTTCTGGGAGACGCTCGTCATGGTGGGCATCTCCGGGCTGATCGGCGCACTGGTGGGCTTGCCGCTCGGCGTGCTGCTGTATCTGACGGACCGCCAGGGCGTGTTGCAGAACCTCGCGGTGAATCGTGTGGTGGGCGTGATTGTCAATGCCGTGCGTTCCACGCCGTTCATCATTCTGCTGGTGGCCGTGATTCCGTTCACGCGCCTCGTCGTGGGGTCGTCGATCGGTACGGCGGCGGCCGTCGTGCCATTGACGATCGCCGCGGCGCCGTTCATCGCGCGTCTCGTCGAAACCGCATTGCGCGAGGTCGATCGCGGCCTGATCGAGGCGGCGCAGGCGATGGGCGCGACCACCGGCCAGATCGTGTTCAAGGTGCTGCTGCCGGAATCGTTGCCTGGCGTGGTGGCCGGTTTGACGATCACCTTCGTCTCGCTGGTCGGCTATTCGGCGATGGCCGGCGCGATCGGCGGCGGCGGTCTCGGCGACCTGGGCATTCGCTACGGGTATCAGCGTTTCCTGCCGGAAGTGATGTTGACGGTCGTGGTGATTCTGATCGTCTTCGTGCAGTTGGTGCAGTCATTCGGGGATTGGCTCGTGCGCCGTCTGAGCCATAAATAATCAAAGGTCCATCATGCAACGTCGTTTCATTCTCAAGCTGGCCGCGGCACTCGGGGCCGCCTCGCTCATCGCCGCCAACGCGGCCCACGCCGAAGACGCGATCAAGGTCGGTGTCACCGGCGGTCCGCACGCGCAGATCATGGAAGTCGTGAAGACGGTCGCGGCGAAGAACGGCCTGAACATCAGGATCGTCGAATTCTCGGATTACGTGCAGCCGAACGCGGCGCTCGCCGCCGGCGATCTCGACGCGAACAGCTATCAGCACGACCCGTATTTGCAGGCGCAGGTGAAGGATCGCGGCTACAAGCTGATTCGTATCGCCGACACGGTCACGTATCCGATGGGAATCTACTCGAAGAAGCTGAAGACGCTGGCCGAACTGCAGCCGGGCGCGAAGATCGCGGTGCCGAACGATCCGACCAACGGCGGCCGCGCGCTGCTGCTGCTGCAAAAGCAAGGGCTCCTGAAGCTGCGCGCCGACGCGGGTCTGAAGGCGACGCCGCTCGACATCGTCGAAAATCCGAAGAAGCTGAAGATCGTCGAACTCGACGCCGCGCAGATTCCGCGCTCGCTCAACGACGTGGACGCCGCCGCGATCAACACCAACTTCGCAATGGAAGCGGGGCTGAAGCCGAAGCAGGACGCGATCGCGATCGAAGACCCGAAAGGTCCGTACGTGAACATCATCGCGATCCGCGAGGCGGACAGGAACAAGCCGTGGGTTGCGAAGCTGATCGCCGCCTATCATTCGCCGGAAGTGAAGCAGTTTGTCGAAAGCAGGTTCGGCGGCTCGGTGATCACGGCCTGGTGACCGGACGGCTTTCGATATTGCAAGACACGTCGGCGATATGGAATTTAGAGTCGCAAGTCAGAACCCGGGGTTGTCGCCCGGGTTTTTTCGAGTTTAAAATAGAACGATCGTTCGATATTGCCGTCACGCCGCCGAGGAGCGATATCCTCGTGCTAAACCACTCCCGACACCGGCTGGCGTAAGGCCAGTCGCTATAATGTTCGTTGGGTTGACGTATTCGTAACTTTGGAGCGTGTGCATGAAAATCCTGGTGCCAGTCAAGAGAGTGGTCGATTACAACGTGAAGGTCCGCGTCAAGTCGGACGGCACGGGCGTCGACATTGCGAACGTGAAAATGTCGATGAATCCGTTCGACGAAATCGCGGTTGAAGAAGCAGTGCGTCTGCGCGAAGCGGGCGTGGCGACCGAGGTGATCGCCGTGTCGGCGGGCGTCACGCAATCGCAGGAAACGTTGCGCACGGCGCTCGCGATCGGCGCAGATCGCGCGATCCTGATCGAGTCGAATGAAGACCTGCAGCCGCTGGCTGTCGCCAAGCTGCTGAAGGCGCTGGTCGACAAGGAACAGCCGCAACTGGTGATTCTCGGCAAGCAGGCCATCGACGACGACTCGAACCAGACCGGCCAGATGCTCGCCGCGCTGGCGGGTTTGCCACAGGCAACGTTCGCATCGAAGGTGGTGGTTGCCGACGGCAAGGCCACTGTTTCGCGCGAAGTGGACGGCGGCGCGGAAACGCTGTCGCTGAAATTGCCCGCCGTGGTCACGACCGATCTTCGCCTGAACGAGCCGCGTTACGTCACGCTGCCGAACATCATGAAGGCGAAGAAGAAGCCGCTGGAAACGATCAAACCCGAAGACCTCGGTGTCGATGTCACGCCGCGCCTGAAGACGCTGAAAGTCGTCGAGCCGCCCAAGCGCTCGGCCGGCGTGAAGGTGCCGGATGTGAAGACGCTGGTCGAGAAGCTGAAGACCGAAGCCAAGGTGCTTTGATCACCAACACGCGGAGAAGGACGAAATGACGAATCTGGTGAATCTTGTAATAGCAGAACACGACAACGCGTCGATCAAGGCCGCCACGTTGCACACGATTGCAGCGGCGCAGAAGGTCGGCGGCGATATTCACGTGCTGGTGGCCGGTCACAACGCGCAGGCCGCAGCCGATGCCGCAGCGAAGATTGCAGGCGTCAGCAAGGTGCTGCTCGCCGACGCACCGCAACTGGCCGAAGGTCTCGCGGAGAACGTCGAGGCCACGGTGCTGAACATCGCGAAGGATTACTCGCACATCCTCACGGCCGCGACGGCTTACGGCAAGAACATCGCGCCGCGCATTGCCGCGAAGCTCGACGTCGCGCAAATCAGCGACATCACGGCAGTGGATTCCGCCGACACGTTCGAGCGCCCGATCTACGCAGGCAATGCCATCGCCACGGTGCAATCCCAGGACCCGATCAAGGTCATCACGGTCCGCACAACGGGCTTCGACGCAGTCGCGGCGGAAGGCGGCAGCGCATCGGTGGAAAAGATCGAAGCCGCCGCTGACTCGGGCATCTCGCAGTTCGTGAGCCGTGAAGTGACGAAGCTGGACCGGCCGGAACTGACGTCGGCGAAGATCATCGTGTCGGGCGGCCGCGGTCTGGGCAACGGCGAGAACTACACGCAGGTTCTGGAGCCGCTCGCGGACAAGCTGAACGCGGCGCTCGGCGCATCGCGCGCGGCCGTCGACGCGGGCTTCGTGCCCAACGACTATCAGGTTGGCCAGACGGGCAAGATCGTCGCGCCGCAACTGTATGTGGCCGTCGGCATTTCGGGCGCGATCCAGCACCTCGCGGGCATGAAAGACTCGAAGGTCATCGTCGCGATCAATAAAGACCCGGAAGCGCCGATTTTCAGCGTCGCCGATTACGGTCTCGTGGGCGATCTGTTCACGCTTGTGCCTGAACTTGTCAGCGAACTCGGCTAAGCGTCTCGGCTGCGCCATATAAGAGCCATCTAAAAAGAGCCACCTAAAGGCGTTTGGCGGCATACAGAGGGCGCAGGACGAAGCCGTCCCGCGCCCTTTTTTTATCCAGGCAGGAGGAGAGCACACATGAGCTATACGGCGCCCATCAAGGACATGCTGTTCGTGATGAAGGAACTGGCGGATCTCGAGCGGATCGCGACGCTGCCAGGCTTCGAGGACGCAAATCTGGACACGGCTCAAGCCGTGCTCGAAGAGTCGGCGAAACTCTGCGGGGAAGTGCTGGCGCCGCTGAACGTCGAGGGCGACCGCAATCCGAGCAGTTGGAAAGACGGCGTCGTCACCGCGACGCCCGGCTTCAAGGAGGCGTTCCGCCAGTTCGCCGAGGGCGGCTGGCAAGGTGTGCAGCATCCCGTCGACTATGAAGGCCAAGGCTTGCCCAAGCTCATCGCGACGCCCTGCGTGGAAATGCTGAACGCGTCGAACCTGTCGTTCGCGCTGTGCCCGCTGCTCACGGACGGCGCGATCGAAGCGCTGTTGACTGCCGGCTCCGACGCGCAAAAGGCGACCTATGTGCCGAAGCTGATTTCCGGCGAGTGGACAGGCACGATGAACCTCACCGAGCCGCAGGCGGGTTCGGATCTGGCGCTGGTCCGCACGCGCGCCGAGCCGCAAGGCGATGGTTCGTTCAAGCTGTTCGGCACGAAAATTTTCATCACGTGGGGCGAGCACGACATGGCGAAGAACATCGCCCATCTCGTGCTGGCGCGCACGCCGGACGCGCCCGAAGGCGTGAAAGGCATCTCGCTTTTCCTCGTGCCGAAGTTTCTCGTCAATGAAGACGGTTCGCTCGGCGAGCGCAACGACGTGCATTGCGTGTCGATCGAACACAAGCTCGGCATCAAGGCGAGCCCGACCGCGGTGCTGCAGTTCGGCGATCACGGCGGCGCGCTCGGGCATCTCGTCGGCGAGGAAAATCGCGGCCTGGAGTACATGTTCATCATGATGAACGCGGCGCGGTTCGCGGTGGGCATGCAGGGCGTCGGCGTGTCGGATCGCGCGTATCAGAAGGCGGTCGCGTACGCGAAGGAACGCGTGCAAAGCCGTCCTGTCGATGGCTCCGCGAAACAGTCGGTCGCGATCATTCAGCACCCGGATGTGCGCCGCATGCTGTCGACCATGCGCGCGCTCACCGAGGCGTCGCGCGCGCTGGCCTATGTCACGGCCGCGCACGGCGACATTGCGCATCGTCATCCGGACGAAGCGACGCGCGCCGGGCATCAGGCGATCAACGAATTCCTCGTGCCGATCGTGAAAGGCTGGAGCACCGAACTGTCAGTCGACGTGGCGAGCCTCGGCGTTCAGGTGCACGGTGGCATGGGCTTCATCGAGGAAACGGGCGCCGCGCAGTTCTACCGCGATGCCCGCATTCTGCCGATCTACGAAGGCACGACCGCGATTCAGGCGAACGATCTGATTGGCCGCAAGACCTTGCGCGATGGCGGCAAGGTCGCGAAGTCGCTGCTCGCGGGCATCGCGGAAACGGTCGAATTGCTCGGCGCGCAGCAAGGCCCGGCATTCGACTCGATGAAGCGGTACCTCGCGGAAGGCCAGCGCTCGCTAAGCCAGGCGGTCTATTTCGTTCTGGCCAATACCAAAACCGATCCCAACGCGGTATTTGCCGGCAGCGTGCCTTATCTGAAGCTCGCGGGCGTCGTGCTCGGCGGCTGGCAAATGGCGCGCGCATTGCTCGCGGCAGCCGCCAAACGCGACGAAGATCCGGCGTTTTACGGCGCCAAGATCGCGACCGCGCAGTTCTACGCAGAGCATGTGTTGCCGCTGGCGCCGGCGCTGGAGGCTTCGATTGTCAGCGCGAAAGGCGGCGAAGGCGTGCTGGCTTTGTCGGTGGATCAGTTCTGATGAGGCTTTGAGCCTGACACGGCTTGCATGAAGAAAAACGGCGCCTTCCAGCAAGGCGCCGTTTGTTTTTGCAGGCCGATTTTTGCGATTACAAACCGGCGAGCAGCGTGCTACGCATGTGCGTCACGCATAAGCCGGACGATGCGCGCCGCCCGTCTCGCCCAGATAGCGATGCACCGACAGGTCGTCTGCCTTGATGGCGGGCTGTTTGCCGGACATCACGTCGGCCAGCAATTGCCCGGAACCGCAGGACATTGTCCAGCCGAGCGTGCCGTGGCCCGTATTGAGGAACAGATTGGCCACCGGCGTGCGGCCGACGATTGGCGTGCCGTCCGGCGTCATGGGCCGCAGGCCGGTCCAGAACGTTGCCTTCGACGTGTCGCCGCCGCCGGGGAACAGGTCGTTCACGCACAGTTCCAGCGTTTCGCGGCGAGCGTTGCGCAACGATTTGTCGAAGCCGACGATCTCAGCCATGCCGCCGACGCGAATCCGGTCGTCGAAGCGGGTAATCGCGATCTTGTAGGTTTCGTCGAGCACGGTGGAGACCGGCGCTGCCGCTTCATTTGCGATCGGCGCCGTGATCGAGTAACCCTTCAGCGGATACACGGGAATTTTCACCAGGTCGGAGAGGAACCGGGTCGAGTAGGAACCGAGCGCGACCACGAACGAATCCGCGCGCACGAGTTCCCCGCCGCATTGCACGCCGGCAACGCGGTCGCCGGCCATGGCGAGCGCATCGATCGGCGTGTTGTAGCGGAATTTCACACCCAACTGCCCGGCGAGCGCGGCGAGGCGCGTGGTGAACATCTGGCAGTCACCGGTTTCGTCGCCGGGCAGGCGCAGGCCGCCCGTCAGCTTGTGAGAGACCGCGGCGAGCGCCGGTTCGGCCTGAGCCAGCTCGGCCGCCGACAGCAGTTCATATGGCACATTGGCTTCTTCCAGCACGGCGATATCTTTCGCGGCGCCGTCGAATTGCTGCTGCGTGCGGAACACTTGCAGCGTGCCGCCCGTGCGGCCTTCATACCGGATGCCGGTTTCCGCGCGCAGCGCTTGCAGGCAGTCGCGGCTGTATTCGGCGAGGCGGACCATGCGGCCTTTGTTCACCGCATAGCGCGAGGCCGTGCAGTTTTGCAGCATCTGCCACATCCATTGCAACTGGAACTGCGTGCCGTCGAGCCGGATGGCGAGCGGCGCGTGCTTCTGGAACATCCATTTGACGGCTTTCAATGGCACGCCGGGCGCCGCCCACGGCGAGGCATAGCCCGGCGAGATCTGGCCGGCATTCGCGAAACTGGTTTCGAGCGCCGGACCCGCCTCACGGTCGATAACAGTCACGTCGTGACCCGCGCGCGCGAGGTAATACGCGCTCGTCACGCCGACGACGCCACTGCCCAAAACGACGATTCGCATAGCTGCTCCAGAAAATTCAGCAAGATTGGAGGGCGGTGCGCTCGTCGATTCGTTGAAATTAATTCGATTAACGAGGTGTAATGCCGGACGCCCAGTGTTAACCGCTATACTATTGGGATGAATGTAGGTTTTGTTATCGTATTTTCACGATTTTCAGAAAAAACACTATGCGCACGCAGCGTCAGCCGGTCCGGACCCTTGACAAGCTCGACCACAGGATTCTTCGGCTGCTCCAGCAGGACGGCCGGATAGCGATGAAAGACCTCGCGGAACAGGTCGGGCTGTCCGTGACGCCGTGTATCGAGCGGGTGAAGCGCATGGAGCGCGACGGCGTGATCATGGGCTATCACGCGCGGGTGAATCCGGCCGAACTGGGCGCCGCGCTGCTGGTGTTCGTGGAAATTACGCTCGATCACAAAAGCGGCAACATGTTCGACCAGTTCCGCCGCGAGGTGCAGAAAATTCCGGAAGTGCTCGAGTGCCATCTGGTGTCGGGCGACTTCGACTATCTGATCAAGGCGCGCATCGGCGAGATGGCCGATTACCGCAAGCTGCTCGGCGACATCCTGCTCCAGTTGCCCGGTGCGGTGCAGTCGAAAAGCTACGTGGTGATGGAGGAGATCAAGGAAACGCTGACCATCCCGGTGGGCGACGAGGGCATGCGCTAGGCGTTTCGCAGGGCTCGACAAATGGCGTAAACACTGTATATTTATACAGGTGTTTGCGCCGTTCGTCTTTTGGCCTTTTGCCTATTTGCTTTCCTGAGCCGTGACCGAACCCCATATCCGTTTTGCCGCTGAGTTTCCTATCGCGCCACCTGCGCCCCGCAAAGGGCGCGGGGCCGTGACGAACTTGCAAGGGCGCTACGAAGTCGACCAGCGTGAAGCGGTCGACGACGGCTGGCTCGCCGTGCCAGACGAAGGCGAAGCGCCTAAAGTCTTGCGCACGCAGGTGTTCGAGGAAAGGGCAAAGAGCATTCTCACGCGCAATACGTCGCCGGACATTCCATTCGGCGTGTCGCTGAATCCGTATCGCGGTTGCGAGCATGGCTGTATCTATTGCTTCGCGCGGCCCACGCATAGTTATCTCGGCCTTTCGCCGGGACTTGACTTCGAAAGCCAGATCTACGCGAAGGTCAACGCGCCCGAGTTGCTGGAGCGCGAGCTATCGAAGAAATCGTACGAACCGGAGCCCATTGCGCTCGGCGTCAATACCGACGCCTGGCAGCCTGCTGAGCGTGACTGGCGGCTCACGCGGCGCGTGATCGAGATATTAAGCGAGCGAAACCATCCGTTTGCGGCAATTACCAAATCGTCGCTGATCGAGCGCGATCTGGACGTGCTCGCGCCCATGGCTGCTCGCGGACAGTTCATGGCGGCCATCACCATTACGACGCTCGACGCCGACATCGCGCGCACGCTGGAACCGCGGGCGGCCACGCCGTCACGGCGGCTGCGCACAATCCGCGCGTTGAGCGAGGCGGGCATTCCGGTCGGGGTGAGTATTGCGCCCGTCATTCCGTTCGTTACTGAGCCCGACATGGAGCGGGTGCTGGAGGCGTGCGCAGAAGCCGGCGCGTGCAATGCGAGCTATATCGTGCTGCGTCTGCCGTGGGAGGTCGCGCCGCTGTTCCAGGATTGGCTCGCGGCGCATTTTCCGGATCGCGCCGAACGCGTGATGGCGCGCGTGCGCGATATGCGGGGCGGAAAAGACTACGACGCCTCTTTTTCCACCCGAATGAAGGGGGAAGGTTTATGGGCCGATCTGCTGAAACAGCGATTCCATCAGGCCGTGCGCCGTTTGGGGCTCAACCAGCGCGACCGCGGCATCCTGGATATGTCGCAATTTCGGCGTAACGAGGCGCCACGCGTTCAGGCGGCAACGCGTGACAATCAGCAACTCGATCTTTTCTAGGGCAGTGCGCGGCCTGTTACTGAGAAAGCGCCTTCGCCGCCTGCACTTGCCCTTCGAAATAAGTCTGGAAGGAGATGGCGAGACCGGTCATCAACAGGAACGCGCCGATCAGCAGCGAAAAGATCACCACGAAGATCACGGTCCAGCCGGAGCGGCTTTTGCGCTGTGTATGCGCGTTGAATTGCCTGTCCCACTTGTCGTCCGGGCGCAGGCCGTAGACGATTGCGGCGAGAAATGCGGCGAGAACGGAAACGGCGCCGGGAAAGACCAGAACCCAGCCGAGTATCGAGGACCGCTCGCTGGCCACCAGCAGCATCGCACCTGGGATGCCGATCAGCGTGCCGATCACATGAGCCCAGCCGTAAATGTCGCGCCTGCCGTAGAGGTAAAAGCGGTGCGCGCCCAAGGTGCCCAGGAAAAAAGCCAGCGCGGCGGTAATCGTTTTGGAGCGGAAGTAAGTCGTGGTGGAAACAGGCGTGGACATGTAGGCGAGGGCAGATTAACGGGGAGCAACGGAGAGCAAGGGCGCTTGAAGGGCGCGGCGCGCCGTTGGGCACGTACCGCCGCGCATTCTACGCCGGCCGCGTGTGGCGGGTCACCTGGCGCACGCGAACAGCTGCATGACAGCCGCGCGACAGCTGCATGACAGCCGCATCGCAGCCGCACGGGCGGCGGCGGGCGTAATACCGCTTCCGCTGTCGGCTTCGCGCTCCCGTCTTGGGATGTCAGTTTGGCTGCAACACCGCACATTGAGCAGCCGCAAGCGGGTCAATGCGCCGAGTACGTGACGCGGTAAACGGCGCCGGCGTAGTCGTCGCTGATCAGCAGCGACCCGTCGGGCAAAGGCAGAACGTCGGCCGGGCGGCCCCAGGCGGTTTCGCCTGGCTGAAGCCATCCCTCGGCAAACACTTCCTGTCGCGCATGACTGCCGTCGGGCTCCGTGATAACACGCACCACGCGGTATCCGACCTTCTTGCTGCGGTTCCACGAACCGTGCTCGGCAATGAAAATGTTGTTGCGATAGTCGGACGGGAACATCGCGCCGGTGTAAAAGCGCATGCCGAGCGCGGCCACGTGCGCGCCCAGTTTTGCGACCGGCGGCGTGAATGTGCTGCAGGGGTGGCCCGCGCCGAATTCCGGGTCGGGCGTGTCGCCGCCATGGCAGTACGGAAAGCCGAAATCCATGCCGGCGCGCGAGGCGCGGTTTAGCTTGTCGTCGGGCACATCGTCACCCATCAGGTCGCGGCCGTTGTCGGTGAACCACAGCTCGTGCGTCGTCGGATGCCATGCAAAGCCGACCGAGTTGCGCACGCCGCGTGCTACGACTTCGTAGTGACTGCCGTCCGGCTCCATGCGGCCGATCATTCCGTAGCGGTCGCGGTCTTTCAGGCAGACGTTGCAGGGCGCGCCTTGCGGCACATAAAGTTTGCCGTCGGGCCCGAAAGCGATGAATTTGCCGCCGTGGTGAGTTTCGCCAGGCAGTTTGTCGGTGACGACAGCGGGCTTGGGCGGCGCGTTCAGGTGGATGTCGATCGAATCGAAGCGCAAAATTTTCGACACGGCCGACACGTAGAGCGAGCCGTCGCGCCATGCCACGCCCATGGGCGTTTCGAGTCCCGAGGCGACTATATGGCGCGCGGTGACGCGTCCGTCCTGCAGTTCGAGCGCGTAGACATGGCCGTCGAGGCTGCCTACATACAGAATGCCCTTCGACGAGAGCGCCATGGCGCGTGCACTCGGCACCGCGTCGGACAAAATCTGGATGTGAAAGCCGGGCGGCAGCTTGATGTGCTCCACGGGTGGCGCCGCCAGAGCCGAGCAGGCGGTGACGGCCAGCGTGACCGCCGCCGCGCGGCGAAAGCCGAGCCGAAAACCGCGCGCGAGGCGGCCGGAGCCGATTCGGCGAATGGCAAAAATCAGCGGAAAGGCGGTTTGCGACAGAGATTTCACAGGCAATCCGTCAGGTTCTTCAGGCGTTTTCGCGAGGTTCCGGACTCGCGCTGTAGGGACGGCGCAACCCCATTGCCGAGTTTATCCCGGTTAAGTGTTTGTTATGGCGTCAGTTTCCCGCTATAATCGCGTGTTTCAGTCGTTCCGAACCCCGGTTTTCAAGGATTCTAGTATGGTCATCATCCGCTTGGCTCGTGGCGGCTCCAAGAAGCGCCCGTTCTACAACATCGTCGCAACCGACTCGCGTAACCGTCGTGACGGCCGCTTTATCGAGCGCGTTGGTTTCTACAACCCGGTCGCTACGAAGGGCGAATCCCTGCGTATCGCTCAAGATCGCCTGACGTATTGGCAAGGCGTGGGCGCACAACTGTCGCCGACGGTCGAGCGTCTCGTGAAAGAAGCGCAAAAGGCGCAGCCGGCTGCTTAATGGTAGCTCGCGTGCGTATCGTCGTCGGTTTGGCCGGCGGCCCGCGCAGCTTGCGGGAGCAGTTCGATGCGCAAGAAGTCTTGCCGAAGCAGGCGTCGAAGTTCGTAGCGAGGTTCAATCATGTCCGAACGTGATTCCGGCAATTCAGGTCGCGTAAAGGCAGGAGAAGCGGCTAAAGAGGCGAACCCGCGCGCAAAGACGTCTGATCAGGCGCCCTTCGGTGCATTCGTCCGTAAGCCGGTCGAGCGAGCCGAAGGTAAGGCGAAAGCCAATGTTTCAGACGCCGGTTCCGAAGCAGCAGCAATGCGCGCGGAAACGGCGGAAAGCTGGCCGGCCGACGCGGTCGAGGTTGGCGCAATCGTCGACGCTTACGGTCTCAAAGGCTGGGTCAAGGTGGCCGCGCATGCGGACGCCGGGCAGGGCGGCGACGCATTGCTGAGCGCGAAGCGCTGGTGGCTGATGAAAGGCCGCGAGCGCACGTCGGCGCCGTCATTGCAGGCAAAAACGCATAGCGACAGTGTGGTGGCCCATCTGGGCGGCGTCACTGACCGCGACGCGGCGCTGGCACTGCGCGGCTCGCGCGTCTATATCAGCCGCGGCGAATTTCCGGTGCTCAAAGCCGACGAATTCTACTGGGTCGACCTGCTCGGCCTAGATGTGGTGAACCTTGCCGGCGTCAATCTGGGCAAGGTTGCAGACATGATTGACAACGGTGCGCACTCGGTGTTGCGCATCGAATATCCGGGCGCTGACAAAACCGGCAAGCCGGTTACTGCCGAACGTTTGATTCCGTTCGTCGGTGTGTTTGTCAAAACGGTGGACCAGGCGGCGAAACAGATCATCGTCGACTGGGAAGCCGATTATTGATAGTTCAGCAAATCGAGTTCGCTAAAACGGAGAGAGCGATGCAGTTCGATGTCGTCACGCTCTTTCCCGACATGTTTCGCGCGCTGACCGACTGGGGCATTACCAGCCGGGCGGCGAAGCAGGAGCGCTATGGGTTGCGTACGTGGAATCCGCGCGATTTCACGACCGACAACTACCGCACAATCGACGATCGCCCGTACGGCGGCGGCCCGGGCATGGTCATGCTGGCCAGGCCGCTGGAAGACGCGATCGGCGCGGCGAAAGCCGCGCAGGCGGAGCAGGGCATCGGCGCGCCGCGCATCGTGATGATGTCGCCGCAAGGCGCAACGCTGAATCACGAGCGTGTGATGAAGTTTGCCGCGGAGCCCGGCCTCATTCTGCTGTGCGGCCGCTACGAAGCGATTGATCAGCGTTTGCTCGATCGTGTCGTGGACGAAGAAGTCAGTCTCGGCGACTTCGTGCTGTCCGGGGGCGAACTGCCGGCCATGGCGTTGATGGACGCGGTCGTACGCCAGTTGCCCGGCGTGCTCAATGATTCGCAGTCGGCGGTACAGGACAGTTTTGTCGACGTGCTGCTGGATTGTCCGCACTACACGCGGCCCGAGGAGTATCAGGGCGTGCGCGTCCCCGATGTGCTGCTTGGCGGCCATCACGCGGAGATTGAAGCGTGGCGGCGGCGTGAGGCCTTGCGCAACACGTTGAACAAGCGGCCTGACCTGATCGTCAAGGCCAGAAAGAACAAGATGTTGAGCCGTGCCGATGAGGCATGGCTGACAAGTCTCGCGAAGGGAGAGCCGAAGGCGTAAAGCCTCGGTCTTTCGAGCGGACAAAAGGCGGCGCCGCACATGCGTGTACGGCGCCTGATGTGAACCCATCCTCTATCGGGGCCGTAGCCGGGCATTTTTATGCGAGGCAGGTACGAACGCCGACAAGATGGACTTAGGAGTCAGTGATGAATCTGATTGCAAAACTCGAGCAGGAAGAAATCGCGCGCGCCCTCGGCGAGAAGACCATCCCCGAATTCGCCCCCGGCGACACGGTGATTGTCAGCGTGAATGTGGTTGAAGGTACGCGTAAGCGTGTTCAGGCTTACGAAGGCGTCGTGATCGCCAAGCGTAACCGTGGTCTGAATTCGTCGTTCATCGTCCGTAAGATTTCGTCGGGCGAAGGCGTCGAGCGTACGTTCCAGACGTACTCGCCGCTGTTGGCAAGCATCGTCGTAAAGCGTCGCGGCGATGTGCGTCGTGCGAAGCTGTACTACCTGCGCGACCGTTCGGGCAAGTCGGCTCGAATCAAGGAAAAGCTGGTCTCGAAAGACCGCGCTGCTTCCCAGGCGTAAATGCTGTAAGGAAAAGCACCCCTCGCGGGTGCTTTTTTGTTTGCCAGGTCAAAATAGCGGCATCTCCTCTATCCGCTTATTCGAGAGACCCGTTGATCCGACCCGTCTTTGAGCCAGAACTCCTGCCTGTCGAAGCGACGGGCGCCCATCTGCCGCGCGTGGCTGCGGACCGTCTGACGCCCGATGGCCTGCGTGGCCGTTTCAAGCAGCCTATCGCCTGGACGCCTGAGTCGTTCGTCGATGCTCCGTGGCGCAATACCCAGGCCGATCCGCGTGTCGCCTCCGTGTTGATCCCGCTCGTGATTCGCGCGAATGGGCTGACGGTGCTGCTGACCCAGCGCGCGGACCATTTGAACGACCACGCCGGCCAGGTCAGTTTTCCGGGCGGCCGTCAGGAACCATTCGATGCCGACGCCACCGCCACCGCCTTGCGTGAAGCGCAGGAAGAAGTCGGCCTCGCGCCGTCGCGTGTGGAGGTGCTCGGCGCGTTGCCCGACTATCTGACGGGCACGGGTTTTCGCGTGACGCCGGTGATCGGCCTCGTGCATCCACCGTTCGCCTTGAAAGCGGACGCGCTCGAAGTGGCGGAGGTCTTCGAAGTGCCGCTCGCCTTCCTGATGAACCCCGCGCATCACGAAGAGCGCGTGTTTCGTTATGAAGGCGGCGAGCGCCGTTTTTTCGCGATGCCGTATCCGCGCGGCGCATCGCTCGAAGCAGCCGAAAAAGGCGGGAGCGGCACGGGCAGCCACTATTTCATCTGGGGCGCGACGGCCAGCATGCTGCGCAATTTTTATCGCTTTCTCGCGGCCTGAGCGAAGGCCTCGTATGTGCACGTCGGGTGTTTGGGAGCGTCTGCGCTCAGCGGCATCCGGCCCTGTGCTATCGTACGGAACAATCGTAAAACTCAAAAAGCACGGCGTATCGCATGACTTTTTTTTCCGTATTGCTGGCTCTGATCATTGAACAGGTGCGCGCGCTGTCGCCGAACAATCCGGTATCCGCGCTGCTTCAATACCATGCGGAGTCGGCGGCGCACGGATTCGATGCCGGCAAGCCCAAGCACGGCCTGCTTGCGTGGCTCGTGGTGGTGGTGCCGTGGACGCTGGCCGCCGCGCTCATCTACTACGTTCTCTACAACATTCACTTTGCGCTGGCATTCCTGTGGAACGTCGCGGTGCTGTATTTCACGCTCGGCTTCCGCCAGTTCAGCCATTACTTCACAGACATCCATCTCGCGCTCAATAACGACGATGTGCCCCGCGCGCGCGAAATTCTCAACGAATGGACCGGTCTCGACACGATCGACATGCCCGTCAGCGAAATCGTGCGTCATACGCTGATTCACGCGGTGGTTGCGTCGCATCGTCATGTGTTCGGCGTGTTCTTCTGGTTTCTGCTTCCGGTCGGGCCGGCGGGCGCGGTGTTGTATCGCATCGCCGAACATTTGTCGCGTACGTGGGCGCGGCCCGTCGACGACAGAACCATTGCGTTCTCGAGTTTCGCGCAGCGCGCGTTTTTCGTGATCGACTGGGTGCCGGCGCGGCTCACATCGTTGGGCTTTGCGATCGTCGGTAATTTCGAAGACGCGATTTATGCCTGGCGCAACCATGCGCGCCAGTGGCCGGACGCGAACGACGGCGTGCTGCTGGCCGCAGGCAGCGGGGCGCTCGGCGCGCGTCTGAGCGGTCCGCTGGCCGAACAGTCGAGTCTCGACGCGCTCGCAACCGGCGACGGCGGCCCCATGCAGGTCGGCGACGATTGCACGCCGCGCACGCTGCAATCGGCGGTCGGCCTCGTCTGGCGTGCGGTCGTTCTGTGGATGATCCTGTTGCTCATGCTGACGATCGCGGTGTGGCTGGCTTAAGCGCCGAATGGGCACCCCATAGTCACCCACATAGGCAGCGCACAGAAAAAAACGGGCAATCGCCCGTTTTTTTTCGACCCTACGGCAGCGCAGTCGCCGCCACGCCGTCTCACCCGTCCAATGGATTTCGCGGCGTGCCGCATTGCCAGCACACGGTGAACTGCGCCTCGAGCGTCTCGCCGCACTGACGGCATTGCCAGGAAGGCGCGCCGGCCTCCGGACCTCGCGAGGCGGCATCGATCAAGCGTCGCGCCACGGCTTCGTCGCGGTCGTCAACGAGCCACAATTCAGGCGCGCACTGGTCGGCCGGGATATCGCCGAGCGCGCCGTTCAGATAGCGATTGTGCAGCTCGCAGGCGATGCCCGCTGTCTCCAGCACATTGACCCAGTGCTGTCCGATGATCAGATTCGGCGCGCGCATCAGTTTCATGTCAGCGCACGATCTGGCTGGCTTCGTGCACGAGTTGCGCGTACAGCGCATGCCGTTCGCGGCGAATGCGGCCGTCGGCGACCGCTTCCAGGATCGCGCAGCCCGGCTCGTGCAAGTGATGGCAGTTGTAGAAACGGCAGTTCGGCAGCAGCGGGCGGAACTCGGGGAACGCGCGCTCCAGCCGGCCTTCGGTCAGATGATGCAGGCCGAATTCCTGGAAGCCGGGCGAGTCGATCAGCGCGCCTTCATCGCCGTTTTCGCCGCGTGGGTTGTGCAGATCTTTCGGCAACGGATAAAGCCGCGTGAACGTCGTCGTATGGCGTCCGCTGTTCAACGCAGTTGAAATTTCGCGTGTGGCGACCTCGGCATCCGGAATCAGCAGATTCACGAGCGTGGACTTGCCCATGCCGGACTGGCCGAGCAGGAGCGTCGCATGGCCGTGCAGATGCTCGGTCAGCGCCGCGCGAGCCGCTTCCGGCTGCGCCTTGATCGACACTTCCACGACCGTGTAGCCGAGCGCACGATACGGCTCGAGCCGTTTGCGCGCGCCTTCGAGCGCGTCGGTCACGTCGATCTTGTTCAGCACGATCAGCGGCTTCAGTTCGTTGGCTTCGGCCGCGACGAGCGCGCGGCCGAGCAGGTCTTCGCTGAAGTGCGGCTCGGTGGCAAGCACGATCAGCAACTGGTCGAGGTTCGCGGCGAACAGCTTCGACTTGTACTGATCCGAGCGATAAAGCAGATTGCGCCGCTCGCCGATCTCGACGATCACGCCCTGGTCCGCTGAAGTCGGCTCGTACATCACGCGATCGCCCACGGCGACCTCGCTGCGTTTGCCGCGCGGAAAGCATTGAAGCATCGGACCGCCGTCTTCGGGCGCCACGAGGTAATGGCGGCCGTGCGCGGCCACCACGAGACCGCCTACGCGCGTGCTGGACGCCGCGCGCGACGCTTTCGGAGCGCGGCCGCTCATGCGTGCCGCATCAGTCGGTCGATCCGCTGCGATGCCGGCGGATGCGAGTAATAGAACGCCGTATAAAGCGGATCGGGCGTCAGCGTGGACGCGTTGTCTTCGTACAGCTTGACGAGCGCGTTGACGAGGTCTTGCGCGTCCGTTTGCGTGGCGGCGAACGCGTCGGCCTCGAATTCATGCTTGCGCGAGCTGAGGCTGCCAAGCGGCGTGACGAAGAACATGAACACCGGCAGCGCGAGGAAGAACAGCACGAGCGCGAGCCCGCTATTGCCGCCGACTAGCGACGGCCTCACGCCGAGCCCTTCGTAGAACCAGACGGATTCCTTCAGCCAGCCGAGCAGCGCGAGCATCGCGAGGCTGATCGCGAACGTGACGAGCATCCGCTTGATTACATGACGGCGCTTGAAGTGGCCGAGTTCGTGCGCGAGCACGGCTTCGATTTCGCTGCCCGACAGACGCGCGAGCAAGGTGTCGAAGAACACGATCCGCTTGGCCGCGCCGAAGCCCGTGAAGTACGCATTGCCGTGCGCGGAACGACGGCTGCCGTCCATCACGAAGAGGCCTTTGGCGGCGAAGCCGCAGCGCTTCATCAGCGCTTCGATGCGGCTTTTCAGCGCTTCGTCCTTGAGCGGCTCGAACTTGTTGAAAAGCGGCGCGATAAACGACGGATACAGCACCAGCACGAGCATCTGGAAGACGACCCAGACGATCCACGTCCACAGCCACCAGAAGCTGCCGGCCTGGTTCATCAGCCACAACACGACGAACAGGAGCGGCAGCCCGAACGCGGCGCCCAGCAACACGCCCTTCAATCGGTCGACGATGAAAATGCGCTTGCTCATCCGGTTAAAGCCGAAGCGCTGCTCGATGCCGAACTGCCGGTAATAGTCGAATGGCAGGTCGATCGCGCTGGTGATCGCGATCACGGCCGCAACGAGCGCGATCTGACCGGCGTAGCCGCGGCCGAGCCAGTCGGAGATCGCGAGATCGAGCGCCTGCACGCCGCCGAGCAGCGTGAGGCCGATCAGCACCGCTGCGCCGACGACGATTTCGATCATGGCAAGACGCGTGCGCTCGACGGTGTAGTCGGCGGCGCGCTGGTGCGCGGAGAGCGCGATGGTGCCCGCGAATTGGCTCGGCACCTGCTCGCGATGGCCGGCGACGAAGCGGATCTGCCGCGACGCGAGCCACAGTTTGGTGCCGACCATCGCCACGAGGGCGAT
This sequence comes from Paraburkholderia sp. MPAMCS5, assembly GCF_036016995.1. Lineage (NCBI taxonomy): Bacteria > Pseudomonadati > Pseudomonadota > Betaproteobacteria > Burkholderiales > Burkholderiaceae > Paraburkholderia > Paraburkholderia sp. MPAMCS5. The sequence continues at coordinate 559,969 of NZ_JAYXBK010000002.1, forward strand.
GACGAACAGAACGGTGAAGTACAGGGTAGGCATCCGTGGATTCCGTGGTATCTATGCGAGAATTATATGTTTCTTCCCGCCTCGCAGCGGGACATGCTCAAACCATCTGAAACGAACCATCACGAACCATCGCCGCGGCAACGGAGGCTTTCCAGGAGGCCTTCCGCGCGGCTATCAGGGCTGCCTTCATGACTGACATCCTCGAATCCGCCGAACCGCTGCCGCTCGTGCGCAGCGACATGAACCTCGTCTGGCTGGACATGGAAATGACCGGGCTCGACCCGGACTCCGACCACATCATCGAAATCGCGGTGGTGGTGACGAATTCGACACTCGACCGCATGGTCGAAGGCCCGGTTCTCGCCATTCATCAGAGCGATGAAACGCTCGCGAAAATGGACCAGTGGAACCAGAACACGCACGGCCGCTCGGGACTGATCGACCGCGTGAAGGCTTCCACCGTCAGCGAAGACGATGCGGCCGCGCTGATCCGCGAATTTCTCGTGCAGTATGTGCCCCCGGGCAAGTCGCCGATGTGCGGCAACTCGATCTGCCAGGACCGCCGCTTCATGGCGCGCTGGATGCCGGAGCTGGAGACCTTTTTCCACTACCGCAATCTCGACGTCAGCACGCTCAAGGAGCTGTGCCGCCGCTGGCAGCCGGCCATCTACAAGGGTTTCCAGAAGCGCGCGATGCACACGGCGCTGGCCGACATCCACGAGTCGATCGACGAACTGAAGTACTACCGCGAGCACTTCCTGGTTCCGCCGGCGCCGGACGCCTCGCTCAACGCGGAATGAGCTAGGCCGGCCGCGGGGCGCGCACGGCGTTCTTCGGCCGGAACGCCTTCACGACGTCAGCGTTCGTTTCCATATACGGTCCGCCGATCAGGTCGATGCAATACGGCACGGCAGTGAAGATGCCTGGCACCTTCACTGTGCCGCCCGCGCCGGCATCGCGCAAACCTTCCAGCGTTTCCTTGATCGACTTGGGCTGACCCGGCAGATTGATGATCAGCGCCGCGTGATCCGCCGTTTCGCGGATCACCGCGACCTGGCGCGAGAGGATCGCGGTCGGCACGAAATTCAGGCTGATCTGCCGCATCTGTTCGCCGAATCCCGGCATTTCCTTCGTGGCAATGGCCAGCGTCGCTTCGGGCGTCACATCCCGGCGCGCCGGGCCCGTGCCGCCCGTGGTCAGCACGAGATCGCAACCGACTTCATCGACGAGTTCCGTGAGCGTTGCCGAGATCGTGGGCGCGTCGTCCTGAATCAGGCGCGTGACCACCTGCCACGGTGAACTCAAGGCCGTGCCGAGCCACTCCTGCAAGGCCGGAATGCCTTTGTCCTCGTACGCGCCGGTGGATGCGCGGTCGCTGATCGACACGAGGCCGATCACGATTTCGTCAGGGTGATTGCGCTGTTGCTTGCGGGCGGGTTCAGGCGTCGCGGTCGTCATCGTCGTCTTCCTGGGCGTCGTCGGCATCGGAATCTGTCGCAGCGGCGGGGCCGTCCGCGTTCTTGATCCACTGAAACAACTCGCGGAAGTAGCGCGGCGGCTTGCTCTGCTGCGCTTCCTTCCGCGCGTTGCGAATCAGCGTGCGGCCTTGCTGCGGATCGGCGTTCGGATGCTGACGGATGAATTCGGTGAGCGCGGCGTCGTCGGCGAGCAGCTTTTCGCGCGTGCGCTCGATCCAGTGCAGCTTCGCCGTTTCCGCCTTGTTCACACCGTTGTAGGTGTCGAGCGCGCTGCGCAGCGCGGCGGTTTCCTCGTCGAGCAGCGAGCGCATCACGCGGCCCACGTACTGGAGCTGGCGGCGCTTGCCTTCGTGGTCGGTGATGCGGCGCGCCTCGCGCACGGCGTCGTCGAGCTTTTCGGGCATCGGCATGCGCTTGAGCGCGTCTTTGGGCAGCGCGATCAGCGCCTCGCCCAGTTCCTGAAGCGCGTGCATGTCGCGCTTCAACTGGGACTTGCTGGGACGGTCGTAGCCGTTCTCGTCGACTTCCGGCTCGGCGGATTCGATGGGCTGAATGCGGGTTTTGCGTGTCATGGCGATATTGTAGCGTGCCGGGCCTCGCGAACTCGCCATGGCGCCGAGAGCACGGCGCGCATCGCGCGCATGGCGCAAAAAAGCGGGCAACGAATGACAGGTGCGGCAGCGCTTAGCTTGCTATGATCGCGGGATGCGTTGATGCACGCGAACGCACAATCGAGCACACGTAAGCGCAAACCTCGCGCGCACGCCGAACCGCATTCCGAGGCGCAAACCGCGGCGCAAACCGCGGCGCATGGCGAGGAGCGCGACGCGTTGAGGAGCAGCATACCGGGCGCACACAGTCGCGCGGCATGTGCGAACATCCAGGGCCGCTCGGCCCCAACAGGACGGCAACGACAATGGCAGCAGACATGGACGTCAAGCAGCGCTTTTTTCCGCATACCCAGGATGAACTGAAGGAAATCGCCTCGGACATCCTTCGTCACGCGAAGTCGCTCGGCGGCACCGACGCGGCGACCGAAATTTCCGAAGGCGACGGCCTGTCCGTCTCCGTGCGGCGCGGCGAAGTCGAGACGATCGAGCACAACCGCGACAAGATGGTCGGCGTGACGGTGTTCATCGGCAACAAGCGCGGCAACGCGAGCACGTCGGACTTTTCGTCGCAGGCGCTGAAGGACACGGTCGCGGCGGCCTACAACATCGCGCGCTTCACGGCGGAAGACGACTGTGCGGGCCTCGCGGAAGCGGAACTGCTCGAAACCGCGCCGCGCGATCTCGACCTCTATCACCCGTGGAATCTGTCCGCCGACGAAGCCGTGGAAATCGCCCGCCGCGCGGAAGACGCCGCCTTCGCCACCGACCCGCAGATCAAGAACTCGGAAGGCGCGAGCGTCTCGGCGCAGCATTCGCAATTCGTGCTCGCCACGTCGCGGGGTTTTCTCTCAGGCTATCCGTACTCGCGCCACTACATTGCGTGCGCGCCGATTGCCGGCAGCGGTCGCAACATGCAGCGCGACGACTGGTACACGTCCACGCGCAGCGCGGAACAACTGGCCGATCCCGAAGCAGTGGGCCGTTACGCGGCGCAACGGGCGCTCGCGCGCATCGGCGCGCGCGGTCTCGACACGCGCAAGGTTCCGGTGCTGTTCGAAGCGCCGCTCGCCGCCGGGCTGCTCGGTGCATTCGTGCAGGCCACGAGCGGCGGCGCGTTGTATCGCAAGACCTCGTTTCTCGTCGACAGCCTCGGCAAGCCGGTGTTCGCGCCGCATGTGCAGATCGTCGAAGATCCGCACGTGCCGCGCGCCATGGGCAGTGCGCCGTTCGACGAAGAAGGCGTGCGCACGCGCCAGCGTTCGGTTGTGAAGGACGGCGTGGTGGAGGGCTATTTCCTGTCCACCTATTCGGCGCGCAAGCTCGGCATGCAGACCACGGGCAACGCGGGCGGTTCGCACAACCTGTCGCTGCGCAGCTCGAACACGCGTAACGAAGACGACTTCGAAGCAATGCTCAGAAAGCTCGGCACGGGGCTTTTGCTGACCGAACTGATGGGACAGGGCGTGAACTACGTGACGGGCGACTATTCGCGCGGCGCGTCCGGGTTCTGGGTGGAAAACGGCAAGATCCAGTATCCGGTCGAGGAAATTACCGTCGCGAGCACCTTGCAGGAAATGTTCCGCCACATTGTCGCGGTCGGCGCGGACACGATCACGCGCGGCACCAAGCAGACAGGTTCGGTGCTGATCGAACGGATGACGATCGCCGGCCAGTAAGCGGTTCTGCCCGCGCTCCTGCCGCGCATTTTTCCGCATTTTTCCGGTTTCACACACGACAACGCCACGCGAATTCGCGTGGCGTTTTTCATTCGGCAGCGCAGCGCGCATTAGCGCTCGAACATCAGTGACTCTTGCGCCGATACGTCACGAACGCATAGTCGAAATCGTTGGGCGCATGCGCGCGATGCGTTTCATGCGCGACTTCTTCCCACTCGTTCGCATCGACGGCTGGGAAGGTCGCGTCGCCTTCGAAATCGGCGGAAATCTCGGTGACGATCAGCTTGTCCGCGAGACGCAGTCCCTCGACATACAACTGCGCGCCGCCGATCAAAAACGCTTCCGGCGCCTGATCCCGTGCCGCGAGTTCGAGCGCTTCGCCGAGCGTGGTGGCGGCGTCGCAGCCCTGGAAGCGCCGCGCGGCATCGCGCGTCACGACAATATTGCGGCGTCCCGGCAACGGCCGGCCGATCGATTCGTGCGTCTTGCGGCCCATGATGATGGGCGCGCCCATGGTGGTGCGCTTGAAAAACGCAAGGTCTTCGGGAAGTCGCCAGGGCAACTCGTTGTCGCGGCCGATCACGCCATTATTGGCGCGAGCGACGATCAGAGTGAGCGTCGTCATCGAATGGAAAGGGGAACATAACCGGACGATTCTACCTGACGCGCCCACTCGCGCCGCCGCCTCGGCTGCCGGTTTGTTTCGCGTGCGCGGTCAGACTATTTCGCCTGGTAGCTGGCGACGCTGGTCGGCGCAGCGCGCGCGGCCTGAGCGGCCTGGGCGGCGTCTACCGGAACCGGCACGGGCGACGGCGGACCGATTTCATCCCACAGCGTGACGCCGCCGCCTTTGGCAAATAGGCGCTGCGGCGCGGCGCCGAATGTTTCCTGAGCATGAAGCTCGCCGGGCAGTCCAAATGCGGCGAGCGCGCAAACAAGCGCGCAATAAAACGTCGGACAGCGCGCAATGCCGCCCGGATCGAGACGAAACAACGCTGGTCGCATGATGAGTCTCCGAGGTGCATGACAATTAGCGAAAGCCGTGCCATCGGGCGCAATCCATTGCTGCATCTCGTCGTTACTCGCGCATCGCGGAATCTGAATAAGGAAAGGCAATGAAAACGTTTCAGATTCGATACGGCAGGCAGAAAATACCTATTGCCCGTTAATTGCGGCGGTACGATCTACCTGGTTCCGCGGCTATGAGAAAAGCGTTTTCGGAATTTGCATATTCGTAAGCTGATTACTTATTGTTCGCCCGGTAAGCCTTACTGGGCAAGGGATTGCGGATTAAATTCGCATAATTGTTTTCCAAGCGGCGCGTGTATAGTAAGCTCTCGGAAAGAGCTTCAAATTTTAAAAAAGCCCGCTTACGGGCCGTCTCAAACACACACGCCGCTTTCTGGGGATCAGCTGTCCGCACGGAATGGAATGGCCGTTCGGTTTTTGCGATTCGCGAATCCCGAATGGGTCAGCGTGTCTGAATTCGGGTTCAGGTGCGTGCATCATCCTTAACGTTCGTTGACGAGAGGATCTGAATAATGGAACCCGCAACGCGGCAACTGATTTACGTTTCGCGCGAACCAAGCGCGGAACTGAATACCTGCTTCCACCAGCGCGGCTGGCACGTGGAAGTGGTGGGATCGGCGCGCGACGCGCGCCGGGCGGTCCGCGCCGGTTCGGCAGCGGGCGGCCTGCTCGATCTCTCCAGCCAGTTTCAGCCGCATGAAATCGCCGCTTTCGAATCGTGCCTGACCATGCCGAATGTCGGCTGGGTTGCCGCGACCATGCCCGGCCAACTTCAGGACGCGGCTTTGCGTCGTCTGGTACGCGATTATTGTTTCGATTATGTGACCGTGCCTTATTCCGGCGACCGGATCGTCGATTCCGTCGGTCACGCGTACGGCATGATTTCGCTCGGCGAACCCGCTTCGAACGACGCTTCGCAAGGCGCGGAAGGCGAGATGGTCGGCTCGTGCGACGCCATGCTCGCGCTGTTCCGCTCGATCCGCAAAGTCGCCATGACGGACGCGCCGGTCTTTATCTCGGGCGAATCGGGCACCGGCAAGGAGCTGACGGCGGTCGCGATTCACGAGCGATCGGCGCGGCGCAATGCGCCGTTCGTGCCCATCAACTGTGGTGCGATTCCGCCGCATCTGCTGCAGTCCGAGCTATTCGGCTACGAGCGCGGCGCCTTCACCGGCGCGAACCAGCGCAAGATCGGCCGGGTGGAAGCCGCCAACGGCGGCACGCTGTTCCTCGACGAAATCGGCGATCTGCCGCTCGAAAGCCAGGCGAGCCTGCTGCGCTTTCTCCAGGAGCGCAAGGTCGAACGGCTCGGCGGCCATAGCGCGATCGACGTCGACGTCCGGATCATTTCGGCCACGCACGTCGATATGACGGCCGCGATGATCGAAGGGCGTTTTCGCTCCGACCTCTATCACCGTCTGTGCGTGCTGCAAATCGACGAACCGCCGCTGCGCGCGCGCGGCAAGGACATCGAATTGCTCGCGCGTCACATGCTGGAACGTTTCAAAAAAGATGCGAGCCGGCGGCTGCGCGGCTTCGCGCCCGACGCCATCGCGGCGCTGCACAACTACGGCTGGCCGGGCAACGTGCGGGAGCTGATCAACCGTGTGCGGCGAGCCATTGTGATGTCCGAAGGGCGCGCGATCACGGCGCGCGATCTGGAGCTGGCCGAATACGTGGAAATCGTGCCGGTTTCGCTCGCGCAGGCGCGCGAAGCGGCCGAACGTCAGGCCATCGAGCTTGCGCTCCTGCGTCACCGTGGACGTCTCGGCGACGCCGCGCAGGAACTCGGCATCTCGCGCGTCACCTTGTACCGGCTGCTGTGCTCGCACGGCATGCGTCACATGGAAAGCGAGCCGCTCGCGTCGCCGACCGGCGGCGCGTTGCCGGCCTCCGTGCCGCACCTGTAAAGCGCGCGCAAGCGCGCGCATCGGCATCTCCAGTGCCGGTGCTGATCCGCATCTGGCGCGCCGTTCCCGGCGGCGCGCTTTCCGTACGCCGCCATTTCCCTTCAATGTCTCCGCGCACGCGCCGCCAGCCGGCCGCGGCCGCGCTTGGTAAAATCGGGTTTTCCGCTTAATTTCGTCGCGCACCGCGTGAGGCTGGCGCTTCGTCGAAGGAACCCGCATGAAACAATACCTGGACCTCGTCCGCACGATTCTCGACACAGGCACGTGGCAGGAGAACCGCACCGGCATTCGTACGATCAGCATGCCGGGCGCCATGTTGCGCTTCGATCTGCAGCAGGGCTTTCCGGCGGTCACGACGAAAAAGCTCGCCTTCAGGTCGGCGGTAGGCGAACTGGTCGGCTTTCTGCGCGCGTCGCGCAGCGCGGCGGATTTTCGCGATCTCGGCTGCAAGGTGTGGGACGCGAATGCCAATCAGAACCCGCAATGGCTGGCCAATCCGTATCGCACGGGTCCGGACGATCTCGGCGATGTCTACGGCGTGCAGTGGCGCCAGTGGCCGGCCTACAAGGTTCTGGACGCGCACGCGAGCGCGCAGCTCGACGACGCGGCGGCGCGCGGCTTTCGCGTGGTGACGGAATTCGAGGAAAACGGCAGCCGCAAGGTGCTGCTTTACAAGGCCATCGATCAATTGCGCCAGTGCCTCGACACGATCATGCAGAACCCGTCGGACCGGCGCATTCTGTTTCATGCCTGGAACCCGGCCGTGCTGGATCAGATTGCGCTGCCGGCTTGTCACCTGCTTTACCAGTTTCTGCCGAATGTCGCGCGTAAAGAGATTTCGCTGTGCCTGTACATTCGCAGTAACGACGTCGGCCTCGGGACGCCGTTCAATCTGACCGAGGGCGCGGCGTTGCTGCACCTGGTCGGACGCTTGACGGGCTACACGCCGCGCTGGTTCACCTACTTTATCGGCGACGCGCACATCTACGAAAACCAGCTCGACATGCTGAATCAGCAGCTCACGCGCGAGCCGTATGAAAGCCCGACTTTCGTCATGTCGGACCGCGTGCCGGACTACGCGAAAACCGGTGTGTATGAGCCGGAGTGGCTGGAGAAGATCGAGCCGTCGGATTTCTCGCTCGTGGGCTACCGGCATCACGAGCCGCTGACGGCGCCGATGGCGATCTGAGGCGTCCAGCAAAAGGCAAAACCCCCGCGATGGGAAATCGCGGGGGTTTTTGTTTATGCCGACCACCATCGGCGCTCGGCGCTCGGGAAGGGCGGCGTGCCTAGCCTCTGTGATGCTCGTCGTGGCCGCCGCCCGAATGCTGCTCGCCGCGCTGCGGTTGCGGTTGAGGCTGCGCATGCGGCTGTTGCGCCTGCGGTTGCGGGCGCGGCTCAGGACGCGGCTCGAAATGCGGCGCGGGCTGCGGATGAAAGTCCTGCCGCAGCGCCTGCTGGGCCTGCGGCTGCGGCTGCGGACGCGGCTCGGGGCGCGGCTGCGGATGAAACTCCTGCCGCGGCGCCTGCTGGGCCTGCGGCTGCGGACGCGGCTCCGACCGCGTCTGATACGCCCGATTCGCCTGCTGCTGGCTATAGTCCTGACGACCCAGTTGCGGCGCCTGACCTTCCACCGGGCGCGGCGGCTGCACTACTGCGGGCCGTGGCGCGCGCGACACATCACCGCCGCGCTGCGGACTCTGCTGGACCTGCTGCGCCTGCTGGGCCATCGGCATATGCGGCTGCGTCCAGGCGGGCTCGTGGCGCGCATTCATCGCGGCTTGCTGGCCTTGTGGCTGGCCAGGCTGCTGCGGCATCCCGTGTTGCTGCACGAAGCCTGCGCTGCCGCCATTGGCCTGCGGCGGACGCGGCACGCCATTCGACGCGTGGCCTGCCATCCCCGGCTGCGAAGGGCCATTGCCCCACACCTGCGGCATGCCGGGCCGCGCTTGAGGCTCGCCGCCGCGTCCCGGTCGATTCATCGCCTGTTGCGCGGGATTCGGCGCACCCGGAACCGGCGCGCCCGGCGCCGCTCCGGGTGGCCGCCCAGGAACATGCGATTGCACGATGCGCACGTTCTGCACAGGCAAGCCGCCCGCGCCGCCGGTTGCGCCCGCCCTATACGCCGGCACCGACGTCCGCACGATCGGCTGCCCCGCGCCGGGCACCCGTCCGCCGTGTTGCGCGAAACGCTGCGCGAGGCCGTCGCGGAAAGCGGGCGGCATCGACGGATTGCGGGTCGCCATGACCGGACGCGTCATCACGCTGGCCGGCGGCCGGTAATTCGTGTTGCGCTGACCGGGCCCGAAACTCTCGCGCACCGGCGCGATGCCCGGCGCGCCCGGGTTGATCCGCGCGTTGCGCCACTGCGCCGGATCGACCTTCTGCGCAAAGCGCCCGACAGGCTGCCCATGCACAAAAGCCGTCGCCGGCACCGCGGTCAGGGCCCGCGGCGCGCGGTAGTTGATGTACGTGTTATGGATGTTGGTGGCGTTATGGTTGTAGTTGTTGATCACCGTCGTCTGATTGACGCGCTCGTAGTAACGCGGGCTCCAGTGATCGCGATCGCCCCAGTGCGGATGCCACGGTTCGCCCGGACCGAGCGGGAACCACGCGACGCCCGCCGCGATCGCGCCGCCAATCGCGAGATTCACGCCCCAGTTCAGCCCGCCGCCGCCGCCGACGACGAAGGCCACCAGCGCGGGCGCGTAGACCGGCGGCGCGCTGACCACGATCGGGCCCGGCACCCACGCCCACGAGTCGTCCACATAAGCCCAGCGGCCATAGTGGTAAGGCGCGAAGCCCCAAGGCTCGTCGTCGACCCACGTCCACCCCCACGGCGCCTGCCATACCCAATGGCCGTCGTGGTAGGGTGCCCAGCCGACGGGCGTCGCGCGCGGCACCCACACTTCTCCGTATTGCGGGCTGCTGCGCCAGGTGCCATTGGCGTCGAGGTCCTCGTAACCCGGAATTTCGCGCGACACATATCGCGCCGACACCGAGCGGTCTTCCGCCGCGTCGCGGCTCGCGGCCCATTGGTCGAAGTCGTCGGGCCCCGGTGCGCCGTTGTCGGCGAGCGTTTGCAGGCTGGTGCCGGCGAAGCGCATCTGCTGGCCGGCCGCAATCGGCACCTGGCCGCCGTCGCCGTAAGCCGTCGCGTTGCCGCTGCGCACCGTGACCGTGGTGCTGCTGCCGTCCGGCGCGACGTCGACGCGGTAATCGCCGGGACCGTTCAGCCCGAGCGCGAGATTGGGGGTGTCGATTTCATACGACGACCCCGGCGAGAACTCCCGCACATGCGCCGACAAACTGCCCTGCGCGACCTTCAACTGGGCGCTGGTGTCGTCGAGATTGAGCAGATCGAGACTCGTGGATTGCCCGAGCCGCACCGCTGTCGAACCGATATGCAACTCGGAGCGCGCGTTCTGGTCGTTCCACAATTGGTCGCCGGTGGTGAGCGGCCGGTTGATTTGCGCGTACGACCAGTCGGCGGCGCCGGCGGGCTCCGTGGTCACGGTCCCGGCCATGTAGTTCAGACGCGCGACGCGCCCCGGCGGATCGGTATTCTGCGTGGCGGCGCTCTGCGGTGCGGGCACGGCTTGCTGCGCGAGCGCGGCTTGCGTCGCAAGGAGACAGGCTGCCGCGGCGATCAAGGTATAGCCGATGGTGCGACGTCTTGACGGTAGAGAGGGTGTCATGATTTTCATGATTCGTGCTCCGACGGACGCTGCACGTGCAGCATCCGTGAACCACTGTACCCGTACCGTTTGTTTCAGGGCGGCCAGTTTTGTAAGGCCTGATCGGCGGCGGTAACAAAAGGTCACGTCACGCCCGCGTCACGTCCACGTCGCGCTCGCGTTGCGCTCGCGTTGCGCTCACGTTGCGCTCACGGCGCTTTCCCATCACCCTCACGCCGCGCGGCATTCGCCGTGCTCACCCGGCGAGGAAGGCGTCGAAATGCCGGTGGCCCGTCGGCGTGATCCGCAGAATCCGCGGCCGCTCGGTTCGTTCGACCCAGCCGTGAGCCGTCCACGAATCGAGCAAGGCCGCGCCGAGCGCGCCGCCCAGGTGCGGGCGGCGCTCGCTCCAGTCCGGGCAGATACAGGCAAAGCGGCGTCGGCGGCTGCGCTGCGCGGACAGGTCGATGCCCCAGTCCGCGAAGCGGGCGGCGCCATCGGACGTGGCTTCCAGCGACGCCCCATGCAACGTCAACAGCCCGCGCGCGACGAGCCGCTCGAACACGCGCACCGACAACTCGCCGGCCATGTGGTCGTAGCAGGTGCGCGCGTAGCGCATGTCGGTCGGCACCGTGCGCACCGGGCGCAGCGAGGGACGCTGCGCCGCGCTGACTTGCGCGACGTTGGCGAGCGCTTCGATCGACGCCGCTATTTCCGCCGACGCAATGCGGAAATAGCGATGCCGGCCGCGCACTTCGAGCGCGAGCAGGCCGCCGTCGGTGAGGCGCGCGAGATGCGCGCTCGCCGCCGAGGGCGACAACCCCGCGATCATCGTCAATTCGCCGGCGGGGCGCGCGCTGCCGTCCATCAGCGCCCACAGCATGGCGGCGCGGCCGGGATCGGCGAGCAACGCGCCGATCCGGCTCAAGCCGGGAAAATGATTGTGTTCGTCCGCGAGAGGGGCGGGCATGGTGTGTCTCCCTTTTTGCCGGTCTTCATGCGCGGGCCGCGCGCGAAGTCAATCCAGTCACTGTACGTGGCCTTGTCATTCGATGTTTCAGCTTAACGTGAACGATGGATTGCCGCGGCTACGGAAACCCGCTGAGCAGGGCGTCCTTTCTGCGTGCGCTTCGGGCGCCAGGCTAGAATCGATGCCTGTCCTTGCAGGAAACGCAGTCATGAAAACAGTTCTGGCCGTGGTGGCCGCCATGGTGTTGCTCGGCGCCTGCGCGCAGGGCGGGGCGGGTTCTGCATCGGGCGCGGGCACCGGCAGCATCAGCATGTACGGCACGATCGACGAAGGCATCACCTTTCACAAATAAGCGCGCCCCCGCAGCGTCGCCGCATTCAGAAAAAGCCATTGCGCGCCGCCATGCCCGATAGATGGCGACGCCGTCAATATTGCGCTCGTATAATCGCCTCCTTTCAATGCATTCGATTGACCGGAGTCAAGATGAGCACCCAACCCTCAGCGCCGCTGGACCGTTCCGAAACCACCTTCCGCTTTCTCGCCGAACCGACTTCGGTCAACTTCGGCGGCAAGGTGCACGGCGGCGCGCTGATGAAGTGGATCGACGAAACCGCGTACGCGTGCGCGGCCATATGGTCGGGGCGCTATTGCGTGACGGTCAGCGTCGGCAATATCCGTTTCCGTCGTCCGATTCTGGTCGGCAATCTGGTGGAATTGCGCGCGCGTGTCGTGGCGACGGGCCGCACCAGCATGCACATTCACGTCTCGGTGCAGGCGGGCGATCCGAAAGGCGGCGAACTGCTGCAAACCACGGATTGTCTGGTCGTGATGGTCGCGGTCAACGAGAACGGGCACCCGGTTCAGGTGCCGTCGTTCGTGCCGGAAACCGACGAGCAGAAACGCCTCGCGAAATACGCGATGGACGTGAAGGACGCGCTCGACGCGATCGTCGAACTGAAGCCGGAAGAGGTAGCGCAAGGCAAGGTCTGAGCAACTGGGCGAATGAGCAACTCAGCAACTCAGCAACGCTTGCCCGCGTCCGCCCGTCACGGCGTCGAATGTCCGACCATATCGCCCGGCCGCACCCATTCGTCGAACTGCTGCTCGGTGACGTGGCCGAGCGCGAGCGCCGCGGCCTTCAGCGTGGTGCCTTCCTTGTGCGCCTTCTTCGCGATCTGCGCGGCCTTGTCGTAGCCGATGTGCGGATTGAGCGCCGTGACGAGCATCAGCGATTCGTTGAGCAGCGTGTCGATCCGCTCGCGGTTCGGCTCGATGCCGACCGCGCAGTTCTCGTTGAAACTGAGCGCGCCGTCGGTGAGAAGACGAATGGATTGCAGCACGTTGTGCGCGATCATCGGCCGGAATACGTTCAGCTCGAAATTGCCGCTCGCGCCGCCGATGTTCACCGCCACGTCGTTGCCGAATACTTGCGAGCACAGCATCGTCAAGGCTTCGGACTGCGTGGGATTGACCTTGCCCGGCATGATCGAGCTGCCCGGTTCGTTCTCCGGAATCGACAGTTCGCCGAGGCCGCAGCGCGGGCCACTCGCCAGCCAGCGAATGTCGTTGGCAATCTTGTTCAGGCTCGCGGCCACTGTCTTGAGCGCGCCGTGCGCGAACACCAGCGCGTCGGCCGCGGCCATCACTTCGAATTTGTTGCGCGCCGACACGAACGGCACGCCGGTCAGCTTGCCGATCGCGGCCGCGACCTTGTCCGCGAACTGGGGATGCGCGTTCAGCCCGGTGCCGACCGCCGTGCCGCCTTGGGCGAGCTCGTACAGATGCGGCAGCGTCGATTCGACATGGCGAATGCCCTGATCGAGTTGCGCGACGTAACCCGAAAACTCCTGGCCGAGCGTGAGCGGCGTGGCATCCTGCAAGTGCGTGCGGCCAATCTTGACCACGCCGACGAACGCCTTCGCCTTGCTGTCGAGCGTGTCGCGCAGCGTCTTCAATGCGGGCACGAGATGCTTGACGACGCCGTACGCGGCGGCCACGTGCATGGCGGTCGGAAACACGTCGTTTGACGACTGGCCGCGATTCACGTCGTCGTTCGGATGCACTTTGCGCGCTTCGCCGCGCTCGCCGCCCAGCAGCTCGCTCGCGCGATTGGCGATCACCTCGTTCAGGTTCATGTTGGTCTGCGTGCCGGAGCCGGTTTGCCAGACCGCGAGCGGAAATTCATCCGGGTGCTTGCCGTCGATGATCTCGTCGGCCGCCTGCATGATCGCGCGGGCCTTGCTTTCGTCCAGCACGCCGAGGCCGAGATTCACTTCGGCGGCGGCGCGCTTGATCACGGCGAGCGCGGTGATCAGTTCGGGCGACTGCTTCTCGGTGGAAATGCGGAAATTCTGCAGCGAGCGCTGCGTTTGCGCGCCCCACAGACGCGCGTTCGGCACAGCGATTTCACCGAACGTGTCGCGCTCCATACGTACGTCTTCAGTCATGGTTCAGCTCCGCTCTAAAGTTGTCCGTTGACAGGCAATAGTGAGAATAGCCCCGTTAGCACATTCCGGTATAACCCCGCCTGCGGGTCGAAAATATAGCGGCGAGGCGCGCCGTCCTCGACATCGCTCCACACGAGCGGCGACAGCGGCGCGCCGACGGAATGCAGATAGGCGAGCTGCGCGCGATCCGCGAGCGTCACGCGATAACTTTCCTGCGGCCCGACGGCGCGCTCGAAGATGTCCGCGACCTGCGCGGCGAGCGGCGGACTGTGAATCACGAGCGCGAGTTCGGTATTCAGATGCGCCGAGCGCGGATCGAGGTTCATCGAACCGATCACGAGAATCCGCCGGTCGATCACGTAAGCCTTCGCATGCAGACTCGCGCGCGAGCGCGACCCCGCGACGCCCGCCGGCGGCGTCTCCTGGCGCGGCTTGAATTCATACAACTCGACGCCCTGTTGCAGAAGCGGCACCCGAAACGGACTGTAGCCCGCCTGCACGGCCACGGCGTCGGTGGCGGCGAGCGAGTTCGTCAGGATCGCGACGCGCACGCCGCGGTGCGTGAGTTCGCCGAGCGCCTTCACGCCCGCCTCGTGGGGAACGAAGTAGGGCGACACGATCAGGAAATCCTTGCGCGCGTCCTTCATCAGCTCGCCTAAGCGCTGCATGGGCGGACTCACGTAATCCGGCGACGGATGCTCGATTTTCTCCGGCGCGTCCACCTTGAATTCGGCATGCGCCCACGTGAGGCCCAGTTGTTCGCCGGCGATCTGCGCGGCGAGCGGCGTCGCGTTCAGCGGTTTCGCGTTGTACGGATCGGCGTTGGTGCGCCAGTGCTGGCGCAGGTCGTCGCGCGTCTGGTCGAGTTCCTTCGCGTCGAACTTCTGCTTGTTCAGCACGCGCAGCGGATAGGCGATGCTGCTGTTCCAGTAATCGTCGAAGCTCGCGGAGACATCGGCGGTGATCGGGCCGGCGGCCAGCACGTCGATGTCGCGGAACTGTAGGACCTCGCTCGCGCTGAAGTATTCGTCGCCGAGATTGCGGCCGCCGACAATCGCCAGCTGGTTGTCCGCGATCATCGCCTTGTTGTGCATGCGGCGCGTGAAGTGGCCAATCTGCGTGAACACATTCGTGGTGCGCTCGAACATGCCTTCACGCGCGCTGCCGAACGGATTGAACACGCGAATCTCGATGTTCTTGTGCGAATTCAGGCCCGCCATGATCCGGTCGATGTCCTTGAAGTTCAGGTCGTCGACCAGCATGCGCACGCGCACGCCGTGATCCGCCGCATACAGCGCGGCGGCCAGCAGCAGCTTGCCGGTGGTGTCCTCGTTGGCGATGTAGTACTGCATGTCGAGCGTTTTCGTCGCCGCGCGGGCGAGCGCGATGCGCATCTGCAAGGCGTCGGTGCCGTTCGGCAAAACACGAAAGCCGGATTCGTCCGGATGCGCGGCTTCGAGCGGCAAGAGGGCCGCGCGCAGCGGCGTGTTGTCCGTGGCGGGCAGTGCGTGAGTGACCTGGCGGTCGAACCCCGGGGCGGGCGGTCTGTTTGCGCAGGCAGTCAGAAATGCCGATGCGCAACACAGCAGGAAGAAATGTCTCGCGGAGTCGATCGCGCGTTTGCGCCGCGTTGCGCTCTGCTGATGAGATCGTTGCCAGTGCACGCTTTTCCCCTTGTTGTTCGGACTTTTCTGGCGGCAGCGGATACGTTCGCATGCGTTGCCGGGAAATCCATTCTAAGGGGAATCGGGCCACTGGGCGCGCGGCGGCAATCGCCGCGGCGCGTGGGCCCTGTCAGGTTATTGGATGCAGTGGAAAACCGTCAGACGCGCTCGGCGTTCAGCGCGCGCTGGCTCTCGGAATGCGTGGAGCCTTTTGCCGGACGGCCGGCCCAGAATCCCGCGAGGATCGACCCCGACAGGTTGTGCCAGACCGAGAACAGGGCGCCCGGCAAGGCGGCGATCGGCGTGAAATACAGCTTGCCGAGCGTCGCGGCGAGCCCGGAGTTCTGCATGCCGACTTCGATGGCGAGCGTGCGGCACACGGCTTCGTCGAAACCGAGCAGACGGCCGCCCCAATAGCCGCCTAGCAGGCCGATGCCGTTATGCAGCACCACGCCGAGCATCACGACGAGACCGACCGACGCAATGCTCTTCTGCGTGCCGCCCACCACCGCGCCGATGATCAGCACAATCGCGACCATCGAAACCAGCGGCAGCACAGGCTCGATCTTGCGCACGATCCTGCCGAACAGATGATTCACCACCAGGCCCACCACAATGGGCAGCGCGACGATTTGCAGGATGCTCATCAGCATGCCGTGGACGTCGACGACGATCGACGCGTCCACGTAAAGACGCGTGAGCAGCGGCGTCGCGAACACGCCGACGAGCGTGGACAGCGCGCTGATCGTCACCGACAGCGCGACGTCACCGCGTGCCAGATAGATCATCACGTTCGACGCCGTGCCGCTTGCCACGCTGCCGACCAGCACCATGCCGGCGGTCAGGTCGGGCGGCATGCGCAGCGCCTTCGCGATCGCCCAGGCAGCGAGCGGCATCACGAGGTAATGCAGCACGATGCCGGCGATCACCGGCGCGGGGCGCGTGAAGACGCGCTGAAAGTCGGCGGCGGAGAGCGTCACGCCCATCGCCAGCATGATGATGGTGAGGAGCGTCGTGACGTGCGGCGCGACGCCGGCAAACGAAGCCGGCGAAAAGTAGGCGGCAACCGAAATGAGCACGGCCCAAAGCGGGAAAAGACGGGTGATGCGGGCAAGCATGAGGCGAGGTCCTTGATTGTGTTTTATGGCGAGAAGCGTGGGTCCGGTCTGCGGCAAGCGTGTCCCGGCAGCGGTCGGCGACGACAGGTTGCGAAGGCCTACGAAGCGGCGGCGCGCCAGATGGCGGCGGGCGTCCGGAGGAACTCGCGCGTTCGTCGCGGGATGGCTGCGGCGACGTATACAGCTACGTCGCAACAGTAGGGCGGGCTTTGAGCGGATAGCGGGCCTGCCGGAGGCGCGGTCCTTTGTGAGGCGCGCGAGCGGAGCTTCGGCGGACGGAGGCGGGTTCGCGCGGCCCGGCCGAAGAAGTGCCTATTTTAGCGTCGCTGTGAATTGCCTGCTCGCGCGAGTGGTTGCACGCGCAACCAGTGGCGCGGGCGTGATCGTGCAGGTGGAAAACGGCCGGCCAGCCGGCGCGTTGCCGCGCTTCAAACCGACGCGGCAGGCGGCGCGTCCGCTGAGGCAGGCACGCGCCGCAGGCTCAGTTTGTGAAAGCGCAGCGTCATGAGCAGCGCAACGCTCGCGAGGCCGGCCGCGAGTCCCCACCACAAACCGCGCGCGCCGAGCCCGAGATGGAACGCGAGCGTATAGCCGGTCGGAAAACCGATCACCCAATAGCCGAATGCGGCGGCCATCATGGGAATGCGGGTGTCTTTCAGGCCGCGCAGGCAACCGGAACCGACCGTCTGCATGCCGTCGACGATCTGAAAAATCGCGGCCACGCCGAGCAGCGAACTGGCGAGCGACACGGTGGCCGCGTTCGCCGGGTCGTCCAGATGCAGATACAGACCGACGATCCAGTGAGGCGCCGCGATCAGCACAATGCCCGACAGCGTCATGAAGCCCACGCCGAGCGCGAGCGCGACGAAACCCGCGTGGCGCGCGGCGAGGGGCTGGCCCGCGCCGGACCAGAAGCCGACTCGCACATTGGCCGCCTGGCCGATCGCGAGCGGCACCATGAACGCCACCGACGCCACGTTCAGCGCGATCTGGTGCGCGGCCAGTTGCGACTCGCCGAGCAGGCCGACCATCAGGCCGGTCGCGAGAAAGAGCGTGGACTCGACGCCATAGGTGATCGCCACCGGCCAGCCGATGCCGAACAGCTCGCCCATCAACGGCACATTGGGGCGAGTCGCGACGACGAAGTGGCGATAGCGCGGCCGCAGATGCAGCAGGGCCATCAGCACGAGCGCCGTGAGCCAGACCGTGATCGAGGTGGCGGCCGCCGAGCCGAGGAAGCCGAGCCGCGGCAAACCCCATGCGCCGTGAATCAGCCCGTAGTTCAGAAAACCGTTCACGCCGACGCTCACGAGCGACACCCACAAAAGCCGCCGCGCCGCGCCGATCGCGGGCAGGAACGAGCGCATCAGACCCACGCCGATCAGGCTGCCCATCGCGCCCCAGCGCAGCACAGCCGCGTATTCGCCGACGTTGCGCGCGAGCAGCGCGGGTTCGCCGAACGCCAGCAGGATCGGCGTGGCGAACGACAGCAACGCGAACGCCGGCACCGACAGCAGCACCGAGAGCACGAGGCCTGTCCAGTAGATATGCGGCACGCGGCTTTCGTCCTGCGCGCCGCGCGCATGCGAGACGCTCACGCTGACGGACGTCAGCACGCCCTGAAGCAGCGTCACGACGACGAAGAACAGATTGGCGCCGAGTCCGCCCGCCGCGAGCGCGTCGGGGCCGAGCGAGCCGAGCAGGATGGTGTCGGTGACGCCCATCGCCATTTGCGACAGTTGCGCGATGGCGAGCGGCGCGGCGAGCCGCGCGGTGTCGGCGGCGTGGCGGGATAAAGTCGGCGGACGGGTGGCCACCCGGGAGAAGCCGGATCGAGTCATAAAGCGCGTGCGTGTTGGCGAATGGCGACAGCATGAGGGCCGGCGCGGGCCGTACGCCGGGCGGTCGGCCGCTCAGTGGGCCGCACTTCGGCCGCACTTCGGCCGAAGGTTCAGCGGACCGTCAGCCGTGCGGGAAGCCGGCCGTGTCAGCCATCAGGTTGGTCAGGTGAGACTGACAGCTTATTGTGTGGCCGCCGCAATGTCGATGGAAGAAGCACGTTTCTGGTGCGCGCTCATGCTGCGGATTCTCGTGGGCCGCCGGGCGTCGCGCGTCAGGCTTCGTGGACGGCAATCCGCGTATCGCCGAGCAGCACGACCTGGCCCGCGCGGATCTTGCACGTCTTGCGGGTTTCGACGCGGCCGTCCACCGTGACCGCGCCCTCCGCGACCATCATTTTTGCTGAGCCGCCGCTATCCGCGAGTCCCGTTATTTTCAGCAGATTGTGCAGTTCGACGTAGTCGCCGGTCAGCGTGAAATCGAGGTTGGGCATGGGGTTTGCACCTTCAGACAAAGGGTTCGCATCATAAGCCACAAGCTTGCGCTGAAGAAGCTGCGTTGTCTCGCCCGCGTCCCTGGCGAAGGCGTCGCAAGCAAATGCAAGCAGATGTTATGCGCTTGTCAGAAAGTGAAACGTCGCGTAACACCGGTCGCCACGCCGGGACTTCACTCGTAAAGTGCCTCTTAGCAGGAAAGCTTGCCGGATCTTGTCCGGCTGTGAGCAGACCGGGCAGGCGTGCGGCGTCGCCGCAGCGCGATGCCACGCGGCCCCTGCACAACAACTCTTGGGAGGAACTTGCCATGACCCAGATTCGTACGCTTCTGATCGGTACCGCCATGACCGCCTTTGCCGCCACGGCCGCCATGGCGCAGACCACGCAGCCGGTTCAGCCCGTGGCTCCGGCCGCCGGCGTGAACACGCAGGCCCAGGTCCAGACGCAGGTTCAGACGCCAAGCGCCGCCGAGGTCGCGCCGGCCGCGCAAGGCGTGACGCCGGCGCCGAGCCGCCTGACGGCTTCGGGTTCCATCGACCCGCTGGTGCAAAAGCGTGACGCCAATGCGAAGGCCAACGCGGAGTATCGCGAGTCGAAGAAGGCGTCGAAGGCCGAACTCAAGCAGCAGCAGAAGGCCGCCAAGGCCGACTACAAGCAGCAGGTGCGCGACGCGAGCATCAACAAGAAGGCGGACAAGCAGGCCGCCGACAACGAAATGAAGATGAACATGCAAGGCCAGGCGGGGGTGCAGACCCAAAGCGGCGAAGTCAACCATTAAGCCGCATGCGAGTCCGGGCGCGTAATGCCTGGACTCGCCTGGACTCGCCTGGACTCACCCGGATTTGCCCGGATTCACCCAGGCATCGCAGCGCCGGTCCGATGTGATTTGACCATTTGATCTTTTGACATCAGGGAGGGAGGTATTGCATGAGCATCACTCAACCCACGAAGTCGATCCAGTCCAGAAAGTCCGCTGCCGGGCGGCTTTGCGCGGCGCTGATCGCGGGTTGCCTGTCGTCGGTTGCGTTCGCGCAGGCCAGCGCGCCGGCTGCGGCGCCGGTCACGCACGCCGACAAGAAGGCGTCGAAGGAGCAGGTCAAGGCGGACAAGAAAGCCGCCGTGGCGCAAGCCAGGGCCGACAAGCAAAAAACCGAGGCTCAGGCCGACGCCGACAAGGCCAGTGCCGAAGCGAACTTGAAGGACGCGAAGAAACAGTAAGCGTCTTTTCGCCGGCGAATGACCGCAATGGCCCGTGTGCGCGATGCCCACGGGCCATTTTTCCGCCTGGGCGACGAGCCGGCCGGCACGGGGCTCGCCGCGCCATGCGCCGATAGCGATGCCCGCGCCGGTCCACGAAAATGGGGCGCTTGTGCGCCGGGGTTGTATGGATATACAGTATGCGTCGCCGTGTCCTGTCCATTCAACGCCTCGAATAACCACTGTGCTTTCCGTCGCCGAATCCCCGCCGCCGTCCGACGCCGCCGCCTGGCTCGCGAAGCTGAACGACGCCCAGCGCGAGGCCGTCGAATTCGGCGCCGACACGCCTCACGTGCCGCCCGGCGCGCTGCTCGTGATCGCGGGCGCGGGCTCCGGCAAGACCAACACGCTCGCGCACCGCGTCGCCAACCTGGTGGTGAAGGGCGCGGACCCGCGCCGGATTCTGCTGCTCACGTTTTCGCGCCGCGCGGCGCTGGAAATGACCCGCCGCGTCACGCGCATCGCCACGGCGGCGCTCGGCACGCGTGCCGCGCTGGCACAAGGGCTCACATGGTCGGGCACCTTCCATGGCGTCGGCGCGCGGCTGTTGCGCGAATATGCGGAGTTGATCGGCCTCGCGCCCGCCTTCACGATCAACGACCGCGAAGATTCCGCCGACCTGATGAATCTGGTGCGCCACGAACTCGGCTTGTCGGCGAAAGAGCGGCGCTTTCCGGCCAAGGGCACCTGTTTCGCGATTTACTCGCGCGTGGTGAACACCGGCGCGTCGCTGGGTCAGGTGCTGGAAAGCGCGTTTCCGTGGTGCCGCGAATGGGAGGCCGATCTGCGCATGCTGTTCGCCGCGTACGTCGACGCCAAGCAGAAGCAGAGTGTGCTCGATTACGACGACCTGCTGCTTTACTGGTCGCACATGGCCGCGGAGCCGGCTATCGCGGCCGATCTGTCCGCGCGCTTCGATCACGTGCTGGTCGACGAGTATCAGGACACCAATCGCCTGCAGGCGTCGATCCTGCTCGCGCTCAAGCCGGACGGCCGCGGCCTGACCGTGGTCGGCGACGACGCGCAGTCCATTTATTCGTTTCGCGGCGCGACCGTGCGCAATATTCTCGACTTTCCCGCGCAATTCGATCCGCCGGCCACCCGCGTGACGCTGGAGCGCAATTACCGCTCGACCGAGCCGATTCTGGCGGCGTCGAACGCGGTGATCGAACTGGCGAGCGAGCGCTACACCAAGAACTTGTGGACCGACAAGGCGTCGGCGCAGCGGCCGCGTCTCGTGACCGTCGCCGACGAAGCCGATCAGGCGCGCTACGTCGTCGAACAGGTGCTGGAGGCGCGCGAGCAGGGCATGAAGCTGAAGTCGCAGGCCGTGCTGTTTCGCGCCGCCCATCACAGCGCCGCGCTCGAAATCGAACTCACGCGGCGCAACATTCCGTTCGTGAAGTTTGGCGGCCTGAAGTTTCTCGATTCGGTGCACGTGAAAGACGTGCTCGCGGTGCTGCGCTGGGCCGAGAATCCGCGCGACCGGGTCGCCGGTTTTCGCGTGGTGCAGTTGCTGCCCGGCGTGGGTCCGGCCACCGCCGCGAAGGTGCTGGACGAGATCGTGGCCCACGCGGGCGCGGGCAATCCCGCCGACACGGCGGGCGGCGCGCTCGCCGCGTTTGCGCCGCCGCCGCGCGCGCAAGAGGACTGGCATCCGTTCGTCAAGCTGATGTCGAGCGTGTATGGCCGGCAGACACCGTGGCCCGCCGAATTCGAAATGGTGCGGCGCTGGTACGAGCCACACCTCGCCCGCCATCACGAGGACGCCGCGATCCGTCACGCCGACGTACTGCAAATGGAAAGCATCGCGGGCACTTATGCTTCGCGTGAGCGCTTTCTGACCGAACTCACGCTCGATCCGCCCGACGCCACCAGCGACGAATCCGGCGTGCCGCTCCTCGACGAGGATTATCTGATCCTGTCCACCATCCATTCGGCGAAAGGGCAGGAATGGCGCAACGTGTTCGTGCTGAATGGCGTCGACGGCTGCATTCCGTCGGATCTCGGCACGGGCAGCGAGGATGAAATCGACGAGGAGCGGCGCCTGCTCTACGTGGCCATGACGCGCGCGAAGGAAGACCTGCATATCGTCGTGCCGCAGCGTTTTTACGTGCACAACCAGACGCATATGGGCGACCGTCACGTGTGGGCGTCGCGCACGCGCTTCATTCCCGCGCATCTGATGCCCTTGTTCGACGCCTATGCGTGGCCGCGCGTGCCCGTGCCGAGCGCGCCGACGGCGGCGGGGCTCGCGGCGGCGGCGCAGGCGAAAATCGAAATCGGCGCGCGGCTCAGAAAGATGTGGGATTGAGCGCGCCGCGACCATGACGACGCGCCCGCAGGCGCATCGCTGAGTGCTTCAGCGCGACTGCCGCTGCTGCTGTTGCGGCACCGGACGCGGCGGCACAAAGAAGTTGCGCAGCCATGCCGCCATGCGCGAGAACACGTCGTACGGCTCTTCCACGAAAAGTTCCGGTTTCAGCAGGCGCAGATATTCCATGATCTGCTGCGCTTCCTGCTTCTGGAACGAACCGTGGGAAATGCCGAGGCGCAAGAGTCCGCGCAGTTCGCCGAGCTTCTCGCGCGCGATGCTGCCCACGTTCGTTTCGCACGCTACCTTCGCCTCGTACACGCGTTGACGCAGCGATTCGACCAGCCGCCATGCCGGCGTCTGCATGATTTCTTCCAGCGCCTGAATGTCTTGCGCCGCGCTTTTGATTTGCGCCGCGAGCGGATCGACCAGAACGGCGTCGCCTTCCGCTTCCTTGACGATCGCCGCCGCCCAGTCACGGCATTGCTTGGCCAGTTCTTCCGGCGTCCATTCCGAGCGGGCCGCGAAGCCGAAGCCGAACTCGCCCGCCTGCCGCATCAGAATCGCGACGACGTCCGGGAATTCCTTGTCCAGCGTGCGTTTTGCCCATGCATACTGGCCGCCCTGCAACATCCGCTGAACCGCGTGTTCGGTCAGCGGCACCATGTTGTCGAGCAGCTTGGCGCGTAAAAAGTCCTCGAAAGACGGTGTCGCGAACTGCGGATCGAGCTTCAGCGAAACGCGCAGAAAAGCGTCGAAATCCTTGCGCAGTGTCGCAATGGTCTCGTCCTTGAGCGTGAGGGTGATCTGACCCATGTGATATCCCGTTTGGTCCTGCCGCGCGGCCTCGTCGGTTCTCCGGTCGCAAGCGGACCCGGGAAGTTTCGACGCCTGATGGCTGCGCGTTTGATTCCTGCCTGCCGCGTCATTGGCGGGACGTATCCCGATGAGCGGACCTCGACTGCATATCGGCGGATCGACGGGAAACTTAAGCGGTTTCTGAGTCGGGACGCGGGCGCGCGAGAGCGGCGCCGCGCCCGGCTGGCCGGGAGACGCGTCGGGCGCGCCTCGCCCAGGCGGATGCTCGCGGGCTGGCGCGGCGTAGCGGGTGAGTGGGCCGTGAGTGGCCGTGAGTGGGCCCTTACGTGACGGCTGCCGGATGCTGGTTTGAGTCAGTGTGAGCTGTCCGTGTGAGCCCTATCTCAGCACCACGCATTGCCACACAAAAAACACCACGAGGCCGACGGCGATGGTCAGTAGCGGCCGCCGCGTCAGCGCGCTGACCACCACGGCGGCGAGCGCGCCGACCAGTTGCGGATTACGCCACGTCAGTTCGGCGCCGGCGTCGGCGCCGTGCGGGGAGACGGCCATCGGCACGATGATTGCCGTCAGGACCGTGACCGGCACGAAGCCGAGGGCCGTGCGCACGAGCGGCGGAAACACCAGCCGGTCGCCGAGCACGAAGACGGCGGCGCGGATCACCCACGTGATGAGCGCCATGCCGAGAATCAGGACGACGTAGTTCATCGCGAGCCCTCCGCGTGTTGGCGGGCACGCCGCAAGCGCAGGCCGGACGTGGAAAGCAGCACGCCGACCGCGACGCCCGCGAACACCGCGCCGAGCAAGCCCAGTTTGTACGGCCACGCTTGCCAGAAAAAGGCCAGCGCGCCCGCCGTGACGGCCGCCGCGATATAGCGCAAGGCCACGAGTTGGGGGACCACGATGGCGATGAAGGTGGCGACCATCGCGAAATCCAGTCCTAGCGACTGCAGCCCCGGAAACGCGGCGCCGAACAGCAGGCCGGCGAGCGTCCACAACTGCCAGTTCAGATACATGGCGAGCCCGGCGCCGAAGAAGTAGTGCGGGCCGACGGTGCCCGGCTCCCGGTTGCGGTAGTGCTCCCAGGCTACCGCGAACACTTCGTCGGTCAGCAGCGCGCCGAGCGCCCAGCGCCAGCGGGCGGGCAGATGTGCGACGTGCGGCGCGAGCGTCGCGCTATACAGAACGTGACGCAAATTGACGACGAGCGTCGTGGCCCAGATCACGGCGAAACTCGCGTGACCGGCAATCAGCCCAAGCGCGATGAACTGCGCCGAGCCGGCGAACACGACGAGCGACATCAACTGGCCATGCCACAAGTGCAGCGGGCCCGACGCGACGAGCGTCCCGAAAATGACGCCGAAAGGCGCTGCGCCGACCATCATCGGGATGATGTCGCGCGCGCCCGCAATGAGTTCCTTCACGTGGCCTGAGCGGATGGATGGTCCGGTGCTTGAGTGGGTCAAAACGTGCCTCCTTGAGTTGGGAAGCATAGCGGGCGGACGCGGGCGGGGCTTGTACGTTCTTGCGGACGATCAAAGTCCCTGCCAGCGTCCGGGCGGCACGCCGAACATGCGCCGGAAATGCCGCGTGAAATGGCTCTGATCGGTGAAGCCGCTGGCCGCCGCGACTTCCGTGACCGCGACGCCGGCGCGCAACGGCGCGAGCGCGCGTTGCAAACGCACCTGGTTGCGCCATGCGTGGGGCGCGAGGCCGGTGGCCCGGGTAAAGAGCCGCGCCGCGTGAAACGGCGAGAGTCCCGCCGCCTGCGCCATGTCGGCGAGCGTGACCGGCTCGAGCAGATCGCCCGTCAGGCGCTCTTTCATGACGGCGACGCGAGCGTCGTCGGCGGCCACATGAGACGGTTCCGGCTGCGTTTGCGAATAGCGCACGAGCAGCGTGGAAAGCGCGTCGAGCATGGCGGCTTCGGCGGCGAGCGCATCGGCGTCCGCTTCCAGCAGACGGTGGGCGTTGGCGAGCCGCGCGGCCAGATCGGGATCGCGAATCACGCCGGGCGCGAACCACGGCAAGGCCTGCGGCTTACCGGCGACTTCCTCGGCGAGTTCGTGGATGAACGGCACGGGTGCATACATCACGCGGTAACGCCAGCCGGCCTCGACCGCCTTCGAGCCCGTGTGCAACTCGCCGGGATTGATGATCGGCACGCTGCCGGCTTCGGCGACATAGTGCGAGCCGCGGTAACGATAACCCTCGGCGCCCGCGACAATCACCGGAATCGTGTACGCGTCGTGCCAGTGCGGCGCGAACTCGTGGTCGTGATATTCGGCGGTGAGAAGGTCCGCGCCGGGCAGAAGCGGCGTGCGCCAGTAACGGGCGGAATTCTGGAAACGATGGGCGGCGGTCATGACAAGGCTCTAGCACAGCGACTCAGTGTAGCGCGGCGCGGCGGCGGCCGACGCATGGGCGAGCATCGCACGATGCCTCGCGCACTGCGCTTTTCCGTAGCCCGGCGCTCATGTCGATCACTTTAGCGGGATGTTCGTGCCGGCCGGCATTGGCACGGCGCTCACGCTATTTTTCGCGCTGCCGCTGACAACCCGGTCGCTATACGTGAGATACACCAGCGCATTGCGCTTGGTGTCGACCACGCGCACGACATGCAACGCCTTGAAGATCAACGACATGCTGACCGAGAACACATCGGCTTGCTGCTTCACGGGGCCGGTGAAATGAATCGCACCGACCTGACGGCACGCGATGGACGCCTCGGTCGGATCTTCGGCAATGCCGAGTGTCCCCTTCACGCCGCCGGTCCGGGCGCGCGATACATAGCAGGTCACGCCTTGCACCTGGGGATCGTCGTAGGCCTCGACGACCACGCGGTCCGAGCCCGTGATGTGAAAGTTGGTATTGACGCTGCCGACTTCCTCGCTATGGGCGCAAGGCACGAGAAGGGTTGCGGCGACGGCAAGCGCAATGCGCAGGGATCTGGTTTTCATGAGATTGGCGATTGAGCGGACTACGTTGGACGGGCGGGGAAGCCGTCATCGTATACCGGTGCGGGTGCGGGAGTGTCATCGGGAAATCGCTGTCAGACGAGCATGAGGCCAACGGTCATGAATCACACGCCAACGCGCGGAAAGTCCGAACGAAAAGCCAAAACAAAAAGGCCCGCACGAATGCGGGCCTTTCAAATTTTGGCTCCTCGACCTGGGCTCGAACCAGGGACCTACGGATTAACAGTCCGGCGCTCTACCGACTGAGCTATCGAGGAACAGCAGTACAACTTGATCTACATAAAAAAGCCCGTCTTGGTTAACGGGCTTTTGCAATTCTTGGCTCCTCGACCTGGGCTCGAACCAGGGACCTACGGATTAACAGTCCGGCGCTCTACCGACTGAGCTATCGAGGAACAGAACAACAACAGCAGAGAAACGAAATTGTAGAAGCAGCTTAAGCGCCTGTCAATACCTTGCGTTCATCTCAATTTGATTCGAACGGGCGGGGCGCTTAAGCAGGCTCGACACGCTCAGCGCGCGAGCAGCGCGAGCTTTTCCTTCACGTCCTTGAACTCGTCGGCTTCGGGCAGCGGTGCCTTGGTCTTGGTGATGCTCGGCCAGTTCTTGGCCAGGTCGGCATTCAGCTCGATAAAGTTCTGCTGGTCGCCCGGCACGTCTTCTTCGGCATAAATGGCATTCACCGGACACTCGGCCACGCACACTGCGCAGTCGATGCATTCATCGGGGTCGATCGCGAGGAAGTTGGGACCTTCGCGAAAGCAGTCCACCGGGCACACATCGACGCAGTCGGTATAGCGGCACTTGATGCAGCTTTCGGTCACAACGTGAGTCATTCAGGCAGCTCCTGCATGCGGAATCAGGGAAGGCGAATCGCCAAAAGCGGTATTGTATCGTAACGTCAAGAGGCGCATGCGGCATCGCGGCCTGCCTCTTAGATGTTTTCGTGATTAGTTTATTGCCTGCTCGAAGAGACCTCGTGCAAGGCGCGCGGCGTAAGGCCGGCTGCGCGTTCAAGCGTGAAGCGTTAAGCCGGGCGCATTCGGGTAACATGCGTTCGGGTAACCTGCCATCGGCGTGCACGAGCGCGCCATATGCATGGGTTGAATCAGGCCTTCCGTTTCCTGCAGTCCAGTTCGCGCCATCATGATTATTACTTCGCTGCTCGACACCGATCTGTACAAGTTCACGATGATGCAGGTGGTCCTGCATCATTTTCCCGCGGCCAACGTCGAGTACCGCTTCCGTTGCCGCACGCCGAATGTCGACCTCGTGCCGTACATCGGCGAAATTCGTGAGGAGGTGCGCAAGCTCTGCAAGCTGCGCTTCACCGAAGACGAACTCGACTACCTCGGGCGCATGCGTTTCATCAAGGGCGACTTCATCGAGTTTCTCGCGCTCTTTCATCTGAACGAGAAGTACATTTCGATCGAGCCGTCGCCTAAGAACAATGGCGAAATCGACATCGAGATCAAGGGCCCGTGGCTGCATACGATCCTCTTTGAGATCCCGATGCTCGCGATCGTCAACGAAGTCTATTTCCGCAATACGCAGCAGGAACCGGACTACAGCGAAGGTCGCGGACGCCTCGTCGAAAAGATGAAATTGCTGGGCGCGCGGCCGGAATTCGCGGACTGCAAGATCGCCGATTACGGCACGCGGCGCCGCTTCTCGAAGCAATGGCACGAAGAAGTGATCCTCACGCTGAAAGACGGTCTCGGCGAACAGTTCGCCGGCACGAGCAACGTCTTTTACGCGATGAAGCACAGCCTCACGCCGCTCGGCACCATGGCGCACGAGTATCTGCAGGCATGCCAGGCGCTCGGTCCGCGGCTGCGCGATTCGCAGACTTTCGGCTTCGAAATGTGGGCGAAGGAATATCGCGGCGACCTGGGTATCGCGCTGTCGGACGTCTACGGCATGCAGGCGTTTCTTCGCGACTTCGACATGTACTTCTGCAAACTGTTCGACGGCGCGCGGCACGACTCCGGCGATCCGTTCGACTGGGGCGAGCGCCTGCTCAGGCATTACGAGGCGAACCGCTGCGATCCGCGCACGAAGGTGCTGGTGTTCTCCGACGCGCTCGACATTCCGAAGGTGCTGCAGCTCTACGAACGATTCCGCGGCCGCTGCAAGCTGGCCTTTGGCGTGGGCACCAATCTGACCAACGACCTGGGCTACAACCCGCTGCAGATCGTCATCAAGATGGTTCGCTGCAACGGCCAGCCGGTCGCGAAGCTGTCCGATTCGCCGGGCAAGAACATGTGCGAGGACAAGGCGTATCTCGCGTATCTGCGGCAGGTGTTCGGCATCGCGCAGCCCGAGGAAGCGCCCGCGAAGTAGCAATTTTTCGCGCGTCCGATGTGTTCCTATGCCGTCAGGCCAGGGTGTTCGCGCAGAGGGTGGCCGCTATAATTCTCCGCATATCGCACGGCTGTCGACACGAGGACTTCTGCCCATGGACACATCGTTTGCCCGCCGCAACATTCTGGCCCGCATTCGCGCGGCACAAGGCCGCGAGCCCGAACCGGCCGCATCGGAGCGCGAGGCCGTGGCGGACTATCTCGCGCGCCATCCGGAGGGTCCGCGCCCCGAGATGCCGGTGGACCTGACTGCGCGTTTCATCGAGGAAGCGCAGAAAATGGCCACCACGGTGGACACGGTCGAGGCCCTGAGCGACGTGCCGGCCGCGGCGCATCGCTATCTCACGCAACATGCGTTGCCCTTGCAGGCCATTGCCTGGCAAACGCTGCAGGATCTGCGCTGGACCGAGGCGGGTCTGTCCGTCGAATTCCGCAAGCCGAAAGACGGCGACGTGGTCGGGCTCACCGGTTGCTTCTGCGCAACGGCCGAGACGGGCACGCTCGCCCTGCTTTCCGGGCCGCAGACCTATGCTTCGGCCGGTCTTCTGCCGGAAACGCATATCGCGATCGTGCCGGCTTCGCGCATCGTCGCCGGACATGAAGAAGCGTTCGCCTTGATCCGCCGCGAGCGCGGCGAGCTTCCGCGCGCGGTCAACTTCGTTTCGGGGCCTTCGCGCACCGGCGATATCGAACAGACCATCGTGCTCGGCGCGCATGGGCCTTATCGAGTGCACGTGATCGTCGTGCTCGGCGCCTGAATGCCCAGTACAAAGGTGGCGCGTTGCCGGAGCGCGCCGGCAACGCGCTGCCACTCCCGGAAATCCAGGGCTTCGAGGATATGAATAGACATGCCGTGTCGGCGAGCATGCTGCCCGGCGTTGCATCGATGCTGGCGTGCTGGCCGCAACTCGCGTCCGCTGCCACGCTCAAAGGCGCGTCGCTTTCCGCGCTATGGGGACTGCCGTTCGCCGGCGTGTTGTTGTCGATCGCCGTGTTTCCGCTCGTCGCGCCGTCGTTCTGGCATCGCCATTTTGGCAAGATAGCGGCGGCCTGGGCGCTGGTGTTTCTCGTGCCGTTCGCCTTGGCATTCGGCGCGGGCGTCGCTTTCGGCACGCTCATTCACGCGCTGGTCGAAGAGTACATTCCGTTCATCGTGTTGCTGGCCGCGCTCTATACGGTCGCGGGCGGCATCTGCGTGCGCGGCAACCTGCTCGGCACACCGCGCCTGAACACGTCGATTCTCGCGCTCGGCACCTTGCTCGCGAGCGTCATGGGCACCACCGGCGCGGCCATGCTGCTGATCCGCCCGTTGCTGCGCGCCAACGACAATCGCCGGCACGTGGTCCATGTGGTCGTGTTCTTTATCTTTCTGGTCGCGAACGCGGGCGGCTCGCTGTCGCCGCTGGGCGATCCGCCGCTTTTCCTCGGCTTTCTCGCGGGTGTGAATTTCTTCTGGACTACCACGCATCTCGCGCTGCCCATGTTGTTTGTGTGCGGGGTGTTGCTTGCCGCGTTCTATCTGCTCGACTCGTATTATTTTCACCGGCGGGAGGAAGAGCGCTCGCGTTTGCCGGAGCCCACACTTGAGTCGGCGCAGCTTCGCATCGAAGGGAAAATCAATTTTCTGCTGCTCGCCGCGATTGTCGGGTTGGTGCTGATGAGCGGTCTATGGAAACCGGGCGCCGGCTTCGGCGTGTTCGGAACCCAGGTGGCTTTGCAGAATGCCGTGCGCGACGTGGCGCTCGTCGGCGTCATGTTGCTGTCGCTCGCGCTGACGCCGCGCCCCGCGCGCGCGGGCAACGACTTCAACTGGGCGCCCATCGAAGAAGTGGCCAAGCTGTTCGCTGGCATCTTCGTGACCATCGCGCCGGTCATCACCATCTTGCGAGCGGGCGAGGCGGGCGCGTTTGGCGGCATCGTCCATCTCGTCAACGACTCTGCCGGAAAGCCGCACGACGCCATGTACTTCTGGGCCACCGGCCTGCTATCTTCGTTTCTTGACAACGCGCCCACCTACCTCGTGTTCTTCAACCTGGCCGGCGGCGACGCGCCTTCGCTCATGACCACGGGTGCGACCACGCTCGCGGCCATCTCGGCGGGCGCGGTGTTCATGGGCGCGAACAGCTATATCGGCAATGCGCCGAACTTCATGGTGAAGGCCATTGCGGAATCGCGCGGCGTGCGCATGCCGGGTTTTTTCGCCTATCTGGGCTGGTCCGGCGCGGTGTTGCTGCCGCTTTTTCTCGTCACCGGCTGGCTCTTTTTTTGACTCGATTCTGATGCCGAGACAGTCGAACTCGACACGCTACACGGAGAATTGCAATGCAGAAGATACTCGTCGCCCGTCCGATTTTTCCCGATGTGATCGAGCGCCTCAAACAACATTTCGACGTCGACTGGAATCAGGGCGACGTGCTGTCCGCCGACGAACTGAAGCGCCGTCTCGCGGATAAGGACGGCGCGCTGACGGCGGACGATCCGATCGGCGCAGACGTGCTGGCGGTCGCGCCGCGTCTTCGCGTGGTGTCGAACATGGCGGTGGGCTACAACAACTTCGACATGGCCGCGTTCAACGCCGCTAACGTGCTCGGCACCAATACGCCGGACGTGCTGAACGAATCGACAGCCGATTTCGGTTGGGCGCTGATGATGGCCACGGCGCGCCGCATCGCCGAGTCCGAGCACTGGCTGCGCGCCGGCAAATGGCAGAAATGGGCGTACGACGGCTTTCTCGGCAGCGACCTGTACGGCTCCACGCTCGGCGTGATCGGCATGGGCAGAATTGGCCAGGCGCTCGCGCGCCGCGCGCGAGGTTTCAACATGCAGGTCGTCTATCACAACCGTTCGCGCGTCGCGCCGGAGATCGAGGCCGAACTGAATGCCGAATATGTGTCGAAGGCGGATCTGTTGCGGCGCGCCGATCACGTGGTGCTCGTGTTGCCTTATACGAAGGAAAACCATCACACGATCGGAGCCGCCGAACTCGCGCTGATGAAGCCGACGGCCACGCTGACCAACATCGCGCGCGGCGGTATTGTCGACGACGCCGCGCTCGTCGAGGCGCTGCGCGCGAAGCAGATCGCCGCTGCCGGTCTCGACGTCTTCGAAGGTGAGCCGGATCTGAATCCCGACCTGCTCGGCGTGCCGAACGTCGTGTTGACGCCGCATATCGCGAGCGCCACGGAAGCGACGCGCCGCGCAATGGCCAACCTCGCCGCGGACAATCTGATCGCCGGTCTCGGCGAAGGTCCGCGCGCCGGTCGCCCGCCGAATCCGATCAACGCGGAAGTCATTGGCCGAGCGCGTTCATGACGATGATTCTGGTCGCGGCCGTCGCGGTGCTGGCGGTCGCCCTCGTGCTCGCTCTGGCTTTGCTGATGCGCGGGCAGGGCCGCGCCGACGATCACGAGCAGTTCGAGGTGCTCAACGAACGCATCGACGCAGCCGCCGATGCGCAGGCGCACGCCTACGAGCGTCTGGAGCGGCAACTGCGCAATGACATCGCGGAGACGGCGCGCGTGTCGCGTGCCGAGCAGAGCAGCGGCTTCGCGCATTTTCAGCAGACGCTGGCGGCGCAATTCAGCAGCATGACGACGGTGCAGGGCGGCAAGATCGACGGCTTCGCGCAGCAGCTCGACGCCGTGCGTCACAGTCTCCACCAGCAGGCGCAGCAGGCACGCGACGAACAGGGCCGCTCGCTCAAGCAGTTCGGCGACACGCTCAGCCTGCAACTCGGGCAGCTCACCGAGGCGAACGATCGTCGCTTCACCGAAGTTCGCGCGACCATCGAACAGCGTCTGAAGGACATCGAGGCGAACAACGCAAGCAAGCTGGAGGAAATGCGCCGCACTGTCGACGAAAAACTGCACGCCACGCTCGAACAGCGTCTCGGCGAGTCGTTCAAGCTCGTCTCGGACCGGCTCGAACAGGTGCATCGCGGCCTGGGCGAAATGCAGACGCTGGCGGCGGGCGTCGGCGATCTGAAGAAGGTGCTCACCAACGTCAAGACGCGCGGCACGTGGGGCGAAGTGCAACTGGAAGCGTTGCTCGAACAACTGCTCACCGCGGACCAGTACGCGAAGAACGTGGCGACCGTGCCGAAGAGCGCGGACCGCGTCGAGTTCGCGATCCGCTTGCCGGGACGAGTGGAGGCGGGCGGGGCAACGGCGCCGGTGTGGCTGCCCATCGACGCCAAATTCCCGCGTGAAGACTACGAGCGCCTGATCGACGCGCAGGAGCGAGCCGACCCGCTCGCCGTGGAAGAAGCTTCGCGAGCGCTCGAAGCCCGGATACGGGCGGAGGCGCGCACCATCGCGGAGAAGTACGTGTCGCCGCCGCACACGACCGATTTCGCGCTGCTGTTCCTGCCGACCGAAGGCTTATATGCCGAAGTGTTGCGTCGGCCGGGTCTGTCGGATCTTTTGCAGCGCGACTACCGCGTGACGATTGCGGGCCCCACCACGCTGACAGCGCTGCTCAACAGTTTGCAGATGGGTTTCCGCACACTCGCCATCGAACGGCGTTCTAGCGAGGTGTGGCAGGTGCTCGGCGCGGTCAAGACCGAGTTCGGCAAATTCGGTGACGTGCTGGCGAAGACGAAGGCGCAACTCGAAACCGTCACGCGCTCCATCGAGGCGGCGGAGACGCGCACTCGCGTCATGAACCGCAAGCTGCGTGACGTGGAGGCGCTGCCCGGCGAGGAGGCGAACGGCCTGATAGGCAATGCGTTGTCGGGCGTGGAGCCCGACGAGCAATAAGACAGTACGGATCGCGCTCGCCGCGCGCCCAGGCGGCGCGCGCCTGCCGGAAGCGCGGCGGCGCCGGCGCGGATCGTGGCGAAGCTCACGCTTCTTCGGGCGCGTCCGTCAGCTGGATTTCAATGCCGCCGAAACGCGACGCCACCCAGTTATAGGCGTGGCAGGCGATCCACAGCAGAATGAAGCCGAGAATCGCGTTGAGCAGCAGCGCGCTGAACACAGTGCTCAATTCCACCGAACCGTAGCGCACGAACGCGACGAGCACGCCGAGCAGCACGATCGGCACCGAGAACGTCAGGTAAACGAGGATAAGCGCTTTGGCCGTCTGTCCCGGTGCGATGAACGAGATCTGTTTTTTCATGTAAGTGAAACCCGCGTGTCGTAGTGGTAATGGGTAAAGCTGAATATGGCTTGTGCATGAAGGCGCCGCCGCGGCTATTCGCGCGGCGAGACGTCAGATCAGACCGTCGAACAGCATGATACTGACGCGTTCGCCCTCGGCAATCTCGCCTTCATCATGGCCGAGCGCGATAAAACAATTGGCCTCGCTCATCGAACTCAATACGCCGGAGCCTTGCGAGCCTGTCGGCGTCACATGCCAGTCGCCCTTTGCGTCCTGGCCGGCTATGCCGCGCTGGAACTCGGTGCGCCCCGCGCGCTTCGCGATCGGCTGACGGCTCGCGGCGCGGATCACCGGCAGCGGTTGCGGCGTGGCGCCCGACATGAGCAGCAGCACCTCGCGCACGATCTGATAGAACGTCACCATGACGGCAACCGGGTTGCCCGGCAGACCGAAGAATAACGCAGGCCGCCCGGCGCCTGGCCGATCGCCGGACCACACACGGCCGAACGCGAGCGGCCGGCCTGGCCGCATCGCGAGACTCCAGAACGCGACGTCGCCGAAGGTCTGCAACAACTGCCTCGTGAAATCCGCCTCGCCCACCGAGACGCCGCCGGACGTCAGCACCACGTCCGCGTTCGCCGCGGCGCTGCGCAAGGCGGATTCGAGCGCCGCAGGTTCGTCGCGGATCACGCCGAGATCGAGGGCGTCCAGATTCAGACGCCGCAGCATGGCAAAGAGCGTGTAGCGGTTGCTGTCGTAGACCGAGCCGGGATCGAGCGGCTCGCCGACGGAGCGCAACTCGTCGCCGGTGGAAAAGAACGCGACGCGCAAACGCCGCCGCACATTGACTTCGCCGATGCCGAGCGAAGCCAGCAAGCCGAGGTCGGACGCGCGAATCACGCGGCCCGCGCGCAACGCCGCATGGCCGCGGGCGAGGTCTTCGCCGGCGAGCCGGCAGTTGGCGCCCTGGCCCACGGCGTCGGCTGAAAAGGTGATCGACGCCGGGTCGGCGCCGCGCTCGACCACCTCCTGCGGCACGACGGTGTCGCAGCCGTCCGGCATCGAGGCGCCTGTCATGACGCGCACGCATTGCGCCGCGCCGACGCGGCCCACGAACGGATGACCCGCGAATGCCTTGCCCGCAATCGTCAGCTCGACGGCCGGCGCGCCGTTCGTCAACGCAGCGTGATTGAACGCGTAGCCGTCCATTGCGGAGTTGTCGTGCGACGGCACGTCGATGGGCGACATGACATCGGCGGCGAGCACGCGGTCTAGCGCATCGCGCAAAGCGACGCGTTCGACGGCCGCCACCGGCGCGGCCCATTCGCGAACGATCGCCTGAGCAGCCGAAACGGGCAGCGCGTGAGGGTCGTACTGAGCGACGCAGCGGGAAAATTCGTTTTGCGTGGTCATGAAGAGCTGGACGTCGCGGCCGACGGCGGGAGCGGCGTTTGCCGTGCGGCGGAGCGGGATTTCAGCCGGGGCCCCGATGACGTTCGAGGTCGGCGAGTTCTTGTAACGAATTGACATTGTAAAACGCGCGCTCGTCGGTAAAGCTGACTTCCACGGTCTTGTGGCGCGCGTACCACGCGCGAACCTTGCGCTCGCCGGCGTGCAGAAAGGCCGCGAGGTCGTCCGCGAGACGGGTGCGCAGCAGCGCGAAAACCGGGTGAAGCGACACGTTGCCGCTCGCGTCGGAGGTCGTGGCGGTGGCGATGTCCGCCGTGCCGATGGCCTGGGCGAGGCGGGCGGCCAGGTCGACTGGCAGCCAGGGCGTGTCGCACGGCGCGCTCAACACGAATTCGCTGCGTGACGCGCGCAGACCGGCGAGCAAACCCGCGAGCGGGCCGGGAAAATCAGGCAGGGTGTCGGCGATCACCTGCGCGCCGAACGGCGCGCCGAGCGCCGTGTAGGTGTCGCCGTGGCGATTGGCGCTAATCAGCAGCGCGCCCGTTTGCGGTGCGAGACGTTTCAGCACGTGCGACGCGAGCGGCTCACCGTGCAGCGTTTGCAAGCCCTTGTCGGCGCCGCCCATGCGCATGCCCCGGCCGCCCGCGAGCAGCAGGCCCGTGATCTGTTCGCGCGTCGGCTCGCGGGTGTGTTCCATATGTGTCGATCAGCCGCCGATATACGACATTTCAACGCGGCGGGCGTCGTCCGGGCGCGACCCGGCCGAGTTGCTGCCACGTAATTGCGAGTAGCGGTCGCCGCGGTTCTGCCAGATTTCGGCGACAGCGGTCGCAATTTCGGCGTCGCTGGCGCCGCTGCGCAGCAACGCGCGCAAGTCGTGTCCCGCCGAGGCGAACAGGCACAAGTACAGCTTGCCTTCGGTCGACAGACGCGCCCGCGTGCAACTCGCGCAAAACGCGCGCGTCACGCTCGAAATCACGCCGATTTCGCCGCTGCCGTCCGCGTAGCCCCAACGCTGGGCCGTTTCGGCAGCGCTATGGGCTTCGAGCGGCGTGAGGGGGAAATGCCCAGCGACACGCGCGATCACGTCGGCAGACGGCAGCACCTCGGTCATATTCCAGCCGTTCGACGTGCCGACGTCCATGTATTCGATAAAGCGCAGCACCGCGCCCGAGCCTTTGAAGTGGCGCGCCATCGGCAGGATTTCGCTGTCGTTCGTGCCGCGCTTGACCACCATGTTGACCTTCACGGGCGCGAGCCCCACGGCCTGCGCGGCGGCGATTCCTTCGAGCACGTCGGCAACCGCGAAATCGGCGTCGTTCATGCGGCGGAACAGCGCGTCGTCGAGGGCGTCGAGGCTCACGGTGACGCGCGTGAGGCCGGCGTCCTTCAGGCTGTGCGCCTTGCGCGCGAGCAGCGATCCGTTGGTGGTCAGCGTGAGATCGAGCGGGCGGCCTTCCGGCGTAGTGAGTTGCGCGAGCCGCTCGATCAAAAATTCGAGATTCTTGCGCAACAATGGCTCACCGCCCGTCAGACGGATTTTCTCGACGCCATGCGCGACGAAAAGCCGCGCGAGCCGTTCGATTTCCTCGAAGCTCAACAGGGCGCTGTGCGGCAGAAACGCGTAATCCTTGTCGAAGATGGCGCGCGGCATGCAATAAACGCAGCGAAAATTGCAACGGTCCGTCACCGAAATGCGCAAATCGCGAAGCGGGCGCGCGAGTGTGTCGTGCAGCGCGCCGCTAGGCGTCTGCACGGGGCCGGAAATGACCGGCGCCGCGCTGAGATCGGCAACAGGGATGATGCGTCGGGACATGGGGTGTCTGGATTGCGCCAAAACCGGGAAAGTGAGTACTTCATTCTATCGGAAATGCCCGTCGCGGCAGGGCGATGGCAATCGCTGTCGGGGTTTACGGGGAGGGCGCGGACCACTCGCTTCGATCGGTCCAAAAAACAAAAAGCCCGCCGGTGAGGGCGGGCTTTTCGAAGCAACTACGCAAGCTTACTGCGGATGCTTGCCGGTTTCGACCTGCTGCATCGGCGCAGTGTCGAGCGGCGGCAACGGCTTGCGCTCGCGCACGACGCGCGGCGGCTTGACCGTTTGCGCGGCGGCTTCCTGTGCCGTGCGCAGCTTCTCGGCGTCGGTATTCACCCAGACGAGACCGGCCTGTTCCAGCACCGGCTTCAGGGCTTCCGCCGAAACAGCGCCATGACGCGGTGCCTGTGTGGCCGGCGCCGTTTGCGGCGCGGCGGCGACGGGCGCCGGTTCGATGGCTGCCGATTCCGCGGCAGGCGCGACCGCTGCCACGACGGGCTTCGATTCGACGATCTCCGCTTGCGGCTCGGGTTCAGCGGCCGGGGCAGCGATCACGTCAACCGGAGCGGCGGTCTCGACCGGAGCCGGCGCTTGAGCTTGCGCAGCCACGGCCGGAGCCTCGACAGGCGCGATCGGCTCGACCTGCGCAGGCGTCTCGGCGGCGACCGGTGTAGCCGGTGCGGTCGGTGCCAGAGGTGCCGTTGCTATCGGCTCGACCGGCGTCGCTGCTTGCGCAGCCGGCGTTTCGACAGTTGGCTCGACCGCAGCCGGAGCAGCCGGAGCAGCCGGAGCAGCCGGAGCTTCGGCAACCGGGACCACCGTTTCCGTCTTCGCTGCCTTTTCGGCGGCGAGAGCCGGCGTTTCGGTTGCAGCGTGCAGTTCGGAGACGACCGCCGTCTCGGTTGCAACGGCGGCAACGACGACTTCCACCGGCGTCACGTCCTTCGCTTCGCTCACTGCCTCCTTGGCTTCCACCGGCTCATGCGCGGTGCGCAGCGGCGCTTCCTCGCTTGCGCTGACATTCTCGCCTTCCGCTTCCGCGACGTCCGCTGCCAGGTTGCCGTTCACGTCTTCCTCACGCTCACGACGACCGCCACGACGGCCGCGACGACGACGACGACGTTCTTCACCTTCACGCGCCACCGTTTCCTGATCGGCCGGCGCAACGTTTTCGCCGATGGCGGCCTGGCTTTGCGCCAGTTCCTCGGCGGTTTGCGGTTCGGCTTGCGTCAAGGCATCCACGGCTTCCGTCTGTTGCTTGCGACGCTCGCCACGCTCACGGCGTTCGCCGCGTTCCTGACGTTCGCCTCGCGGCGCGCCTTCTGCCGTTTCCGCACGGTCGCCGCCGCGCGTGTCGCGGTCGCGGGGTTCACGTGCCTCACGCGGTTCGCGGGCCTCGCGCGGCTCACGTGCCTCGCGTCCTTCACGCGGTTCACGATTGGCACGCGGCTCGCGCGCCTCACGTGCCTCGCGCGGTTCACGGCCTTCGCGTGCCTCACGGCCTTCACGCAGCTCGCGGCCTTCGCGAGGTTCGCGTTCCTCGCGACGCTGCGACGGCTGCTGACCTTGACGGCCGCCGTTCGCCCCTTCGCCACGCGCTGCCGCATCGCGGCCGCCCGCGCCGCCACGGCGGTTGCGGTTGCGATCGCCGCCGCGCTCGCCGGTGCGCTCACCGCGCTCCGCACGCTCGCCGCGTTGCGGACGCGTCTGCTTTTCAGGCTCAGCCGGTGCGACCGGTGCCTGCGCTGCCGGCTGCATGCCAAACAGATTCTTCAGCCAGCCGATGAAGCCGCCGCTCGCCGGCGTGACCGCGACAGGCGCGGGCGCCGCCGCCGGCCGAACCGGTGCGCTCGGCGCCGGTTTTTCAGGCGTGATGCCCTTGACCGCCGCTTCCTGCTTCGGCTTCACTTCCTCAGTGCGCTTGCTGTAGCCGGTTTCCGACTCCAGTTCGCGAGCCGCTTCCTCGGCCATCTTCCATGAGGCGCGCGGATCGTCGAGGCGGGCGTCGTCGTGACGCAGACGCTCCAGCTTGTAATGCGGCGTATCGAGGTGCTTGTTCGGCACCAGCACGACGTTGACCTTGAAACGCGATTCGATCTTGTTGATTTCCGAACGCTTTTCGTTCAACAGGAAGGCGGTCACCTCGACCGGCACCTGGCAATGGATTGCCGCGGTGTTTTCCTTCATGGCTTCTTCCTGAATGATCCGCAGCACTTGCAGCGCGGACGATTCCGTATCGCGAATGTGGCCCGTGCCGTTGCAGCGCGGGCAAGTCACGTGGCTGCCTTCCGACAGAGCCGGGCGCAGACGCTGACGCGACAGTTCCATCAGGCCGAAGCGCGAAATCTTGCCCATCTGCACGCGCGCACGGTCGTGCTTGAGCGCGTCTTTCAGGCGCTGCTCGACTTCGCGCTGGCTCTTGGCCGATTCCATGTCGATGAAGTCGATCACGATCAGACCGCCCAGGTCGCGCAGACGCAACTGGCGGGCGACTTCGTCGGCGGCTTCGATGTTGGTGCGCGCGGCCGTTTCCTCGATGTCGGCGCCCTTGGTGGCGCGGGCCGAGTTCACGTCGATCGCGACCAGCGCTTCCGTGTGGTCGATCACGATCGCGCCGCCCGACGGCAGCGGCACCGTGCGCGAATACGCCGTTTCGATCTGATGCTCGATCTGGAACCGCGAGAAAAGCGGCACGTCGTCGTGATACCGCT
Source organism: Paraburkholderia sp. MPAMCS5 (assembly GCF_036016995.1). Taxonomy (NCBI): domain Bacteria; kingdom Pseudomonadati; phylum Pseudomonadota; class Betaproteobacteria; order Burkholderiales; family Burkholderiaceae; genus Paraburkholderia; species Paraburkholderia sp. MPAMCS5. The sequence continues at coordinate 599,650 of NZ_JAYXBK010000002.1, forward strand.
TCACCTTGCTGACATTATCCGGCATCACGATATCCATGAAGGCGCGCGCCTGGTCATGAATTTCGGTGGTGTCGATCAGAATTTCGCCAATGTCGGGCTGGAAATAGTCGCGAATCGCTCGAATGACGAGGCTCGATTCGAGATAGATCAGCATCGGCTGGCCGGCCGAGCCGCTTTGCGACGCGGCTTCGATCGCGCGCCACAGTTGCATCAGGTAGTTCAGGTCCCACTGCAGCTCTTCGGCGCTGCGGCCAATGCCGGCCGTGCGCGCGATGATGCTCATGCCTTCCGGCAATTGCAGCTGGGCCATGGTTTCGCGCAGTTCCTGGCGGTCGTCGCCTTCGATCCGGCGCGACACGCCGCCGCCGCGCGGGTTGTTCGGCATCAGCACGAGGTAGCGGCCGGCGAGCGAGATGAAGGTGGTGAGGGCCGCGCCCTTATTGCCACGTTCTTCTTTTTCGACCTGGACGATGAGTTCCTGGCCTTCCTTCAGCGCGTCCTGGATGCGCGCCGAGCGCATATCGACGCCGTCGCGGAAATACTGGCGGGCGACTTCCTTGAACGGCAGGAAGCCGTGACGGTCTTCGCCGTAGTTGACGAAACAGGCTTCGAGCGACGGCTCGATGCGGGTAATGATGCCCTTGTAAATATTGCCTTTGCGCTGTTCGCGCCCGGCGGTTTCGATGTCGATGTCGATGAGTTTTTGCCCATCGACGATGGCGACGCGCAGTTCTTCCTGCTGCGTCGCATTGAACAACATGCGTTTCATTGAACGGCTCCAGAGCGGCGTCGCCGCCTCCGGCTGCGCGGTTGTCAGTCGCGAGAGCCGGACGGCAGCGGCATGCCGCGCCTTATTGTGTTTTCACAAGCACGCTGGAGCGGGAAGAATGGCGGGAGAATTGCCTGAGAGGGCCCGGCCCCATAAAGAAGGGCGCGGTGCCGCAGGGCACATGCGAACACGGCTTCAAATAACGACCCGACACGCCGCGGGTTCTGCCGGCAGACCTTCATGCGCCTCTGGCCCCTCTCGCCGGTGCGCCAACTGGGCGCGTGACCGGAGGGTCGAAGGCGGCGGTCGTGCCGCAACGGGAAGTTCGCGCAAGCGGCGCGTCTTTTCCTGCTGGGGGTGTCTCGCCTCATTTTGACGTCGCCAAGTCTTGTACTTTCTACAAGACGCCATGGGCGCACGCCGTATTTTCGCAACTTGCAGCTTCATACAGCAGGGCGGGAAAGCGCCCGATACCGAAGCTGGAAGTTAAATTCTTTTTTGCCAAAATTCCGTTACCGTCGAGGCCGACCTTGACCGAACGCGCCTGTGGGCGCCGTCCCTGCCGGGTACTGACCTCGTGCGTGCAACTTGTTGCATCTCATTTTCAGGGCGAGCAACCAGACCCCGGCGCAAGTAAAATAACGATTTATCGCTTGCACCTGCGCAATCCGCCCGAATTCCGGACACTGCGCCGGCCGCCGCAGACTGCTGGGCAAATTATATTCAGAATGAAAGAGTTAGGCAAAATATCCCAGAAATCGGTAGCAAGCCCCGTCGCGAGCGACCAGGTGTCGCTCATCGAAATCGACGACAGCGCGGCTGGACAGCGCATCGACAACTTTTTGTTGCGCGTTTGTAAAGGCGTGCCGAAAAGCCATATCTATCGCATCTTGCGCAGCGGGGAAGTGCGGGTGAACAAGGGGCGGATCGACGCCCAGTACCGCCTCGAACTGGGCGACCTCGTGCGCGTGCCGCCCATTCGCGTCGCTCAGCCCAACGAGGCGGTTCGCGAGGCGCCGGTTCCCAGCGCGCAATTCAGGATCATCTTCGAAGACGAGCATCTGCTCGTGATCGACAAGCCGGCCGGCGTGGCGGTTCACGGCGGCAGCGGCGTCGCGTTCGGCGTGATCGAACAGATGCGCGAGGCGCGTCCGCAGGCGAAGTTTCTCGAACTGGTGCATCGGCTGGATCGGGAAACGTCCGGCATTCTGATGCTGGCCAAGAAGCGCTCGGCGCTCGTGAACCTGCACGAGCAGATTCGCGAAAACAAGATGGACAAGCGCTACTATGCGTGCGTTCACGGCGAATGGGCGAGCGACTGGGGCCGCCGTCGGGCCGTCAAGGAGCCGCTGCACAAATATCTGACCGCGGACGGCGAGCGGCGCGTGCGCGTGCAGCCCGACGGCCTCGCGTCGCACACGGTCTTCAATCTGATCGACCGCTGGCCCGACTATGCGCTGCTGGAAGCCGAGCTGAAAACGGGCCGCACGCATCAGATTCGCGTTCATCTGCAGCATCTGGAGCTGCCGATCGTCGGCGATGCCAAATACGGCGACTTCGCGCTGAACAAGGCGCTGGCCCGCGCCAACGCGAACCCCGGCTTGAAGCGCATGTTCCTGCACGCTTACAGGCTGAAGCTGACGCACCCGGCAACCGGCGCGCCGCTTCAACTGGATGCGCCATTGCCGGCGGAATGCCGCGGCTTCATCGCGCAGCTCAACGAATTACGAAATGGGTCCAACCCGGAGACGGCACCGCATGGCTAGAGAGCAATTTGATCTGATCGTCTTCGACTGGGACGGAACGCTCATGGATTCGACCGTGCATATCACGCGGAGCATCCAGGCGGCGTGCCGCGATCTGGGTTTGCCGGTTCCCGCCGACGAAGCCGCGAGCTATGTCATCGGCCTCGGCTTGCGCGACGCGCTGCAGATCGCCGCGCCCACGCTCGATCCGAGCGACTATCCGCGGCTCGCCGAGCGCTACCGGTTTCACTATCTGGTGAAGGATCAGACCACCGAACTGTTCGCGGGCGTGCGCGAAATGTTGCAGGAACTGCGCGAGCAGGGCTATCTGCTGGCCGTGGCGACGGGCAAAAGCCGCGTCGGGCTGAATCGCGCGCTCGATCAGGTGCGGCTCACCAGTCTGTTCGACGGCACGCGCTGCGCGGACGAGACGTTTTCCAAGCCGCATCCGGCCATGTTGCACGAGTTGACGCGCGAACTCGGGCAGGATCCGGTGCGCACGGTGATGGTCGGCGACACCACGCACGATTTGCAGATGGCGATCAATGCGGGCGTGGCCGGCATCGGCGTGACGTATGGCGCGCATCCGGCCGACTCGTTGAGTGCGCTGTCGCCGAAATACGTGGCGTCGAGCGTCAGTGCGTTGTCCGGCTGGCTGAGGGACAACGCATGAGTGCCGAGGCGAGCAAGGCCGAAACCGCGGCGCAGGCGGTGCGCATCTGTGCGTCGGAGGAACTGGTCGACGGCGGAGCCGGCGTGCGGCGCGCCGCGATGATCGGCGCCGACGAGGTCGTGGTGTTTTTCGTCCGCTACGGCGGCGACGCGTATGGCTACCTGAACCGCTGCGCGCACGTGCCCATGGAACTGGACTGGGCCGAGGGCCAGTTCTTCGAATCGTCCGGTTTATACTTGATGTGCGCCACACATGGCGCGATTTACGCGCCGGATACCGGCAAATGCGTCGGCGGTCCCTGCCGTGGCGGGCGGCTGCGAGCGCTTCGCGTCGACGAGCGCCAGACGGCAGAAGGCCGCGCCGTTTTCTGGATTCCCGACGGCGAGTTGCGTCCGGCCGAGTCCTGATCTGTCCTTCTTGAAAATACCACTGCACGCATGTCCGACAACCTGACTCCTGACACGAAGGAACCGTCCATGACGGGCCGTTCCCGCATTTCCGCCGACGAACCCGGCTGGGAACGCGCGGCGCTCGAGCGCATTGCGCTGGCCGCCGTGAATGAACAGCGGGCCGCGCGGCGGTGGAAAATCTTCTTCCGCTTCGTGTTCCTCGCGATCTTGGGGCTCGTGATCTGGGGCGTGCTCGAGTTTTCCGGCGACAAGCTCGCGGCGACGGGTCGCCACACGGCGCTGATAGCACTTGACGGCGAAATCTCGGCAGATACCAATGCGAACGCCGAAGATATTAGCGCGGCGCTGGAAAGCGCCTTCGACGACAGCGGCACGGCCGGCGTGATCCTGCGGTGCAACAGTCCGGGCGGAAGCCCGGTTCAGGCAGGCATTATCTACGGCGAAATCCGCCGATTGCGCGCGAAACATCCGTCTATTCCGCTGTACGTCGTGGTGGGAGATATGTGCGCGTCGGGCGGATATTATGCGGCGGCGGCCGGCGACAAGATTTACGTCGACAAGGCGAGCATCGTCGGGTCGATCGGCGTGCTAATGGACAGCTTTGGCTTCACCGGCTTGATGGACAAGCTCGGCATCCAGCGCCGGCTGCACACATCGGGCGAAAATAAGGGCTTTTACGACCCGTTCTCGCCCGAAACGCCGAAGATGGATCAGCATGCGCAGGAAATGCTGGACCAGATTCACGCTCAGTTTATCGAGGCGGTCCGCCAGGGTCGCGGCAAACGCCTGCATGAAACGCCGGACATGTTTTCCGGCCTCTTCTGGACGGGCCAGAAAAGCGTCGAGCTAGGTCTCGCGGACGGCCTGGGCGATGCGAACTATGTCGCGCGTGAGATCTTCAAGGCGCCGGATATCGTCGACTACACGGTGAAAGAGAGCATTACGGATCGTGTTGCGCGCAAATTCGGCGCGGCCGTGGGCAGCGGCGCCGTTCACGCGATGGCGCTGGGCGGAAAGTTCAACCTGCGCTGAGCGCTAAGGGTTCGCCGGACGCACAGAAAACCCCGCGCGATCTGACCGAGCGCGCGGGGTTTTCTGTGTGCGACTTGCGCGAAATCTGACTCAGACCGCCAGGATCAGGAAAATGGCGGGCCGCTTATGCAGGTCGATCGCCGGCTTTTTCTTCCAGTCGGCTACGGTGTGACTGACGATGGTTTCGCTGTTCAGTGTCAGATCGACCGCGACGCAAACCAGCGTGGACGGTGCGCACGTTGCCAGTAGCGTGTCCAGCAGCGCGCGGTTGCGATAAGGCGTCTCGATAAAGATCTGCGTCTGCTTGCCCTTGCGCGACTGCATTTCGAGATCGCGCAGGCGCTTGGCTCGCTCGGCGGCGTCGACCGGCAAATAGCCATGAAACGCAAAGCTTTGGCCATTGAGTCCGGAGGCCATCAGCGCGAGCAGAATCGAGCTTGGCCCGACGAACGGCACGACTTTCACGCCACGCTCGTGCGCCCGGCGCACCAGCAGCGCGCCCGGATCGGCCACGGCCGGACAGCCGGCTTCGGAGACGAGGCCGGCGTCGGTCCCGGCCAGAACCGGCGCGAGCAGCTTGTCGATCTCGCCTGCCGGCGTATTGATGTTGAGTTCGCGAATCTCGATTTCCTGAATCGGACGTTCGGTGCCGACTTTCTTCAGAAATGCACGCGTGGTCTTCGCGTTTTCGCCGATGTAATAGTGAAGCGCGGCGGCGCGAGCCCGCACGGGGGCGGGCAGGACGGCGTCGAGCGCGTCGGCGTCGCCTTCGCCGAGCGTGTTCGGGATCAGATAGAGTGTGCCGCTCATTGTGCCTCCAGTAGCGGATAGCCCGCCGTCGACAGCATGCCCGACAGCGCGATCAGCGGGAGCCCGACGAGTGCCGTGGGATCGTCGGAATGAATGGCTTCGAGCAATGCGATGCCCAGGCCCTCGGACTTGGCGCTGCCCGCTACGTCGTAGGGCGTTTCGGCTAGCAGATAGGACTCCAGCGCCGCATCTGACAGAACGCGAAATCGTACGCGGGTAATGACGTCGACGGTTTGCGCCCTGTCCGAGCGGCTGTCGAACAGACACAGCGCACTATGAAACAGCACTTCGCGGCCGCGCATCGCCTGCAATTGCGCGAACGCCCTGGCGTGAGTGCCCGGTTTGCCGATTTGCAAGCCGTCGTAAGTGGCGACCTGGTCCGAGCCGATCACGAGGGCGGTTTCGCCTGCGGGCAGCGCGCCGGCGACCGCCCGCGCCTTGGCCTCGGCAAGCCGCAACGCGGTGGCGTCGGGCGTTTCGCCGGCGCGCGGGGTTTCGTCGATGGCGGGCACGATTACTTCAAATGGAACGCGCAGGCGTTCGAGCAGTTCGCGGCGATACGGCGAACTCGATGCCAGAATCAGGCGTGGCGGGCGTTTGGGGGAATCTGACATGGTCGATCAACGGCTAGAAGGGCGGGGCGTACGAGCATGCGCGCGGCTCGCGCTTGTACGGGCTTAAGTGTTTGACTCGAAAAGACAAAACAGATATGATTTCGGGCTTTTCATCGGTATGCTTGCGTCAGGTGGCTTTCGGTGCGTGCCGTGCTAGGCGGTTTGCCGCAGTTGTGGGCACTTGTAAGTGGTTGCAAACCGGGTTGCAACTCGTGGGTTTCAAATCGTCTGGAAGCACACGGCGAAAATTCACCGTCGCATACTCATTGCAATTGCGCAGCGCTGAAGTTTCACGGGCCGCTTCGCAAACTGATTTAACCGTGATATATCCCGGCGAAACCCTTGCCGACGCAGGAGCGCACATGACTCAACATCCTGGCAAACCTGCTGGTCTGTCCGACCCGCATGAGCTCGATCTGTTCGAATTTGCGCGAAGTGGAAGGCAGGCCGCGGGTGTCGTGCGCGTCTCGCAACTGCCGCGCATGTTAAACGAAGTCCCGGCAGAAGCGCCAGACCGCGATACCGCGTTCACCTGGCAAGCTGAAGGGGCGACGCAGCCGGAATTGCAGGATGACGGCGCCGAGGGTCCGCAGCCTTATTTGAGGCTGGCGATTCACGGTTCCGCATGGATCGAATGTCAGCGGTGCATGACGCCGTATTCGCAGGCGTTCAACGTCGATGCAACTTACCGGATCGTCAACACTGAGGCGGAAGCCGAAGAGTTTCCGCTCGACGAGGATGAAGTCGAAGTGATCGTGGGCTCCCGCCAGTTCGATCTCGTCGACTTGATCGAAGAAGAGTTGCTGCTTTCCTTGCCGCTCGTGCCCAAGCACGAGATTTGTCCCGAGGTGCACGAGAGTCTCGTCTCTGGTGTGGCTGGTACCGAAGGCGAGAGCGACGAAGCCGCCCAGGACGAAGCCGAAGAGGGCGGTGAGCCTGAGCGGCCCAATCCGTTCGCGGCGCTCGAAAGTCTCAAGCGCGGTGAGCCGGGCGACAAGAAGCACTGAACAGTTGCATGGGAGCGCGATGCGGGCGCGTTGGCCATTTGGCCAGTGGCGGAGACCGCATCGGGCTGTGTTAGAATTCGGAAAATTTTTAGGAGTTAGTCATGGCAGTTCAACAAAATAAGAAGTCGCCGTCGAAGCGCGGCATGCACCGTTCGCACGATTTCCTGACGGCAGCGCCGCTGGCCGTGGAACCGAGCACGGGCGAAGTGCATCTGCGTCACCACGTTAGCCCGAACGGCTACTATCGCGGCAAGAAAGTCGTCAAGACGAAGAACGACTAATCGTTTCACTGCGTTGCGCCCTCCGGCGTTTCGCGTGGCGATCAGCTCGCTTGACATTTTCCCGGCTCGGCAAAAAGGCGGCATTCAACTGCCGCTTTTTTGCGTCGATCGCAGAGGGCGCTTCAGCGCATATTGCGGTCCCATGCAGGGTGCCTGAAATTCGCCGCACTCCATGACAGTAAAGCTCACGATAGATTGCATGGGAGGCGACCACGGCCCGTCCGTGACCGTTCCCGCTGCCGTCAACTTCGTCCGCTCGCATCCCGACGCGCAGTTGCTGCTCGTCGGCATTGAAAGTGCGATTCGTGCGCAGCTCAAGAAGTTGAAGGCCCTGGACCTGCCGGCACTGACCGTCGTGTCCGCGTCCGAGATCGTCGCCATGGACGATCCGGTCGAAGTCGCGCTGCGCAAGAAAAAAGACTCGTCCATGCGCGTGGCGCTGAATCGCGTCAAGGAAGGCGAGGCGCAAGCCTGCATTTCCGCCGGCAACACCGGCGCGCTGATGGCGGTGTCGCGCTACGTGCTGAAAACGTTGCCGGGCATCGAGCGCCCAGCGATCGCGTCCGCCCTGCCCAATCCGAACGGCTACACCATGATGCTCGATCTGGGCGCCAACGTCGACTGTGAACCGCAGCACCTGCTGCAGTTCGCGGAGATGGGGCACGCGCTCGTGTCCGCGCTCGAAGGCAAGGAGCGGCCCACCATCGGGCTGCTCAATATCGGCGAAGAAGTCATCAAGGGTAACGACACTATCAAGCGTGCCGGCGAGCTGCTGCGCGGCAGCACGCTGAACTTCCATGGCAACGTGGAAGGCAACGACATCTTCAAAGGCACGGTTGACGTGATCGTGTGCGACGGTTTCGTCGGCAATGTGGCGCTGAAGACCTCCGAAGGTCTTGCGCAGATGCTGTCGAACATCATCAAGGAAGAGTTCGGCCGTTCGTGGCTCACCAAGGTGATGGCGGTCCTCGCGCTGCCGGTATTGATGCGCTTCAAGAAGCGTGTCGATCATCGGCAATACAATGGCGCCGCGTTGCTCGGCCTGCGCGGACTGGTGATCAAAAGCCACGGTTCCGCGGACGCCTACGGGTTTGAGTGGGCCATCAAACGCGGGTATGATGCCGTCAAAAACGGCGTGCTGGAGCGCCTTGCGCAAGCGATGGAAGAGAACGCGGGTTCTCTTGAACAGGCGGCGCGCGACGCAAGCGGTGCGGGTCACGCAAGCCCTATCGCAGGCCAGCCGGCCGAGCCCTACGCTGCGCAATCCTCGAAGGCATAATGGCTCAATCGACAATTTATTCCCGCGTGCTGGGAACCGGCAGCTATCTGCCGCCCGCGCGCGTCACCAATCAGGATCTGGCTGAGCGTCTTGCCAAGCAAGGCGTCGAGACGAGTGACGAATGGATCGTGGCCCGTACGGGCATCCATGCACGCCACTTCGCGGATCCTGATGTCACGACGAGCGACCTCTCGCAGTTCGCATCGCAGCGGGCAATCGAGGCGGCGGACATCGATCCCCAAGCCATCGACCTGATCATCGTCGCCACTTCCACGCCGGACTTCGTGTTTCCCAGCACGGCTTGCCTGTTGCAGAGCAAACTCGGCATCAGGAATCACGGCGCGGCGTTCGACGTGCAAGCCGTCTGTTCCGGCTTCGCGTATGCCGTGTCCCTGGCGGACAGCCTGATTCGCGGTGGCCAGCATCGCACGGCGCTTGTCGTCGGCGCGGAAACGTTCTCACGCATTCTCGATTTCAACGACCGCACGACTTGCGTGCTGTTCGGCGACGGCGCGGGAGCGGTGATCCTGCAGGCGTCGGAAGAACCGGGTGTGCTCGCAAGCGCATTGCACGCGGACGGCAGCCATTCCGGCATTCTTTGCACGCCGGGCAATGTGAACGGCGGCGTGGTGTCCGGCAGCGCCTTCCTCCATATGGACGGGCAGGCCGTGTTCAAGCTGGCTGTCAACGTGCTCGAAAAAGTCGCGGTCGAGGCGCTCGAGAAAGCTAACCTGACGGCTGACCAGATCGACTGGCTGATTCCGCACCAGGCCAATATCCGCATCATGCAAAGCACCTGCCGCAAGCTGGGCTTGCCGCAGGAACGCATGGTCGTCACGGTGGGCGAGCACGGCAATACGTCGGCTGCGTCCATTCCGCTCGCACTCGACGTCGCGGTGCGCGACGGCCGCATCAAGCGTGGCCAGAACGTGCTGATCGAAGGCGTCGGCGGCGGCTTCACGTGGGGCGCGTCGGTCATCCGCTACTGACCTCGTCGGGGCGACTTGCGCGGCGCCGTCCAAGGCGCCCATGCGCCCCGCGCCGCTCACATCTGACTAAATCGATTTTGGGGACGATATGAAATTTGCGTTCGTTTTTCCGGGGCAGGCTTCGCAATCGGTCGGCATGCTCAACGCATTTGCCGATCAGGCCATTGTGCGCGAGACGATTCAGGAAGCGTCCGACGCGCTCAATCAGGACCTCGGCAAGCTGATCGCCGAAGGCCCCGCCGAAGATCTGAACCTCACCACCAACACCCAGCCGGTCATGCTGACCGCCGCGTACGCGATTTACCGCGCGTGGCAGCAGGCGGGCGGCCCGGCGCCGGCCCTCGTGGCCGGACACAGCCTCGGTGAATACACGGCGCTGGTCGCGGCCGGCGCACTCGCGTTTCGCGATGCCGTGCCGCTCGTGCGTTTTCGCGCCCAGGCCATGCAAACCGCGGTGCCGGTCGGCGAAGGCGGCATGGCAGCGATTCTCGGTCTCGACGACGACACCGTGCGCGCGGTCTGCGCGGAAGCCTCGGCAGCGGGCGTCGTCGAAGCGGTCAATTTCAATGCGCCGGCGCAAGTCGTGATCGCAGGCCACAAGGCCGCGGTCGAAAAGGCCTGCGAAGTCGCGAAGACGAAGGGCGCAAAGCGCGCGCTGCCACTACCGGTTTCCGCGCCGTTCCACTCGTCGCTGCTCAAGCCCGCGTCGGATCAGTTGCGCGAGTATCTGGCGAGCGTCAATGTCCAGGTGCCGTCCATCCCGGTCATCAACAATGTCGACGTCGCCATCGTCAACGAGCCAGCGCGGATCAAAGACGCGCTCGTGCGCCAGGCCGCCGGTGCCGTACGTTGGGTGGAAAGCGTGCAGGCCATGGCGGCGCAGGGCGTCACGCACGTCGTGGAATGCGGGCCGGGCAAGGTCCTTGCGGGCCTCACGAAGCGTATCGACGGTAATCTGGTCGGCGCGTCGGTGTTCGATCCCGCCTCGCTCGAAGAAACGCTCAAGCTCGTGACGGCAGGCTGAGCGCGCTATCGCGCAGACGCAGCACGAGGCATCAGCAATCAATCAGCCCTCCGATGGGCATTCGGACCGACAGATGGAAAAGACTCTCGACAGGCACATCGCAATCGTAACGGGCGCCTCGCGTGGAATTGGCCGCGCCATCGCCATGGAACTGGCGCGCCAGGGCGCCACGGTGATCGGCACGGCGACCAGCGAAAGCGGCGCGGCAGCGATCAGCGAAGCGTTCAATGCGGCGGGCGTGAGCGGCCGCGGCGCGGTGCTCGACGTGAACGACGCAGCGGCTGCGGAAGCGCTGATCGACGGCACGGTAAAGGAATTCGGCGCGCTGCACGTGCTGGTGAACAATGCCGGCATCACGCAGGACCAACTCGCCATGCGCATGAAAGACGACGACTGGGACGCGGTGATCGACACCAACCTCAAATCGGTGTTCCGTCTGTCGCGCGCGGTGCTGCGCCCCATGATGAAGGCGAAGGGCGGCCGCATCATCAACATTACGTCGGTGGTCGGTTCGGCGGGCAATCCCGGTCAGATCAATTACGCCGCGGCCAAAGCGGGCGTGGCGGGTATGACGCGCGCGCTCGCACGCGAGATCGGCAGCCGCGGCATCACGGTGAATTGCGTCGCGCCGGGTTTCATCGACACGGACATGACGCGCACCCTGCCGGAAGAGCAGCAAACCGCGCTGAAAACGCAGATTCCGCTGGGCCGCCTTGGCAGCCCGGAAGATATCGCACACGCTGTCGCATTCCTCGCGTCGCCGCAAGCGGGCTACATCACCGGCACGACGATGCATGTGAACGGCGGAATGTACATGTCGTAACCAAATTCGGTTACTATCCGCGCCTTGATGCGTTTGCAAATGCGTAAGGCGCATGCCTTGACAGCAACCTGATGCGCCGCTTTTTTGCCGGGTCAAACCTGATAAAATGCGCGCACCTGTATTTTTGAACTTCTTTCCCTTGGAGGGGTAATGGACAATATCGAACAGCGCGTCAAGAAGATCGTCGCAGAACAACTGGGCGTTGCCGAAGCTGAAATCAAGAACGAAGCTTCGTTCGTGAACGACCTCGGCGCCGACTCGCTGGACACCGTTGAACTCGTGATGGCCCTCGAAGACGAATTCGGCATGGAAATTCCGGATGAAGAAGCCGAGAAGATCACCACCGTTCAGCAAGCGATCGACTACGCTCGCGCGAACGTCAAGGCCTAAGGTCATTCGCGCCTGCGTTTCTGCGCTCGCGGCGTATGACGCCCTGCCGTGTCGGTTGCCGACGCCAGCGGGGTCGGCTTTTATTAAGCCGTTTGCCGCGCCGCTTGCCATGCAGGAGCTAGCGATGTTGACAGCGCAACTTTCCGCGCGATTGCCGACTTAACAGCCACAGGGTGCACAGGGCAGGTTCCTGTGGCCGCTGTGGCTTTTGCTTTTGTCATCTATGAAAAAGGGGTTACCGTGAGCCGCCGTCGTGTTGTTGTTACAGGCCTGGGGCTGATTTCGCCTGTTGGCAATAATGTTGCCGACGGTTGGGCCAATCTGGTCGCCGGCAAGTCAGGTATTGCCAATATCACGAAGTTCGACGCGTCGAACTTCTCGACTCGTTTCGCCGGCGAGGTGAAGGGCTTCAATATCGAGGACTACATCCCCGGTAAGGAAGCGCGCCACATGGATACGTTCATCCATTACGGCGTGGCTGCAGGCATACAGGCGATGCAGGACAGCGGCCTCGAAGTGACGGACGAAAATTCGGAGCGTATCGGCGTCGTGGTCGGTTCGGGCATCGGCGGGTTGCCGATGATCGAAGTGACGCAAACCGAACTGCTGAACCGCGGCCCGCGCCGTATTTCGCCGTTCTTTGTGCCGGCGTCGATCATCAACATGATCTCCGGCCATCTGTCCATCAAGTTCGGCATCAAGGGTCCGAATCTCGCCATCGTCACCGCCTGTACCACGGGGCTGCACTGTATCGGCGAGGCTTCGCGCCTGATCGAATACGGCGACGCCGACGTGATGATCGCGGGCGGTGCGGAATCTACCGTGTCGCCGCTCGGAATCGGCGGTTTTGCGGCAGCGCGCGCGCTGTCGCAGCGCAATGACGATCCGGCAACGGCGAGCCGTCCGTGGGACAAAGACCGCGACGGTTTCGTGCTCGGTGAAGGCGCCGGCGTGATGGTGCTCGAAGAGTATGAACATGCGAAGGCTCGCGGCGCGAAGATTTACGCCGAAGTCGGCGGCTATGGGATGAGCGGCGACGCCTATCACATGACCGCACCGCTCGAAGACGGCGACGGCGCGCGCCGCTGCATGCTCGCAGCCATGAAGAACGCGGGCGTCAACGCCGGTCAGGTGAATTACCTGAACGCGCACGGCACGTCCACGCCGCTCGGCGATCTGGCCGAAACCACGGGCATCAAGCGCGCGTTCGGCGACCACGCCAAAAACATGGTCGTGAATTCGACGAAGTCGATGACGGGCCACCTGCTCGGCGGCGCCGGCGGTCTAGAGTCCGTGTTCACCGTGCTCGCCGTGCATCATCAGGTGTCGCCGCCCACGATCAACATCTTCAATCAGGACCCGGAATGCGACCTGGACTACTGCGCCAACACCGCGCGGGAGATGAAGATCGACGTCGCGCTGAAGAACTCGTTCGGGTTCGGCGGCACGAACGGCACGCTCGTCTTCAAGCGCGCCTGATCCCAGAGCGCCGGGTGACGCGCCAGCTGACGGCGCCGGCTTTGCTGGCGCTTTCCCCAGAAACGGCCAGACACGACGGAGCGTCGCAGCGAATCCCGCTGCGACGCTCTGTTTCCATGTGCGTTGCGTTGGCTGCTTTTGTACTCGTGGCGTCGGGTGCTGTCTATCGCGCGGCGGCGCCGTGGCTGGGTGCCTGGCAGGCGGTTCCGTTGACGCTTGCCGCGTGCGCCTTGCTCGCGCTGTGTTCGGTGATGCATGGCCGGACGCAGCCCGTCGCGATAAAGCTGGGGCGCGATGGCCTCACGGTCTGGGGGCGAGCCGGCGGTGTACTCGCTCACGGCCGGATTGCCGGCTGTGCGCACTGGAGTGACCATTTGCTGGTGCTCACGCTGGTGCCGGATGCGGGCCGCCGCCGAACGCTGCTCCTTCCCGCCGACTCGCTCTCCGCAGCGGTTTTTCGCGCCTTGGCGGTGCGAGGACGGCGCCGCGCCGGTGCCTGATGTAACGACTGTAACCGCTGTTACCTCGCGCCGTTACCCTCGGTAACGTGCCGCATTGAACGGGACGCTACAATGGTGCCCCCGTCATGCGCCCTATAGTTAACGGATTTATCAGGTGAGCGAAAAAGAAATTGATCAGGTGCTGGTCGAACGCGTCCAGAAGGGCGATAAGGCCGCGTTCGAGCTTCTGGTCTCCAAATACCACCGCAAGATTCTCCGGCTGATCTCGCGACTCGTGCGCGACCCAGCCGAAGTCGAAGACGTTGCGCAAGACGCTTTTATCAAGGCGTACCGCGCGCTGCCGCAATTTCGCGGCGAATCGGCTTTTTATACGTGGTTGTACCGGATTGCAGTCAACACGGCAAAGAACTACCTTGCGACCCAAGGTCGGCGCGCGCCCACATCGACCGAAGCAGATGCTGAAGAAGCTGAAACTTTCTCGGACGCCGACCAACTAAGGGATATCAACACGCCCGAGTCGATGTTGATGAGCAAGCAGATCGCCGAGACGGTCAATGCTGCGATGGCGGTTTTACCGGAAGAGTTGCGCACCGCCATTACTCTTCGTGAAATTGAAGGTTTGAGCTACGAAGAAATCGCTGAAATGATGGGCTGCCCGATCGGCACCGTCAGGTCGCGAATTTTCCGCGCTCGCGAAGCCATTGCGGCAAAATTGCGTCCGTTGCTTGACACACCTGAAGGCAAGCGCTGGTAAGTCACCGGCGGGCCGAACGGAGCACGGGTGCAATATCTGGATTAGTGGTGTCACTACGGGGTTTTTGTAAGATGGGGAGCATCATGGGGTCGGTCTCGATGCAATCGCAAGCCAGTTCGCGCGGCGAGCGTCTGTCCGCTTTTGTCGACGGGGAGCTTTTCGGCGAAGAGCATCTGAATCTGGACAAGTTTCTGTCCGAGCTGGACGGCGAAGATCGCGCCGCGTGGTCCAGCTATCACCTGATCGGCGACGCTCTGCGTTCCGACGATCTCGCAGTCAGTTCCACGGCAAGCAGCGCCTTCCTGAGTGGATTCGCCGCGCGCTTCGAAAGCGAGCCGCATCTGCTCGCGCCGGCCGCCATGCCGGTCGCGCAACGGCTATTGGCGCTTCGTCGCCGCGTCGTGCCGGCTTTCGCGGTGGCTGCCGCGGCCGCCACCTTGACGTGGATCGTCGTGCCGCAACTGCAAGGCGTGCCGAGCGGTTCGGGCGTCGCGCAAGTCGCTTCGGTGCCGTCGCACGGCGACACAATGAAGGTGGCGATGGCGTCCGTGCCGTCGGCCAATGTCATGCCAGCCGCGCAAGACGCCAACATCATTCGCGACGCGAGTCTCGACCAGTACCTCGAAGCTCATCAGCAGTTTGCGCAGCAGCCGGTCATGCCGGGTTCCATGCCGCTGATTCGCGCCGCTGCAGTCTCTACGCAAGGCCAATAGTTTGATGCAGACTCCGCGGTTGAATAAAACGACTATCTGGGGGCGGCTGCCGGCATTTCTGTTCTGCGCAGCCGTATTGTTGTCCGCTACACCGCGGGTCTTTGCACAAACAGACGATCCGCTTGTCGCCCGTCGCACGGCTGCCGACCTTCTCGATCGCATCCACCACGCCGCTCAGCAGCAGAACTACGAAGGCGCGTTCGTGTATCAACGGGGCAATTTCGTTCAAACGTCGCGGATCGCGCACTATGCGACCCGGACTGACGGCGAATTCGAGCAACTCGAAAGCCTTGACGGCAAGCCGCGCAAAATGCTCCGTCACAACGACGAGCTGTACACATTCGTGCCGGAACGGCATTTGTGCGTGGTCGAGAAGCGCCAGAACAAGGACTCGTTCCCGGCGCTCCTCGCGGTAAGCGGCGAACAGGTTCTGTCGGTATATGAGCCGAAGCTGCTCGGCGACGACCGCGTCGCGGGCGTCGAAAGCCAGGTGGTCGAACTCGACCCGAAAGACGCTTATCGCTTCGCTTACAAACTGTGGGCCGACAAGAAGACCGGGCTGCTGCTGCGTGCCCAGACACTCGATCCGAGCGGGCAGGTGCTCGAGCAACTGTCGTTCTCGCAGATTCGCATCGGCGTCCCCGTCGACAAGGCAGGCATTGTGAACGGTATTCGCAATACTGCTGGGTGGACTGTTGTGCATCCGCCGGTCGAGCCGGTCGACATGGCCGCGCAAGGCTGGGAGTTCGCGCCCACGGTGCCGGGCTTCCGCAAGATCCGTGAATTGCGCCGCCCCATGGCGGCGCGCGAAGCAGGCCAGCCGACCATTCCGGTCGATCAGGCCGTGTTCTCCGATGGTCTCGCCGCCGTCTCGGTGTTCATCGAGCCGGTCGAGAACAACACGCGCAAGGAAGGCGCGGGCAGCAGTGGCGCGACGCATGTGCTAGTCAAGCGGCGCGGCGACTTCTGGATTACTCTGCTCGGTGAAGTGCCCCAGACGACGTTGCAGCAATTTGCGTCTGCCATAGAATATAAGGCTCCGAAGTAATCCTCCGATCCTGAATCCCTCGGCTTCCAACGATATGACGACTTTCTCGGTGCGCACATTCCTCGCGGCCGCGGTTGTGGTGGCATGTTTGCCGTTCGCGCCGCACACGGCGTCCGCGGCTCCCGCTGCCAACCTGCCCGACTTCACTGACCTCGTCGACAAGGTCGGCCCGGCGGTCGTCAACATTCGCACGACCACGCGCGTCTCGAGCAGCGGCACGCGCGGCGGATTGCCGCCCGGCATGGACGACGGCGACATGTCGGAGTTTTTCCGGCGCTTTTTCGGCATTCCGTTGCCTCAGTCGCCGCAATCGCCCGGTTCGCCGCGCGGTGGCGACAATGGCGGCAGCGGTGGAGGCGGCGGCCAGGACGCGCCGGACAGCAACGATTCGGAACAGAACAGCGGGGTCGGTTCGGGCTTCATTCTGTCGGCCGACGGCTACGTCATGACCAATGCGCATGTCATCGACGACGCGGACACCATTTACGTCACGCTCACCGACAAGCGCGAATTCAAGGCGAAGCTCATTGGCGTGGACGACCGGACCGACGTCGCGGTCGTGAAGATCAGCGCCGCGAATCTGCCGACCATCACCATCGGCGATTCGAACAAGGTTCGCGTGGGCGAATGGGTTGTCGCGATCGGCTCGCCGTTCGGTCTCGAAAACACGGTGACGGCCGGCATCGTCAGCGCGAAGGGGCGCGATACGGGCGACTATCTGCCGTTCATCCAGACCGACGTGGCCGTGAATCCGGGCAATTCGGGCGGCCCGCTCATCAATATGCAGGGCGAGGTGATCGGCATCAACTCGCAGATTTATAGCCGTACGGGCGGCTTCATGGGCATTTCGTTTGCCATTCCGATCGACGAAGCCATGCGCGTGGCCGACCAGTTGAAGGCGTCGGGCAAAGTGGTGCGCGGCCGGATCGCAGTGGCGATCGGCGAAGTGACCAAAGACGTCGCCGACTCGCTCGGCCTGCCGAAGTCGCAAGGCGCGCTCGTCAGCAGCGTGGAGCCGGGCGGCCCGGCGGACAAGGCCGGCGTGCAGCCGGGCGACATCATTCTGAAGTTCAACGGTCATTCGGTGGATACGGCCACGGACCTGCCGCGCATGGTCGGCGATACGAAGCCGGGCACGAAGGCGACCATCACCGTCTGGCGCAAGGGCCAGACGCGCGATCTGCCGGTCACGATTGCCGAAATGCAGCCGGACAAGACCGCGAAGGCCGATCAGAAAAAGCCGCAGCCGCCCAAGCAGCGCGCCACGAACGCTCTGGGCGTTGCCGTCAGCGATATTCCCGCGGATCAGATGAAATCGCTCAAGCTGCACAACGGCGTGCAGATCGACGCGGCGGACGGTCCTGCGGCGCGTGTCGGCCTGCAAAAGGGCGACATCATCCTGCGGGTGGGCGATACGGACATTACGAGCGCGAAGCAGTTCGACGAACTGACCTCGCATCTGGATTCGCAAAAGATGGTCGCGCTGCTGGTTCGCCGCGGCGAGAACACGCAGTTCGTGCCGATCCGTCCGCGCAGCGCCCAGAAATGACGAGGGCGGTGCTGCTCACGCTCTACGGGCGCGCGTGGTGCCACCTCTGCGACGACATGCGCGCCGCGCTCGAGCCGTTGCTGACCGAGTTCGGCGCGCAGGTGGAAGTAATCGACGTCGACAGCGATCCGGTGCTCGAAGCGCGGTATAACGACCTGGTGCCGGTACTGGTGTGCGACGGCGTCGAGTTGTGCCGCTACCATTTCGACGAAGCGCAGGTGCGCAGCGCGCTTGCAGCGCGTGCTGCTTTGTCATCCTGAGAGCAGTCCAGGTTTTCCAGCGCAGCACGAGGCGCGTTTCCCTGTCGACCAGAAGGCCGGTCACGAGGCACGATTGCAGGCCGTTCCCAACGCCGCCAATCCGCGTCCAATCGCCCGAACCTCGCAAGATGCGCCGGGCACCGGCCTTTTCGGCTAAAATAGATAAGTTTTGTGCGACACGCACGCTCGTGTCCGGCCGCTCCACGTTACGGAGCATCGACTAGAGGGTTATTGAGGCAACTCACCATGCCCTCCGCAGGCGGCCACCTTGTGGGCTGCACTTTAAGAAGCAGATGCGACCCTATGGGAAGCATCCTTGTAGTGAAATGGGAAACCGGAGCAATCAGCCGGGAACCTTGTTGCATGGGCCTGATTATCGTCAGGTCCCGCCCAGTCAGCGGCTTCATCTCCGCCGACAGGGCGGGGTGATGTTTGCAATTCCCGAGCCTTCAGGCAAGGGTTTCGCTAAACGATACGAGCGAAAGCTCGGTGTGTCATTGTTCGACCTCGTTGCTGAAGATGAGGGTAGTGAACCTGCTGTACGACCAGCAGTAGCCTAGGAAGACATGCGTCACTGGCAACGGTGGGGTTTGAAGCTCTTCTGACAATGTATCCCCCAGATGTTGTGGGCAAGCGCGCCTGTGAAGGCTCGAATTGGAGACTCCGAGCAGAGATGGGGTTGAGGAGCTAGGCTGGCTGACAAGGTTAATGTAAGTGAACTGCTGATAAACCTCGTTACTATTGATGAGCCAAATCTGCTGACAGGCTCTGACCAAAACGGTATGCGGTCGGATAACTCGCTGGAACTTCGGGTTACGTCGTCATTGGATCGCCGGGGGAAAGGCAGAACCTACCTCAGTCGTGTGACATGCCGGGAACGTGGTAAGCCTGTATGGTTGCCAGTGCAGTAAGGCTGGCAGGCGAACCGCAAGGGACGCTGTTGATTGTGCAGGTATGGGAGGACGGAGAAAGCGAATGCCGGGCTGTAATGGTCCGGATAGGGGTTGAGACATTACCCTCCGTGAAAGCGGGCCCACTTCCGTCTGGTCCACCGTCGCATGACGGCTGACTACCCTCTGTAACTTGGTCAGATGCAGGTGCATGCGCCTGCATTGAGTTTTGTTTTTCCCCAGCGGGGTGTATCTGCCCCGCTGGGGGGAGATGCGCCTTCTGTCTGGGGACTTTTCCAGGTAGGAGAGCAGCATGAAAGTATCTGGTCGAAAGACCGGATCTGCGCTTTCCCACGCGCCGGACAACTGGTACGCCATAGATTGGCGACGGGTTGAGCGGAACGTGAGAGGGATGCAGATTCGAATTGCGAAGGCGACGCGGGAAAGCGATTGGCGAAGGGTGAAAGCCCTGCAACGGATGCTGACCCGCACGTTGTCTGCGAAGCTGTATGCGGTACGACGTGTTACGCAAAACCAGGGTGCGCGAACGGCTGGAGTCGATCGCGAGCTATGGGATTCGCCTGACAGCCGGTGGGCAGCCATCGGCGGGTTGAAGCGGCGCGGATACAAGCCTCTGCCATTACGGAGGGTCTTTATCCCCAAGGCCAATGGGAAGGAACGCCCTCTGGGCATTCCGACCATGCGGGACAGGGCGATGCAAGCTCTGCATCTGCTGGCCTTGGAGCCGGTGTCGGAATCGACGAGCGACCCGAACTCTTATGGGTTTAGGATAAACCGCTCGACGGCCGATGCTATGGGTCAGATACGCGCTTGCACGTCCCGGAAGGATTCGTCCCGATGGGTACTGGAAGCCGATATCAAAGGCTGCTTTGACCATATCAACCACGACTGGCTGGAAAACCATGTCCCAATGGACAGGGAAATTCTCCGGAAGTGGTTGAAGGCTGGCCTGATTTATAAGGGACAGCTCCAGGCGACTGAGGCCGGTACGCCGCAGGGAGGGATCATCTCCCCGACGTTGGCTAACGTGACGCTGAACGGGCTTGAACGTGAACTGATTGCGCACCTGCGTGCGAAATTTGGAATCGGTAAGGCCAGAAAGCTGAAAGTGAATGTGGTGCGATACGCGGATGACTTCGTCATCACTGGCGTCTCGAAAGAGGTGCTGGCTGATGTAGTCCGACCTTGGGTGGAAGCGTTCCTTGCTGTTCGAGGTTTGCAACTGTCTGAGGCCAAAACGCGCATCACACACATTGATGACGGCTTCGATTTCCTTGGCTGGAACTTCCGGAAGTACTCGGGAAAACTGCTCATCAAGCCGAGCAAGAAAAACGCGCAAGCGTTCTATCGCAAGGTGGCGGAAACGGTCAGCGGTCACAAGATGATGAGGCAGGGCGATTTGATCAAACTGCTGAATCCGATGCTGCGAGGGTGGGCTCAGTACCATCACCGCGTATCAGCCAAGCAGGCTTACAGCCGTATGGAGTCGCTGATTTTCTGGCGGCTTTGGCGGTGGTCGAAGAGGCGGCATCCACTGAAGAGAAGCGAATGGGTGAGAAAGCGGTACTTCCACACTATCGGGAATCGACACTGGGTGTTTGCTGCTCCCGTGGCTCAGACTGACGGCAGTCCGGGTCTGCTTGAACTGTACCAACTTAGCGGTACGGCCATTGAGTATCACGAAAGGATCCAAGGGGAATTCAATCCTTTTGATCCCGAGTGGGAGCAGTATGGAGAGGAGTTGCGCCGGACGCGCATGTGGAAATCACTGCGCTACCGGAAGCAATGGGCGACTTTGTATTTTTCACAGGATGGCCTTTGTGCACACTGTGGCTCGGCCCTGACTGACGAGACTGGCTGGCACGATCACCACTTGGTGTATCGAATGCACGGCGGGTCAGATCGTCTCTCCAATCGGGTATTGCTTCATCCGCATTGCCATCAGCAAGTGCACGCTGGGCAACTTGCCGTGACAAAGCCGGTTTCATCTTAGATGAAACTTTGCTCGTGGGCTTGAGCCGTATGCGGGGAAACTCGCACGTACGGTTCTTAGGGGGCTCCTCTTCCGAAAGGAAGTGGGGCTACCCTACTCACCTACTTACAAGGCGTGCTCCGCTATTGTCCGAGCGCGCCTTTTTTGCTTGATCGGCACTGAATGGATCATATTCGTAACTTCTCGATCATTGCGCACATCGACCATGGCAAGTCGACGCTCGCCGATCGCATCATCCAGATTTGCGGCGGCTTGTCCGACCGCGAAATGGAAGCACAAGTGCTCGACTCGATGGATCTGGAGCGCGAGCGCGGCATCACCATCAAAGCGCAAACCGCCGCGCTGACGTACCGCGCGCGCGACGGCAAGGTCTACAACCTGAACATGATCGACACGCCGGGCCACGTCGACTTCTCGTACGAAGTGAGCCGCTCGCTGTCCGCGTGCGAAGGCGCGCTGCTCGTGGTCGACGCGAGCCAGGGCGTCGAGGCGCAAACGGTCGCCAACTGCTACACGGCAATCGAACTCGGCGTCGACGTTATTCCGGTGCTCAACAAGATCGACTTGCCGGCCGCGAATCCTGAGAGCGCGATTGCCGAAATCGAAGACGTGATCGGCATCGACGCGACGGACGCCACGCATTGCAGCGCGAAGACCGGCCTCGGCGTCGAAGACGTGCTCGAAGCGTTGATCGCGAAAGTGCCGGCGCCCAAGGGAGATCCGGACGCGCCGTTGCAGGCGCTGATCATCGACTCGTGGTTCGACAACTACGTCGGCGTCGTCATGCTGGTGCGTATCGTCAACGGCACGCTGCGTCCGAAAGACAAGATCCGCCTGATGGCCACCGGCGCGCAATATCCGGTCGAGCACATCGGCGTATTCACGCCGAAGTCGAAGAACCTGGAATCGTTGTCGGCGGGGCAGGTGGGCTTCATCATCGCGGGCATCAAGGAGTTGGCCGCGGCGAAAGTCGGCGACACGGTCACGCTGGTGAATCGTCCCGCCGGGGAGCCGCTGCCCGGCTTCAAGGAAGTGAAGCCGCAGGTGTTCGCCGGCCTCTATCCGGTCGAGGCCAACCAGTACGACGCGCTGCGCGATTCGCTCGAAAAGCTGAAGCTGAACGACGCTTCGCTGCAATATGAGCCGGAAGTTTCACAAGCGCTCGGGTTTGGCTTCCGTTGCGGCTTCCTCGGTCTGCTGCATATGGAGATCGTGCAGGAACGTCTCGAACGCGAGTTCGATATGGACCTGATCACCACGGCGCCGACCGTGGTCTATGAAGTCCTGCAACGCGACGGCACGATCATCATGGTCGAGAATCCGGCCAAGATGCCGGAGCCGTCAAAGATCGAAGAAGTGCGCGAGCCGATCGTCACCGTGAATCTGTACATGCCGCAAGACTATGTCGGTCCGGTGATCACGCTGTGCACGCAAAAGCGCGGCACGCAGATCAACATGCAGTATCACGGCCGCCAGGTGCAGCTCACGTATGAGATTCCGATGGGCGAAGTCGTGCTCGACTTCTTCGACCGCCTGAAGTCCATTTCGCGCGGCTATGCGTCGATGGATTACGAGTTCAAGGAATACCGTGCGTCGGACGTCGTGAAGGTCGACATGCTGATCAACGGCGACAAGGTCGACGCGCTGTCGGTCATCGTGCACCGTTCGCAAAGCCAGTATCGCGGCCGCGAAGTGGCGGCCAAAATGCGTGAACTGATTCCACGTCAAATGTACGACGTCGCGGTTCAGGCCACGATCGGCGCGAATATCATTGCGCGCGAAAACATTAAAGCGTTGCGTAAGAACGTGCTGGCAAAATGCTACGGCGGCGATATTTCACGTAAGAAAAAGCTGCTGGAAAAGCAAAAGGCAGGCAAGAAGCGAATGAAGCAAGTGGGGTCCGTCGAGATTCCGCAAGAGGCTTTCCTCGCCATCCTGCGTGTCGAAGACAAATAAGACGAACAACGGAACCCTATGAATTTTGCGCTGATTCTTTTTGTGCTCGTCATTTTGACGGGCGTCGCATGGGTCGCAGACAAACTGGTGTTCATGCCGCAGCGGCGGCGCGCGGCGGAAGCCGCAGTGGCCGAGTTCGACCGTCAGCAGGCACGCATCGGCGAGCGTTTCGCCGACGAAAACGCGGCGCAAACGCGTGCCCGTCTGCGTGACGACAAGCTGCGCCAGCCGTGGTGGCTCGAATACTCGGCGAGCTTTTTTCCGGTGATTCTGGTGGTTTTCGTGGTGCGCTCGTTTGTTGTCGAGCCGTTCAAGATTCCGTCGGGCTCGATGGTGCCGACGCTGCTGGTGGGCGACTTCATCCTCGTCAACAAATTCGATTACGGCATTCGCCTGCCGATCGTCAACACGAAAATCACTGCGGGCCGTCCGCTCGAACGCGGCGACGTGGTGGTGTTCCGCTATCCGAAAGACGAATCGGTCGACTACATCAAGCGCGTGATCGGCTTGCCGGGCGACACGATTGCCTATCAGGACAAGCAGCTCACGATCAACGGCAAGCCCGTGTCTGAAACGCCGCTGCCCGATTATCTCGACGAAGAACGCCTCGGTTACGCCAAGCAGTTCGAAGAAAATCTCGACGGCCGCAAGAACGCGATTCTGAACAATCCGGCAGTGCCTCCGTTTATCGTCGGCGCGGAAGATTATCCGTATCGCGATAACTGCACGTACAACGCCCGCGGCGTGATCTGCAAAGTGCCGCCGGGCAATTACTTCATGATGGGCGACAACCGCGACAACAGCGCGGACAGCCGTTATTGGGGTTTTGCGCCGGACAAGAATATCGTCGGCCGCGCGTTCTTCATCTGGATGAACTTCAGCAATCTCAAGCGCATCGGCTCGTTCCAGTAATTCGCGCGTTCGCTGCATGACACGCCGCGGCCACATGAGCCGCGACGTGTTATCGCGCCACTTT
The DNA here is from genome assembly GCF_036016995.1 of Paraburkholderia sp. MPAMCS5. NCBI lineage: Bacteria > Pseudomonadati > Pseudomonadota > Betaproteobacteria > Burkholderiales > Burkholderiaceae > Paraburkholderia > Paraburkholderia sp. MPAMCS5. The sequence continues at coordinate 623,596 of NZ_JAYXBK010000002.1, forward strand.
AAGAACCTCCGGTAACGTCGCTTCACCACGCTTTTTCCGCTGGCCGTACCGCGTTTTCGCCCGGTACGGCGCCCGCGTTATACTCTGCCCATGCCCTCATCTCCGTTGGAAAGCCGTTTGCGCTACGAATTTCGCAATGCGGAATTGCTGCGCCAGGCTTTAACACACCGCAGTCACAGTGCCACGCATAACGAACGGCTCGAGTTTCTCGGCGACTCTGTTCTGAATTGCGCGGTGGCCGCGCTTTTGTTCCAACGTTTCGGCAAGCTCGACGAAGGCGATCTGTCTCGCGTGCGCGCCAATCTGGTCAAGCAGCAGTCGCTTTACGAGATTGCTCAGGCCCTGAATATTTCCGAAGGACTTCGTCTCGGCGAGGGCGAGTTGCGCAGCGGCGGCTTCCGGCGCCCTTCCATCCTAGCTGACACGCTGGAAGCGGTGCTGGGTGCCATATTCCTCGACGGCGGCTTCGAAGCCGCCCAGACAGTTATTAAGCGCCTTTACGTGCCGATTCTCGATCACATCGATCCGCGTACGCTCGGCAAAGACGCCAAGACACTGCTGCAAGAGTATTTGCAGGGTCACAAGATTGCGCTGCCCACCTATACGGTCGTGGCGACGCATGGTGCGGCGCACAATCAGCAATTCGAAGTGGAATGCACGGTGCCCAAGCTGGATGTGAAGGTGGCGGGCTCGGGCGCGAGCCGCCGCGCGGCTGAGCAGGCCGCCGCCAAAAAGGCGCTCGACGAAGTCATGGCCGCGGCGCCTGCGGTGGTAGGCAAGCCGAAGCGCTCGAAAGGCGCTCGCGCAGCGAAGCACGCCGAGCTCGAGATCGTTCCCGGCGTGACCGGCGTCCAGGCCGCGCTCGACTTGCGCAGCCCGGACCGCAAGAACGAACGCGGCGCAGGGCGGGGCGATCCGCGCGCGGCGTCGGCCGCTGAGCCGGCCACCGAACGCACGGCGTTTGCCGCCGCAGCGGCGCCACTGGCCATGATTCGCGCCGCACACGTCGAGTACAGCGCGTCGGAAAAGCCTGAACGCGCCGATAGGACCGAGCGAACCGAGAAAGCCGAGAAAGCGGATAAAGCCGCCGACCTGAAGGCCGAGTCCAAAGCCGACCCCGCTGCCGCCCGCAGTGGCGCAGACAAACCGCACCGCAACCGCGAAGCCGCCGGCGCGACTCCGTCCGCGACAAGCGCGACAAGCGCGACAAACACAACAAACACAACAACCACAACGAACGCCCCGGCGTCCACCGAACACGAACCCGGCGGAGCCGACGCGATGCAAACGCGCGTCGCCGACGCGGGCCATTGATTGCTCCGGCGCGCGCCCATTGCGCGTGTCGATCCGAACCTGCCGTAGCCCGAATATGAACGCTCCCACTCCCACTGGTTTTCGCTGCGGCATGGTCGCGATCGTCGGCCGTCCGAACGTCGGCAAATCCACGCTGATGAACGCGCTGGTCGGCCAGAAAGTCAGCATCACGTCGCGCAAGGCGCAGACCACGCGCCACCGCATCACCGGCATTCACACGCTTGAAGACGCACAGTACATTTTCGTCGACACACCCGGTTTCCAGACCAAGCACAGCGGCGCGCTGAACCGCTCGCTGAACCGCGCGGTGACGTCCACGCTGACTTCCGTCGACGCGATCCTGTTCGTGATCGAAGCCGGCCGCTTCGGCGCGGACGATCAGAAGGTGCTCGACCTGATTCCGCCGTCGGTGCCCACGCTGCTGATCGCGAACAAGCTCGATCGCGTGTCCGACAAGGATTCGCTGTTCCCGTTCATGCAGCAGATGAGCACGCTGCGCCAGTTCAGCGAAATCGTGCCGCTGTCGGCCAAAAACACGGACGACATCAGGCGCCTGATGGAGACCGTCAAGCCTTATCTGCCGGAAGGCGCACCGATTTATGGCGAAGACGATCTGACCGATCGCAGCGAGCGCTTTCTGGCTGCCGAAATCCTGCGTGAAAAAGTGTTCCGCTGGACCGGCGACGAGCTGCCCTACACGAGCACCGTGCTGATCGACAAGTTCGAAACGGAAGGGCGCCTGCGCCGCATCTTCGCGACGATCCTCGTCGAGCGCGACACGCACAAGGCGATGATCATCGGCCAGAAGGGCGCGAAGTTGAAGCAGATCAGCACCGAGGCGCGTCTCGATATGGAAAAGCTGTTCGACGGCCCGGTGTATCTGGAAACCTTCATCAAGGTGAAAAGCGGTTGGGCCGACAACGAAGCGGGACTTCGTGCGTATGGGTACGAATGACGCGTGGGCCACGCTGAATTCCGACACCGACCCGGACAGTTCCGAGCCGGCCGCGCCGCCGCGCGAGCCGTCGAAACCCGCTCGCGGCACCCGCAAGTCGTCCACTAAAGGCGCGACCGAAGCGGGCGCGGGCGGGGAGCCGCGCAGGACGCCGGCTCGCAAGCCTTCGCGCAGTGCCGCTTCCGTTTCCGAATACCGGATTGCCGAGCAGCCCGCGTTTGTTCTGCACAGTTATCCGTATCGCGAGACGAGTCTGATCATCGACGTGCTGTCGCGCGATCACGGCCGTCTCGCGCTCGTCGCGAAGGGCGCAAAGCGTCCGCACTCGGCGTTGCGCGGCGTGTTGCAGACGTTCCAGCCGCTCGCGCTGTCGTGGTCCGGTAAATCCGAAATGCGCACGCTGACCGGCGCCGAATGGGTCGGCGGCATGTTGCCGCTGACGGGCGGCGCGCTGCTCTGCGGCTTTTACGTCAACGAACTGCTCGTGAAGTTCTGCGCGCGCGAAGATCCGCATCCGCAACTGTTCCATCACTACGTCGTCACCATGACGCGTCTCGCGCACGACGAGCCGCCCGTGCAGGTGCTGCGTTCGTTCGAACGCGTGCTGCTGCGCGAAACCGGCTACGCAATGGCGCTCGATCGCACCGTCGCGCGCAAAGCGGTCGAGGCCGACCGCCGATATGTGTTCGACCCCGAGCGCGGCGTGCGAGAAGCAAGCGACGATCTGCCCGCGCAATGGCCAGTCGTCGCGGGCCAAACCTTGCTCGATATGGAACAGGACGATTACCATCGAGCGCAGACCGTGGCGCAAAGCAAAACGCTGATGCGCTTTCTGCTCAACACCTATCTTGGCGGCACGCCGCTCGCGACACGCCAGATCCTGATCGACTTGCAGAACTTATGAGCTTCTTTCTAACGTCGCCGAACGTGATCGATCTCGGCGTGAACATCGACCACGTCGCCACGCTGCGCAACGCGCGCGGCACCTCGTATCCCGATCCGATCCGCGCCGCGCTGATGGCCGAGGAAGCCGGCGCCGACGCGATCACGCTGCATTTGCGCGAAGACCGCCGTCATATCGTCGACGCCGACGTGCGCACGCTGCGTCCGCTCCTGAAAACGCGCATGAATCTCGAATGCGCGGTTACGCAGGAAATGCTCGACATCGCGTGTCAGGTCCAGCCGCACGACGTTTGCCTCGTACCGGAAAAGCGCCAGGAATTGACGACCGAAGGCGGTCTGGATGTCGCCCGCCAGTTCGAGGCCGTGCGCGCCGCGTGCCGCCAGCTTGCCGACGCGAACTCGCGCGTGTCGCTGTTCATCGACCCCGACGAGACGCAGATTCGCGCCGCGCACGAAGCCGGCGCGCCCGTCATCGAGCTGCACACCGGACGCTACGCGGAAGCCCACGATCCCGCCGAACAGCAGCGCGAATACGAGCGCGTGGTTCGCGCGGTCGAATTCGGCGCGACGCTTGGTATCAAGGTCAATGCGGGCCACGGCCTGCATTACACGAACGTGCAGCAGATCGCGGCGATCGAGGGCATCGTCGAATTGAATATCGGCCACGCGATCGTCGCGCATGCGATTTTCGCCGGCTGGGACAACGCGGTGCGCGAGATGAAGGCGATCATGGTCGCCGCGCGTCTCGGCGCGCGCGCGTGATGCGCTCCGACGCGCAGGCTCCGCGCATGGCGATCTACGGCATCGGCACGGACATCGTGCAGGTCAGCCGCGTCGCGGCTGTCATGGCGCGCACCAACGGCCGCTTCGCCGAGAAGGTGCTCGGCCCCGACGAATTGCGCGTCTATCACGCGCGCCATGCCCGTTCGGCGGCGCGCGGCCTCGCGTTTCTCGCCACGCGCTTTTCGGCGAAAGAAGCGTTTTCGAAGGCGATCGGCCTCGGCATGCGCTGGCCGATGACATGGCGTGCGCTGCAAACGCTCAACAAGCCGAGCGGCGAACCCATGGTGGTGGCGTCCGGCGAACTCGCCGAATGGCTCGACGCACGCGGCATCACGGCGCGCGTGACGATCAGCGACGAGCGCGACTATGCAGTGTCGTTCGTGATCGCCGAGAGCGCGCAAGCCGACGAGGCGAAGGGCGCGAACGTCGCGAACGCCGCGCGCGTCGCCGAATAGACATCAGTCGTGAACGCGGCGCATGGCCGCCGCGTTTTTCTTTGCTCCAGGCATTCTTCAAGCGAAATTCGATGAAAACCATTCCCGGACCGGTGATGCTCGACGTGGTCGGCAAGACGCTGAGCGAGGACGACAAGCGCCGTCTCGCTCACCCGATGACCGGCGGCGTGATCCTGTTCGCGCGCCATTATGAAAGCCGCGCGCAGCTCATGGCGCTGACCGAGTCGATCCGCGCGATTCGCGAGGATCTGCTGATCGCCGTCGATCACGAAGGCGGCCGCGTGCAGCGCTTTCGCACCGACGGCTTCACCGTGCTGCCGTCGATGGGCAAGCTCGGTGCGCTGTGGGACAGCGACGTTCTGCACGCCACCAAGGTTACGACCGCGGTCGGCTATATCCTCGCTTCCGAGTTGCGCGCGTGCGGCATCGACATGAGCTTTACGCCGGTGCTCGACCTGAACTACGGGCAGTCGCAGGTGATCGGCGATCGCGCGTTTCATCGCGATCCGCGCGTGGTCACGATGCTCGCCAAGAGCCTCAATCACGGCCTCGCGCTCGCGGGCATGAGCAACTGCGGCAAGCACTTTCCGGGACACGGCTTCGCGCAGGCGGATTCGCACGTCGCCATGCCCGTTGACGACCGTTCGCTCGACGACATCCTGCGCGACGACGTCGCGCCGTACGACTGGCTCGGTTTGTCGCTGGGTTCGGTGCTGCCCGCTCACGTGGTTTATCCGAAAGTCGACTCGAAGCCGGCGGGTTTTTCGCGCGTGTGGCTGCAGGACATTCTGCGCGGCAAGCTGCGCTTCGAAGGCGCGATTTTCAGCGACGACCTCTCGATGGAAGCCGCGCGGCAAGGCGGCACGCTGGCCGAAGGCGCGAGCGCCGCGCTTCAGGCGGGCTGCGACATGGTGCTGATCTGCAACCAGCCGGAAGAGGCGGAAAAGGTGCTCGACGCGCTGCGCTTCACGCCGTCGAAGGAATCGCGGCAGCGGCTAAATCGCATGCGTCCGCGTGGCAAGGCGCTCAAGTGGAGCAAGCTCGTGGCCGATCCGCAATATCTGCAAGCGCAGGCTCTGCTGCGCAGCGTGTTCGCGTGAGCGGCGCGTAGCCCGAAAAGCGCGACGAAAACGCATCATAAAAAAACGGCGCCTCATTGCGAGGCGCCGTTTTTCGTTCCGCATCTGGCATCTTGCCAGACGCCGCGCGTGAAGCCTGCGTCAGTTCAGGCGCATCCGTTGCAGCTTGTTGTACAGCGTCTTCGGACTGATGCCGAGCAGGGATGCCGCGCGGTGACGCGTGCCGCCGACTGCGTCGAGCGTCGCGCGAATCAACATTTCCTCCACGTCCGCGAGCGGCGTGCCGACGGTGACCTGCACGCGGCTGCCGTTCAGATCGCGGCCGTTGACCGAGCCCGCTTCGTCGGCGCGCAACGACTCCAGCACGTCGCCGGACGCGTGATACGCGCGCCGCACGCGCTCCTCCAGCTCGCGCACGTTGCCCGGCCATTCGTATGCGAGACATTCGCGCTGGAAATTCGGCCCGATCTGCTTGGCGATCTCCGACGCGCCGCGCGTTGCCGCATCGTGATTCAGTTCGTCGACGATCGCCTGCGCGATCAGCGGCGGATCTTCGCCGCGCTCGCGCAACGGCGGCAGCGTCACGGCGGCTGCTTCGAGGCGCAGCGCGAGGTCTTCGTGCAGGCTGCCGTCGGCCACCGCGGCGCGCGGCGATTTGCGCGTCGACGCGATCAGCCGGAAATCCGTCACGACCTGGCTCGTGCCGCCGACGCGTATGAACGTCTGCGAATCGAGCGCGCGCAGCAGCGCTTCCTGTTGCGCGCGCGGCAATTCCGCGATTTCGTCGATGAAAAGCGTGCCGCCGCTTGCCTGCTCGAACAGGCCCGGCTCGCGCTGCTCCGTGCCGCTGAACGCGCCGCGTTCGTGGCCGAACAACAGACTATCCAGCGAAAGATTCGCCGCCGCGCCAGCCGCGTTCCGGCAGTCGAGCGTGACGAACGGCCCCTTGCGACGCCGGCTCATGTCGTGCATCGTGCGAGCCGCGACCTGCTTGCCGGTGCCGGGTTCGCCCGAGATCAGCACGGCGGCTTCCGTCGGCGCAATATGTTCGATGGTGTCGTAGACGTGCTGCATCGCGCCGCTGCGGCCCAGCATCGAGCCGAAACGGCCGAGTTGACGCAGCGACGCACGCAGCGTCTGGACTTCCTCGGTCAGCTCGTAGGGGCGCGGAATGCGCGCGAGCAGGCTGCGAAGGCGCGGAATGTTGACGGGTTTCAGCAGATAGTCCCAGATCCCGTGCCGCAAGCCTTCAATCGCGCTTTCCACGGTCGCGTTGCCGGTCATCACGATAACGGGCAATGCGCCGCCGGGCGGATGCGCGGGCAGATGCTGCAACAGATCGAGCCCGCTGCCGTCCGGAAGATTCAGATCGACCAGTACGACGTCGGGGATGAAGCGCGTCAGCGCGGCCCGCGCTTCTGCAATGGTGGTCGCCGTATCGACGGAGAAACCGTCGGCGGCCAGAATGGCGGATAGACCTGACAGGCTATTGGGATCGTCTTCAACAATCAGGGCGTGTGGCATGGCGAGCGCAACTTTATAGATGGATGGAATACCGCCTCGTCACGCCTCGGCGGGGCGCGCGATGCGGGCACGATGGCTGGCCGGTACTGCCGGTCGGATGCGTCGCCTCGCGCACAGCGTCATCCGAGGCGGCGCAAAAGCGGTCCTCCAGTCGGGGTGAGCACTGGGCCCGGCGTGCATGACGCCGGTCGGAGCGGGCGGCGAGTCGATTCATGTAGTTCTGGTCCTAAGCTGGGGTTTTCAGGCGGCGGCCCGGAATCTGGTCTGTTCCGTTGCGCCCCGCCTCTACTTCCTTCTTTTGTTGTGTCAGAAATCACGGTGGCGGTCGAAAAAGCGCCGTACTTCAAGTTCGGCGTCTTCGCGGCTCTTGCCATAGCGTTCCTGGATCAGACCTGTGAGGCGGTCTTCGCGGCCTTCGGCTCGGGTGAGTTCGTCGTCGGTCAGTTCGCCCCACGCCGCTTTTGCCTTGCCAACCAGTTGCTTCCACTTGCCTTCAGCGATGTCGTTGTTCATAGCGCATCTCCGGAGTCGAGAGACATAAAGGGTGTCTGACGAATAAGCAGAATTTATGCCAGCTGCATTTGTTGTGACGGATCAAGGGCTTATGTTCTGGCGGACGGCAACGTCGAACATCGCGAATAGCAAATTGGTAGAAAAGTGCCGGTAAAGTTTTCCTCAACGACACGCGGCGGCACAAAAAAGAAAAAGCGCCCAATCTGGGCGCTTTTTCTCTTTTTTCCCAGCGCGCGGGACAGCGCGCTGGAAGGGGCTTGCCGGCGCTTACGCGCGGCTGCGGTACTCGTGCGTACGCGTGTCGATTTCGATCTTGTCGCCGATGTTGCAGAAGAGCGGCACTTGCAGTTCGAAACCCGTGGTCAGCTTGGCGTTCTTCAGCACCTTGCCCGACGACGTGTCGCCCTTGACAGCCGGTTCCGTGTAGATGATTTCGCGGACCAGCGTGGTCGGCAATTCGACCGAGATGGCCTTCTCGTTGTAGAACACGACTTCGCAAGCCATGCCGTCTTCGAGGTAATGCAGGGCGTCGCCCATCATTTCGGCTTCGACTTCGAACTGGTTGTAGTCGGCGTCCATGAACACGTACATCGGGTCGGCGAAGTACGAGTACGTCACTTCCTTGCGCTCGAGCACGACGACGTCGAACTTGTCGTCTGCCTTGTACACGCTTTCCATGCCTGCGCCGGTCAGCAGGTTCTTGAACTTCATTTTGACAACGGCGGAGTTGCGGCCCGATTTGTTGTATTCGGCCTTTTGCACAACCATTGCGTCTGCGCCGATCATCACGACGTTGCCGGTGCGGAGTTCCTGTGCGGTCTTCATAAAACTGTCCTGTACGAAATTAATAGCTTCAAACTTTTGCTCAACGGCATACGGCGCAAGCGGCTTCGACGTTTCCTGGGCGTTCTCGCCGCGCCGCGTGAGGGCGGTTTGGCGCGAAGCGGCGCATGAAGCGCGGTTGGCTTGCTGCGGGATTCGAGAACGCGTTGCCGATGCCACGCGTTCCGCCATTCCCACGATCCGTTACCTGCTTTTTACCCGATGCGGGCGTGTACACGAGTGGCGCCGACCGGCAGCAGGGTCCCGTTCTACCGAGCGGGATGAGCCGCGCGGGGGACCTAAGGAACCCAGGGAACCCAAGGGAACGATTAAACCAGGAACTGAACCCAGGATTTTTTGCTGCGATCGGGCCGCGCTTGCGTCGTCGGCCGTTGGATAACCGCTTATTTTAACTGAGTTTTTGCAAACTCTGCCAGATTTCCGGCGAGGTCGCCGACTTGCGCCAGTTCGCCGGCCCAGTCGGCCGCGCGCCGCTGCAGCGCCGGGCAGTGGCGGCGCAACGCCGCCCAGTCCGGCTCGCCCGCGCCGTTCCACGCGTGCCAGAAGCGCGCGAGCGCGGCGCGGGTGTCGACGGAAAGCGTGCGGGCGTAGTGCGCGAGCGCGGCGTCGAGCTTCGGCAGGTGCGCGTCGTCGGCTTGCGGGTAGATGTGCCAGACGAATGGCCTCGCCGCCCATTGCGCGCGCACGAACGAATCTTCGCCGCGCACGAAATTGACGTCGCTTGCCCATAACAGCGCGTCGTAGCCGCCTTGCTCGGTGAACGCGAGCCCGTGAGCGCTCAAGCCGCCGCGCTCCGCATGGGCGCCCGCCGCGAACGCAGGCAGTCCGAAAAAGCGCGCGAGCGCGCCGGAAATCCGGCCTTCCGGCACCAGCAGCACTACCGGTTCGGCGCTGTCGCGCCATTGTTCGAGAAGACTGCCGACGGCCGGATTTTCGTAGGCGAACAGTGAGATCACGGTCGCGCCGGCAGGCTGCGCGCGGCCCACGGTGCTCAGCCACCAGGCTTCGCGCGCCTCCGGCGAGGCCTCGAACGCCGCGCGCGCGGCATCCAGGGGCTTTTCCTTCAGCACGCCGCCGGTGCCCGGTCCCAGCCCCGGAAAGAAAAACGTCTTGACGAGCGGATAGCGCGGATGCGGCGACGGCCGCAGATGAAAGTCCGCCACCCAGTCTTCGGCGCTCAGATATTCGAGATTAATCCACACGGGCGCGCGCTCGCGCTGCGCCATCGCCGCCACGTAGACGGGCGGCAGTTCGCAGGCAAACGCCTCGATCACGACGTCGGCGACTTCGAGCGTGTCGCCCGCGTGCGCCGGCGTATGCCAGTGTTCGACGACGACACCGCCGACCGTCTGCCTCGCGCGATCCAGCGCGAGCGCGGGGCACAGCTTCTGGAACGCATGCAGATCGTCGACGAATACGCGCACTTGCCAGCCATGCTCGCCCGCAAGCTGGCGCGCGAGACGCCAGCAAACGCCGATGTCGCCGAAATTGTCGATCACCGCGCAGAAAATATCGCAGGCGATCGCGGAGGGCGGCGCGGCGGCCTGAGTGGCCGCCTGAGTGGCCGCCTGAGTGGCCGCCTGAGTGGCTGCCTGAGTGGCTGCCTGAGTGGCTGCCTGAGTGGCGGAAGGTTGGGTGGACGGCGCAGTGGAGGGCATCGGCGGGCTCGGACGTACGCGGAATGTTCTAAACTGGCGATTCTAAAGCACCCGTTCGACCTCGCGCCGGGCCTGCGCCAAACGCGCCTCACGCGCGACCAGGGGCGCGCCCGGGGCGCGAGTCCTCGCGAGACGTTCCACCCAGCCGATTCTGCATGACCGAACCCGAAGCAAGCATCGATTTCGAGCCCAAGAAGGTGCTCGTCCAGTTGCCGCATCTGCCCGGCGTCTATCGTTATTACGACACGCACGGCGCGGTGCTATACGTCGGCAAGGCGCGCGATCTCAGGAAGCGCGTGTCGAGCTATTTCACGAAGACGCAACTGTCGCCGCGCATCGCGATGATGGTGACGCGCATTGCGCGCATCGAGACGACCGTCACGCGCTCCGAGGCCGAAGCGCTGCTGCTGGAAAACAATCTGATCAAGGCGCTCGCGCCGCGCTACAACATTCTGTTTCGCGACGACAAGTCGTATCCGTATCTGAAGCTGACGGGCCACAAGTTCCCGCGCATGGCCTATTACCGCGGCTCGGTGGATCGCAAGAACCAGTATTTCGGGCCGTTTCCGAGCGCGTGGGCGGTACGCGAGAGCATTCAGATCCTTCAGCGCGTCTTCCAGTTGCGCACCTGCGAGGACTCCGTCTTCAACAATCGCACGCGGCCGTGTCTGCTGCATCAGATTGGCCGCTGCACGGCGCCGTGCGTCGCGAACATCAGCGAAGAAGACTACGCGCGCGACGTCGCGAATGCATCGCGCTTCCTGCTCGGCCGGCAGGGCGAAGTGATGAAGGAACTCGAACAGAAGATGCACGTGTTCGCGAGCGAGCTGAAGTTCGAGCAGGCAGCGGCCGTGCGCAACCAGATGAGTTCGCTGTCCACGGTGCTGCATCAGCAGGCCATTGAAGTGGGCAGCGACAGCGACGTGGACATTCTCGCGGTGGTCGCGCTGGGCGGCCGCGTCTGCGTGAATCTCGCGATGGTGCGAGGCGGCCGGCATCTCGGCGACAAGGCCTATTTCCCCGCGCACGTGGAAAGCGCCTTGACGGCGGAAGAGGGCGGTCTGGAAGACGGTGGTGCGGGCGAGGTGCTGGCCGGTCCGGCAGCGGATGCGGGCTCGGATGTCGCGGATGTCGCGGGTGCCTCGGATGTGGAAGAGGATGCGGCTGACGGCTTGGCCATCGCGCAAGACTTGCCGCCGGAAGAAGACGATTCCGCCGACAACGCCGCCAACGCCGACGAGCCCGACGCGGAACCCGGCATGCAGCCCGACGCCATGGCCGAACCGGCGACGCCGCGCAAAGGCCGCGCGTCGGGCGGGATCGAATCGGAAGTGCTCGAAGCGTTCATCGCGCAGCATTACCTCGGCAACCGCGTGCCGCCCGTGCTGGTGGTCAGCCACGCGCCGGCCACGCGCGAACTCGTCGACGTGCTGATCGAGCAGGCCGGCCACAAGGTCACGGTGCTGCGTCAGCCGCAAGGCCAACGGCGCGCGTGGCTTGCGATGGCCGAGCAGAACGCGCGGCTCGCGCTCGCGCGGCTGCTCTCGGAACAGGGCTCGCAGCAGGCCCGCACGCGCGCGCTTACCGACACGCTCGGCATGGAGTGCGACGACCTCGCGCACGTGCGTATCGAATGTTTCGACATCAGTCACACGATGGGCGAGGCGACTCAGGCGTCGTGCGTCGTGTATCACCATCACAAGATGCAGTCGTCGGAATATCGCCGCTACAACATCACCGGCATCACGCCCGGCGACGACTACGCGGCCATGCGTCAGGTGCTCACGCGCCGCTACGAGAAGATGGTCGCGCAGGCTGCCGCCAACGCGAGCGACGAAGCCGCCGAGCTGCAAAGCGATGCGGCCGCCGATCCGTCGCTGGCCGCCGAAGCCGCGGAACCCGTCGCGGCGGGCGGTATCTTGCCGACCATCGTGCTGATCGACGGCGGCAAGGGTCAGGTCGAAATCGCGCGGCAGGTGTTCACGGAACTCGGGCTGGATACCGGCATGCTGGTCGGCGTCGCGAAGGGCGAGGGCCGCAAGGTCGGCCTCGAAACCCTGATTTTCGCCGACGGCCGCGCGCCGCTCGAACTCGGCAAGGAAAGCGCCGCGCTCATGCTCGTCGCGCAGATTCGCGACGAGGCGCACCGTTTCGCGATCACCGGCATGCGCGCAAAACGCGGCAAGACGCGTCAGACCTCGCGGCTCGAGGAACTCGAAGGCGTGGGCGCGAAGCGGCGTCAACGGCTGCTCGCGCGCTTCGGCGGACTGCGCGGCGTGGTCGCGGCGAGCGTCGAGGACCTTGCGAGCGTCGAAGGAATTTCGCAGGCGCTCGCGGAGCAGATCTACCGGCAACTACACTGAGCGCGGCTCATTCGCGGCTCGGGTAGGGCGCGCGCGGTTCGTGAAAACGGACGCGCGCGCGGCGCTCCCGCCTCGCTCGCGGCGCCGCTTTGCTTGTGGCAGGCCCGGCGACGCGGCACAATTGCATCTCTCCTGTCAGACGCTGCGCCTGCCCCATGCCGTTTAACTTCCCGATTTTCCTGACCTGGCTGCGGATCGTTCTGATCCCGCTCGTCGTCGGCGTGTTCTATTTGCCCGACATGATGATGAGCCCGGCGCACCGCAATCTCGCGGCGGCGACGATCTTCGTGCTGGCGGCGCTGACCGACTGGTTCGACGGCTTTCTCGCCCGCAAGTGGAATCAGACCTCGGCGTTCGGCGCGTTTCTCGATCCGGTCGCCGACAAGCTGATGGTGACCGCCGCCTTGCTCGTGCTGGTGCAGCTTGCGCGCATCGACTCAGCCATCGCGCTCGTGATCGTCGGACGCGAGATCGCGATCTCGGCGCTGCGCGAGTGGATGGCGCAGATCGGCGCGTCGAAGAGCGTTGCCGTCAATTCGCTCGGCAAATTCAAAACCGCCTGTCAGATGGTGGCGATCCCGATGCTGCTGTTCTACGGTCCGCTGTCATTCGGCTCCGTGACGATCGACACGCGCGGGTGGGGTTCGTGGCTCATCTATCTCGCGGCATTCCTGACCATCTGGTCGATGCTTTACTACATGAAGCTCGCGTGGCCGCAAATTCGCGAGCGCGGCGGTGCGGTTTGATCGCTGAGTTAAAGAGATACGCAAAAGGGGTTGACACGTTTCAGTCGTTTCTCCATAATCTCGTTTCTCCGATGCACGCAGTTCCAAGTGCCGGTTGCAGTAGAAAGAAGAAGGCAGCAGTAGCAGGAAAAAAGCAGCACATACGCGGGAGTAGCTCAGTTGGTAGAGCGCAACCTTGCCAAGGTTGAGGTCGCGAGTTCGAGCCTCGTCTCCCGCTCCAGATTTTTGAAGCAGCGCGTTGTAGAAGTTGTTTGGCGAAGTAAAAGTGCAAGGCGTTGCGAAGCAGTGCAATGCGGGAGTAGCTCAGTTGGTAGAGCGCAACCTTGCCAAGGTTGAGGTCGCGAGTTCGAGCCTCGTCTCCCGCTCCATACATCAGGGGAAGCAGCGCTTCCCTTTTTGTTTGATGGGCTGATGGTTGTCCAGCAAACAAATCAGTGAATCTGCATCTAGATTCCAATCCGCTTGCGGCGCGATAGCAAAGCGGTTATGCAGCGGCCTGCAAAGCCGTTTAGGCCGGTTCGACTCCGGCTCGCGCCTCCAGTAGTTGAAGTAAAGAAAAGCCCCGCCATGTCGGGGCTTTTCTTTTTTCCGCGCGCTGAATCTGCCGCCTATGTCGCCGTCCATGTGACGCGGGCCCGACATAGCGCACAATGCGTGTCTGTTCCTCGCTCCCGAAAGTGCATGTATCTACATCTCACCGGCACCAATGTGCGTCTGCTCGGCTCCATGCATCTCTTTCCCGCGTCGAGCCGCAGAACGCCGCCCTGGATCGCGCAAGCTTATGACTGGGCCGACACGCTGGTGTTCGAATCCGACGCGCCGACCATTTTTCCTTTCCTGAGAGCCGATCCGCACGGCGGCGCGCAACGCCTGCAACCTTTGCTTTCCGTCGATGCCTGGACGCGTCTGCAAGCAGCGTGGCCCACGGAAGGTCCGCTGGCGCCGCTCGTCGATCTGCGCCCGTGGGCCGCGATGATCGTTGCGCCGACGCTGTTCCAGCAAGTCGTCGAAGGTGTCGAGCCGCGGATGCTTCGTTCGGCGACTGCGCAGGGCAAGCCGTATCGATATCTGGAAACCGCACAGGAAGTCGCCGCCGCGCTCGAAGCGATCCCGCTACAGGCCGTGGGCGCCGTGCTCGCCGTGCTGATGGGCGACCTCGATGAGCCGCAGCGCACGCTCGAACGCATGCATGTCGCGTGGATCGAGGGCGATCTGGCCGCCGTGCATCGCATCGCCGTCGAATCGCCGATGTTCAATCTGCCCGAGATTCGCCGCGCCATTCTAGATACGCGCAACAGCATCTGGGCCGCGCGTCTGCAAGCGCTGTTCGCGCGCCCCGAGCGAACTCTCGTCGTGATCGGCGCGCTGCATCTATGCGGACCGGATAACCTGGTCGATTGTCTCGCGCGGCCGGTTGAACCGGTTTTGCCGGGCGAATAAAGCAGGCGCAGGCAACTGCACACGCGCAGGCAACCTACGGGCGCAGCTAAAAGCGCACAGCTTAGATGCCGCGAACTGTCCACATCACCATCTGCATTACATACGATGGTTTCAGGGAACACTCATGCAAGTGCGGCCAACTTCCACCAACGAAAGCCTGCGACTCGACACCTTACGCGGGTTGCATATCCTCGATACGCCGCCCGAAGAACGCTTTGACCGGGACGACGCCGCCACGCGGGAAGTCACGCAGCGTCTCACGCAACGGCTCGACGAGCATAACGACGAGGCGCAGCGCGGCTATCGCATTTGCTATAGCGTCGGCCAGATCCCGTACGGCGCCGCCCGGCACGCCACTGTCGCCGAGTTGCTCTCGGCTGTCGACGCCGCGATATATAGCCACAAGCAGGCGTCGAAAGCTCGCACCGCTCGCGGCGCCTGAGCGCGCGAGTCGTTCCACGTTCGCCGCGCGCGGCATAATGGCTCTTTGCCGTCGTGCCCGACGGCGTGTCCCTTTCTGAAAAGCCTGTCATGACTGAAGCGCAGCACACCGCAGCCGCACGGCTCTCGGCACTCGAATGGCGTTGGAAATCGTTCGATCAACTTTCCGGCGCCGAAGTCTACGCCATGCTCGCCGCGCGGAGCGCCGTCTTCGTGATCGAGCAGAAGTGTCTGTACGGCGATATCGACGGTCTCGACCTCGACGCGTGGCATCTGTTCGCGTTCGGCGCGGCTATCGAGGCAAACACGGCGGCTGACGCAGCCGCGGCGCGACCGCCGCTCGCCGGCTATCTGCGCGTTCTGCTGCCCGACGCCGGCGACAGCGACATCCGCATCGGCCGCGTGCTGACAACGGCGGAATTTCGCGGCATCGGCTTGGGCAATGCGATGCTGGATCGCGCGATTGCGCAGATCCGCAAGCAGTGGCCGGGCACGCCGATGCGCTTGCACGCGCAGGCGCATCTGCAAGGCTTTTACGGCGCGTTCGGTTTTGGGCCGGTGTCGGCGATCCACGAAGAAGACGGCATTCCGCACGTCTGGATGCGTTCGGCCTGAGTGTCGCGCTTGCGAGCCGCGCCCGGTCAGGTATCAGCGGTGGCCGGCGGCCGTGGAAGAAGCGGTTCTTGCAGCGTGCGCATCCGTGTCACGTGCCGACGTCGCGCGCCGTTCGCTGCGCAGGCGTCCGCGTGCGGAGAGCCGCATCCAGTGACGCAAGGCGACGAGCGCGCCGATCACGCTCATCATCGACCCGGGAATCCACAGCAGCAGGCCGCCGATCTGCTGATCGCGCATCGGACTCAGCCATGTGAATGCGCGGCCGCAGATCGAATAGATCGGATATAGCTCGCGCGGCGTGAAAAAGATGAATGCCCCGAGGACGATCTGCGGCGGAATTGCGGCGATCACCACCAGCACGCGCTTGCCCGGCGACAGGCGCGCGGGCGGCGCCGGACGCGGATCGAGCACGAGCCACCAGAACAGCAGGCCGTCGATCACCATGCTCCAGTTCATCACGCGATAAAGCCGCCAGTCGAGCATCGCGACGAAATGAACGGGCGACATCAGCCAGAAGTAAATCAGCCCAACGAACAAAATGACAGCGACGGCGGGATGCATCACCACGTCGAGCAGCTTGCGCACGAACGGCGTGGTGAGCGCCGGGCGCACGAAGCGCTGTCGCCAGCTGAACGGAATGCCCGCGCGCAGCGCCACGCCCGGATACGACAGCGCGATAAAAAACGGTCCCAGATGATGCAGCACCAGATGCTGCGCGCGATGCATGAAGAACTCATGCTCGAAGAAATAGTCGAGCCGCGTGTGCAACGCGATGTACAGCGCCACCAGCCCGAACCAGAACGACACGCGCCGCGCCAACGAGAGCTTCGCTTTGCGCGCGCCGCGCACGAAAAGGACGGCCGGCACGAGCAGCGCGATCACGACTGTCGGCGAGAATTCCCAAGGATCGAGCCAGTAGAGCAGATTCATTGCCGCGAGTGACGGGGTTACTGGGTCTGCGCGGGCGACTTGACCGCGAAGGGCGTGTCGAGCGTTTCGCCGTCGGAGAACTTCAGCTTCAGATGCACGGTGTCGCCCGGCGCGACCTTGTGCTTCGCGTCTTCAAGCATGATGTGATAGCCGCCCGGCGCGATGGCGACCTGGCTGTGCGCGGGAACCGTGAGCTTATCGACCATCACCATTTTCTGCGACGAGCCGTTCGAGACCGTTTGATGCAGCATCGCGTCGGCGTAATCGCCACTCGAAATATCGACGAGATCGACCGGCTTGTCGCCGCCGTTCACGAGTGTCGCGTAGCCGGCCGCCGGCAGGTTATTCGGCAACCAGCGCACCCATGCATCCTTCACGGCCATGGATCGCGCGCCTGCGGCGTGCGCGGCGGGCGCCACCGTTGCCGCCACGGCAAAAGCGAGCGGGAGAGTGAAGGCGCCGGCGAGCAAGGAGAGCGTTTTGCGTTTGATCGTCATCTGGGTCATGGGTAAAAATCAGGAGCGTTGATCGACGATGCGCCGCAGGTCCGCTGCGATGGCATCGGGTGTGTCGTGGTCGGTGGCAAGCAGGCGCGCGCGGCCCTGTGCGTCGAACACGTAGACGGCGGAACTGTGGGTCACTTCATAGTTGCCCTTGGGGTCGCGCTTTTCCATCTGATACGCGACCCGGTAGCGCTTCGCGAGCGACTCGATTTGCCAGTCGCTGCCCGTGAGTCCTTCGGCATGTTGCGGGTCGAACGCGCCGACGTAATCGTGCAAAGCCTGCGGCGTGTCGCGCGCGGGATCGACGGTAATGAAAAGGATGCGCACCTTCCGCGCGTCGGGGCCGAGCTTGCTGAGCACCTGCATCAGCCGGCCCATGGTTTCGGGGCACACATCCGGACAATGCGTGTAGCCGAAATAGACGAGCGTTGTGCGGCCCTTGAACGAATCGCCGGTGACGGGGCGGCCGTCGTCGCCGGTCAGCGCGAAGGACAGGTCGGGCAAGTGGCCGGTGACGTCCGTCAGATGCCACGGCTGCGCACGGCTCGTGCATCCGGTGAGCGCGATCGTGGCGCAAAGCGCGCCGACTCTGAGCGCCGACGCGCAGCGGCGCACGCGGTCCGCGCGGCGCGATGGAAGAGGGTGCGGTTGCGGCTGTCGCGGTGGAAGGGTCGGGAACAAAGCGGGTGTCGGTGACTCGATTGAAGAGCGGCGTAACGCATGGCCGCTACTGGCGTTCGCGCAGCGTGCGCGGCAAATCGTGCGGTGGCGAACGGTTCGCGATAGCGCACGCCGATCACCGTCACGCCAATAGCTCATGTGGCTGCGACTGTAGCGCAAAATGGCGGGTAGCGTCGGCGGGAGCCCACGGGCGGGGGGTTGCGAGGCAATTTGACGCACGCGGCTGAAAGTTGCATGAAGCCCGACGGGTTCCTTTTCGAACCTCATGGAATGAAGCGCGAAAAAAGTGTCACGCAATCCGGCTCGCGGACTGCCCGGCTGGCGTGTGACTTAGCTCGCCTTTCTCGAAAAATTGACGGATGCGCGGTAAGATGCGCACACTTTTCCGGCTGCAACAGGCCGAAAGGCAAATTACGCAATGCAAGCACTTCCGGCTTTTCTGTCTCCGAGCGAGACGGCATTTTTCTTCGATTTCGACGGAACGCTCGTCGAACTCGCGCCCACGCCGGATGGCGTGGTGGTGCAACCGCGCGTCATCGAACTGCTAAGCGAATTGCGGCGCTTGACGAATGGCGCGCTCGCGGTGGTGTCCGGACGCGGCATCGACAGTATCGACGCTTTCCTCGGTCTGGCCGATCTGCCCATTGCCGGTCTGCATGGCGCCGAGCGGCGTGACGCGAACGGCGACACGCAGCGCATCGGCTTTCACGACGAGCGGCTTCTGCGCATGGAGCAGGTGCTCGCCGAGGTGGTCAACGCGCATCCCGGCATGCTGCTCGAAATCAAGGGCGCGGCGCTCGCGCTGCACTACCGCAACGCGCCCGACCGCGAGCCGGTGGCGCGCGAGGCGACCCAGCGGCTGGTCGCGGACTATCCGGATGCGTACGTGCTGCAGCCGGGCAAGATGGTCTACGAAATCAAGCCGAAAGACGTCGACAAGGGCCGCGCGATGCGCGCGTTTCTCGACGAGCCGCCCTTCGTCGGACGCACGCCCGTTTTTGCCGGCGACGACCTGACCGACGAAAAAGGTTTCGCCGTCGTCAACGAGCGCGACGGGCTGTCCATCAAGGTTGGCGTCGGCGACACGGCGGCGCGCACGCGCGTCGACTCGGTGAGCGCGCTGCTCGACTGGCTGGAGACGGTGGTGGCCGCGGCGCGCAGCGCATGACGGCGGCTGCGTCCGGCTCACAACGTATTGCGACAACAACGTATTACATCGGGGACCGCGCTTCATGAGCCGACTCATTATCGTTTCGAACCGGGTGGCGCCGATCTCGGAGGGCGGCCCGGCGGCGGGCGGGCTCGCGGTCGGCGTGTACGACGCGCTGAAGGAAACCGGCGGCATGTGGTTCGGCTGGAGCGGCGACGTGCTCAGTTCCGGCCAGCCGCAAATCAAGGTCGAAGAGCGCGGCCCGGTGACCTTCGCGACAATCGCGTTGATGCGCCGCGACTACGATCAATACTATCGCGGCTTCTCCAACGCCACGCTGTGGCCCGCGTTCCATTACCGCGCCGATCTGCTGCATTACGACCGCCACGACTTCGAGGGCTACTGCCGCGTGAACGCGTGGCTCGCGCAGCAACTCGTGCCGCTGCTGCGCGAAGACGACGTCATCTGGGTTCACGACTATCATCTGATTCCCTTTGCAAGGGCGCTGCGCGCCGCGGGCGTCAAGAATCGCATCGGCTTTTTCCTGCACATTCCGTTTCCGGCTTCGCAAGTGCTGCTGGCGGTGCCGCCGCATCGCGAACTGGTCGAAGCGCTGTGTTCGTTCGATCTGCTCGGCTTCCAGACCGCGCCTGATCTGCGCGCGTTCTGCGATTACATCGTCAACGAGGCGAACGGCGCGGTCGATGCGTCGTCGGGCGGCCCGCTCGCCATTCATGCGTTTGGCCGCACGTTGCGCGCGGCGGCTTATCCGATCGGCGTCTACCCGGACGAGATCGCCGAACTCGCAAAAGCGGGCGAGCGCGGCAAGCCGGTCCGCACGATGAAAGCGACGCTGCATTCGCGCAAGCTGATCATGAGCGTGGACCGTCTCGATTATTCGAAGGGACTGGTCGAGCGTTTCCGCGCGTTCGAGCGTCTGCTGGAACATGCCAGCGCGCAACGCAACAAGGTGTCGTTCCTGCAGATCGCGCCGCCCACACGCGCCGACCTGCACGCCTACCAGGATATCCGCCTGCAACTGGAAGGCGAGTCGGGCCGTATTAACGGGCGTTTCGCGGAGCTTGACTGGACGCCCATTCTCTACATTCACAAGCAATACGAACGCTCGGTGCTTGCCGCGCTGTTTCGCACGGCGCACGTCGGCTATGTGACGCCGCTGCGCGACGGCATGAATCTCGTCGCGAAGGAGTATGTGTCGGCGCAGGACCCGGAAAATCCAGGGGTGCTCGTGCTGTCGCGCTTTGCGGGCGCCGCGCAGGAACTGGACGGCGCGCTGATCGTGAATCCGGTCGATATCGACGGCATGGCCGATGCGTTGGCGAGCGCGCTCGACATGCCGCTCGCGGAACGCCAGGCGCGGCATCGGGACATGATGGCGCAATTGCGCGAGAACAACGTGTCGGTATGGCGCGATAACTTCATGCGCGATCTGCAAAGCGCCGAGCGGGCGATGCGTGCGAAAAGCGGGCGCGCGCGCGCAGCGTCGGGGAAGAAGGGCGCGCGCGAAGTGCTGACGAGCTGAGCGCGCCGGTTATCCAGCCAATGAAAAAGCCCGCGTTTGCGGGCTTTTTTGTCGCCTTGCGGCACGCGGCTCGTCGCCGTGCACGGCAGTTAAATCACATGTTGTTCGTCGACCTTCTTGCCGCCCACATGCAGCGTGGTGCCCTTGCCGTACTGCTTCGCGAGCAGATCGCGATACAGGCCGGGGCGCTGGCGCAGCTCTTCGGGGCTGCCGTCGTCGATAACCTTGCCCGCGCTCATCACAATGATCCGGTCGAAGTTGTTCAGCGTCGACAGTCGGTGCGCAATCGCAATCACCGTGCGGCCGACCATGAGCCGGTCGAGCGCTTTCTGGATCGCTTCTTCCGATGCGCTGTCGAGCGCCGACGTGGCTTCGTCGAGCAGCAGGATCGGCGCGTTCTTCAGGATCGCGCGAGCAATGGCGATGCGCTGACGCTGTCCGCCGGAGAGCTTCACGCCGCGATCGCCGACGATCGTGTCGAAGCCTTCCGGCATCGCTTCGATGAAGTCGGTGCAGCGCGCCTCGCGCGCGGCGGCCATGACTTCCTCGCGGCTCGCTTCGGGACGGCCATACGCAATGTTTTCGTACACCGTGCGATGGAACAGCGAAATGTCTTGCGGCACCAGCGCGATCGCGTGGCGCAGGCTGTCCTGCGTGATCGCGGCGATGTCCTGGCCGTCGATCTTGATCGCGCCGCCTTGCGTTTCATAGAAGCGCTGCAGCAACGCAAGCACGGTGGACTTGCCCGCGCCCGACTTGCCGATCAGGCCCACGCGCTGGCCCGCTTCGATATGCAGATCGAAATGGTCGAGAATCGCGCGGCGGCGCGGATAGGCGAACGTCACGCCGTCGAACGACACGCGCCCGCCTTGCGGCACGAGTTCCGTCGCGCCGTCGCGATCGGGCATGCCGTGCGGTTCGAGCAGCGTGCGCACCGCTTCCGCGAGTCGCGCCACGTGCTGCGTGACATCCACCAGCGCGACGGCGAGATCGCGCGTGCCGTGCAGAATCGTGAAGCCGAGCGAGCTGACGAGCACGATGTCGCCCGAGGTCGCCTTACCTTGATCCCATAGAACCAGCGCCCAGCCGAGCAGACCTGCCGACAGCAAAGCGGTGATCACCGCGTGCAGCAGGCGCAGCTTTTCCAGATAGAGCAGGCTTTGCTGACGCGCGTCCATCTCGGCCTTGACCGTCGAGCCGAACCGCTGCTGTTCGCGAAACGTCATGCCGAACGCGCGCACGAGCCCCATGTTGCTGATCACGTCGACCAGTTCGCCGTCTACGGAAGCCGCCTTGGTCGCGAAATGGTGATGCCGCGCCGAGCCGCGGCCGGCCAGTTTGTACAGCACCACCGACAGAATCGCCGAGCACAGCATCAGGCCGCCGGCCATCAGCGGATTCACCGCGATGATCATGACGATCGCGCCGAGCACGGCGATGCAGGGCGGCAGCACGTTCCACGCAGTGGTGTTCTCGGCGGTGTAGACCGCATTCGAGGTCGCGGTGATCCGGCTCGCCAGCATGCCCGGCTGCTTCTCCGAGTAGTAGGTCGGCGAATGACCGGACAGATACTGGAACAGGTCGCGCCGCAAGTCGCCCGTCACGGCGACGAACGTGTGCGCGGCGACCCAGCCGCCGACGCGCCACAGCAGATTGTCCGCGGCGATCAGCCCGACGAGGATCGCAAACGCGCCCCACAGTGGCCCCGGATGATGCCGGCCTGCGCCGAGGACGTCGATAAGATGCTTGATCGCGTATTGCGAAGCGAGCGCACAGCCCACGGCCGCTATCACACTGCACAACACGATCGCATGAGCGAGCGGGTGACGGCGGATGAAGCGGAAAAGGAACGCAAGCGGCCTGTGCGCATAGCTCGCGAGCTTTGCGTTCAAGGCGTTACGCTGGGCGATGGTCAAATGTTCCAATTGGTCGAGAGGTTGATGTGGTTCGGGGGTGTGCATGCAAGGCATGGGCCACGCGAGAGCTTCGCGGGGAAGCCGATGCTTCGCATTGTAAACATGCAAAAGCGATTGCGCCCTGTGTATCCGGGCCATTGGCGCGATTGATTTCGCGATGGACGTCCGCAACCTGCTTCTACTGGACCGCCTTGTGCGGTCTGGGGTTCACGCGGATCACGGAATATTTTCGAGATATAATTACAAACTGCATTCGGCCGGCGTGCTGCATTCTCTTCAACGAATACCGGCAGGGTTGACCCGCCGAGGTGTGAGTTCGCACAAGGCGAGTGAGCGCGGGCTCGCGTCGCTGGCCAGTCGTTACTGTAGAACTGTCTTGGAAAACAAGGGTTTGCAAAATGTATCCCCCTTGTAACAACGTAAAGACTTTGAAATGTTGTGGTGCAGCGAGATTCCCGGCACCGATAATGCATGCGCTGTAGGCCCATCGAAATTTCTGACAGTTTGTCAACGTAGGTGACGCCTGTGCGTTTACCGCACATGCCCGGACGGCGACCACTGTCCGGGCTTTTAATCTGAAGCGATCTATCGCACGACTTCTCGAAAGAATCAGGCCTGCGCTGGCATGTCCGGCCCGCCTGCCTTGGCGAGCAAGCGAGTCGCTTTTACCAAACGCAGTACTTTTGCCGGTTTTTTACGAGGAGTTCTTCATTATGCGAATCGCTCAAATCGCTCCGTTGCACGAGGCGGTTCCTCCCAAGCTGTACGGTGGCACGGAACGTGTGGTGTCCTACCTGACCGAAGCGCTGGTCGAGCAGGGCCACGACGTCACGCTCTTTGCGAGCGGCGATTCGCAAACCTCGGCAAAGCTCGAAGCCTTCTGGCCGCAAGCGCTGCGCCTCGACCCGACCATCCGCGACGTGATGGCGCCGCACATGCTGCTGCTCGAAGAAGTGCGCCGCCGCGCGGACGAATTCGACGTGCTGCATTTCCACATCGACTACTACCCGTTCTCGCTGTTCGCGCGCCAGCCGGTGCCGTTCGTGACCACGCTGCACGGCCGTCTCGATCTGCCGGAACTGCAGCCGATCTTCAACACGTTCAAGGACGTGCCGGTGGTCTCGATCTCGGACAACCAGCGCATTCCGCTGCCGCAGGCAAACTGGCTGCAAACCGTTTATCACGGCCTGCCGGAAAACCTGCTCACGCCGATCAAGGACGTGAAGCCGGACTACCTCGCGTTCCTCGGCCGCATTTCGCCGGAAAAGCGTCTGGACCGCGCGATCCGCATCGCCGAACAGGTCGGCATGAAGATCAAGGTCGCGGCCAAGCTGGACAAGGCTGACCGCGCGTACTACGACGAAGTCATCAAGCCGCTCATGGCGCTGCCGCACGTCGAGTACATCGGCGAAATCAGCGAATCGGAAAAGACCGAGTTCCTCGGCAACGCGCACGCGCTGCTGTTCCCGATCGACTGGCCGGAGCCCTTCGGTCTCGTGATGATCGAGGCGATGGCGTGCGGTACGCCGGTGATCGCGTTCAACCGCGGTTCGGTGCCGGAAGTGATCGAAAATGGCGTGTCGGGTTTTGTCGTCGAAGACGAAATCAGCGCTGTCGCGGCGGTCAAGCGCCTGCATACGCTGCCGCGCGAAACCGTGCGCAAGGCGTTCGAAGCGCGCTTCTCGTCGAAGGTGATGGCGCAGAACTACGTCGCCACGTACGAAGAACTGCTGCGTCAGAAGCACCGCACGGTGCTGCGCGAAGTCAACGCAAACTGATCGGCCCGTTCGGCGCGGCGCCTGAAGGCGCTGCGTCTCGCCCCAGGCAACGCCCCGCGCGCACGTCGCTCGCGGGGCGTTGTTGCATGCGCGCCGCGTTTTTTCGCATTCCGCGAGGGAAAGTGAGCGTTTCGGACCCGCGCGAGCGAGCCGCTCTGCGTAATATCCCTATAATGGCCGTGCCGCAAATTTGGCTGCGGCGCCGCCGACGACAGGAGGATGCCTTGGCGAGAACGAAAGAGACGCGTGCGAATGCCGCGCCCGGCGCCGGAACGATTTTCGCGTTGCGCGCCATCGGTCTCATGCTTCTCGCCCGGTGGCTCTTTTCGATGTCGGAGATGGATATCGGCGCGTCGCTGTCGGCCATGGCGTCGTCGCCGTGGGCGTGCATCAACCTTGTCTTTCTGTTCCTGCTGATTTTTCTTCCGGGCGCGCGCGCGGTGGCCGAGCGTCCTTTTCATCCGCTGCCGCAATGGCTGCGGCAAGCGCTGCGTCTCTTTGCATTTCTCGGGTTTCTGTTTGCCGTGTGGTCGGTCGGCGCGTTCGTGGCGAGCGCGGGCTGGCGCCGCGCCGTGCAGGCGGTCGCCGCGACGAACGGCTGGCTGGTGGCGGCGCCCGCACTGTACGCGGCCGTGTTGTGGATTTGTCGTCCGCGCGCGCTGTGGCGCACGAACATTGCCGCGCGCCGCTTTGCGATTGGCCGCTATGCCGTCTCGTTCGATCCGCTCACGCGCACCGTGAGCGTGTGGGCCGAACGCCGCAAGGTGGGGCAGTACGACGCGCGCGAACTGTCCGTGCGCTGGGCGCACGCGCCGGGCGCGTGGCCCGCGGCGCATGGCGCGCCGGTGGTGGCCTTCGGCACGTCCGGCACGTCCGGCGAGACGGCCGTTCCCGCTGCGCCGTCACGTTCGAGCGGCGCGCCGTCGCTCGCTCGCGCTGCTTTCGGCCGACGTCCCAAGGTCGAGTTGTTGTGGGATTCGCCGGCTGCGGCGGGCCATAACCGGCAAACTGTGTTCAGCACGCCGCTGACGACCGAAGGCGATCGCGTCGCCGCGCGCGCGCTCGATACCACGTTGCAACAAGTCTGAGGCGGCGGTTTGTGCAGTCGGCCACATGCCGCGATGGATGCGCGCGTTGTAAAGTAAGCCGTGGTCGATAATGAAATCGAGACGCCGCCTGCGCTTCGCGGCGGCCGACTGAAACAACAATCGATGGTGCCGCATCTTCGCAGGAGTCGCTATGCTGGTTCGCTGGTTGCTCGCCGCTCTCCATTTGCTCGCTTATGGCTTCGCGCTGGCGTCGATTCTCCGGCGCACGTGGGCGCTGCGCCGCGCCACCGTGCCCGCCGCGCTGCGTTCCCTGTTCCGGGCGGACACGCGGTGGGGCATCTCGGCGGTGGTGCTGATCGTCACGGGCCTGATGCGCGTGTTCGGCAGTTATGAAAAGGGCGCCAACTACTATCTTCACGAGCCGCTCTTTCACGTCAAGATGACGCTGCTCGTCGCGATTCTCGTGCTCGAAGTGCCGTCGATGCTGGCGTTGATGCGTTGGCGCGCGGCCGTGCGCAAGGGCGAAGCGCCGGAACTGCGCAAGGCGCGCCGCTATGCGCACCTGAGCGTGATTCAAACCGTCCTGCTGGTGCTGATGGTGTTCGCCGCGACCGGAATGGCGCGCGGCGTCGGCTTGCCATCGGGTGTTGTTTGAGCGGGCGGCGCGTCAGCGAGCTGCCTTCAAGTGCAGTGCCTCCAATCGCCGCGCATGTCGCGTGACGCACTGCCGTTTGACCGTCTTTACTTTCCGACCAGCAGACTCGAAACGTCCGGGTGCCGGGCACGCGTAGCCGGTGCTTCGTGCTTTGTCGCCGGCGCTTCGCTCAAGCCCTTGATCAGCTCCAGCGCCTGACGCTCGAAGAGCCGCCGATACAGTCCGCTCTGAAGGCCGATCAGCGTGTCGTGGCTGCCTTCTTCGATCACGCGGCCCTTGTCGAGCACGAGGAGTCTGTCGAGCGCGCGCACCGTGGAAAGCCGGTGCGCGACCACGAGCGTCGTGCGTCCTGACATCAGCCGCTCCATGGCCTGCTGGATCAGCACTTCGCTTTCGCTGTCGAGACTCGACGTCGCTTCGTCGAGAATCAGGATCGGCGCGTCGGCGAGAAAAGCCCGCGCGATCGCGACGCGCTGACGTTCGCCGCCCGACAGCTTGATGCCGCGCTCGCCGACCAGCGTGTCATAACCGCCCGGCAACGCGCTGATGAAGTCGTGCGCATTGGCGAGCCGCGCGGCGTGCTCGATCTCGGCGCGGCTTGCGTCCGGCCGCGCATAGGCGATGTTCTCGGCGAGCGAGCGGTGAAACAGCACCGGTTCCTGCTGCACGATCGCGATCTGAGCGCGCAGCGACGCCTGCTTCACCTGCGCGATGTCCTGACCGTCGATGGTGATGCGGCCTTCCGACACGTCATACAGACGCTGGATCAGCTTGATGAAGGTCGTCTTGCCGGAGCCCGAATGGCCGACGAGCCCAACCCGCTCGCCCGGCGCGATGCGCACCGAGAAGTCGCGGTAGAGCGGCGTCGCGTTGGCGCCGTAGTGAAACGTCACGTGCTCGAAACGGATCTCGCCTTTGCCGACGGCAATCGGGCCCGCGCCCGCGCGATCCTCGATGCCGAGCGGCTGGCGCTCCAGCGCGACAAGTTCTTCCATGTCGTTGACCGAGCGCTGCAAGTTGCGGATGTGCATGCCGACGTCGCGCAAATAGCCTTGCAGCATGAAGAACATGGTCAACGCAAACGTGATGTCGCCGACGCTGGCCGCGCCGCGCATCCACAACAGCAGCGCGGCGCCGAGGATGGCGCTCTGGATCGCCACCAGCATCGCGCCCTGCACGCCGCCGTTGATCGTGCCGCGCGTCCAGGTGCGCCGCGTGCGGCCGCGCCATTTGCCGATCACGCGCGCGAGCTGCCGCTCTTCGCGCTCTTCGGCGCCGAAGGCCTTCACCACGCCGTTGCAGCTCACCGCGTCCGCGAGCGCGCCGCCCATGCGCGTGTCCCACGCATTCGCGAGGCGCGCGGCCGGCGCCACGAATCCGAGCGAGAGCGCGACCGTGACCGCGATATACAGCAGCGAGCCGATGCCGACCACCGCGCCCATCATCGGCCAGCGCCAGCCCAGTAACAGCGTGGCGCCTGCCAGCATGATCAGCGACGGAAAGAGGGCGATCAGCAGCGTGTCGTTGAGCAGGTCGAGCGCCCACATGCCGCGCGTGATCTTGCGCACCGTCGAGCCGGCGAAGCTGTTCGCGTGCCAGTCCGTCGAAAAGCGCTGCACGCGATGAAACGCGTTCGCGGCGATCTCGCTCATCATCTTCAGCGTCAGCTTGATGATGTTGAAATACATGCCCTGCCGCAGCAAAGTGGCGCCGAGCCCGAGCGCGCCCAGCACGCCGAAGGCCGCGAGGGCCGCGTGCCATGCGCTCGCGCGCGCGGCCGGGCCGGACGCGATCGCGTCGACGAGGCGGCCGGCGAACATTGGCGTCAGCACGTCGGCCAATGCCGAAAGCATCACGAGCATGGCAATGACGACGATGCGCCACGGCTGTTGCGCCCAGTGATGGAAGGTGAAGCCGAGGACATCCTTGAAGGCTTGTCCGCGAAAGTCGAGTTTTTTTCTGGTCATTTGCGACAACCCGATCGCGCGTCGCGCGCCGGGGTTCCAGTCAAAAGCGAAATGAGGAGACAGTCGGAGCGGGCCGCTCGACGGCAATCGAACTGCGGGTCGAATGACGGACTGTCTGGAATTGCGCGGCGCGCCTTTTCAGGCCGGACCGCGCGGGCGACGAATCAAGGTCGCGGGACCATACCAGGGACGGCGCTATGCACTGCGAACATGTGACGCCTCCCTGTCGTTGATGAGGTGGAGAAAGCAGACTCGGCGAATGCCTGAAAGCCGACTATATCAGCCGTGTTTTGCAGCGGCAATCAACGAAGTTTCGGGATTGACGGAGTACAGAATTGAAGACACCGAACTTGAAAGCACCAAACGGAAAAGGGCTTGCGCATTTCTGCGCAAGCCCTTTTTTTTCTTCGGTGATCGACACACCAAAATTCTGGTGGGTAGTACTGGGATCGAACCAGTGACCCCTGCCGTGTGAAGGCAGTGCTCTACCGCTGAGCTAACCACCCGAAGAGATTGAGATTATGTCAGGGATTTTCGAACTCGTCCAGCACTTTTTAAGCAACTTGCTCATCCGACGCGGGCGCGGGTTCGAGGCGCCACACGCTCGTGCCTTTGATCGCCTTGTCGAGGCCGTCGAGAACCGCCTGATGCGCGGCGAGTTCTTCTTCGGTTGCGGAGATCACCACGAGATCCAGCGAGTCGAGCGCAACGCGCGGCGCATGTGCTTCGCCGCCACCGTGCGATTCCCCAAGCATGTCGATGACGAGGCTTTCCTGGCCGCGCGTCATCGCCAGATAAACCTCGGCGAGCAATTCGGAGTCGAGCAGGGCGCCGTGCAGTGTGCGGTGCGCATTGCTAATGCCGAAGCGGTCGCACAGCGCATCGAGTGAATTGCGCTTGCCGGGGAACATCTGCTTCGCGCGCGCGAGCGTGTCGATGATCTCGCCGCAATGCGCGCTGACGGACGGCAGGCCGAGCAGCGCGAATTCGACGTCGAGAAAGCCGATGTCGAACGGCGCGTTGTGAATGATCAGGTCCGCGCCCTGAATGAAGTCGCGAAACTGGTTGGCGATTTCGCCGAATTTCGGTTTGTCGCTGAGAAATTCAGTGGTCAGCCCGTGGACCGCCAATGCGCCCGGATCGCTGTCGCGTTCCGGGTTGATGTAGAAATGCAGATTGTTGCCGGTGAGCCGCCGGTTCACCAGTTCGACGCAGCCGAGTTCGAGGATGCGGTCGCCGGTGCGGGCATTCAGTCCGGTCGTTTCGGTGTCGAGGATAAGTTGACGCATGTCGGATTAGCTTGCCTCAGAAATTGCAGCCGGAAAGTGGGCGGGAAAACAAGGGAAAATGCGCGGGAAAACTTGTGGCAAAACGCGGCGTGACACGGGCGAGCGCAACGCGTGCGCGGCCGCGAGTCACAGTTCCGCGAGTCACAGTTCCGCGAGCGACGCCACGCCGCGATTGGCGAGCTGATCGGCCCGCTCGTTCTCCGGGTGCCCGTTGTGTCCGCGCACCCAGCGCCATTCGACCTCGTGCTGCGCGACGAGAGCGTCGAGCCGCTTCCACAAATCGGCGTTCTTCACCGGCTGCTTCGCGGCCGTGATCCAGCCTTTCTTCTTCCAGCCGTGAATCCACTCGCTGATGCCTTTCTGCACGTATTGGGAATCGGTGTGCACGACGGCCTTGCACGGGCGCTTGAGGGCTTCGAGCGCGGAAATCACACCCATCAGCTCCATGCGATTGTTGGTGGTATTCGCTTCGCCGCCGAACAGTTCCTTTTCCTGGTCGCCGAAGCGCAGCAGCGCGCCCCAGCCGCCGGGGCCGGGGTTGCCCTTGCAGGCGCCGTCGGTATAAATGTCGATGATGTTTGCTGTCATTGCGTGTGATTACGTGTGTTCGGTGTGGCGGCGGGCGCGAGGCCCGCTGAGAGGACGGGTTTTTTCACCTTCAGCGGCCCGACGAGACGCATGCCGCGTACGCGCTTGATCGCCTTGATCATGTAGGTCGCGCCGAAGATCGGCCACCAGCGGTCGCCGGCGGCCTCCATGAAGCCGTAGCGGGACAGCCATTGTTCGCTGTCGAGCGGCGGACGATAGCAGCCGAAGCGCCCGCGTTCAAGGTCGAAGCCGAGCAGCTTGATCCAGTCCTTCAGGCGCGTGAAAGCGATCAGGTCGACGGCCGCGGGCACGAACGGCCGCCCGGTCATTTTGCCGACCGATTGCCGCGCGCCCCAAAGCGACAGCGAGTTGAAGCCGAGAATGATCAGCTGGCCTTCCGGCATCAGCACGCGTTCGGCTTCGCGAAGCAGGCGGTGCGGGTCGCTCGTGAATTCGAGCGTGTGCGGCATCACGATCAGATCGACGCTTTGCGCCTCGAAGGGCAGGTCGAGCAGATCGCACCAGACGGCGCTGCGCCCGGTCGGCGCGGGCAGCGCCGCGGGCGCGGCGGCGAGATCCGGTCCGCCGTGCGCCGGGCCGGCGCCGAGGTCCAGGCCGCGGTCAACGCCATTGCCGGCAGCCGCCCGGCCGCGCGGAAAACGATAAGGCGCGCTCGCGCCGCTCGCCGCGTCGAGCACGAGGCCGCGGCAGGGCATGCGGTTTTCGCGCAATGCGTCGAGTTGCGGCAGGCCGAGTTGCAGCGCGTGGTAGCCGAATACGTCCGACACCACCCGGTCGAGCTGGGTCTGTTCCCACTCCAGCACGTAGCGGCCGGGCGGCGAATGCGTCCAGGCGGGCCAGTCTATAATCGATCGGTCAGTCATATCAAAGAATGCGTCGCCTATGAATGCGCTCGAGTACGTGCCGGTCCCGGCGTTTGAAGACAATTACATCTGGGTCGTTTCCGACGGACATCATGCGGTAGTCGTCGATCCGGGTGAGGCCGCTCCTGTTCGTGCCTATCTCGCGAAACGCGGTTGGCGGCTGAGCGCTATTTTACTCACGCACCATCATCAAGACCACGTCGGCGGGGTGGCCGATCTGCTGAACGGCCAGGCCGTTCCCGTCTACGGGCCCGCCGGTGAAGCGATCCAGCATCTCACGCATCGTCTCGAAAATGGTGATCGCGTGACGATCGCGGCGCCCGCTCTCGAACTGGGCGTGCTCGATGTGCCGGGCCACACGAGCGGCCACATCGCCTATTTCCAGGCGGCGGACCCGGCTGGCACGCCGCACGTGTTCTGCGGCGACACGCTGTTCGCCTGCGGATGCGGCCGGCTCTTCGAGGGCACGCCCGCGCAGATGCTCGCGTCGCTCGACGCGCTCGCCGGACTGCCCGGCGCGACGCAGGTGCACTGCGCACACGAATACACGCTCGCCAATATCCGCTTCGCGCTCGCCTGCGAGCCCGGCAATACGGAATTGCAGGCATGGCGCGACAGGGCGAGCGACCTGCGCGCCCGCAACGTGCCGACGCTGCCCACCACGATCGCCCACGAACGCGCGGTGAATCCATTCTTGCGGGCGGACAATCCCGCGATCCAGGCGACGCTCGAAGCGCAACTGCACGAAAAAGTCGCCGGCCGGCTGAGCGCGTTCACGCTCATGCGCGAATGGAAGAACCGCTTCCGTTGACCTGGATGCGCATGGGGTCTTCTTCAGGCGAAGAATCGGAAGAATTCGCCAAGCCCTAGATTTTCTTGATTTTTTCGTAAAACTTTCGATTGACGTAGACGTTCCGGTTTCGTACTATCGGCTGCAAATTCCAGCCCTTGTGGAAGCCGAGACGTTCATGCGATTTATCTTCAGCGCGTTGCTGGTTCTGACGCTCGCCGCCTGCGCGAGCCAGGGACCAACAACGATCAGCCCCACCACTGCAACCAATCCCGCCAGCCAGCAAGCCGTAGCCGACGCCCTTCGCAAGACCGCCACTGCCAAGGAAACCATCAACGTCGACCAGACCTCGGTCACTCAGTTGACGAGCGCAGACGCCGATCTGTGGGGCCGTATTCGCCGTGGTTTCCAGATGCCCGACTTGCAGACCGACCTCGTCGATATGCAGGTCAACTGGTATGCGCAGCGCCCGGACTACGTGCAGCGCATGACCGAGCGCTCGCAGAAGTACCTGTATCACATCGTCGAAGAGCTGGAGGCGCGCCATATGCCGACCGAGCTTGCGTTGCTGCCGTTCATCGAATCGGCGTATAGCCCGCAGGCGTTGTCGGTGGCGAAGGCGGCCGGCATGTGGCAGTTCATGCCGGGCACCGGTCGCACCTACAACCTCAAGCAGAACATGTGGCAGGACGAGCGCCGCGACGTGCTCGCGTCCACCAGCGCCGCGCTCGACTACCTGTCGCGCCTGCACGATATGTTCGGCGACTGGCAGCTCGCGCTCGCCGCGTACAACTGGGGCGAAGGCAATGTGCAGCGCGCGATCGCGCGCAACGAAGCGGCGGGCTTGCCTACCGACTATCTCAGCCTGCGCATGCCGAGCGAAACACGCAACTACGTGCCGAAGCTGCAAGCGGTGAAGAACATCGTGATGAACCCGCAAATGTACGGGCTCACGTTGCCGTCCATTCCGAATCACCCGTACTTCGTGACCGTCACCACCTCGCACGACATCGACGTGGAAATGGCCGCGAAGCTGGCCAACCTGTCGCTCGACGAGTTCCGTTCGCTCAACCCATCGTTCAAGAAGCCCGTGATTCTGGGCGCGACGCAGCCGCAGATTCTGCTGCCGTTCGACAATGCAAGCGCGTTCGAGCGCAACCTGAAAACCTACTCGGGTTCGCTGTCGTCCTGGACCACCTACACGGTCACCGAGCGTTCGGCGCCGGCGGCCATCGCGCAAAAAATCGGCGTCGACGCCGACACGCTGATGGAAGTGAACAAGATTCCGGTTGGCATGCGTCTGAAGCCCGGCTCCACGATTGTCGTGCCGCGCGGTTCGGACGACGACGAGGACATCAGCGCGGACGTCGCGGAAAGCGCGGTGCTCGCAATGGAGCCCGACGTGCCCGACACGCGCAAGATGCTGATCCGCGTGCGCCGCAATCAGTCGATGGCGGCTCTCGCGGTGCGTTATGGCGTGTCCGTTGGCCAGTTGAAGGCGTGGAACCGCACGCATCGCGACAGCGTCTCGCGCGGCCAGGTCGTCGTGTTGCACGTGCCGGTCGGCAAGGCCGTCCCGAGCGAGCCGGGCCCGGAGCGCATCGCGACCGACGTCGAGGGCGGCGGCGTCCAGAAGATCGGCACGCATGTCGGCGGCACGAAAAGCGAGTCGCGCTACGAGAAAAAAGGGCGTGGCCGTGCGGCGGTCGTCAAGGTAGCCGAGCCGGTGGGCAAGGCAGGCAAGTCGAAGGCTTCCGCGGAAAGCGCCGGCAAGGTGACCAAAGTGTCGGCTTCCACGTCCACCAGATCCGGGAAGGTCACGAAGGCCGCGGCAAGCGTGAAGAAAGGCAAGTAATCGCCGCGCTCGCACTGTTTCGCCGACGCCGTCGCCTTGTGGTGACGGCGTTTTTCATTGCGCGGCTCATCCGCGAATGATCGATGCGTGGGCGATCAGCTCGCGCTATGCTGAATAGGGATATGTAAATTTTGTCGGTAGCCGCCAAAGCCATACGTGGCAATGGTTTGGCCCGTCACCAAGCTGGCGCCGACCGCCGGTTCGGCTATCTCGGATTTGGAGAGAGGGGCACTTTCAGGCTATAATTTCAAGGTTTGAGCTTATCAACCCGCACCCTAGCGCCTACCTCTCCCATACCGTTCATCCGCCGCGCGCCATTGGCGTAGCAGGAAGGGCCCGCACCCAGCCGATCCGTCCACACAATGGATACATTGGACACCTCGCGCGCCCCTTGCGACGTCAACGGCAGTACGCGAGCGAGTCTGCGCGCGCATCGCACGATGCTATTCGCTGCGGCTCGCTAACCGGATAGGCAGGTCGGCAACAGGGTGTTCCCCCAAGGAGTCTCCCGTGTTGCCGTCATTTTCCCCCGCTCTGCTCGCGCTCGCCGACGGCACGGTCTTTCGTGGTTATTCGATTGGCGCCCCCGGGCATACCACCGGCGAAGTCGTGTTCAACACCGCTATCACCGGCTATCAGGAAATCCTGACTGACCCGAGCTACGCGCGCCAGATCGTGACCCTCACTTATCCGCACATCGGCAACGTCGGCGTGAACGCCGAAGACGTCGAAGCGACGAAAGTCCATGCCGCCGGGCTGATCATCCGCGATCTGCCGGTTCTCGCTTCGAACTTCCGCATGGAGCGCACGCTCACGCAATATCTCCAGGACGAAGGCGTGGTCGCCATCGCCGGCCTCGACACCCGCAAGCTCACGCGCGTTCTGCGCGACAAGGGCGCGCAGAACGGCGCGATTCTCGCCGGTTCGGACGACGAAGCCCGCGCCATCGAACTCGCGCGCTCGTTCCCGGGCCTCGCGGGCATGGACCTCGCCAAGGTCGTGTCCACGAAGGAAACCTACGAATGGACGCAGAGCGAATGGCGTCTTGGCAGCGGCTACGGCACGCAAAGCGCGCCGAAGTACCGCGTCGTGGCGTTCGACTACGGCGTCAAGTACAACATCCTGCGCATGCTGGCCGAGCGCGGCTGCCACGTCACCGTTCTGCCGGCGCAAGCCACGGCGGCTGACGCGCTCGCGCTCAACCCGGACGGCATCTTCCTGTCGAACGGCCCCGGCGACCCGGAGCCGTGCGACTACGCTATCGCGGCCACCAAAGAACTGATCGAGCGCGGCATTCCGACGTTCGGCATCTGTCTCGGCCATCAGATCATGGGTCTCGCGCTCGGCGCCAAAACCGTGAAGATGAAGACGGGCCACCACGGCGCGAACCATCCGGTGAAAGATCTGGAAGACGGCCGCGTGATCATCACGTCGCAGAACCACGGTTTCGCGGTGGACGCCGACACGCTGCCCGCCAACGCCCGCGTCACGCACGTATCGCTGTTCGACGGCACGCTGCAAGGCTTCGCGCTGACCGACAAGCCGGCCTTCTGCTTCCAGGGCCACCCGGAAGCGTCGCCGGGACCGCACGACATCGCCTATCTGTTCGACCGCTTCACCGCGTTGATGGACGCGAAGAAGGGCGGCAAGACCGCGGCGGCGTAAGGCAGGCGGCTCGAAGGCAAAGCGCGCGCAACGCCTTCGGCGGCGCGCGCCGACGGAAAGAACAGCAACCGGGTTGCATGGGACTGGCGTAAGGCGCTGAAGCGCCGACTCCAGTCGACACAGGAATACATTAGCGAGAGCGTTATGCCCAAGCGGACAGACATCAAGAGCATCCTCATTATCGGCGCGGGGCCGATCATCATCGGCCAGGCGTGCGAGTTCGATTACTCGGGCGCGCAGGCTTGCAAGGCGCTGCGTGAGGAAGGCTACAAGGTCATCCTCGTCAACAGCAACCCCGCGACGATCATGACCGACCCGAACACGGCCGACGTGACCTACATCGAGCCGATCACGTGGGAAGTGGTCGAGCGCATCATCGCGAAGGAGCGCCCGGACGCGATCCTGCCGACCATGGGCGGCCAGACCGCGCTGAACTGCGCGCTCGATCTGCACGCGCACGGCGTGCTGGAGAAGTACAAGGTCGAGCTGATCGGCGCGTCGCCGGAAGCCATCGACAAGGCGGAAGACCGTCAGAAGTTCAAAGACGCGATGACGAAGATCGGCCTCGGTTCGGCCAAGTCGGGCACCGCGCATTCCATGGAGGAAGCGCTCGCCGTGCAGGCCAGGATCGCGGGCGAAACGGGCAGCGGCGGCTACCCGGTCGTGATCCGCCCGTCGTTCACGCTCGGCGGTTCGGGCGGCGGCATCGCGTACAACCGCGAAGAGTTCGAGGAAATCTGCAAGCGCGGCCTCGACCTGTCGCCCACGCGCGAGCTGCTGATCGAAGAATCGCTGCTCGGCTGGAAAGAGTACGAGATGGAAGTGGTCCGCGACAAGCAGGACAACTGCATCATCGTCTGCTCGATCGAAAACCTGGACCCGATGGGCATCCACACCGGCGACTCGATCACGGTCGCGCCGGCGCAAACGCTCACGGACAAGGAATATCAGGTTCTGCGTAACGCGTCGCTCGCGGTGCTGCGCGAAATCGGCGTGGATACGGGCGGCTCGAACGTGCAGTTCTCGATCAATCCGAAAGACGGCCGGATGATCGTGATCGAAATGAACCCGCGCGTGTCGCGCTCGTCGGCGCTGGCATCGAAGGCAACCGGTTTCCCGATCGCCAAGGTCGCGGCCAAGCTGGCAGTGGGTTACACGCTCGATGAGCTCAGAAACGAGATCACTGGCGGCCAGACGCCGGCGTCGTTCGAACCGACCATCGACTACGTCGTCACCAAGATTCCGCGCTTCGCGTTCGAGAAATTCCGCGAAGCCGATTCGCGGCTGACCACGCAAATGAAGTCGGTCGGCGAAGTCATGGCGATCGGCCGCACTTTCCAGGAATCGTTCCAAAAGGCGCTGCGCGGTCTGGAAGTCGGCGTGGACGGTCTGGACGAAAAGACCAGCAACCGCGACGAGATCATCCGCGAGATCGGCGAAGCCGGTCCGGACCGCATCTGGTATGTCGGCGATGCGTTCCGTGTCGGCATGACGGCCGAAGAGATTTTTGAGGAAACCGCGATCGACCCGTGGTTCCTCGCGCAGATCGAGCAGATCGTCCTGAAGGAAAAGGCGCTGGCCGGCCGCACGCTCGCGAGCCTTTCGAAAGAAGAACTGAAGTACCTGAAGCAAAGCGGCTTCTCGGATCGTCGCCTTGCCAGGCTGCTCGGCGCGAAGCCGGCGCAGGTGCGCGCGCGCCGGATCGAGCTGAACGTGCGCCCGGTGTACAAGCGCGTCGATACGTGTGCGGCCGAATTCGCCACGAAAACCGCCTACATGTACTCGACCTACGAGGAAGAGTGCGAAGCGAATCCCACGAACAACAAGAAGATCATGGTGCTGGGCGGCGGCCCGAACCGGATCGGCCAGGGCATCGAGTTCGACTATTGCTGCGTGCACGCCGCGCTCGCCATGCGCGAAGACGGCTACGAAACGATCATGGTCAACTGCAACCCCGAAACCGTTTCGACCGACTACGACACGTCGGACCGGCTTTACTTCGAATCGCTGACGCTGGAAGACGTGCTCGAAATCGTCGACAAGGAAAAGCCGGTCGGCGTGATCGTGCAATACGGCGGCCAGACGCCTCTGAAGCTCGCGCTCGACCTAGAAGCGAACGGCGTGCCGATCATCGGCACGTCGCCGGACATGATTGACGCCGCCGAAGACCGCGAGCGTTTCCAGAAGCTTTTGCAGGACCTCGGCCTGCGCCAGCCGCCTAACCGCACCGCGCGCGCCGAAGACGAAGCGCTCAAGCTCGCCGACGAAATCGGCTATCCGCTGGTGGTGCGTCCGTCATACGTGCTGGGTGGCCGCGCAATGGAAATCGTCCACGAGCCGCGCGACCTCGAACGCTATATGCGCGAGGCCGTGAAGGTGTCGAACGATTCGCCGGTGCTGCTCGACCGCTTCCTGAACGACGCGATCGAGTGCGACGTGGATTGCATCTCCGATGGCACGGACGTGTTCATCGGCGGCGTGATGGAGCACATCGAACAGGCGGGCGTGCATTCGGGCGACTCCGCCTGTTCGCTGCCGCCGTATTCGCTGTCGAAGGAAACCGTGGCTGAGCTGAAGCGTCAGACCGGCGCGATGGCGAAGGCGCTGAACGTGGTCGGCCTGATGAACGTGCAGTTCGCGATTCAGCAGGTTCCGCAGGCCGATGGTTCAAAAGAAGACATCATCTACGTGCTGGAAGTGAATCCGCGCGCGTCGCGCACGGTGCCGTACGTGTCGAAGGCGACCAGCCTGCCGCTCGCGAAGATCGCGGCGCGCGCCATGGTCGGTCAGAAGCTCGCGCAGCAAGGCGTGACGAAGGAAATCGACCCGCCGTACTTCAGCGTGAAGGAAGCCGTGTTCCCGTTCGTCAAATTCCCGGCGGTCGATCCAGTGCTCGGACCGGAAATGCGTTCGACCGGCGAAGTGATGGGCGTCGGCCAAACCTTCGGCGAGGCGCTCTTCAAGTCGCAGCTCGCGGCGGGTTCGCGTCTGCCGGAGTCGGGCACGGTGCTGTTGACCGTGATGGACGCCGACAAGCCGAAGGCCGTCGAAGTCGCGCGCATGCTGCACGAACTCGGTTACCCGATCGTCGCGACGAAGGGCACGGCGGCCGCCATCGAAGCGGCCGGCGTGCCGGTCAAGGTCGTCAACAAGGTGAAGGACGGCCGTCCGCACATCGTCGACATGATCAAGAACGGCGAGATCGCGCTGGTTTTCACGACCGTCGACGAGACGCGCGCGGCGATTGCCGATTCCCGCTCGATCCGTATGAGCGCGCAGGCGAACAAGGTCACGTACTACACGACAATGTCGGGCGCACGCGCGGCTGTCGAAGGCTTGCGCTACCTGAAGGACCTGGAAGTCTATGATTTACAAGGCCTCCATGCTCGCCTAAACTAAGGCTTCGAATTCCTGTCCAAGATGTAAGTGCCGCGGTTAAGCGGCGTTCCGCAGGTGTTGTGGTCCGGATTTTCCCGGGCTGCCGGCTCCCACGGAATGCACTTAACCGCGGTGATTTTTTTTACGGCCGTTTTTTGTTCCAGAGCGCCCCCCAATCTGCCGCTTTCGCGCCAGACCCCCGAGAGGGAGCCAACTTGGGGCGGCCCGGCGTTTTCTCGAGAGTTGTTTATGAGCACTATTCCATTGACTAAGCGTGGCGCAGACATGTTGCGCGACGAATTGCAGCGTCTCAAATCGGTCGAGCGTCCCGCCGTGATCAACTCGATCGCGGAAGCCCGTGCCCAAGGCGATCTGTCGGAAAACGCGGAATACGACGCGGCGAAGGAAAAGCAGGGCTTTATCGAAGGCCGCATTGCCGAAATCGAATCGAAGCTGGCCGGCGCGCAGGTGATCGACCCGTCGCAAGTGGAGGCCGACGGCCGCGTGGTGTTCGGCGCGACGGTCGAGCTGGAAGACCTGGAGTCGGGTGCGTCTGTCAAATATCAGATTGTCGGCGACGACGAAGCGGATATCGACCACGGTCTCATCTCCATCAGCTCGCCGATTGCGCGTGCGCTGATCGGCAAGTCGGAAGGCGACGTCGCGTCGGTGCAGGCGCCGAGCGGCGTGCGCGAGTACGAAATCATCACGGTTAGCTACGTTTAAAAAGGCGGCTCCGGTGTCCTTGATGCCGCATCGAATTTTCCGTCTGCTGACGGTTGTGTGGGTCGGTAGCCTGTTGACTATCGGCTATGCCGTCGCGCCCGTGCTGTTCACCTCGCTCGACCGTACGACGGCGGGCGCAGTGGCCGCGCAACTGTTTCGCATCGAAGGTGTGCTTGGCGCCGTGTGCGGCATTTTGCTGCTCGGTCTGGCCAATGTGGTGATCCGGCGCGGTGGCGGCGCGTATCGTCGTTTGCGCTGGCTGGTCGCCGGCATGCTGATTTGCGTGCTGGTGGGTTACTTCGCGCTGCAGCCGTTCATGAATGCGATGCGCGTCGCCGCGCTCGAAGCCGGCACCGACATCGGCCATTCCGCTTATGCGGCGCGCTTTGGCATGCTGCATGGCGTGTCGAGTGTGTTCTACCTGATCGAAAGCCTGCTCGGCATTGCGCTGGTCTGGAAACTGCCGGCGGGCGCGGAAGCCGGTTCCGCGCAGCAGGGCGCGTGCGGTGCTTCCGGGAAGATGGCGCGCTGAACGCTGATGGCGGCCCGACCTGAAGTCAGGCCGGTCATGCGAGGTGCGGACTTCGCCGCACCTTTTATCCGCCTGTTACTTCGACTGATTACTTCGACTGATGCGCACGCTTTGCGCTGGTTTGCCGCTTCTTTGCGCGCTTGATGTTGCCGCCTTGCGTGACGCGCTCGTTGCCGCGCACCAGCACGTCCTTCGCCTTCGGCTTGCGCATGGGGACTTCGCTGGGCTTCACGACCTTGACCACGCGCGGCGCGCGGCCCTTGCCCGGCTTGGCTTCCACGGCGGCTTCGCGGGCGCTCGGCAGCGCGCCGCGTTTGCCCTTCGCTGCTGGCTGGGCGGCAGCTTCCGGCTTCCAGATCACCAGCAGCTTGCCGATGTGCTGGATCGGTGCGGCGTTCAACTGGTCGCAAATCTGTTCGTAAATGGCGATGCGTTCTTCGCGTTCGTCGCCGAACACGCGGATCTTGATGAGCTGATGAGCGGCGAGGTGAACCTTGATCTCGGCGAGCACGGCGTCGGTCAAGCCTTCGGCGCCGACGAGCACGACCGGTTTGAGCGCATGTGCCTGGGAGCGCAACTCGGCGCGTTGGTCGGAAGAGACTTTGAGGGCGGGCATGGAAAGTGGGAGACTCGACTAAAATGGCGGCACCTGCGTTCCCGATCCCGTCTTCGACGGGTCGAGCGGAACACGATTGGGACACTGCGGCAGGCGGCGCGTCAGGACAACAGAATCGCGGATAACTGCCGTGTTTTGGCGGTGGCCGCGCGAATTAACCGCGTATTATCCGCTAAAGCGTGACATGACGCAGCAAGAGTTCAACGTTTAATGGCAAAAAACAAGTTCAACACGGCGTGGCTGCATGACCACATCAACGATCCGTACGTGAAAATGGCGCAGCGGGAGGGCTATCGCGCCCGCGCTGCCTACAAGCTGAAGGAAATCGACGAGCAGGACAAGCTGATCCGGCCGGGTCAGGTCATTGTCGATCTCGGCTCCACGCCGGGCAGCTGGAGCCAGTACGCGCGCAACAAGCTCGCGAAGGGCGCGCAGCGCGACGCGGAGCGCGAGGGCGGAATCGACGGCACGATCATCGCGCTCGACGTGCTGCCAATGGAGCCCGTCGCCGACGTCCACTTCATTCAGGGCGACTTTCGCGAAGACTCCGTGCTCGGTCAACTGGAAGAATTAGTGGGAGAGCGCCAGGTTGATCTTGTAATTTCGGATATGGCGCCCAACCTGTCGGGAGTGGCGGTGGCGGACGCCGCGCGAATCGAGCATCTGTGCGATCTCGCGTTGGAGTTCTCGCAAAATCACCTGAAACCGCATGGAGCCCTTTTAGTCAAATGCTTTCACGGCAGTGGTTACAGCCAGATTGTCGAAAAGTTCAAGCGCCAGTTCAAGGTGGTGGCTGCCCGCAAGCCCAAAGCTTCGCGGGACAAGTCGTCGGAAACGTTTATTTTGGGTAGGCATCTGAAGCGGCCCGCGTAGGGCGACCCGCGTAGGCCCCCGCTATGCTATTTCTGTGGTAGCGAAACCTTATGGCAGGGGTCTGCGGACTGGATTAGAATGCTTTCGTGGTGCCGCAAGGCAAATGTAGGCGCCCGTCTAAGTGAAGGAGTGGTGCTTTGAACAACAATATGTTTTCGAAGGCAGCAGTGTGGCTGGTTATCGCACTGGTGCTATTTACGGTGTTCAAGCAGTTCGACAAGCCCCGTGTCCAGGAAGGCGTTTCGTATTCGCAGTTCATGGACGACGCGAAGAACGGCAAAGTCAAGAACGTCATTGTCCAGGGGCGGAACCTCACGGTCACTCCAGCAGACGGCCAGAAGTACCAGATCGTGTCGCCCGGCGACATCTGGATGGTCGGCGACCTGATGAAGTATGGCGTGCAGGTGAGCGGCAAGGCCGATGACGAACCGAATGCGCTGGTGTCCGCGCTGTATTACCTCGGGCCGACGATCCTGATCATCGGGTTCTGGTTCTACATGATGCGGCAGATGCAGGGAGGCGGGAAAGGCGGAGCCTTCTCGTTCGGCAAATCGCGCGCGCGTCTGATCGACGAAAACAACAACGCAATCAATTTCACCGACGTCGCCGGTTGCGACGAAGCGAAGGAAGAAGTTTCCGAACTGGTCGATTTCCTGCGCGATCCGCAGAAGTTTCAGAAACTGGGTGGCCGTATTCCACGTGGCGTGCTGCTCGTCGGCCCGCCGGGAACCGGTAAGACGTTGCTTGCGCGCGCCATCGCCGGCGAAGCGAAAGTGCCGTTCTTCAGCATCTCGGGTTCGGACTTCGTCGAAATGTTCGTCGGTGTCGGCGCGGCTCGCGTGCGTGACATGTTCGAGCAGGCGAAGAAGCACGCGCCGTGCATCGTGTTCATCGACGAAATCGACGCGGTCGGCCGTCATCGCGGCGCCGGCATGGGCGGCGGTAACGACGAGCGCGAACAGACGCTGAACCAGATGCTCGTCGAAATGGACGGCTTCGAGGCGAACTCGGGCGTGATCGTGATCGCCGCGACCAACCGTTCCGACGTGCTCGACAAGGCGCTGCTGCGTCCGGGCCGTTTCGATCGCCAGGTGTATGTCGGTCTGCCGGACATCCGCGGTCGCGAACACATCATGAAGGTTCACCTGCGCAAGGTGCCGATTTCGAACGACGTCGACGCAGCGGTCATCGCGCGCGGCACGCCCGGCTTCTCGGGCGCCGATCTGGCGAATCTCGTGAACGAAGCGGCATTGTTCGCGGCGCGCCGTGGCAAGCGCATCGTCGAAATGACGGACTTCGAAGACGCGAAGGACAAGATCTTCATGGGTCCGGAGCGCAAGTCGGCGGTGATTCGCGAGGAATCGAAGCGCGCCACGGCTTACCACGAGTCGGGCCATGCGGTCATCGCTAAGCTGCTGCCGAAGGCCGATCCGGTTCACAAGGTCACGATCATTCCGCGTGGCCGTGCGCTGGGCGTCACGTGGCAATTGCCGGAGCACGACAACGAAACATATTCGAAAGACTATTTGCTGGATCGCCTTGCCATCCTGTTCGGCGGCCGCGTCGCGGAAGAGCTGTTCCTTAACCTGATCAGCACCGGCGCCTCGGACGACTTCAACAAGGCCACCCAAACCGCGCGTGCCATGGTGGCGCGCTTCGGCATGACGGACGCGTTGGGACCGATGGTCTACGTGGACGACGAAAACGACGCCACGCCGTTTGGTCGCGGTTTCACGCGCACCATTTCGGAAGCGACGCAGCAAAAGGTCGACGCGGAAATCCGTCGCGTGCTGGACGAGCAGTACACCCTCGCAAAGCGTTTGCTGGGCGAGAACCGCGACAAGGTCGAAGCCATGACCGCCGCACTGATGGAGTGGGAAACGATCGACTCCGATCAGATCAACGACATCATGGCAGGCCGTCCGCCGCGCTCGCCGAAGAGTTCGCCGCCGTCGGCGAGCGACGCCTCGTCGGGCGGCAGCCCCGGCACCGAAGTCAAGCCGGGTAGCGCCACTGCGCCGGCCTGATCGGCTATCAGTAGAAAGTGCGGGCCGGTGTGTTTTCACACCGGCCCGTTTTGCATTTATCCGTCTTATGTGATGTAACGCTACGTGCCCACAGTCGCTTTTCCGTTTCCCCCTATCCCCGAGCCGTTGCAGTGTGGCCGGTTCAAGCTGACTTTCGAACGCCCATTGGTCATGGGCATCCTGAACGTCACGCCTGATTCTTTTTCCGATGGCGGCCGGTACGCGATGCGTGGCGACGCGTTGCGCCAGGCCGAACGCATGATGCTCGAAGGCGCGGACCTGATCGACATCGGCGGCGAATCGACGCGCCCCGGCGCTCCGCCGGTACCGCTCGACGAGGAGCTCGATCGCGTGATCCCACTCGTCGAACAACTGCGCGGCGCGAACGTGCCGCTTTCCGTCGATACCTACAAGCCGGAAGTCATGCGGCACGTACTCGCTGCAGGCGCCGATCTGATCAACGATATCTGGGGCTTCCGCCTGCCTGGCGCCGTCGATGCGGTGCGCGAAAGCGACTGCGGCCTATGCGTGATGCACATGCTGGGCGAGCCGCAGACCATGCAGCTCGGCGAGCCGGCCTATAGCGACGTCGTGAGCGAAGTCCGGCAGTTTCTCGAAGACCGTGTGTCGGCGCTCAGACAGGCGGGCGTGGCGCGTGGTCGAATCAGCGTCGACCCCGGTTTCGGTTTTGGCAAGGCGGTGGTCGAGCATAACTACGCATTGCTCGCACATCTGCCGGACACGGCGCCGCGCGCCGAGCCGCCTTTTCCGATTCTCGCGGGCATGTCGCGCAAGTCGATGATCGGCGCCGTGACCGGGCGGGCGGCGCCGGAGCGGGTCGCCGGCAGCATTGCCGCGGCGGTGTGCGCGGCGGAGCGCGGCGCCGCGATTTTGCGCGTGCACGACGTCGCGCAAACAGTAGACGCACTGAAAGTCTGGGCAGCCTTGCGCGACGCGGCGAATCACGCCGTCGCGCGCGGCTGAACCCAAAGCAACGGAGGGATGTAAAGCATGGCACGTCGTTATTTCGGCACGGACGGTATTCGGGGCAAGGTCGGCGAAGGTCCGATCACGCCGGAATTTGTATTGCGGCTCGGCTACGCAGCGGGCAAGGTGCTGGCCGGCGCGGACCGCTGGGCGCGCACTGGCACGCGGCCCACGGTGCTGATCGGCAAGGACACGCGGGTGTCGGGCTACATGCTCGAGGCCGCGCTCGAATCGGGCTTTTCGGCCGCCGGTGTCGACGTGATGCTGGCCGGCCCGATGCCCACGCCCGGCATTGCCTATCTGACTCGCG
This sequence comes from Paraburkholderia sp. MPAMCS5, assembly GCF_036016995.1. NCBI lineage: Bacteria > Pseudomonadati > Pseudomonadota > Betaproteobacteria > Burkholderiales > Burkholderiaceae > Paraburkholderia > Paraburkholderia sp. MPAMCS5. The sequence goes on from NZ_JAYXBK010000002.1 coordinate 667,920, forward strand.
CGTTGCGGCTGGCCGCGGGCGTGGTCATCAGCGCATCGCACAACCCGTATTACGACAACGGCATCAAATTTTTTTCCGCCGACGGCAACAAGCTGCCCGACGAGGTCGAATCGCAGATCGAGGAGCAACTGGAGCTGCCGCTGGCCTGCGCGGCGTCGGAGCAGCTCGGCAAGGCGCGACGTCTCGACGACGCGGCCGGCCGCTACATCGAGTTCTGCAAGAGTACGTTCCCGGCAACGTTCGATCTGCGTGGCCTCAAGCTGGTGGTCGATTGCGCGCATGGCGCCGCCTATGACGTGGCGCCGCACGTTTTCCACGAACTGGGCGCGGAGGTCATTCCGATCGGCGTCGCGCCGAACGGCTTCAATATCAACGACGGTGTCGGCGCGACCGCGCCCGATGCGCTGGTGCGCGCGGTGCGGGCAAACCACGCCGATCTCGGCATTGCGCTCGACGGCGACGCCGACCGTCTGCAGGTCGTCGACGCGGCGGGGCGTCTCTATAACGGCGACGAATTGCTCTACGTGCTGGTCAAAGACCGGATCGCGACGGACGGCAACGTCGAAGGCGCGGTCGGCACGTTGATGACCAACATGGCCGTCGAGGTCGCGTTGCAGGCGGCGGGCGTCAAATTTGTCCGCGCGGCCGTGGGCGACCGCTACGTGCTCGAACAGTTGCGCGAGCACGGCTGGCAGCTCGGCGCAGAGGGCTCTGGCCACATTCTGTCGCTCGACCGTCATTCGACGGGCGACGGCATCGTCTCGGCGTTGCTCGTGCTCGCCGCAATGAAGCGCAGCGACAAGACACTGGAGGAACTGCTCGACGGCGTCACGCTGTTCCCGCAGAAGCTGATCAATGTGCGGATGAAGCCAAACGCCGACTGGAAAAACAGCGATACGATCCGGCGCGCCATCAGCCATGCCGAAGATGCACTGCATGGCCGCGGGCGCGTGCTGATTCGCGCGTCCGGCACCGAACCGGTGCTGCGCGTGATGGTGGAGGCGGAACATGCCGACGACGCGCTTTGTCATGCGGAATCGATCGCGGCAGCCGTGACGCAGGCAACGGCTTAAGCAGGCTTTTACAACCGACGGCGGGGCGCACTATAGTGGTTCCGCCATCGTCCCGTTGTCGGCCGTCCGCAGGCCGCTGACGGCGCTCCAAACCAGCCGGATGCGTATTGCATCACGCCTCGTATCAAATCCCCGTATCAAATCCTCGCGTCCCTACACACGCAAGCTCCCACGCGAGCCTCATTGTCCAAGCCACTCGCAACCCGCAGCCCGGCAGCGTCGCGCATCGAGCGCAAACGTTCGCGCCCCCTATTTTTCATCTAATCTGTACAGGAATTGCTGAAAACGTCGCGCGACCGCCGATTTATCCGCCGAAACGCCTTTCACGTTAGTAAACGCACTGTCACATACGTTTCACGGGCAGTCACGTTACTGTCACAAATAGACCCTAAGCTTCGCGGTGTTCGTGTTACAGGCTCACACCGCTCACACCTTTGGAGGTCTCATGAAATTGATGCAAACCGTGTTCGCTGGCGTCGCTGGCGCGTTCTTCGCGATCGCAGCACAAGCCGCAGACATCACCGGCGCGGGCAGCACCTTCGCAGCACCGATCTACACGAAATGGGCCGACGCATATCAGAAGTCCGGCGGCGGCAAGGTGAACTATCAGGGTATCGGTTCGTCGGGCGGTATCAAGCAGATCGTCGCGAAGACGGTCGACTTCGCCGGTTCGGACGCTCCGCTGAAGGACGACGAACTCGCCAAGGAAGGTCTGTTCCAATTCCCGACGGTGGTTGGCGGCGTGGTTCCCGCGATCAACGTGCCGGGCGTGAAGGCTGGTGAACTGACGCTGTCGGGCGAAGTGCTCGGCGAAATCTATCTGGGCAAGATCAAGAAGTGGAATGATCCGGCAATCGTCGCGTTGAACCCGAAGATCAAGCTGCCGGACACCGACATCGCCGTGGTTCGCCGCGCCGACGGTTCGGGCACGACGTTCATCTGGACGAACTATCTGTCGAAGGTCAGCCCCGACTGGAAGTCGAAGGTCGGTGAAGGTTCGACCGTCAACTGGCCGACGGGTACGGGCGGCAAGGGCAACGACGGCGTCGCCGCTTTCGTGCAGCGTCTGCCGGGCGCAATCGGTTATGTGGAATGGGCGTACGCGAAGCAGAACCACATGACGTACGTGGCGCTGAAGAACTCGACGGGCGCAGTGGTCGAGCCGAAGACGGAAACGTTCAAGGCAGCGGCAGCGGGCGCGGACTGGTCGAAGTCGTTCTACCAGATCCTGACGAACGAGCCGGGCAAGAACGCATGGCCGATCGTCGGCGCGACGTTCGTGCTGCTGCACACGACGCAGGACAAGGCGCCGCAAGGCACCGAAACGCTGAAGTTCTTCGACTGGGCGTTCAAGAACGGCACGCAAGCCGCGAACGACCTGGACTACATCTCGCTGCCGGATTCGGTGACCGCCGAAATCCGCACGCAGTGGAAGTCGAAGGTGAAGGACGCTTCGGGCAAGGCGATCGCCGAGTAAGCATGGCTCCCGTAATCACGGGCAACGGCTTCACGTAATACATTGGCCGTCCTCAGGTGAGGACGGCCAATGGCTTTGACCGTACTGAACACGCATCACCGCATTCATGCATCACCCGCCGCGCGACATATGTCGTCCGGCAACTGGAAAAGGTCCATCAGGCTCTATGTCCGACATCGAACTCGCGTCAGGCGTTCCGGGGGCGACACCACCCGGCGGCGCGTCGCAGCAGAAGGCGCCCAGCCGCGCCGGCGACGTGATCTTCGGCGGCCTCGCGCGCCTCGCCGCCATCATCACGTTGTTGCTGCTCGGCGGGATCATCGTCTCGCTTATCATCGCTTCCATGCCGTCGATCAAGCAATTCGGCTTGAGCTTCCTGTGGACTTCCGAGTGGGATCCGCCGAGCAAGCAGTTCGGCGCGCTGGTGCCGATCTACGGCACGATCGCCACATCGATCATTGCACTCATCATCGCGGTGCCCGTCAGCTTCGGCATCGCGCTTTTTCTTACCGAACTTTCGCCCGCATGGCTGCGCCGGCCGCTCGGCATCGCGATCGAGCTGCTCGCCGCGATCCCGTCGATTGTCTACGGCATGTGGGGTCTGCTCGTGTTCGCGCCCATCTTCGCGACGTGGTTCGAGAAGCCGCTCGGCGCGGTGCTCGGCGGCATTCCGGTGGTCGGCGCGCTGTTTCAGGGCGCGCCTATCGGCATCGGCATTCTGTGCGCGGGCGTGATTCTCGCGATCATGATCATTCCGTACATCGCCTCGGTGATGCGCGACGTGTTCGAAGTCACGCCGGTGCTGCTGAAAGAGTCGGCCTACGGCATCGGCTGCACGACGTGGGAAGTGATGTGGAAGATCGTGCTGCCCTTTACGAAGAGCGGTGTGATCGGCGGTGTGATGCTCGGCCTCGGCCGCGCGCTCGGCGAGACGATGGCCGTGACCTTCGTGATCGGCAATACGAATCTGCTCGATAACGTGTCGCTCTTTTCGCCGGGCAACAGCATCACGTCGGCGCTCGCCAACGAATTCGCGGAAGCGGACCCGGGCTTGCACACGTCGGCGCTAATGGAACTCGGCCTCATCCTCTTTGTGATTACGTTCATCGTGCTGGCGATTTCGAAGATCATGCTGCTTCGTCTGGAGAAAGGGGAGGGCGCGAAATGAGCCAGCCCACCTTGAACATGCCGGGCTCCCACGACGCCGCGGCGCTCGAAAAAATGCGCGTGCGTCTGCAAGGACGCCGCCGCATGCAGAACGCGATCGCGTTGACGCTGTCGCTCGCGGCCATGGCATTCGGTCTGCTGTGGCTGATCTGGATTCTGTACACGACGCTGCGGCTCGGCATCGGCGGTTTGTCGGTCGATCTGTTCACGCAGTCCACGCCGCCGCCGAACACCGATGGCGGCGGTCTCGCCAACGCGATTGTCGGCAGCCTGCTGCTGGTCGCGATCGCAACCTTCGTGGGCACGCCGATCGGCATTCTGGCCGGCGTCTATCTCGCCGAATACGGCCAGAAGCGTTGGCTGGCGAGCGTCACGCGCTTCATCAACGACATTCTGTTGTCGGCGCCGTCGATCGTCGTCGGTCTTTTCGTGTATGCGCTCGTGGTTGCGAAGATGGGGCACTTCAGCGGCTGGGCCGGCGTGTTCGCGCTCGCGCTGCTGCAGATTCCGATCGTGATCCGCACCACTGAAAACATGCTGAAACTCGTGCCGAACGCGCTGCGTGAAGCGGCCTTCGCACTCGGCACGCCGAAGTGGAAGATGGTGCTCTCGATCACGCTGAAGGCGTCGGTGGCCGGCATTGTCACGGGCGTTCTGCTCGCCGTCGCGCGCATTGCCGGCGAAACCGCGCCGCTGCTTTTCACGGCGTTGTCGAATCAGTTTTTCTCGGCGGATCTCGGCCAGCCGGTCGCGAATCTGCCGGTCACAATCTACAAGTTTGCGATGAGCCCGTTCGCGCAATGGCAATCGCTCGCGTGGGCCGGCGTCTTCCTGATCACGCTCGCGGTGCTGGGATTGAACATCCTCGCGCGCACGATCTTCTCGAACAAGTAAGGGCGGAGTGTAATCCGATGAATATGGCAGAAACTCAACTCAATCCGATCTCGCGTTCCACTGCGCCCGCCGGCTCCGACCCCGCGCAGAACGGCCAGGACTCGTCGCCGTCGCGTCCGAAGATCGAGGTCAACGACCTGAACTTCTTCTACGGCAAGTATCACGCGCTGAAGAACATCAACCTGCGGATTCCCGAAGGCAAGGTGACCGCGTTCATCGGCCCGTCGGGCTGCGGCAAGTCCACCTTGCTGCGCACGTTCAACAAGATGTTCGCGCTCTATCCGGAGCAGCGCGCCGAAGGCGAAATCCTGATGGACGGCGAAAACCTGCTGACGTCCAAGCGCGATATCTCGCTCCTGCGCGCGCGGATCGGCATGGTGTTCCAGAAGCCGACGCCGTTCCCGATGTCGATCTACGACAACATCGCGTTCGGCGTGAAGATGTTCGAATCGCTGCCGCGTTCGGAAATGGACGACCGCGTCGAATGGGCGCTCACCAAGGCCGCGCTGTGGAACGAAGTGAAGGACAAGCTCGGCCAGAGCGGCTACGGTTTGTCGGGTGGCCAGCAGCAGCGTTTGTGCATTGCGCGTGGCATCGCGATCCGTCCGGAAGTGCTGCTGCTCGACGAGCCGTGCTCGGCACTGGACCCGATTTCGACGGGCCGCATCGAAGAACTGATCGCCGAACTGAAGAGCGATTACACGGTGGTGATCGTCACGCACAACATGCAGCAGGCGGCCCGCTGTTCGGACTACACTGCCTATATGTACCTTGGCGAATTGATCGAATTCGGCGACACCGAAAAGATCTTCATCAAGCCGGTCCGCAAGGAAACCGAAGACTACATTACCGGCCGCTTCGGCTAATTTCGCCGGGCAAATACAACGGAGTACGACATGACCGATAAACACCTGTCCAGTCAGTTCGACGCCGACCTGAATCTGGTTTCCTCGAAGGTGCTCGAAATGGGCGGCCTCGTCGAATCGCAGATCGTCAAAGCCATGCAGGCGCTCAACGAGTTCGATCTCGACGTCGCCGAACAGGTGATCGCCGCGGAAGATCGCCTGAACAAGATGGAAGTCGACATCGACGAAGAGTGCAGCAACATCATCGCGCGCCGTCAGCCGGCCGCGCGCGATTTGCGCCTTTTGATCGCGATTTCGAAGACCATCACGAATCTCGAACGCGCCGGCGACGAAGCCGAAAAAATCGCCAAGCGCACCAAGCGTCTGATGGAAGACGGCGCGTCGCGCACCATCAATATCGCCGAGATCAAGCTGTCGGGCGAGATGGCGGTGTCGATTCTGCGCCGCGCGCTCGACGCGTTCGCGCGTCTCGACACGGTGGCCGCCGCGCAGATCGTGCGCGACGACAAGGCGATCGACGAGGAATTCCGTGCGTTCGTGCGCAAGCTGATTTCGTACATGACCGAAGATCCACGCTCCATTTCGGTCGGCCTCGACTTTCTGTTCATCGCGAAGGCGATCGAGCGAATCGGCGACCATGCGAAGAACATCGCCGAATTCATCATCTACATCGTGAAGGGCACGGACGTGCGGCACAAGTCGCGCGACGCGCTCGAGCGCGAAGCGCTCAGTTAATCCAGAGATAAGGACCAGAGGTGCCGATGCCCAGCAGCATTCTCGTCATTGAAGATGAGCCCGCTATTTCCGAACTGATTTCGGTCAATCTTCAACATGCCGGACACTGCCCGATTCGCGCGTACAACGCGGAGCAGGCGCAGAACCTGATCAGCGACGTATTGCCCGACCTCGTCCTGCTCGACTGGATGCTGCCGGGCAAGTCGGGCATTGCGTTCGCGCGCGACCTGCGCAACAACGAGCGCACGAAGCACATTCCGATCATCATGCTGACGGCGCGTGGCGACGAGCAGGACAAGGTGCTCGGCCTTGAAATCGGCGCGGACGACTACGTCACCAAGCCGTTTTCGCCGAAGGAACTGATGGCGCGCATCAAGGCGGTGCTGCGCCGCCGCGCGCCGCAGCTCACCGAGGACGTGGTCGCGATCAACGGTCTGAAGCTCGATCCGGCAACGCATCGCGTCGCGGCGCACGCCGAGGGCAGCGAGATCAAGCTCGATCTCGGCCCGACGGAGTTCCGTCTGCTGCACTTTTTCATGACGCACCCCGAGCGCGTGCACAGCCGTACGCAACTGCTCGATCAGGTGTGGGGCGATCACGTATTTGTCGAAGAGCGCACCGTCGACGTGCACATCAAGCGGCTGCGCGCGGCGCTCAAGCCGGCCGGCTGCGATGCTATGATCGAGACGGTCCGCGGCAGCGGCTATCGCCTCGCCAAGAGCGCTTGACCCTGGCGGGGGGCGCGCACGCCGTTTTCTTCGATCGTTTAGACCATGAACATCATCTGGGCGCGCTCCGTCGTTGCGATCGTGCTGCTCGCCATACTGTGCGTGGTGGTCGGCGCATTCGTGAACCTGAAGGCAGCATTGATCCTCGCGGTCGTCTTGCTGCTCGTGCAGAACTTTTTCGGCACGTTTCATAAAGAGCGGTTGTGGCGTCTGCTCGACGCGCCGGTGTACGGCGAAGTGCCGAGCGCCCCCGGCATCTGGGGCGAAATCTATTACCGTCTGCACAAGCTGGCAAAGCGCTGGCATGCGCAGGTGCGTCAGGTCGAGCAACAGCATTCGCGCTTCATTCAGGCCATTCAGGCTTCGCCGAACGGCGTCGCGATGCTCGACGACCACGATCAGATCGAGTGGTGCAACGCCATCTCCGAAGTGCATTTCGGTCTCGATGCCAAGCGCGATTTGCGTCAACACATTACGCATCTGGTGCGTCAGCCGGATTTCGTGCGTTACCTGAACTCGCACCACTACGAAGAAATGCTGATCATGCGCGGCATGGGCACGAAGCGGCAGAACGTGCTCTCGGTGCAGGTGTTTCCTTACGGCGAGAACCGCAAGCTGGTGCTCTCGCAAGACATTACCGAGCTGGAGCGTACCGACGCGATGCGGCGCGACTTTGTCGCGAATGTGTCGCATGAACTGAAGACGCCGCTGACCGTGCTGTCGGGTTTTCTCGAGACGATGCGCGAGCTGCCGCTGGGCGAAGCGGAGCGCGCGCGTTATCTTGAGTTGATGGAGCAGCAGGCGTCGCGCATGCGCCATATCGTGAACGATCTGCTCGTGCTCGCCAAACTCGAAGGCGACAACAAACCGCCGAGCGATCACATGATCGATATGCGCGCCGTGTTGCGGCATCTGCGTGACGACGCGGAAAGTCTGTCGAGCGATCATCATCGGCTGACCTTCGACGCCGATGAAGAGCTGACCGTGACGGGCGTCGAAACTGAAATTCTGAGCGCGTTCGGCAACCTCGTGACCAACGCGATTCGCTATACGCCCGACGGCGGCACGATCAAGGTGAACTGGCAGGCGCAAGGCGGCGTCGCTGTGTTTTCCGTGACGGACAGCGGCCTGGGCATTCCGGCCGCCGACATCCCGAGGCTCACGGAGCGCTTCTATCGCGTCGATCGCAGCCGCTCGCGCGATACCGGCGGCACCGGGCTCGGACTCGCCATCGTCAAGCATGTGCTGCAACGGCACGACGCGCTACTCGAAGTGAAAAGCGAAGAAGGGCGCGGCAGCACTTTTTCGGTGACGTTTCCGTTGGATCGCACCGCGCGGCGGCAGCCGGCGAATGTGTGAGGGACGCTGCGAGGTCAGCCCTGGTGTGGTGTTGTGTGGTGTAAAAAAGCCCGCTAAAAAAGCGGGCTTTTTTATTTGCGCGACGTCACGAACAAAACTTCGCCAACAAACTCATCTGCGCATTGCGCGACGATTTCCCCGGCCGCCGGCGACGATAATGGCCGTCGCTTTGCATGAGCCACGCGGACTGATTGTCGCCGAGGAAGGCCGACAGTCCCTCCGCGATCACGCGCCGCTTCAGGCGCCGATTGTTGACGGGAAACGCGACTTCCACGCGGCGGAAGAAGTTGCGATCCATCCAGTCCGCGCTCGACAGATACACCTGTTCGCGGCCGTCGTCGTAGAAATAGTAAATGCGATGATGTTCGAGAAAGCGCCCGACAATCGAGCGCACCGTGATGTTCTCCGACAGACCCGGCACGCCCGGCTGCAACGAACACACGCCGCGCACGATCAGGTCGATCTTCACGCCGGCTTGCGACGCCTCGTACAACTCCGCGATCACCGTGGGTTCGAGCAGCGCGTTCATCTTCGCGACGATGCGCGCCTTCTTGCCCGCGCGCGCGTGCTCGGCTTCGGCGCGAATCGCGTCGACCAGTTTCGGATGCAGCGTGAAAGGCGACTGCCACAACTCGTGCAGCTTCAGCTCGCCGCCGATGCCGGTGAGCTGCTGAAACACGTGATGCACGTCTTCGCAGATCTTCTGATCCGCGGTCATCAAGCCGAAGTCGGTGTAAAGACGCGCCGTGCGCGGATGGTAGTTGCCGGTGCCCAGATGCACATAGCGCTTGAGCGTCGTCTTGCCGCCGACCGTGGCGCGTCGCACGATCAGCATCATCTTCGCGTGGCACTTGTGGCCGACCACGCCGTACACGACGTGCGCGCCGACCGCTTCGAGCTGCGACGCCCAGTTGATGTTCGTCTCTTCGTCGAAGCGGGCGAGCAGCTCGACCACCACCGTGACTTCCTTGCCGTTGCGCGCGGCTTGCATGAGCGCGTCCATCAATGGCGAGTCGGTGCCGGTGCGATAGATGGTCTGCTTGATCGCGACCACGTTCGGATCTTTGGCCGCCTGCAACAGCAGTTCGAGAACCGGCTGAAAACTTTCGTACGGATGATGCAGCAGCACGTCGCCCTGATCGATCACATCGAACATGCTCGCGCTGTTGGCGATGGATGTCGGAATCGCGGGAATGTGCGGCACGAACTTCAGATCGGGCCGATCCACCATCTCCGGCAATTGCATCAGACGCACGAGATTGACGGGACCGTTTGCGTAATAGCAGTCCTTGTCCGTGAGGCCGCTCTCGTCGAGCAGGCGGCGCACGACATGCGCGGGCGTTTCCGCCGACACTTCCAGGCGCACCGCATTGCCCAGATGCCGCGCCGGCAATTCGCCTTGCAGCGCGACGCGCAAATTGGTGATTTCGTCTTCGTCGACGAAGAGTTCGCTATTGCGTGTGATGCGAAACTGATTGCAACTGCGCACCACGAGATTGGGAAACAGCTCGCCGACAAAGCGCTGCAACAGCGAACTCAGCAGCACGAAACCATGCGGATAGCCCGACAGTTCCTGCGGCATGCGCACGAGCCGCGGCAACGCGCGCGGCGCTTGCACGATGCCCATCATCGCCTGACGGCCGAACGCGTCCTTGCCTTCCAGTTCGACGACGAAGTTCAGGCTCTTGTTGAGCACGCGCGGAAACGGATGCGCCGGGTCGAGGCCGATTGGCGTGAGCACGGGCAGCAGTTCGTCGAAGAAGTAGTTGCGCGCCCATTCGGTCTGCGCTTCGCTCCACGCTTCCGTGCCGTGAAAATAGATGCCTTCCGCTTCGAGCGCCGTGAGCACGGTGTCGTGCAGCATCGTGTACTGCCGGTGCACGAGCCTCTGCGCGCGTTCGACCACGAGGTCGTACACATGCTGCAACGACATGCCGTCGGGCGACAGCGCGCCGGGGTTGTCGCGCATCTGTTCCTGCAGTCCGGCCATGCGGACTTCGAAGAACTCGTCGAGATTGCTACTGGTGATGCAGATGAAGCGCAGGCGCTCAAGCAGAGGAACGGCGGGATCGGCGGCTTGCGCCAGCACACGCTCGTTGAAACCCAGAATGCCCAGCTCGCGATTCAATAAGGGGTAGCGGATGGACATCGGCAGCGAGAAAGGAATGTCGGATTGGGAGGCGGAAAGACGCTCGGAAATTCTCACAGTATGATGACGTTGTTATGACATTCTCAGTTTTTTGATTCTACGCTGGAATCCTCGTCTGTCGTCAATATGACGCAGTGGTATGGGAGCATGAGGCGCCCCCATCCCCGCGAGGTGACATCGTGAGCTCCGGTACGCTTAGAATGGCGTCTTTGAACAGCGCGGCCGGCCGCAAGGCGCCTCGGGCGTCGGGCGGAAGTGAGACCTTGCTCATATCCACCGCCGCCGCGCTTGCGCGCATGGAGTCCGCACACCCGATGGTCAATACCCCACAACTCCTCGCTGCCGTCGATCTCGGTTCGAACAGCTTCCGGCTGATCGTCGGCCGGGTCGAGGAAACCGACGCGGGCAGCCAGATTTATCAGGTCGACGCATTGCGTGAGCCGGTGCGTCTTGCCGCGGGTCTGTCGCGCGACAAGATGCTCGACCGCGCGTCGCAAGTGCGCGGCTGGGACGCGCTGAAGCGCTTCGGCGAGCGGCTGCGCGATTTTCATCCCGATCACGTTCGCGCGGTCGCAACCAATACGTTGCGCATCGCGAAGAATGCCGGCGAGTTTCTCGGCGAGGCGCAGGCGGCGCTCGGTTTTCCCATTGAAGTGATTGCCGGGCGCGAAGAAGCGCGCCTCATTTACGCGGGCGCAGCACACTCCGTGCCCGCGAGTCCGGGCAAACGGCTCGTGGTGGACATCGGCGGCGGCTCGACGGAATTCATCATTGGTTCGCATTACACGCCGATCAAGATGGAGAGCCTGTACATCGGCTGCGTGAGCCATAGCCGCGCATTTTTCCCGGCGGGCAACGTCGACGAATACACGATGCGTCAGGCCGAACTCGCCGCGGGCCGCGAAATCCAGATCATTTCCGCCGAATACAAGAAGACGGGCTGGGAGCAGGCCATTGGTTCGTCGGGCACGGCGCGCGCGCTCGCCGAACTGGTCGAGGCCAACGGCTTCAACGATGCCGGCATCACGCACGGCATTTCGCGCGGCGGACTGGAGCGCCTGAAGCGCGCGCTGATCAAGGCGGAGAACGTCAATCGGCTGAAGCTCGTCGCGTTGAAGGCCGACCGGATTCCGGTGCTCGCGGGCGGGCTGTCGATCATGATCGCGGTGTTCGACGAACTGGGCGTCGATTACGTTGACACGACAGACGGCGCGTTGCGACTTGGCGTGCTCTACGATCTGCTCGGCCGTTCGCAGCACGAAGACATGCGCACGGTCACGGTGGAAGGCTTCATGCGCCGCTATGGCGTGGATCGCGCGCAGGCGGGGCGCATCGGCGAACTTGCGGTGCGCTTTTACGATCAGTTCGTCGAGCCCGACGAAGAGCGTCGCGTGGAGAATCGCATGTTTCTCGGCTGGGCGGCCGCGCTGCATGAAATCGGTTTGTCGATCTCGCACAGCGCGTATCACAAGCATTCGGCGTATATCGCGAGCAATGCGGACATGCCGGGCTTTTCGCGCACCGACCAGGCGCGCCTCGCGGCGCTGGTGCTCGGTCATGCGGGCAAGCTCGGCAAACTGTCGCAAACGCGCGAGGTGGAATGGCCGTTGCTGTTCTGTCTGCGGCTCGCCGCGCTGTTGTGCCGACGTCGCGCGGATGTCGGTCTGCCCGGCATTCTCGTCGCGCAGGCTAACGGCGGCTACGAGGTGCGTTTGCCCAGCGAGTGGGTCGCCAACAATCCGCTCACCGACTACAGCCTGATTCAGGAAGCGGCGGAGTGGGAAAAAGTTGGCATTCCGTATCGAGTGGTTTATACGGAAGAGTGACGCTGTCGCATGAAAAAAAGCCCGGTTTTTTCCGGGCTTTTTTCATTTCGGCGTTGCCGCGCGAAAGCGGATCAGAAGCTGATCAGGAGCGGGATCAGCGCGGCAATGCGTCGCCAAGGAAGTGGCGCGCGTAGCGTGCGTTGATGTCCGAGAGGCGGAACAGCGTCAGGAAGTCGGCCGTATTGAAGTCGGGGTCCCATGCCGGCGCGCCGCAAATCTTCGCGCCAAGACGCAGATAGCCTTTGACGAGTGGCGGCGGCGCGACGTCGGCGCCCGTTTGCAATTCGTCGACGGGCAGCGGCGTGTGCGCAAACGCGCGATATTCCGGCGCCGTGAGCGCGCTGTCGCGCAGCGAGCAGTACAGATTCGCCGCGTAGTGTCCGCCGTCGACCATCGCGACGCTCGCGCAGCCGAGCATCGTTTCGTAGCCGTTGTGCTTCATGTAGGCCGCGAGGCCGGCCCACAGCGACATGATGACCGAGCCGCTGCGGTAGTCGGGGTGCACGCACGAGCGGCCCACCTCGACCATCTTCGCGCGCAGGTGCGTGAGGCGCGACACGTCGAATTCGCTTTCCGCATACAGGCGGCCGATGCGCGCGGCCTGATGCGGCGGCAACGCGCGGTATGTGCCGACCACCTTGAGCGTGTCGAGATCGCGCACGAGCAGGTGATCGCAGTACGAATCGAACGAATCCACGTCGAGGCCCGCGGGGCCCGTGAGACGCGCGCCCATTTCGTCGGCGAACACACGGTAACGCAGACGCTGCGCCTCGCGAAGCTCTTCGTCGGTGCGAGCCCACGTGACTCGCAGCCGATGTTGCGCGGTGACCGTTTCTTCGGCGCGGGGCAGGCGACGCGATTCGAAGATCGAAGCGAGGGGCAGGGTAGGCGTCGGCAGTTCTCGCATTGGGGCGTCCTGGTCGAAAAAGGGGGAGTCTTTTTTCGCCAATGTAGTAACGCGCCGTGACGCTCGCATGGCAAAGCCATGACGATTGGATGACTGCCCGTAAGCTCCGCGCGCGCTCCTTGTAATCTCGGGCAGTCGCGTAGGCGAGCGGCATACCGCTCGCGCGCGAGATGTTGTGTGCGCGCGACCCGTGAAGTCGGATCAGACCAGATCGGGCGTCATGGCCGCGAGCAGCACGGCCTCGTCGTCGCCATGGCGCTCGCGGCTCGCGATCCACCAGAGGCCGGCCTTCTTGACCGGCCAGCTCGCATCGCTATGGGCGAGCAGCTTCGCGGCGACGTGCCCGAGCGTCGGTTGATGACCCACGATCACCACCGTTTCGGCGATGCCCTTCGGCCAGCCGGCCGCGGTGAGCACGTCGTTCGCGCTGGCGTTCGGCGCGAGTTCGCGCACGACGCGGTATTGGTCGCTCAGCGTTTCCGCGGTCTGGATGGTGCGCACGGCGGGACTGGCGAGGATCACAGCATCGTCGGGCAAACGCGTGCGCAGCCACTTCGCGACGTTTTGCGCCTGCTTGCGGCCGCGCGTGGTGAGCGCGCGGGCGAGATCCGTGGCGGCAAAGTCTTCGGCTTCGGCGTGACGCCAGAGAATCAGATTCATGCGTGGCTCCTTGGCTTCGGGTGCGGGACGTATTGCGGGTGGCGCGGGTCACTGTCGCATGCGTGCGTGCCGCAGCGCAAGCCGCGATGCAAGCCGGGACACGAGCCACTAAGTGGCCGGCTGGTTTCCCGGCCGGTTGCCCAGTCTCGGTTGCTTCGACCGCCGCCTTGAAGCTATAGCAGATCGTGCGCCCGGACAGCTTCGCCGGCTTTAGAAAGCTTTGGAAGACAAAAAACCCGCGAAGCCAAGGCTACGCGGGTTTTATATGCTGCATTTGCTGCTGTTCGTGGTCGGAGCGAAAGGATTCGAACCTTCGACCCTCTGATCCCAAATCAGATGCGCTACCAGGCTGCGCTACGCTCCGACGAATCCGAGATTCTACGTGGCTTCAGGTGCCAGAGTCAATCGCGAATTGCGCAGGAGCACAACGCGCGCGTCATAAGCGTCCCATGAGCAGCAGCACGATGATGACGATCAGCACGATCCCGAGCAGACCGGTCGGTCGATAGCCCCAGCCACTGCTATAGGGCCAGGTCGGCAATGCGCCGATCAGCAGCAGGATGAGCACGATGAGAAGGATGGTTCCGATCGTCATTTGAGTTCTCCCTGTAGGCCGCCAAAGAGGTTGGGCCGCTTAGTTCGGTTGATCCGGCACACGTTGCTCGCCGCGACAAGCGACGCGCCATGTGCGCGCTTCATGCAGCCACCGTTTCAGCAACCGCCGTGCCCGGCGGCCTCGGAAGTCGCCGCCGCGCGGGCGAAAACACAGCTCATCGCGCCGGAAGAACGCAGACAAAAGAGGAAGTGACAAGACGGATACTCGGCGGACATGCAGCCTAACCCTACACAACCACGCGCCGCGCGCGGGTCATGCGACGAAAGACAACGCCAGGCGGGCAGCGCGCCACCGCCCCGCCCGCGAACGCTGGCGCGGGACACACTTCAGGCAAACGGCGTGAGCGCTACCTGTTTCAATGCCGGCGGCGCATCCAGTGCGGCATGTGCATATGCGGCATATGCATGTTCTGATGCGTCACCCAGTGATGCAGCATGCCTTCGCCGTGTTCACGCCGATAGGTTCTCGTTTCGAAAATCGAGAGTGCGAGCAGCACGGCGAGACCTATTCCGAGTCCGACCAGTCCCGCGATCGATTCAGCGTCCATGGCAGTCTCCTTTCACGTTCGGCTGTGACTTTTATAGTAGGTCACACATCGCGAAATGGGAGGGCGAAGGCGCGGCGTCATGGAACGCGCGTTGCGGGTAGACTTCCGCGCGCCGGCGCTCTCGCCGGCCGCGTTCCTTTTTCTGCCAGAGAGACTACTGTTTATGTTCCGCGTTTCGATGATTGCGTTGCTGTTGGCCGCCGGTGTCGCCGGCTGTGCAAATGGATCTTCCGGCCACCGTGCCGGCCCGCCGCAAGATCCGGCCGATTATCACGGCGTGCCCACCGACAGCCGTCCGCCGACGATGGTGCCGGCGCCTGTCGCGCGCTAAGCGCGAGCGGAGCATCAAGACGAAGCATCGGCGCGGGCACGCCGGCCCGTCTGACCCACGCAGCCGGGTCGCGCGGAGTGCGCGGGCTGCGGGCATGCCTGGGCGGCGCTCGTCCGCGATCTGTGTGCGCCTGTTTCAAGGCGTAACGGGAAGCCGCGCATGAGTGCCGCTAGGCGCTCGCGCCGGCAAGACCGCTGACGAGCTTCGGCAGATAACGCGCGAGGGTCACGCCGCGCGCGACCATGAAGACCAGCATCGCGGCCCACAAACCGTGATTGCCGTAGAGCGCGAGCAGCGCCCACGAGGCGCCCACAAAAACGGCGAACGACACGGCCATCGACTTCATCAGTTCGCGCGTGCGCGTCGCGCCGATGAACACGCCGTCGAGCAGATAGCCGCCCACCGAAACGACCGGCGCAAGCGCCGCCCACGGCAGATACAGATCGGCCGTGGCGCGCACGGCGGCCTGATCCGTCAGACGTTCGATGATCCACGCACCCGCGCCCGCGTAGACGAGCGTAAAGCCCAGCGCGCCAAGCGCGGACCAGAACGCGGTGACCTTCACCGCCGCGACGAACGCGCGCCGGTCGCGCGCGCCAATTGCCGCGCCGACGAGCGCCTCGGCCGCGTGTGCGAAGCCGTCGAGACCATAAGCCATGAACGTCTGGAAGTTGAGCAGCAGCGCATTCGCGGCGAGCGTGGCGTCGCCCTGTTGCGCGCCGAGGTGCGCAAACCAGCCGAACGCGAGCAGCAGGCACAGCGTACGCACGAAAATATCGCGATTGAGCGCGACGAGACGCCGGAGCGCGGCTGCGTCGAACAGCGCGTGGCGGCTCAGCGCGGGCAGGCCGCGCGGCCTGCCGTGCCAGAGCAGGGCCGCGCCGAGTACGAAGCCGAGCGCGTCGGCGGTGGCGGTGGCCGCGCCGATCCCGGCGACGCCCCAATCGAATGCGTAGACGTAGAGAAGCACCGCGACGATGTTCACGCCATTGATAAACACCTGCGACAGCAGCGCAAGCCGCACGCGCTGTGTGCCGAGCAGCCAGCCGAGCACCACGTAGTTGCCGAGCGCGAGCGGGGCGGCCCAGATTCGCGCGTGGCAGTAGAGGCGTGCGTGGCGCTGCACGGCGTCGCTGCCGCCGATCGCGCGCAACGCGTAGTCGATCAGCGGGACTTGCAGCGCGAGCACCGCCGCGCCGATCGCGGCCGCCAGCAGCAGCGCCCGCACGACGTTGTCGCGCAGCGCGGCGTGCTCGCCCGCGCCGTGCGCTTGCGCGACGAGGCCCGTCGTGCCCATGCGCAGGAAACCGAAGCCCCAGAATACGAAGTTGAAGAAGAGTCCGCCGAGCGCCACGCCGCCGAGATACGACGCACCGTTCAGATGACCGGCGACGGCGGTGTCGACGGCACCGAGAATCGGCTGCGTCAGATTGGCGAGGACGATGGGAAACGCGAGCGCGAGCACTCGGCGGTGCCAGCGCACCGGCACGGCGGGCGCTGCGGCGCCGCCCGACTCGGCGTGGCTCAACGGCGTTCCTGCACGCACACCCACGGCGAGACGACCACGGCCCACAGGTCAGGATCGCGCGCGGCGAAATCGGCGGCGGTTTCCGCCTGCACCCGCTCGACGAGTCCCGCCGACAGCCATTGCGTGACCTGCGTGGTGTTGTCGTTGGCGATGGCTTGCGCGACGCTCACCAGATCGAGGTCGCCCGCGACGCGCAGCAACATGCCGCGCGCGAAGAAGCGTTCCAGTTCCTGCCAGCCGATTTTCGCGGTTTCCGCGAGGAGCTGGGCATAGAGAGGGCTTTGGGTGGCGTCGTTGGAAGTCATCGTAAGGGGGTTCTGGCGGGGGTCGTTACTATAAACCATCGGCACAAGCCGCCGGTGCGACGTGCATTCCGGTACGCTTGGGCTCTTCGCAAATCATCCGATTCATTCTGAACCTTCATGTCACTCGATTCAACGGCGCCGGCTTCGGGCGCGCAAGCTCACGAAGTGGCCAACGCCACGCTCATGCGCGCCGACGTGGAGCGCCTCATCGCGCACGCCGCCGTAAGCGGCGAGCCGCTCGTCTTCACCGATTGCGACTTCGAAGGCGCCGACCTGTCGCGGCTCGACTTGCGCGGCGCGGAGTTTCATCGCTGCACGATCGCGGAGGCGTCGTTTGTCGGCGCGACGCTCGCGCACACGCGCTGGGTTCGCTGCCGGGGGCGGCAGGCCGACTTCGCGTCGGCCGATCTCGTCGATGCAGCGTTTCAGTCGAGCGATCTGAACAACACGAGCTGGCGGCGCGCCAAGCTCGCGTCGGCGTCGTTCCGCGGCTGCAAGCTCACCGGCGCCAACTTCGAGGCATGTTTGGCGCTAGGCTTGAGTTTCGTCGAAACCTTGCTGGTCGGCGCGCATTTGCGCGGCCTGTCGTTTCGCAAGACGACGCTGCATCAGCTCGATTTCTCCGACGCCGATCTCGCGGGCGTCGATTTCCGCGAGGCGATTTTCGACGGCGGAAGCCTGAAGGATGCGCATCTGAAGGGCGCGCGCTTCGATGGCGCGGATTTGCGCGAGGCCGATCTGAGCGGCGTGCGGCTGGTGGATGCGGCGCTTTTCAAGGGCGCGACGATTTCGCATCAGCAGGCGGCGGTGCTCGTCACGGAATTGGGCTTGCGTGTGATGTAAAGCCGATTGCGGCCGCCCGGATTATCGCTTCCGGCCAGCTTGTGCGGTAGCGCGCAAATGCCTCACATCCGATTTATTCAGCCGATAAAAACGTGGCATTTTAACCGGGCTATTTGTCGGCGTATTGGCGCTCCACTTTTATTAATTCGCCGCTTGCGAATATTCATGCGAATGAAGGAGTCGGCGGCCGAATGCCGAAAATCCGGTTAATTTGACGAAAATAGTGCGGTGGCACACCAAGTCGTTCGGACGGCCAAGCGGAAATCGCCGCGCTCATTGAGGTGACGAAACGACAGTCCCCATGTTTTGTCAGCCAATAGAGCGAGACGACGGCGGAGGCCCATTCTGTAAGGTTCTTCGGGCATTTTCCTTGCTGCTGCAATTGCTGGACGAATATGTCGTGCCCCGTAATATTTGGTAATTGGTCCGCTTATTGGATAACCATTTGGTTCACTCGTGGCGGACTCCGTACGCCGTGTCACATTGGCACGAAAATTAATATATTGCGCCCTTAAAGTCACGTTGATAAATTTCCAACTGGCGCATGGTGAACCGGTCCTTTGCCGATATGCGCCGAACCCCCGTTAGCCCGGCCTCGCGCCGGGCTTTTTTTCGACTGATATATAACGCGGCTCAGCGCACGGTCACTTTGAATACACATAAGGCGAAGAACATTAAAAGCCTGTTTTCTTTACCTCGTTATGACCTGGATATTCATTTTCGTCGTGCTGTGGCCCATTGCGTTCGCCATGCTGTTCGCGTTCGCCGCGCGTATCGAACCGCGTACGGGGCGCTGGCTCGGCGGCCATGCAGCGCGGCGTGCGACAGGCGGCGTGTGCTTCGCGCGTTACTGCTTGCAGCGGATCACCATCGACCGGTTCTTTACGTTGGCGCCGAAAATTCCGCCCACGGTGCCGCCGGACGTGGCGCCGTTATCGACATCTTTCGAGACGACGTCGTAGCCATAGTTGCCGCAGGCTTGGCCCGCGCGCTTGTAGCATTCGGCCCAGCTCGTGCTGGCGTCGCTGCCGCTGCAGTTGATCGCGAAGCCGGTGTCGCCGCTCGGCAGGTAGGTCATGGTGGTGGTCGTGGAGCAGCCGCCCAGGCTGCCGAGTGTCAGCAGGCCAACACCGATCGCCGCGGCCGTCGCGACGGACGCAAATGCGCTCTTCATTGCAAATTCCCTTACAGATGACATGGAACACGTGGCGCGCGGCCACGTGTATCGGATTGAACGTTTATAGCACGCTGGGTTCCCAGGCCTGCTCTTGCAGCGGCGGCGCGAGTGACACGAGTGACACGAGTGACACGAGTGGCGAAGGGCGACTCTCGCGCGCTACCGCGCCGGCAATGCTCGCGACGGATCGATCGAGCGGCCCTGATAGCGCAATTCGAAATGCAGCATGTCGCGGTTGGTATCCGTATCGCCGACCTCGGCGATCTTCTGGCCTTGCGCGACGGATTCGCCTTCCTTCACGAACAGCGCGCGATTGTGCGCGTAGGCGGTCAGATACTCGGCGTTGTGCTTGAGGATCAGCAGGTTGCCGTATCCGCGCAGGCCGTTGCCCGCATACACCACCGTGCCGGCCGCCGCCGCGACCACGGGCGTGCCCGACGGCGCGGAAATGTCGATGCCCTTCGAATTCCCACCGTCGAAGCTGCGGATCACATTGCCGCTGGTCGGCCACACGAGCGAGATCGACGACGGAGCCGATGCCGCCGCGCTCTCGCCCGGCGCCGAACGCGGCGTGGACGCGGCGCTCGCGTTGCCGGTGCGCTGCGCGCCGCTCGTCGATGCAGCGCCATTGGGCGGCGCGACGCGCAGCACCTGGCCGATTTCGATGCTGTCGGGATTTGTCAGGTTGTTCCAGCGCGCGATGCTTTGCACGGACTGCCGTTGACTGCGCGCGATCTTCGACAGCGTGTCGCCCCGTTCGACGCGATAAAAGCCTGGCCCCACCGGCGCCGACCCGCATGCGGCGACAAGCGCCACCAGTGAGGCACACGCCACCCGTTTGATCATTTTTGTTGTTTCCAGCATTGGACCTCGCAAAGCGCTGCCGCGCGCCGATCCGTCACGCGGCAGGTGGCTACAAAGCGTCCGATTTTAACGGTTTCGCGTTTCGGGATCGTAAAAAGGCAGCGCGGGCCGCCCACCGGCGTTTTCGCGAAGCCGTAATCCGGCTCGCCATCAGGCCAGGTTCTTCACGCCGATGCGCAGCGCCGCCGTTTCGGTCTTGCCCGGATCGAGCCAGCGCAAGCCTTTGCCGTTATGAATCGCGTCGGGCAGCCCGAGCCACGGTTCGACGCAGTAGAAATCCGACTCCGCCGCCTCCGTCCACGTGGTCACCGCGTACCACGGCACGGAGTTCGGCTGATGCAGGTCGATCGTGATGACGCGGTTCAGGCCGGGCGCAATCACCCGCACCGGCTGCGTGGGCGTGCCGCTGAGGCAATGAAAGCGGTCGAGGATGCGCGCTTCGTCGAGCGTGTAGCGCGCTTCGCCCGGCTCGGGCGCACTGATCGAACCGTCTGCCTGCTGGAAACACCGTTCGGTGCGCGGCAATTCGATCGTCGTCTCGCCGCGCTGCGTGTGCGGCAGCGTGAAGTAGAAGTGATGGCCGGCGTAGTAGGGCAGCGGGGTGTCGCCGGTATTGGTGGTGGTCAGCGCGACGTCGAGCGTGTGCGCGTCGACGAGCGTGTAGGCCGCTTCGAAACGGAAGCCGAACGGATAGCCGCCGCGCGTCGCTTCGCTGTCGGTCAGCACGAGGCGCAGGCCGGCGCCGTGCACGTCGGCGTGAGCTTCGAAGGGCAGATCGCGCGCGAAGCCATGCATGGGCAGTTCGCGAACCGTGCCTTGCGCGTCGCGCCAGTAGCCGATCTTGCCGTCCACGCGATGACGTCCGAGAAACGGAAACAGCAACGGGTTGCCGCCGCGAATTCGCGCGGGTTGACTCCAGTCCGCGTGTTCTGGCCAATGAATCACCTCTTCGCCGTCGATGATCCACGAAAGCAGACGGCCGCCGGCTTGCGGCGCGAAGCGGAGCACGGAAGTGTCCTGGGCGATCTCGAGAATGTCCTGCTGCGGTGAAAGAGGCATGGTCGGTGAAATGATGGATGAGTGGTTGGAACGGGATTCGAGGGCCGCCGCGCGATGCCGCATATTGCGTTCCCGGCGCGACGGCAGCGCGGGCGATGCTCGGCACCAGGCGGACGACACGCGGACGACACGCGGACGACACGCGGACGACACGCGGTCAGCGTCCGCCGAGCAACGATTTTGCGCTGCTTTGCGCTACGGGGAAACCCTTGTGGGGAAATTGCGGGTGTCCGGCCCAGGCGTTCGTTGCCGATAATTCGTCTCACTGCCCGGTGACTTTTACCGCCGGGCGGGATCGCTCAGGAGGCGTTATGGATCTCGCAATGGCAATGGGTGTCGCCCTCTTCGGCATGTTCACCGCAAGCACGGTGTACTTCTTCTACAAGCTCGATCGCTGATTTTTGCACGCGCGCGTCACGCGCTGCGGGTGCGAGGTCAGACATGGCTTTCTATTTCGTAAGCTTGGTGTGACGGCCGGCGCGTCAATCCCGCGCTTCGCCATCGGACGATGAAAGGGCTGTCGCATCATCAGCGGCTCTTTTTGCCTAAAGACGCGGCACAACTGTCTCGTGATGTCTCGCGGCGCGTCAAAATATCCTCCTTTCTGGCCCAAGTGCTTGGCGCTGTCATACCAGACAGTCATAATCGGTGCGCTTTTGATGCGCCGGTCAATTCGTTGCACGGCGCGCTGTCCCCGACATTTTCCTTACAAGGGCTGCCGCGTGAACCTGACGTTTCTCCTTTTTCTCAGCGTGCTCCAAGGCGTCACCGAATTGTTCCCCGTGAGCAGTCTCGGCCACACGCTGCTCGTGCCGGCGGTGTTCGGCATGCATATCGATAAGCACGCGCCGCAGTTGCTGCCGTTTCTCGTCGCCTTGCACCTCGGAACCGCATTCGCGCTGCTGTGGTACTTCCGCGAGCGTTGGTGCGCGCTCGTGCGCGGCTTTTTCGCTTCGTTCGGCGGGCGCCGCAACGACGACGCGCATATGATGTGGGCGCTCATCATCGGCACGATTCCGGCGGGGCTCGTCGGGCTGGTGCTGGAGAAGCGGCTCGAACGCATCTTTCACGATCTGCGCATCGTGGCGATCGCGCTGATCGTCAACGGCGTGCTGTTGTGGCTCGGCGACCGCATGCAGCGCGCGCGCGCGCATCAGGCGCCCGAGAAGATGAGCTTCCGGCAGGCATTTCTCGTCGGTCTCGCGCAGATCGGCGCGCTGATTCCGGGCTTCTCGCGCAGCGGCCTGACGATGATCGCCGGCAACGCAGCGGGTCTTACCGCCGAAAAGGCCGCCGAGTTCTCGTTCCTGCTCGGCACGCCGATCATTTTCGCGGCCGGCCTGCTCGAACTGCCGAAGCTGTTCCACGCGCCCGGCCAACTGGCGGACGCGGCGCTCGGCGGCGTGCTGACGGCCATCGCCGCCTATCTGAGCGTGCGTTTCCTGATGCGCTATTTCGAAGGACGCGGACGCCTCGCTTCGTTCGGCGTGTACTGCGTGATCGCGGGCATCGTCTTCCTCGGCTGGTTCGCGCTGCATCCGCAACCGGTCTGATAATGTGATCGCTGCCCGCCGCGTTCTGGCGGGCAGGAGACGATCGGTTATAATCCGGGCCCAATGTTGCGCGGCGGTAGCTCAATTGGATAGAGCACAGGTCTTCTAAACCTGAGGTTGTGAGTTCGATCCTCGCCCGCCGCGCCATTTCCAGCATCGCCTGCATTTCCTGCATTCCCAAAAAATCCCATCTGCCGAATCGTCGGAGATGGGTTTTTTTTCGGCCTTTGATGTTTGCAATGCATTCACCGGCCATTCGCGCGCGCCAATAAAAATGGGCAGCCGAAGCTGCCCGTCGAAAGCCGCGCCGCGAGGCGCGGCTGTTGCTTACCGTTGTTGTGTCGCTGTCGCGCGCGTCAACTTACTGCTTGATGTTGAGCGCGGCTGTCAGGTCGCCCATCGGCTTGCCGCCATTCGCGACGAGCGCCGCGTCGCGCGCCGCGAGGCCCGGCAGCGTCGGCAGCGCGAAGCGGTGCGTGATGAAGCGCAGAATCGACGCCGTGTCATATTGCGTGTGATCGACGAAACCCTTCTTCGCGAACGGCGAGACGATCAGCGCCGGAATACGCGAGCCCGGACCCCAGCGGTCGCCCTTGGGCGGCGCGACGTGATCCCAGATGCCGCCGTTTTCGTCGTAAGTCACGACCACCAGCATGTTGTTCCACTGCGGACTTTTCTGCAGATGCGAGATCACGTCCGCGATGTGCTGATCGCCCGAGGCGACGTCGGTATAGCCCGCGTGCTCGTTCAGGTTGCCCTGCGGCTTGTAGAACGACACTTGCGGCAGCGTGCCGCTGTCGATCGCCTTGATGAACTCCGAGCCGGCGAGGCCGCCGTCGAGCAGATGCTGTGAGCGGTTGGCCGTGCCCGGCGCGAGATCGGCGAAGTAGTTGAGCGGCTGATGATGCGGCTGGAAGTTCGGCGCCGTCATATTCGCGCCGTAGATCACATTCGACGTGCCGTTTTGCGACGCCGACAGCGCCGCGCCCCACGCGCCGCCGTACCACGCCCACGACACCTTCGCGTTGTTCAGCAGATCGCCGATGTGCTGCTGCGTCTGCGCCGGCAAGGTGGTCGCGACACTCGGATCGGCCAGAGTCGCGTCGCCGCCCGACGCTGCCTTGTTGCCGCTCGGCTGATACGGCGGCTGCATCGTGTTGACCGCGTAGAAGTCAGGCGTGAGGTTGCCCGACAGCACGTATTTCGGCGGACCGGAAAGTGCCGAAGCCGGCGAGTTCGACGCGACCTTGAGCGTCACGCCGTCGCTCTCCACCGCCGAAACCGAACTGGCCGCCGGGCTCTGGTCCGCGTTCGGATAGGTCGGCGTGCACGCGCACACGAGCCACTGGTGGTTCAGGAACGAGCCGCCAAACGCGCCCATGAAGAAGTTGTCGGCAAGCGTGTATTGCTGCGCGATTTTCCACAGCGGCAGCTTGTCGGCGTCGAGCGTGTAATGACCCATGACGAGCCCGCCCGAATCCGCCCACGCGGCAAACTTGTCGTTCTTGCCGCCGTCGATCTGCATCTGGTTCTCGTAGAAACGGTGATACAGATCGCGCGTCGTCGCGGTGATCGGCGTGTTGAAACCGTTCGGGTCGTCGATCGCGAACGGGCTGTTCGGCAGATTCGCCGTCATGGCCGCCGTCACCACCGGCGTCACGCCGGTTTGCGTGAGGCCGTTCCACACCTGCGGCAGCGTCGCGAGCGTCGAGCCGTCGCGATCCAGCTGCTTGGCGCTCGCGGCGCTCACGTTCTGCAAACCGTTCGCGCCCGGGAAGTTGCCGTAGAGATTGTCGAAGCTGCGGTTTTCGGCGTAGATCACCACCACCGTCTTGATCGACGAAATGTCGGGCTGAGCGACCTCGTTGCCGCCGCATGCATATAGGCTTAATGCTGCTGCGATCGCCACTGGCGTCGCGCAGATCAGTTTCTTGTTCATTGATGAGTTCTCTCTCTCGCGTAGGGGACGGGCCGCGTCCTTCCTTACATCCGTGGCCGCCGCGAAAGTGTGGCGATGCAATTTGACAGAAAGATGTAATTAATTACGGATCGCTTTTGATCTTAAGTTTCTGTCGGCTGGATGTCATTTGAGCGACATATCGATGAAATACGCTCGCTGACTTCGAAATCGCACATTCAACATCATTCATATGCGGCTCGGTCTGACGGGGATACGGAAAAGTGTGGGGCGCCATGCAACGCGGCGGCGCGCGCGAGCGGCGGCACACCCTGAATCGCGCGCGACGGCGCTGGCGTGCGTGGCCTTCGCTGTGAGCTTGAGCCTCGCGGCTTGCGATTCCGGCGCGCCGGCCGCGGCCGCTACTGCGGGCGCTACGGGCGCTACGGGCGCAAGCGCGGCGCGCGTTTCGGAGGAGCGGGCGGCGTCGGCCGTGCAGGTCGCCGCGCATCAGACGACGGCGCCACAAGCCGTGCCGGGCGGCGCGCAGACGCGTGCGCAAGTCTTCGAATCCGTGCGGCAGATGACCGCCCTCGGCAAGCAACTGTTCTTCGACCCGTCGCTCTCCGGCTCAGGCAAGCTCGCTTGCGCGTCGTGCCACAGTCCGGACCACGCGTTCGCGCCGGCCAACGCGTTGTCCGTGCAACTGGGCGGCAGCGATATGCGCCGCACCGGCATGCGCGCGGCGCCCACGCTCAAGTATCTGCAATCGGTGCCGGCGTTCGCCGAGCACTATCACGAGTCGGACGACGAAGGCGATGAAAGCGTCGACGCCGGCCCGACCGGCGGCCTCACCTGGGACGGCCGCGTGGATCGCGGCGGCGATCAGGCGCGCATTCCGCTGTTGTCGTCGTTTGAAATGGGCAGCTCGCCCGCGAAAATCGCCGCCGCCGTGAAGGCCGCGCCCTACGCGGGCGCGTTTCGCGCGGCGTTCGGCGAACACATTTTCGATAGCGACGACGCCGCCTTCAAGGCGGTGCTGCAAGCGCTCGAAACCTTCGAGCAGTCGCCCGAACTGTTCTATCCGTACAGCAGCAAATACGACGCATATCTGGCCGGAAAGGCGCAACTCACGAAAGCCGAACTGCACGGCTTGCAACTCTTCAACGACGAAAAAAAGGGCAATTGCGCGAGCTGCCACATCAGCCGGCGCACGCTGGACGGCGCGCCGCCGCAGTTCAGCGACTTCGGCCTGATCGCGATCGGCGTGCCGCGCAACCGCGCGCTGCTCGTGAACCGCGATCCGCATTTTTACGATCTCGGCGCGTGCGGCCCGGAGCGCACCGATCTGAGGGGACGCGCGGAGTTTTGCGGCATTTTCCGCACGCCGACGTTGCGTAACGTCGCGTTGAAGAAGAGTTTCTTCCACAACGGCGTCTATCATTCGCTCGAAGAGGTCTTGCACTTCTACGCCGAACGCGACACGAATCCGGCGAAGTTCTATCCGGTCGTCAAAGGCAAGGTGCAAAAGTTCGACGATCTGCCGCAGCGTTACTGGAGCAATCTGAATACCGAGCCGCCGTTCGACCGCAAGCCCGGCGACAAACCAGCGTTCGACGATGCCGAGATCAAGGACATGGTGGCGTTTCTGAACACGCTCACCGATGGTTATAAGGCGGGGAACTGACGAAGCGGCCGGCCAAGCCGCGCGGGCGAATGCCGACGAGCGGCCGGCGTGGCGCGGCTCGGGCGCTTCAGCGCTGTGCGCCGGCGAGCATGTAATAGCAATCGCTGAGCAGCAGCGCAAAAGAAACGAGCAGACAGGCGACGCCCGCGCGCGTCAAAAGATTCGGCCAGCGAGGCCGATTCAATCCGTCGATTCGCACAATGGGCTGCGCGAGACCGGGATCGCGCCGAATGACCACGGGAACGAGCGCCACGCAAAAGAGCGCGAGTGTGACGACCAGGCTTTCCAGCGCGACAGAGAAACTCATGATGAGACCGGTGAAGGAAACCAGCGCGACAGCGCAACACAACCAATCTTAAGAGCGCGTTTCACGTTGTGATATGGGAGCCATCCTAAAAGCGGGACGACGACCGTGGCCGCCGCCGTTCATTGCTGCGGACTTTGCCGCGGCCTGGCCGTGGCAGAGGGACATGCTATGCTTTTGGGGTCCAGATCAAGAGCCGCAATCGGCGCGCTCGAGATCGCCCGAACGTTTCAAGGAGAACCCTTCATGTCGATGCGAACCCGTGCTTTCTGTCACCTGACCGCCGCCGGTCTGCTGCTCGGCGTGGCGCTCGGCGCGCAGGCGGCGAATCTCGGCTTTCTGAAGGACACGCCGATCAGCTACATGAAGCAGCGCGACATCGACTCCATTAAGCAAGCTGTCGTCGCCGCGCTGGACGACAAGCAGGACGGTGAAAGCACGAGCTGGGTCAATGAAGGCACCGGCAACAGCGTGAAGCTCGACGCGACGATCACGCCGTCGAACACCGCGAAAGACGGCGAGCGCACCTGCCGCGACGTCGGCGTCGTGCTGAATGCCAAAGGGCAGTCGATGAGCCTGCGCCCGCTCTTCTGCAAGGAAGGCGACGGCAAGTGGCAATTGCAGAAAAAGCATTGAGCGTGCAGGCAGTCACCCCTACGCGCGCCCGCGCATGGCCGGCGCGGCGCGAAGCCGCACGTCGAGATGGGGCGGGGCGGCGATGACTCAGCGGGTCGTGTCGTGCGGCATCGTCATGCTGGACCCTGACGGCCGCGTTTTGCTCGCGCACGCGACCGAGACGTCGCATTGGGACATTCCGAAAGGCCATGGCGAGGAAGGCGAAGCGCCGCACGTCACGGCGCTGCGTGAGATGGTCGAAGAGACCGGCATCGCGATCGAGGCGGAGCGTTTGCAGGATCTTGGCTTGTTCGTCTACCGGCGAGACAAGGATCTGCATCTGTTCGCCGCGCGCGCCACGGCGGACGAACTCGATCTGAGCGCGTGCACCTGCACGTCGCTGTTTCCGCGCCGCTCGGACGGCACGCTGATCCTCGAGATGGACGCGTATCGTTGGACCGCGCCGGACGAAGTGGACAAGTACGCGAGCCGCAGTCTCGCGCGTCTTTTCCACACCACGCTTTCGCTCGCGCAATTGCACCGGTCGCTGTAGCTCTGTAGCGGTTCAAGCGTCGGCGTCTGCCAGCGCCTTGCATTCAGTCGAGCGCGTGGTCGTTCGGGTTGGCGAACAGCGCGCGGTTCTGCTCCGACAGCGGAAAATTCAGATTGATGCCGTGCGGCGGAATGGGCTGCGTGAACCATTGCCGGTACAGACGTTCCGCTTCGCCGGAACGCTGTCCGCGCGCGATCACGCCGTTCACGAGCTGGCGAAACGGCTCGTCGCCTTTGCGGAACATGCAGGCATAGACTTCGTAGCCGAGCGGCGCGCCGGTCACGATGAAATCGTCTGGGTGCGAATCCGCCGCCTTGAAGCCATACAGGATCGGCTCGTCCATCACGAAGGCCACTGCGTGATTGTCTTTGACGGCCGCGAAAGCTTGCGCGTGATCGCGCGCGCTCGTCACGCGCATGTTCAGATTCTTTTGGGCGTTGAGCTGACGCAGCAGGCGCTCGTCGGACGTGGCCGCGGTCGTGACGACCATTTTGCCGGCCAGATCGGGGAAATCGGTGATGCCGCTGTTCTTGCGCGCGATCATGCGCACCGCGTACTGAAAAAAGCTGCTCGAGAAAGCGGCCACGTTATCGCGCTCGGCGGTGTGCGTGGTCGAGCCGCATTCGAGATCGATCTGGTTATTCAGCAGCATCGGCGTGCGGTTCGCCGACGTCACCGTGATTTCGCGCACCTGCAGTTGCGGAAGGTGCAGCACTTTCCTGATTTCGTCGACGATTTGCAGCGCGAGCGTGTGCGAATAGCCGACCGTCCGCGTGCCGTCGAAATACGAGAAAGGAATCGACGCTTCGCGCACGCCGAGCACGACCACGCCGTCGTCGTGAATTTTCTTCAGCGTGCCGGTGAGCTCTTGCGCGTGAAGCGGGCAGGCGAGCGCCGCTGCGCCCGCCGCCATGAGCGCCGTAAGCACGCGACGCACGCGGTTTTTGCCGCCGCGGATTGGATGGCTCATCGGACCTCCCGAAGCGGCGCGCTCAAGCCCGAGCCACGCCTGCTTACGCAGGCTTGCCCCAGCTGTCGCGCAGGCTGACGATCCGGTTGAACACAGGCTTGCCCGGCCTGGAATCGACGCGGTCGGCGACGAAGTAGCCGTGACGCTCGAACTGATAGCGCTGTTCCGGCAGCGCGCCGTGCGCGCCCGGTTCCAGGTACGCGTGAACCACGCGCTTCGAGTCGGGGTTCAGCGCTTCGAGGAAATCGCGGCCGCCGGCGTCCGGTTGCGGCTCCTTGAACAGACGATCGTAGATGCGCACTTCGGCCGGGCAGGCGGCGGCCGCGCTGACCCAGTGAATGTTGCCCTTGACCTTGTAGCTGTTCGCGCCTTCGGTGCCCGACTTGCTGTCCGGGAAGTAGTTGCAATGCACCGCGACGACGTTGCCGTTTTCGTCCTTCTCCGCGCCCGTGCATTCGATCACATAGCCGTAGCGCAGGCGCACCTTGTTGCCCGGAAACAGGCGGAAATAGCCCTTCGGCGGCGTTTCCGTGAAGTCCTCGCGCTCGATCCACAACTCACGCGAAATCGGAAACTCGCGCACGCCCTGTTCCGGATGATGCGGATGGACCGGCGCACTGCACGGCTCGGTGAGGCCTTCCGGGAAGTTGTCGATGACGAGCTTCAGCGGATCGAGCACGGCGGCGATACGCGGCGCCTTTTCGTCGAGATCGTCGCGCAGCGCGCCTTCGAACACGCTCATGTCGATCCACGAATCGACCTTCGTCACGCCGATGCGCTCGCAGAAAAGCTGGATCGACTCGGGCGTGAAGCCGCGCCGGCGCACGCCGACGATGGTCGGCATACGCGGGTCGTCCCAGCCTTCCACGTGGCCTTCGGTCACCAGTTGCAGCAGCTTGCGCTTGCTCGTGATCGCGTACGTGAGGTTCAGGCGCGAAAACTCGATTTGTTGCGGCAGCGGGCGCGTGAAAATGCCGGCGTCGGCGAGCTCGTTCAGAATCCAGTCGTAGAGCGGACGGTGGTCTTCGAATTCGAGCGTGCACAGCGAATGCGTGATGTTTTCCAGCGCGTCCGAGATGCAGTGCGTGTAGTCGTACATCGGGTACACGCACCATTTATCGCCGGTACGGTAGTGATGCGCGAAGCGGATGCGGTACAGCACCGGGTCGCGCATGTTGAAGTTCGGCGACGACATGTCGATCTTCGCGCGCAGCACATGATCGCCTTCCTTGAACTCGCCGGCCTTCATGCGGCGGAACAGGTCGAGATTGTCCTGCACCGAACGTTCGCGGAACGGCGAGGGCGTGCCGACTTCGGTGGCCGAGCCGCGGTTCGCGCGCATTTCTTCCGCCGACTGGCTGTCCACGTAGGCCTTGCCGCGCTCGATCAGCAGTTCGGCGAATTCGTAGAGTTTGTCGTAGTAGTCGCTCGCGTAGTAGAGCTGCTCGTTGCCGTCTTTTTCCCACTCGAAGCCGAGCCAGCGCACGGCGTCGACGATCGAGTCGACGTACTCGACGCTTTCCTTTTCCGGGTTGGTGTCGTCGAAGCGCAGATGGCACACGCCGCCATAGCTGCGCGCCACGCCGAAATTCAGGCAGATGCTTTTCGCGTGACCGATGTGCAGATAGCCGTTCGGCTCGGGTGGAAAGCGCGTTTCGACGCGCTGGCTCCATTTGCCGGTGCGGTTGTCGTCGTCGATGATGTTGCGGATGAAATTGGATGCCGCTGGCGCGTCGTTGCGTTCGGTATTCATGCGAGATGGTGAAAGTCTGTCGGGGGCGCGCAATGCACCCACTTATCCGACAATTCTACCTGACGAGGCTGGATGCGGCAGACGGCCGGCGCGGATAAGCCGTTTTGACGAGGGTTTCGCGGTTGATTGAAGGCGGTTGGGTGGTGGTTCGGCGCGGGTTCGGCACTGGCTCAATGGCTGCGGCCTGCTGTAACAGGAGGTAAAACGGTTTGTTGGGGCGCCGCGAGGCGACTTAGCATCCGGGCGGCGCGGGTTTTATGCGCATGTTCTCGTGCGGATGGGTCTCATACGGATGGGTCTCATACGGATGTATCAGGCCATCGCGCTATTGCCGGAAGGCTGGCGCGTTGCGCGACGCTTTCCTAACCCGCGGGGGTTCATCCGGGGTAATACCGTTGCAATGCCGGTTGCCGCCTGCCGGTTGCACCGTGATCGCGAAGGCCCATGCGCGCGCTTTTCGCCGCAGCCGTGCGCGCAAGTCGCCTCGCCGCTCGCCGCCTTGCACGAAAGATCGCCGTTCGTGCAACATGGCTTCCTCGGTTGTCCCATGTTGCCTTCAATGGCCCTCTGTGGCCCTCAGTTGCCGGAGTTTCTCGGATGCCAGTCCCGACCCACGGCGCGCCTCGCGCGCCTTTCGCCTCCACCGCCTGGGTCTTCACCCCTTCGGCCTTCAGCCCGCTCGCGCGGATCGTCCGCGCCACGGCGCTGTTCGCAACGTTGGGGGCGAGCGTCGTCGCGCCGGCTCCCGCGCTCGCGAAGACGCCGCCGCCCAAAGCCGTGTTCGATGCCTCCGCGGTAGCCGCGCCGGATCGCTACAGCGCCGACGCCGCGCAGCAGATATTCGCCGCCGGCGGCAACGCGGTGGATGCCGCCGTGGCCATCGCCTTCACACTCGCCGTGACGCGGCCAGACGCCGGGAACCTCGGCGGCGGCGGGTTCATGACGCTATTCGTGGACGGCAAGCCATATTTCCTCGACTACCGCGAGCGCGCGCCGCAACAGGCGACCCGCGACATGTATCTCGACGACAAGGGCAACGCCGTGTCGGGTATGAGCGTGGTCGGCCATCGGGCGGTGGCCGTGCCGGGCACCGTCGACGGAATGTGGCGGGCGCAGCAGCGTTTCGGCAAGCTCAAATGGAAGCAGGTGCTCGCGCCCGCGATCCATTACGCGACCGAGGGGTTTCAGGTCGAGCCGTGGCTTTCGCAGCGGCGTGACGCAACGGCGAAGAATTTCGCCGGCAAGACCAATTTCGATGCCTATTTCTCGAACCTGAAAGCGGGCACGACGTACCGTCAGCCCGAGCTTGCGCAGACCCTCGCGCGTATTGCAAGCGACGGCGGCCGCGAGTTCTACGAGGGGCGCACCGCCGATCTGATCGCGCAACAGATGTACGGGCACGGTCTCGTCACGAAGGCCGACCTGCAGCAGTACAAGGCCGTGTGGCGCCAGCCGCTCGCGGCGAACTGGAACGGCTATCAGGTGCTCACCGCGCCGCCGCCGAGTTCCGGCGGCGTCGGGCTCATCCAGATGCTGAAAATGAAGGCGGATCTGAAACCGGCTTTCGACGGCGTCGAACTGAATTCCGCGCCGTACATCCATTTGATCGCGCAGATCGAAGACCGCGTGTTCGCCGACCGGCAGCAATATCTGGGCGACCCGGACGCGTCGAAACTGCCCGTGAGCAAACTGCTCGACGACACGTACCTCGCCGGGCGCGCCGCCGACATCAAGCCTGACGAAGCGCCAGGCGCGACGCCCGTCAAACCCGGTCTCGGCGAAGCGTCGCCTGAAAAGGCGCAGACCACGCATTTCTCCGTGGTGGACAAATGGGGCAACGCGGTCTCGAACACGACGACGCTCGACGGCGAATTCGGCTCGGGTGTGGTGGTGGACGGCGCCGGCTTCCTGCTGAACGATGCGATGGACGACTTCGTGACGAAGCCTGCCGCCGCGAGTCAGCCGGGCGCGGGCGGCGCCGACCTGAACACGGTGTCGCCCGGCCGCCGCCCGCTTTCGTCGATGACGCCGACTATCGTGCTGAAGGACGACAAGGTCTCGCTCGTCATCGGCACGCCGGGCGGTTCTCGTATCCTGACGTCGATCTTCCAGGTCATGACGGATCTGCAGGACTTCAACATGACGCCCGCCGACGCGCTCGCCGCGATGCGGTTCCACCATCAGTTGCTGCCGCAGAAGACGATTTACTTCGAGCCGTACCGGCCCATCGCGGGCGAGCTCGCGCAGCAATTGCAAGCCCTCGGCTACACGGTGGAGGGGCAGTCGTTCAACGGCGATGTGCAGATGATCCGCATCGAGGGCGCGACGCCCGAGCCGGCAGCCGATCCGCGCGGCATGGGCGTTGCGCGAGTGGTGCGTTGACGCGCGCCGCGACGGGACCGCAGTAATGAACGGAAAAACACCGACCTCGCCCGAGCACGTGCCGGCGAATGTTCTGATACTGCCGGGCTATCAGAATTCCGGCGCGGGACATTGGCAAACTCGCTGGGAAGCGCTTGACCCGGCATGCACGCGCGTGCGGATGCCTGATTGGAATCGCCCCGCGCGCGACGCCTGGTGCCGTACGCTGGACGCCGCGGTAGCCGCCGCACGCGGGCCCATCGTTTTCGCCGCTCACAGCCTGGGCTGCCTGACCACGGCGTTCTGGGCCACGCAGTATGCGAGCGCCGCGCAGCTCGCGAAGATCGCGGGCGCGCTGCTGGTGGCCGTGCCTGATCCCGCAGAGCCGCACTTTCCACTCGATGCGAGCGGCTTCGCGCCCGTAACTCTCGAATGCTTGCCGTTCGCGAGCATGGTCGTGGCGAGCACCGACGACCCCTACGGCGGCGTGCCGTTCTCGCAAGCCTGCGCGAGCGCCTGGGGGAGCCGCTGGATCGGCGTCGGCCCGCGCGGGCACATCAATGCCGACAGCGGTCTCGGCGACTGGGACGAGGCGCGCGGCTGGCTCGCCGCGCTCGCCACGTCAGCCTGAAGAAGAGGGCGCACGGCGAGGGCGCACGGCAGGAAACCGGCGTCTCGCCCTCGCGCTGAGATTCACTTCGCTCAACAACTCCGCTCAGATCACCGATTGCCGGCGCAACGCCGCGATCCGCTCATCGTCGTAAGCGAGCACGTCGCGCAGGACGCTTTCAGTGTGCTCGCCAAGCGTGGGCGGATGAGTCAGCGCCTCCGGCGGCGTGGCCGTCATGTTGATCGGATTGCGCACCAGCTTGACGGTGCCGCCTGACGGATGCGGCAGGTTCACCTGCATGCCGCGCGCCACCACCTGCTCGTTTTCAAACACTTCTCCAAGGTCGTTGATCGGCCCGCACGGCACGCCCGCGCCTTCCAGCGCCGCGATCCACTGCTGCTTGCCCTGCAAACGAACCATTTCCGCGAGGATGGGCACCAGCACGTCGCGATGCCTCACGCGCGCCGGATTGGTCGCGAAACGCTCGTCCAGGGCGAGTTCGGGGCGGCCGCCCACCTCGACGAACTTGCGGAACTGACCGTCGTTGCCCACCGCGACGATGATCCAGCCGTCGCTTGTCTGGAAGGTCTGGTACGGCACGATGTTCGGATGCGCGTTGCCCCAGCGCACCGGTGGCTGACCGCTCGCGAGGTAGTTCGAATTCATGTTGGCGAGCATGGCGACCTGCACGTCGAGCAGCGCCATGTCGATGTACTGGCCTTCGCCCGTGCGGTCGCGGTGCGTGAGCGCGGTGAGCACGGCGATGGTCGAGTACATGCCGGTCATCAGGTCGGCGATCGCCACGCCGGCCTTTTGCGGACCGCCGCCCGGCTGGCCTTCGCGCTCGCCGGTAATGCTCATGAAGCCGCCGATGCCTTGCACGATGAAGTCGTAGCCCGCGCGCTGCGCATACGGTCCGGTCTGCCCGAAGCCCGTAACCGAGCAATAGATCAGATCGGGCTTCACTTCCTTCAGCGACGCGTAATCGAGACCGTATTTCTTCAACTGCCCGACCTTGTAGTTCTCCAGCACCACGTCGCTTTGCGCGGCCAGTTCGCGAATGATCCGCTGGCCTTCGGGCGAGGCGATATCGAGCGTGACCGAGCGCTTGTTGCGATTCGCCGCCAGGTAGTACGCGGCCTCGCGCGTGTCCGCGCCTTCGGGCGTCTTGAGGTACGGAGGCCCCCAGTGACGCGTGTCGTCGCCCACTTCGGGGCGCTCGATCTTGATCACGTCGGCGCCGAAATCGGCAAGTGTTTGCGCGCACCACGGGCCGGCGAGCACGCGGGTGAGATCCAGCACGCGGATATGACTGAGAGCGCCCATATTGGTGAATGTCTCAAGATAATTGTTGAGTAGGCCATCTTAAGCGATTCCCGGATGCACACCCAGTCGGCCAAACATCATAGGACGAAGAGCGCATGTCCCGATATCGCGCTGGCCGGCCAAACCTGGCCGAATGGCCAACGAGGCCGCGGCGCTGCCGCGCGAGTGCGCCGATCCCGTATAATCAGTCGTTTAAGAAACAAACAGTTGGCGCATCTCACGATGCCGCCGGTAAAAGTCAGGAATAGTCAGGACCGTCCCCCGCACGCCATGAAAGCCGCCGAAATCCGCGAGAAATTCCTCAAGTTCTTCGAATCGAAGGGCCATACGATCGTTCGCTCGTCGAGCCTTGTGCCCGGCAACGACCCGACACTGCTCTTCACCAATTCGGGAATGGTGCAGTTCAAAGATGTGTTCCTCGGCGCGGAATCGCGTCCGTATTCGCGCGCCACGACCGCGCAGCGCAGCGTGCGCGCAGGCGGCAAGCACAACGACCTCGAAAACGTCGGCTACACCGCGCGTCACCATACGTTCTTCGAAATGCTGGGCAACTTCTCGTTCGGCGACTACTTCAAGCGCGACGCGATCCACTACGCGTGGGAATTGCTCACGGGCGTGTACCAGTTGCCGAAAGAGAAGCTGTGGGTCACCGTCTATCAGGAAGACGACGAAGCGCACGACATCTGGGCGAAGGAAGTGGGCGTGCCGGTCGAGCGCATTATCCGTATCGGCGACAACAAGGGCGCGCGCTACGCGTCGGACAACTTCTGGCAAATGGCCGACGTCGGCCCGTGCGGCCCGTGCTCCGAAATTTTCTACGACCACGGCCCGGACGTGTGGGGCGGCCCGCCGGGATCGCCTGAAGAAGACGGCGACCGCTATATCGAGATCTGGAATCTCGTGTTCATGCAATTCAGCCGCGACGCACAGGGCAACATGACGCCGCTGCCCAAGCAGTGCGTCGACACCGGCATGGGTCTCGAGCGTATCGCCGCGGTCCTGCAGCACGTGCACAGCAACTACGAGATCGACCTGTTCCAGGCGCTCATCAAGGCTGCCGCGCGCGAAACCGGCGTGAGCGATCTCACGAACAACTCGCTGAAGGTCATTGCAGACCATATCCGCGCCTGCTCGTTCCTGATCGTCGACGGCGTGATTCCGGGCAACGAAGGCCGCGGTTACGTGCTGCGCCGCATCGTGCGCCGCGCGATCCGTCACGGCTACAAGCTGGGCAAGAAGGGCTCGTTCTTCCATCGCATGGTGGCGGATCTCGTCGCGCAAATGGGCGGCGCCTATCCGGAACTGAAGGAAGCCGAGCAGCGTGTGACCGACGTGCTGCGTCAGGAAGAAGAGCGCTTTTTCGAGACCATCGAGCACGGCATGTCGATTCTCGAATCCGCGCTGGCCGATCTTGAAAAGAAGGGCGGCAAGACGCTCGACGGCGAACTCGCATTCAAGCTGCACGACACGTACGGCTTCCCGCTGGACCTGACGGCGGACGTGTGCCGTGAGCGCGAAGTCACGGTCGACGAATCCGCCTTCGACGAAGCCATGGCGCGTCAGCGCGAACAGGCGCGCGCGGCGGGCAAGTTCAAGATGGCGCAAGGCCTCGAATACTCGGGCGCGAAGACCACGTTCCACGGCTACGAAGAAATTGTCTTCGACGACGCGAAAGTGGTCGCGCTGTATGTGGACGGCGCGTCGGTGCAACAAGTCGCGCACGGCCAGCAGGCCGTGGTCGTGCTGGATCACACGCCGTTCTACGCGGAGTCGGGCGGCCAGGTCGGCGACCAAGGGCTGCTCGCGAACGCGAGCGTGCGCTTTTCGGTGGCCGACACGCTGAAGGTCCAGGCCGACGTGGTGGGTCATCACGGCACGCTGGAACAGGGCACGCTGAAAGTGGGCGACGTCGTGAAAGCGGAAATCGACGCGGTGCGCCGCGCCCGCACGGCCCGCAACCACTCGGCCACGCACCTGATGCATAAGGCGCTGCGCGAAGTGCTCGGTTCACACGTGCAGCAGAAGGGTTCGCTGGTCGATCCGGACAAGACGCGTTTCGACTTCGCGCACAACGCGCCCATGACGGACGAGCAGATTCGCCGCGTCGAAGAAATCGTCAATGCCGAAGTGCTGGCGAACGCGCCGGGCATCGTGCGCGTCATGCCATTCGACGAAGCAGTGAAGGGCGGCGCAATGGCGCTCTTCGGCGAAAAATACGGCGACGAAGTGCGCGTGCTCGACCTTGGCTTCTCGCGCGAATTGTGCGGCGGCACGCACGTGCACCGCACCGGCGACATCGGCCTGTTCAAGATCGTGATGGAAGGCGGCGTGGCGGCGGGCATTCGCCGCGTGGAAGCGATCACCGGCGACAACGCGGTGCGCTTCGTGCAGGATCTCGACGCGCGCATCAATGCTGCCGCGGCGGTGCTGAAGGCGCAGCCATCCGAACTGACGCAACGCATCACGCAAGTGCAGGATCAGGTCAAGCAGCTCGAGAAGGAGCTGAGCGCGCTCAAGTCGAAAATGGCGTCGAGCCAGGGCGACGAACTGGCGGGTCAGGCAATCGAAGTGGCTGGCGTGCAGGTTCTCGCCGCCACGCTCGAAGGCGCGGACGTCAAAACGCTGCGCGAAACGGTCGACAAACTCAAGGACAAGCTGAAGAGCGCGGCAATCGTGCTGGCTTCGGTCGAAGGCGGCAAGGTCAGCCTGATTGCCGGCGTGACGGCGGACGCAAGTAAGAAGGTCAAGGCGGGCGAGCTGGTCAACTTCGTCGCGCAGCAGGTGGGCGGCAAGGGCGGCGGCCGCCCGGATATGGCTCAGGCTGGCGGCACCGAACCGGCGAATCTGCCTGCGGCGCTTGCCGGCGTGAAGAGCTGGGTCGAAGCGCAGCTTTGATGGTTTTTTTGCCCGGCCTTAATGGCTAGCCGAAAGCCGGGCAGCAAGCTGCAACAGACTGACGAGGGCCACGCGGAACGCCAGGTTATCCGGCGCGACGCGTGGCCCGAAGTTTTTTCAGGCCTGATTTTTTTGTGCTGAATCCCTGGCCCGTTTCAAGCGACGGCGGCGCCTGCATCCACTTTGCTCGCCAAACCGTTCGCGTCATCGCTGGCAAGAAGGGTTTTTTTCAACGCATTGAGCGCCGACGAAAAATGCCCGCGCCGCCAGACGAGCAACGTTTCGACCATTCCGATGTCCGGCAACTCGTGAACCGCGATATTGCTCGCATCGGCTTGTAGTTCCAGCACCGATCGCGGCGCAACCGCCACGCCCGCGCCGGCGGCCACGCAAGCGACGATCGCGTGATACGAGCCCAACTCCAGCACCCGCGCCGGCCTCACGCCGTGCTCCAGATACCACTTTTCGATATAGGCGCGATACGAGCAGCCGCGTTCGAATGCCACGAGCGTCGATAGCGCGATGTCGCGCACTTCGCGAATAGGCCGATGCCCGCGCGGCGTCAGCATCACCAGTTCTTCCCTGAACACTGGCACGGTTTCGAACAGGTCGCCGAGCGTCGCGGGGTCCAGCGGCGTGGCAACCAGCGCGGCGTCCACTTCGAATTCGCGGACGCGCTCGATGAGCTTGCCGGTCGTTCCCGTTTCGAGTTCCAGCGCCACGTCAGGCCATTGCTGATGATATTGCGCGAGCAGGCCAGGGAGACGCGTGGCCGCGACGCTTTCCATCGTGCCCAGACGCAGGCGCCCGCTCGGACGATCCGCGCGGACTGCGTGGCGCGCTTCGTCGGCGAGAGCCAGCAGCCGTTCGGCGTAGGGCAGGAGCGTTTCGCCGGCGGGCGTCAGCACGAGACGACGCCCGTCACGGATAAAAAGGTCCGCGCCCAGTTGCTCCTCCAGTTGCTTGATACGCGTCGTCACGTTCGATTGCACGCGATTGAGCTTCGCAGCGGCGCGCGTCACGCCGTTTTCCCGCACGACGGCCCGAAAAATCGTCAAGGCGGCCAGATCCACGATTCTCTCCTCGCGATGGATAGTATCCAAATTATTCATTTTTCATGATTGAATCGTCAAGTTAATATGGGACTCCTGCCAATAAGGCATGGCTGACGCGCTCCCGCGTTTTTCTTTCGATACCGCTTATGAACGATTTCGCTTCCCAGACCCCATCGCTGTCGGCGGAGCCGAATGCCGCCCGGCGTGCCGCGCTCGCTTGCATGGTGACGCTGGCTGTTGCGCTCGGCGTGGGGCGCTTTGCCTTCACGCCGCTCCTGCCGCTGATGCTGCATGGCGGCGCGTTCGGTCAGCCGCCCATCGACATCCAGCATGGCGGCTGGCTCGCATCGTTCAATTACGCGGGCTACTTCGTCGGCGCGCTCACTTGCGCGGCGCTGCCTGTCGCGCCGGCGCGGATGGTGCGCTCGGGGCTCGTGCTGACTGTGCTGTTGACACTGGCGATGGGCGTCACGAGCCAGTTCTGGGTGTGGGCGGTGGTGCGGTTCGTCGCCGGGGCGGTCAGCGCGTGGACCTTCGTTTTCGCGTCGCAATGGGGCTTGCGGCGCTTGGCCGAGTTGCGCGCGCCCGCGTGGGGCGGCGTGATTTATACGGGGCCGGGCGTGGGCATCGTCGGAACCGGGCTGATGGTCAGCGCGGCGGGCGGTTACGGCGCCACGGCGGGATGGATCGGCTTCGGCCTGATCTCGCTGGTTCTGACGATTGTGGTCTGGCCGGCGTTCAGCGCGGCGTCTCGCGCCGGTGCCGCGCGGGTGGGCGCCAGATTGGACCGTTCTGGCCGCTCGGAGCCCTCGAGCCGTGAGGCGGCAGCAGAGTCTGCGAGCGAGAGCGTCGCGAGGACAGCAGCCGGAGTGCGGCAAGCCGGTGTTGGCGAAGAGGCCGGTCGAGCGCGGCACGTGGGTGTTGGCGAAGAGGCCGGTCGAGCGCGGCACGTGGGTGTTGGCGAAGAGGCCGGTCGAGCGCGGCACGTGGGTGTTGCTGAAGAGACTGGTCGAGCGCAGCACGTGGGCGTTGGCGAAGAGACCGGTCGAGCGCAGCATGCGGCCGCCGACCACGACACCGCTCGCCCACGCGCGCCGACCGGCTTCCGCACCCCGGACTCGGTCGCATCAAACAGTCAGCACGCGGCAACCGCCGGCGTCGCCCCGGCCGCGCATCGCGCCGACGCCTTCTGGCTCATCCTTTTATACGGCGTGCCCGGCTTCGGCTACATCATCACCGCGACGTTCTTGCCGGTGATCGCGCGTCATGCGTTGCCCGGCTCGCCGTGGCCCGATCTGTTCTGGCCGATGTTCGGCGCGGCGCTGATCGTCGGCGCTTTACTGGCTGCGCGCCTGCCGCTGCATTGGGACAATCGCCAGTTGCTGGCCGGCTGCTATGTGCTGCAGGCGTGCGGCATCGCGCTTGGCATCGTGTGGCCGACGGCGGGTGGATTTTCGCTCGGAAGCATTCTGATCGGAGTGCCGTTCACCGCGATCACGCTGTTCGCGATGCGCGAGGCGCGGCGTCTTCGCGGGGACGACGCCGCCGGTCTGATGGGTTATGCGACCGCCGCCTATGGTCTGGGTCAGATTGTCGGGCCGCTGGTGGCCGCGCCGATCGCCGCGCACACCGGCTCGTTTTCGCCGGCTTTGTGGCTCGCGGCTGGGGCGTTGTTGCTGGGCGCGGGCGGCCTCATCGCGGTCGCGCGGATGCCGCGCGGGCGAGGCCGCATGCCGGACTGCGGCTGCGGTTGAAGCGCTCGCCGAGATTGCGGCCAGATAGTCGCGGCGGGGCGCGGATCGTCAGGCGTCCACAACCCACCGCCCACAACCAACCGCCCACAACCAACCGCCCACAACCAACCATTCGCGAACCAATCAGCCGCGATCAACCCACCCCCAACACTCCTCCCAAACCCAATCCCGCCCCGGCGCACTAAAATGACCGCTTTCCGTCATCCTCGCGCGCCTGTCGCCGGCTGCGCCGCCCGTCATGCAACATTTCGCGTCCGACAACTACGCCGGCATCTGCCCCGAAGCGCTCGACGCGCTGATCGCCGCCAACAACAGCGGCCACGAGCCGGCCTACGGCGACGACTCGTGGACCAACCAGGTCTGCGACCGTCTGCGCGAACTGTTTCAGACCGACTGCGAAGTGTTCTTCGTCTTCAACGGCACGGCGGCTAATTCGCTCGCGCTCGCGTCGCTGTGCCAGTCGTACCACTCGGTCATCTGCCATGAACTCGCGCACATCGAAACCGACGAATGCGGCGGCCCGGAATTCTTCTCCGGCGGCTCCAAACTGCTGACGGCGAGCGGCATCGGCGGCAAGCTCACGCCCGATGCCATCGAGGCGGTCATCACGCGGCGCGCCGACATTCACTATCCAAAGCCCAAGGTCGTGACGCTCACGCAGTCCACGGAAGTCGGCACCGTCTATAGCGTCGAGGAAGTCCGGGCCATCGCGGACATCGCCGGGCGGCATCATCTGAAGGTGCATATGGACGGCGCGCGCTTCGCCAACGCGGTGGCCGCGCTCGACGTGCATCCGTCCGAGATCACGTGGCGCGCGGGCGTCGATGTGCTGTGTTTCGGCGGCACCAAGAACGGCTTGCCAGTGGGCGAGGCCGTGGTGTTCTTCGACCGCGCGCTCGCGGACGACTTCGCCTACCGTCTGAAGCAGGCTGGCCAGCTCGCGTCGAAAATGCGCTTCATCTCCGCGCCGTGGCTCGGGCTGCTCGATAACGACGTGTGGCTGCGCAACGCGCGTCACGCGAACGCGATGGCCCAACTGCTGCAAACGCGGTTGCAGGAAATTCCCGGCGTGAGCATCATGTTTCCGCGCGAATCGAACGCGGTTTTCGCGCAACTGCCCGCGCCAGCCGCGAAGGCCATGCGCGCGCGCGGCTGGAAGTTCTACGAGTTCATCGGCGCGGGCGGCTGCCGGCTGATGTGCGCGTGGGACACGCAACCGGAAACCGTCGAGCGTTTCGCGGCGGAAGTGCGCGAGCTTTGCGCGGCGTGAGAATCGCCGCCGCGATTCGAGGCGCGCGTTGCACGCACGGCACAGGCCGCTACACAGAAAAAAACAGACCTCACAAGCCACTCATCATGACCGACTACCGATTTTGCCCCCGCTGCGCGTCGCCGTTGACCGAGCGGGCCGACGCCGAGCATGAAGGCGGACGCATCCGCCAGACCTGCCCCGATGCCGGATGCGGCTACGTGCACTGGAACAATCCGCTGCCGGTGGTCGCGGCGATCGTCGAATACGAGGGCAAGATCCTGCTCGCGCGCAACGCCGCGTGGGCGGAGGGCGTGTTTGCGCTGATCACGGGCTTTCTCGAGAACGGCGAGACGCCGGAACAGGGCATTGCGCGCGAAGTGTGGGAAGAGACATCGCTGCGAGCGGAATCGGTGGAACTGATCGGCGTGTACGAATTCATCCGCAAGAACGAACTGATCATCGCGTATCACGTGAAGGCGCAGGGTGATATTTCGCTGTCGCCCGAGCTGCTCGAATACCGGCTCGTCGAGCCCGCCAAACTACGGCCCTGGCGCGCCGGCACCGGTCAGGCGCTCGGCGAATGGATGCGGCGGCGCGGCTTGCCGTTCGAGTTCGTCGACAAGCCGGGGCAGTGAGCCCAACCGCCAATGCAACCGTAACCGCTAACGCCAAAGCCAAAGCCAAAGCCGCCTGCCCACAGCCAACGCCCACCCCCCGCGCCCATGTCCAAACCCGTCACCACCGCACGAAGCGCCTACCCGCACTTCCTCATCATCCCCACGCGCTGGATGGACAACGACGTCTACGGTCACGTGAACAACGTCGTCTATTACAGCTACTTCGATACGGTGGTGAACGAGTATCTGATCCGCAACGGCGTGCTCGATTTCGAGCGCGGCGCGACCATCGGCCTCGTGGTCGAGACGCACTGCAATTACTTCGCGCCGCTCGTGTTTCCCGATCGTGTCGAAGCGGGCTTGCGCGTGACGCGGCTCGGCACGTCGAGCGTGCGCTATGAAGTCGGCCTGTTCCGCGAAGGCGACGAAGAGGCCGCCGCGCAAGGCCATTTCGTGCATGTCTACGTGGACCGCGTGACGCGCCGTCCGGTGAGCCTGCCCGACGCGCTGCGCGCGGCGCTCGAACCGATCGTCGCCGTCACGGATCAGACCGCGGACTAGCCACGTGCAGTCGTTCGTCATCAATCTGCTCAACGGAATCAGCTACGGCCTGCTGCTCTTCATGCTGTCGGCGGGTCTGACGCTGATCTTCAGCATGCTCGGCGTGCTCAATTTCGCGCACGCGAGTTTCTATATGCTCGGCGCTTACATCGGCTATTCGGTGGCGGCGCGCGCCGGGTTCTGGAGCGCGCTCGTGATCGCGCCGCTCGTCGTCGGCATGGTCGGCGCGGCGCTGGAGCGCTGGCTGTTGCGCCGTGTCCGCAGCCACGGGCATCTCGCGGAATTGCTGCTGACCTTCGGCGCTGCCTATGTGCTCGGCGAACTCGTCAAGCTCGGCTGGGGCTTGAGTCCGCTCGGCGCGAGCGTGCCGGCCGCGCTCGACGGTCCGCTCTTCACGCTGTACGGCGCGGCCTTCGCGCGTTATCGCGCGTTCATGATGGCGGTGTCGCTCGCGATGCTCGCGTTGCTGTACGCGGTGCTGCGCGTGTCGAAGGCAGGCTTGATCGTGCGCGCGGCGCTCACGCACGCGAGCGCCGTCGAAGCGCTCGGCCACAACGTGCCGCGCGTCTTCACCGGCGTGTTCGCGGCGGGCACCGCGCTCGCCGCGCTGG
The DNA here is from genome assembly GCF_036016995.1 of Paraburkholderia sp. MPAMCS5. NCBI lineage: Bacteria > Pseudomonadati > Pseudomonadota > Betaproteobacteria > Burkholderiales > Burkholderiaceae > Paraburkholderia > Paraburkholderia sp. MPAMCS5. The sequence continues at coordinate 711,405 of NZ_JAYXBK010000002.1, forward strand.
CCGGCGTGATCGGCGCGCCGCTTGCCGTGATCGAACCGGCGATGGCCGATTCACTCGGCTCGATCGTGTTCGTCGTCGTCGTGATCGGCGGGCTGGGTTCGCTCGGCGGCGCGCTGGTGGCGTCGCTGCTGATCGGCTGCGTACAGACGCTGGCCGTCGCGAGCGACGTCTCGCTCGGCGATCTGCTCGCCGCGTTCGACACCTCGCTGCCCCGTCAATGGGAAGCGCTGACGCTCGCGCAACTGGCGCCGCTGATTCCGTATCTGCTGCTCGTCGCCATGCTGGCGCTGCGCCCGCAAGGACTGTTTGGCCGGCGCGACGACCATGCGTGACCTGTTCAAGCCGGCGGCCGTGCCGCTTTCCCGCGCGGCGCTCGCGCCGCCGCCGCGCGCGTGGTGGCGTGTGCTCGCGCCGTGGCTCGCGCTGATGCTGCTGCTGGGCGCGCCGCCTTTCGTGTGGCGTCAGAGCTGGTTGCTCGCGTACCTCGCGCAGACCGCCACGATGATTGTCTTCGCGCTCTCCTACAACCTGCTGCTCGGCGAAGCCGGGCTGCTGTCGTTCGGGCACGCCGCGTATTCCGGTCTCGGCGGGCTGATCGCGGCGCACGTGTTCAATCACGTTGGCGTGCCGCTCGTGCTGCTGCCGCTGATCGGCGGAGCGGGCGCTGCCGCGTGCGGGGCGCTGCTCGGCTTCATCTCGACGCGCCGCGCCGGCACCGCCTTCGCGATGATCACGCTCGGCATCGGCGAACTCGTGGCGGCGGCCGCGTGGACCTTGCCCGAGTGGTTCGGCGGCGAGGCGGGTATCGCGATCGACCGGACGAGCGGCCCCTTGCTCGCCCACTGGACTTTCGGCCCCGCGCGCGAGGCTTACGCGCTGATCGCGCTGTGGTGTGTGCTCGCGAGCGCGGCGATGTTCGCGTTGTCGCGCACGCCGTTCATGCGCCTCGCCAACGCCGTGCGCGACAACCCGGCGCGCGCCGCGGCCATCGGCTGCTATCCGCGCCGGATTCGCTACGGCGTCGTCGTGCTGTCGGCGTTTTTTGCGGGCGTCGCGGGCACGCTCGCGCTGATCAACGTGGAGCTGGTATCGACCGAAAGCGTGGGCATGGTGCGCTCGGGCTCGGTGCTGATCGCCACGGTGATCGGCGGCACAAGCGCTTTTTTCGGGCCGGTCATCGGCGCGATCATGCTGACGTTTTTCAGCGTCGCGGTGGCCAGCGTCACGCGCGCGTGGCTGTTCTATCTGGGGCTGTTCTTTATCGCCGTGGTGGTGGCCTCGCCCGATGGACTCGCCGGCTTCGTGCAGCGGCACACGGCGCGGGTGGCGCGGTACGGCGTTCATCAGTGCCGCGCCGTCTATGTGTGCGGCGCAGGCGCGATCCTGTTGTGGAGCGCCGCTGTCGTGCTCGCGGTGCAGTGGGCCTATGCCGCGCAATTCGGCGCGGACGAGGGCGCCGCCGTGCCGTGGCTGATTTTGTCGCCGCCGTGGCGGCTCGGCGTCGCGGTGCTGCTGCTCGCCGCGTCCGGAACGCTCGCGGCTTTCCATGCAGCTCGCGCGCAGACGCGTCTCACGGCGCGCACCCGCGCGCAGGCGCACGCCGGAGATACGCGATGATCCCGGCTCTCGCGCTCACCGGCGTCGAAAAGCGCTTTGGCGCCACGCAGATTCTGCGCGGCGTGAATCTCGCGATTCAACCCGGCGAGCGTCACGCGCTGATCGGCCCGAACGGCGCGGGCAAATCGACGCTTTTCAATCTGATTGCCGGCGGCACGCGGCCCAACGCGGGCCGGGTTCATCTGTTCGGCGCGGACATCACGCGGCTCGCGCCTGCGGCGATCACGCGCCGCGGCCTCGCGCGCAGTTTCCAGAGCACGAGCGTGTTCGCGCGCCTGAGCGTGGCCGACAATCTGCGCTGTGCCGCGATGCTCGCCGAGCGTGACCGTACGCGCTGGTGGCAACGCTTCATCGGGTCGTCCACGGTCGATATGCGCGCCTCGGAAGTGCTCGAAGCCGTCGGCCTCGGCGCGCGCGCTCATGTGCAGGCGGGCGCGCTCAGCTATGCCGAGCAGCGCGCGCTCGACCTCGGCATCGCGCTCGCGGGCGGCGCGCACACCTTGTTGCTCGACGAGCCGACTGCCGGCATGAACCGCGCCGAAGCGGCGCGCGCCATCGAGCTGATTCGCGCGACCACGGCAGGCCGCACGCTGCTGATGGTCGAGCACGACATGGACGCGGTCTTCGCGATTGCCGATCGTATTTCGGTGCTGGTGCAAGGGCGCATTATCGCGAGCGGCACGCCCGCCGCGATCCGCGCCGACGCCGCGGTGCGCGCCGCGTATCTCGGCGAAGGTTTCGACGCATGACGCCCTTGCTCGACATTCGCGCACTGAACGCGTGGTACGGCGCGAGCCACGCGCTGCGCGGCGTGAATCTGCAGATCGGCGCGGGCGAAGTGCTCGCGCTCGTCGGACGCAATGGTTCGGGGCGCTCCACGCTGGCTCGCGCGATCATGGGCCTCGTGCAACGCGAAGGCGAGTTGCGCTTCGCGGGCCGCTCGCTTGGCGGGCTGCGCACGTTTGAAATCGCGCGGCTCGGCATCGGCTATGTGCCCGAGCATCGCGATGTGTTCCCCACGCTGAGCGTCGCCGAAAATCTGCAGCTCGGCGTGGCGCCGTTCGCGCGCGGGCGCACCGCGCGCTTTTCCATCGACGACGCGTACGTGCAGTTCCCCGTGCTGCGCGAACGCAGGCGCACACGCGCAAGCGCGCTGTCGGGCGGTGAGCAGCAGATGCTGGCGCTCGCCCGCGCGCTGCTCGGCGATCCCGATCTGCTCGTGATCGACGAACCCGGCGAAGGTCTCGCGAGTCTCGTGATGCAGCAGGTCGCGCACTGTCTGCGCGAGCTGCGCGATCGCGGCATGGCGATGCTGCTGATCGAACAGCGCCTTGTGATCGCGCAGGATATCGCGAGCCGCGTCGCCGTCATGGGGCATGGCGAGATCGTGTTCGACGGCGAACTCCACACGTTCATGCAGCGCACCGACGTGATGCGCGAATGGCTCGGCATAGGCTGAGCTTTTCTGCATTCGAAAGCGACGGCCGCGCGGCGCTCGAAACAGCGCTTCGAGTAGCGTTTGAATCTCCCTTCGCACCGCGCCGCTCGTGCCCGACACATGCGGTTTTCCGCCAGCACGTCGCCGCGTTTAAAACGCCGGGTCGTTTGGTGAATCTCCTCCATGAATCTTGTCGGCAGCACGCCAACAAATGCTGACAATCAGGTCGAAGACGCGCGGCGTCCGCGCACGGCGGCGAGACGCGTCACGGCTTTCGGAGGAGAACTATGAAAAAGACAGGCGCTTTTCACGACCAGGCCGCCGGCACATTGCGCGGCGCGAGTCCGTTTTGTTCGCGGATCGACCCGCGGATTTTGCCGCCCACCCAACGCAAGCGCGAATGGCGTGCGCGGCTGGGCGCGGGCGCCGCCTTGTTGGGCGCGGCGTTGCTGATGTCCGCGTGCGCGAATGCGAATTCGACGGTGAGCGATGCGGCTTCTCCCGCGAATGCCGCTTCCTCGCCGCGTCCCGCGATCGAAACCGCGAAGGCGAAGCAACTCGCGTTCGAGCGAAGCATCGCCGCGCGCGTGCCGGTTGTGAGCGGCATCAGCGAGAAGCGCAGCCGTGCGCTGACGCTGCGCGATTCGGGTATCGACGGTTCGCTGATGTTCGCGCGCGATGTCGACTTTCGCGTGACGGGCGACATCGGCTTCATGATTCACGACATGGCGGCCACGCTCGTGCCCGCGCGCGCGGGCGAGCCGATCGTGTTCGACGACCCGACCAGCGTGGGCATCGACGTGCATCGCGGCGAGGTCACGCTCGACAGCGCGAAGCTCAGCGCGATCTTCAATCGTTATCTGTTCCAGTATCGAGGCTCGCCGCTGCGCAACATGCGCGTCGTGCCGCAAGAGGGCGGCAGTTTGCGCATCACCGGCGAGATGCATCGCGATACGTGGGTGCCGATCGTGCTGAACGGATCGCTGTCGATGCGCGGCGCCGACGAACTCGTGTTCCATGCCGATCATGTCGAGGTCGCGGGCGTGGCCGCCGACAAACTGATGCAGGCCGCGCACGTGAAGATGGCCGATCTGCTCAAAGTGGACACGCCGATCGCGCGGCTCGACGGCGACGACGTCATCATGCAGGTCGCGAAACTGACGCCGCCGCCCGCGCTGCGTATGACGATCACGCACATCGTCACGAGTGCGGCGGGCGTTCGCTTCACGCTCGACGACGGCACCGTGCCGAAGATCGACTGGCCCGCGAACATGCCCGCGCGCGGCATGCTGGTGGAAGGCGGCGACGTGAAATTCATGCGCTCGATGCCGATGAATATCGACATGGCGCTCGCGCCGATCGACATGAGCGCGCCTTTCGTGCTCGATCTGTATCACTACCGCGAGCAGATGGCCGCGGGTTATTTCACCTTCGACGAAAAAGGCGCATTGGACGTGCATCTGCCTTCCTATGCGACGCTCGCGAGCGCCGCGAAGAATGCGCCCGCGCAGATCGGCAGTGCGAGCGCGCGCCTGAACGACAGCTTGATTCGGGCGCAGCAGGCGTCGCTCGCGCAGGCGCGCGCCGTGTGGCAACGCGTGCCGCAGCAGGTGCAAAGCGCGTCGTTGCCGCATGCGATCCCTGTCAGCATGCACGTGGCGTTTTCCGAACCGGGCATGGGCGGGAACAACGCCTCGCGCAACACCGCGCCTCGCGACGAGCGTCATTCGGCGAGTCCTGCTTCGTTGATTCACGTCGAGAACGTCGACTTTTTCGTGGCGGGGCGCATCGGCTTTCACGTGCGTTCGCTCGACGCGCAAATGATTCCGAAGACGCCGGGCCAACCCGTCGATCTCGACGATCCGGATCAGTACGACATACGCATCGTCGGCGGCGAAGTGGTCGAGCCGTGGCCCGCCATGGCAGCGCTTTTCAACGACTATCTGCTCGACTACGAACCGCGCTCGCTGAACGACCTGCAATTGAAACCGCACGACGGCAAGCTCGAAGTCAGTGGCGGCATCAAGTTGTGGAATCACTTTCCGGGCGTGTGGCTGCCCACGACGATGAGCGGCACGATCGTCGCGAGAGGCGAGCGGCATCTCGTGTATGAACCCACTTCGGTGAAAGTGCTGGGCGTGCCGCAAGCCAAATTGCTGCGCGCGCTGGATATTCCGCTTGCCTCGCTGACGCCGTTCACGCGCAAGGGCGTCACGCTTCACGGCAACGAACTCGTGTTCGACCAGTACACGGTCTTTCCGCCGCCGGTTCTGCAAGGACATCTTTTGAGCGCGACTGTCACCGACGAAGGTCTCGTGCTCAAGTTCAAACGCGATGCGGCCGTCGCGTTCGCGCGGCCTCCCGCGAACGCCGCAAAAAGCTATGTGTGGATCGAGTCCGGCGACGTGAAGATGTTCAACTCGCTCGTCACGAATGCACGAACTCTCATCAAGGACAGTTCGAATGCCGGCGCGATGAAGTTCGATCTATACGGCTATCGCCGGGACGTTTCGAAGGGCACCGTGAGAATGGGCACGGACGGCGGACTCGACGTGGACCTGGCCGCGCGAAACAAATGAACCAATGAACCAATGAAGCAATGACAAGGCGACTGGCGCGGCTCAGTCGTCCTTGTCGACGATCCACTCGTGCGCGGGGTCGTTATGGAAATGCCAGACGCGCTGCGCGCCGGCCATCACGTTCAGATAGTACGAGTCGTAGCCATACGGCACGACCACCGGATGATAGCCGCGCGGCACCATCACAACATCGCGATCTTCGACGGCCATGGATTCGTCGATATCGCGCATATCGGTGTAGACGCGCTGAAACGCAAAACCTTGCGGCGGATTCAGTCGATGGTAGTAAGTCTCTTCGAGCGAACTCTCGTGCGGGATGTTGTCGGTATCGTGCTTGTGCGGCGGATAACTCGAAGCGTGCCCGCCCGGCGTTCTCACTTCGACGACCAGCAGCGACTCCGCCGGCTCGGTCTGCGGAAGAATATCGCACACGTAGCGCGTATTGAGGCTCTTGCCGCGCGTGGAGCGTTTCATCGAAGAAGGCTCGATCAGGCGCGCCGCAAACTCTCCCTTCGCGGGCGCGCTCGCCACGCCGATCTCCGCATCGCGACACGCGCGCACGGTGGCGCGCACGTTGGGCGGCAAATACACCGCATGCGGCGCGGCGTCTTCGAACACGCTGTCGCGCGAACCGAGCGAACTCCACTTCGTGCCGGCCGTTTCGATATCCACCGCGCCCGTGAGCACGACGATGCATACCTCGCGCGAAGGCTCCATCACGTACACCACTTCGTTCGCGCCGAGACGATACGCGGCAAATCCGACATACCGCCAGCACGCCGACGCCGGTGTCACTCGCGCGATCGTCTGGCCTTCGCGCTGCGCCTTCACCAATAGACTCATGCTGCCTCCTGCTTCGTGTCCGGCGTCGTGTCGAGCGGTGCATCGAGCCACGCGCGCAATGTCCTGAAGCCTTTCTGCGCATACTCGAACGACGGCGCGACGACCGGGTCCTGTTCCGCTTCGACCACGAGCCAGCCGCAATAGCCATGCTGTTTCAGACGCGCGACGATCGCCGCGAAATCCACCACGCCGTCGCCGGGCACGGTGAACGCGCCCGCCATCACGGCGTCGAGAAAACTCCAGTTGCGATTGCGCGCGAGCTTCATGACGGCGGGGCGCACGTCCTTGCAATGCACATGGCACACGCGGGCGATGTGCCTGTCGAGCACGGCGAGCGCATCGCCGCCCGCAAACGTGATGTGTCCCGCGTCGAACAGCAGGCCGACGGCGTCGCTCGTGCGCGACATCAACTGCTCGACGTCGGCGGCCGTTTCGACATACGCACCCATATGATGATGATAGGCGAGCCGCACGCCGCGGCTTAACGTGTAGCGCGCGAATTCATCGACACGCGCGGCGTAGGCGGCCCATTGCGCGTCGCTGAAAAAACGCGGCCGTTGATACAGCGGCCGGGGCGCGCCCTGAATCGAATCGGCGACTTCGCCATACACCATGACGGTCGCGCCGTTTTGCGCGAGCAGTTCGAGATGCGGGCCGACTTCGGCGATTTCCTCGTCGACGCCGCGTCGCGCGAGACGTCCCGAGTACCAGCCCGAGACGAGCGCGAGATCGTATTGCGCGAGCAGCGCTTTCAACGCCTGCGGCTCGCGCGGAAATTTGTTGCCGAGTTCGAAGCCCTGATAACCGATCTGGCGGCCTTCGGTCAGCGCGACGTCGAGCGGCGTTTCGCCGCCCAGCGAGGGCAGATCGTCGTTCATCCACGACAACGGATTGATGCCGATACGTATGTTCGAAGCAGTCATGCGCGCGTCCTCAATCGTGGTCGGGGGTGTCGTTGCGGTCGTTGTCGTCGTTGCCGCTTTGCGCGCGTGTCGCGATCCGCGTGTCGTAGATGGCGCGCGCGTCGCGCACGCCCGGGCGCGCCGAGACTTCGGGCACGGCGACTTCCCACCACCAGCCGCCGTCGCCGGTGGTGCGCGCCGGGTCCGTGTCGATACTGATCACATACGTGCGGTCCGCGGCGCGCGCGCGTTGCAGCGCGGCTTCGAGCCCGGCGATGTTCGCCACGTGTTCCGCGTGCGCGCCGAGCGCGCGCGCATGCGCGGCGAAGTCGATGTGCGGCGCGCCGAGCGGACCTTGCAGGCAGTCTTCGAGCAGGTTGTTGAACGGCGCGCCGCCGCATGCCTGTTGCAGCCGATTGATGCAGCCATAGCCGCGGTTATCGTGCACGACGACGATCAGCTTCGTGCCGAGCATCACCGAGGTGGCGATCTCGCTGTTCATCATCAGATAGCTGCCGTCGCCGAGCATCACGATGACCTCGCGCTCGGGTCGCGCGAGCTTCACGCCGAGTCCGCCCGCGATCTCATAGCCCATGCACGAGTAGCCGTATTCGACGTGATACGCGCCCGGCGCGCCCGCGCGCCACAGCTTGTGCAATTCCGCCGGCAACGTGCCGGCCGCGCAGACGACGATGTCATTCGTCGGCGACTGTGGGCTCGAACGCTGCACGGCGCCGATCACGTCGCCCTCGTAGGGCAGCACCGAATCGCTTTGCGGCGCGTGCGTAAGCACATGCACCGTGTCGCGCCAGCCGGCGGCGAGTTCCTGCGCGCGCGCGGTCCACACAGGGTCCGCGTGCCAGTGTTGCAGATGCTGATCGAGCGCATCGAGCGCGAGGCGCGCGTCCGCTTCGACCACGTGCGCGCGATGCTTGAGCGCATCGAATGCATTGGCGTTGATGCCGATCACGTGAGCTTGCGTGAAGAGCGTGTTCGAGCCCGTGGTGAAATCCTGCAAGCGTGTGCCGATGGCGAGCACGCAATCGGCGTCGTGCGCGAGGTCGTTCGCGGCGGGCGAGCCCGTCACGCCCAACGCGCCCACGTTCAACGGATCGTCCCATGCAAGCGTGCCTTTGCCGGCTTGCGTCTCCGCGACCGGCACGCCGTGCGCGGCGGCGAAGCGTTGCAGCGCATCGGTCGCGCGGGCATATAGCACGCCGCCGCCCGCCACGATCAACGGGCGCTTCGCGCGCTGCAAACGCGAGATGGCGGCCTCCATTTCGTCGACGCGCGGCGTGGGCGAATAAAACGTCACCATGCGCGGCGCAAAGAAACCGGCAGGGAAGTCCCATGCCTGCGCCTGCACGTCCTGCGGCAAAGCGAGCGTGACGGGACCACACGACGCGGCATCGGTGAGCACACGCAACGCGCGCGGCAGGGCATTGAGCAATTGCGCCGGATGCACGATGCGATCGAAGTAACGCGACACCGGTTTGAATGCGTCATTCGCGGAGACGCCGCCGTCATGGAAATCTTCGACCTGTTGCAAGACCGGATCGGGCGCGCGCGACACGAAGATGTCGCCCGGCAGCAGCAGCACCGGCAAACGGTTCACATGCGCGAGCGCGGCGGCGGTCAGCAGATTCGTCGCGCCGGGTCCGATGGACGTGGTGACGGCCATCATGCGGCGGCGGAAATGCGCCTTCGCATAGGCGATCGCGCTGTGCGCCATCGCCTGTTCGTTGTGCGCGCGCAGCGTCGGCAATTCGTCGCGGTGCTGATACAAGGCCTCGCCCATACCGGCGACATTGCCATGACCGAAGATCGCGAATACACCGCCAAAAAGCGGCTCGGTGCCGTGGCCGTCTTCGCCGGCAACACGTTGCGCGGCGAGATAACGCACGAGCGCTTGCGCGGTCGTCAGGCGGATCGTGTGGCCCGAAGCCGCGCCGCTCGCGCGCGCCGCGTCGTCAGGTTGCTGAGGTAATACGCGCTGATTCATGCGGCCTGCTCCTGATGGACGCGATGGTTCGCGCCGTGCGTGACGCTGCCGCGCGCCGCGCGCCACGACGCAATCAGCGTTTCGAACGTGCCGCGTACGCGCGCAATCAGTTCGTGGTCGCCGATTTCTCCGGCGAGCCACGCCTGGCTCGGCTCGTGGAAAATCGTGCGGCCCACGGTAAAACCGCGGCACGTCGACGATTGCGCGGCTGCGCGAAAGCCCTCGTTCAACTGCTCGACGCCCGCCGACAAACCGAGCAGCACGACGCCACGGCACCAGGGATCGCGTTCGGCGATGAGCGCGTCGATGTCGCGCCATTGCGCGGCGTCCATCGGTTCGAGCTTCCACCACTCGGGATAGATGCCGATGTTGTAGAGCCGCTTTAACGCGCGATACACGATGTCCGGGCCATGCGGCAAGTTCGCGTGCTTCGGCGCAATCACTTCGAGCAGCAACTCGTGGCCACTCGCTTGCGTCGCGTCGTAGAGTGCGCGCAATTGCGCTTCCTGTTCGAGACGCTGTTCGATGGGTTCGTCAGGATGAAATTGCACGAGGCACTTGGCGATATGTTCCTGCGGCCACGGCACGAGCGTCGTGCCGACCGAGCGGCCATGATCGAAGACGAGCGGCACGGAGCCCGGCAGTTCGACCGGACGACCGATCCACCAGCCGCGTCCCGTGGCTGCATTCAGCGCGTCCTGGCCGTAACGGTCGTCGATCAATACGCCAATGCAGCCTTGCAGGCTCAATGCCGTTTCGGTCTGCGCGACGGCGTCCACGAACAGATTCTTGAGCTGGGCGATGCGCGCTTCGCTCGCGCCGGTCTGCTGCGCGAGTTCGAAGAACTGGTTGCGATGATCGAACGCGAAGCCGAGCACTTCATCCCACTCTTTGCGCGCCGGCGTCACGCGATGCAAACGCGCGAGCGTCGCGTCGCGATCGGGCCGGCGCATGCGCTGCGGGTCCGCTTGCGCTTCACGCAGAAAGTAGTCGAGTTCGGCGGGCGTCGGCATGGCGGGTGCACATGCGTGACGCGAGACGACCAGCGCGCCGCTTGCATTCGCGGCGCGCGCGCAGGCTTCGAGTGGCTGGTCGCGCAACCATCCCGAGAGAAAGCCGGATGCGAAGGCGTCGCCCGCGCCCAGCACGTTCAGCACCTCCACTTCGACGCCGCCGTGAACCGGCGCATCGTCGAGCGAGGCGGGCACGGTGCCGTCGATAATCTGGCAGCCCATCGGTCCGCGTTTGAGCACGAGCGTGGCGGACGTGACCGCGCGGACCATCGTGAGCGCATCGACGAGATCGCTCTTGCCGCCGGCAATGCGGAATTCTTCCTCGGTGCCGATCACAAGATCGAACAGCGGCAGAATGCGCTGCAAATGCGCGGTGACGCCTTCGCTCGCGACAAAACGCGTCTCGCCGTCCGCCTTGCCCGTGAGGCCCCACAGCACCGGGCGATAGTCGATGTCGAGAACCGTGCGCAACTGATTGCGCCGCGCGTAATCGAGCGCGCGGCGGCTCGTGCGGTTTACCTGTTCGGTGGAGAAGTGCGTGCCGGTAATCAAAAGCGCTTTCGAGGAGGCGATGAACGCTTCGTCGAAATCGGCTTCGTCGACAGCCATGTCGGCGCAGTTCTCGCGATAGAAGATCAGCGGAAACGTATCGCGATCTTTCAGGCCGAGCAGCACGAGCGCGGTCAGGCGTTCGCTGTCCACGCGCACATGGCTGACATCGCAACCTTCCTTGCCGAGCGTCTCCGTGAGAAAGCGGCCCATGTGATCGTTGCCGACGCGCGCGAGCATCGCCGATGCAAGACCGAGCCGCGCGCAGCCAAACGCAATGTTCGCCGACGATCCGCCGAGATACTTCGCGAAGCTCGATACGTCTTCCAGCCGCGCGCCCACCTGCTGCGCGTACAGATCGACGGCGAGACGCCCCAGGCAAACGATGTCGAGGCTGCGGCCCGGCGCGAAGCGGCTGCCTGCTTTCGAACTCTCACTGACCGTGTTGGAATGAGCCATGAATTTCCCTGAATGACAGAGCGCGGCGAGGCCGTGCAATACGGGCTCACATCGCCGCGCGAATGAATCAGATCGTTGCGCCTTCGAGTTCGCCGATCATCTTCTGCATCTCGGCGCCGCCGGCCATCATGTCGAGAACCTGGTCCTTGCTGATGGTTTCCTTGGTGAACGTGCCGAGCGATTTGCCGCGATTGAGCAGCGTGAACGAATCGCCAATCGGATACGCGTGGTGCACGTTGTGCGTAATGAAGATCACCGAGATGCCTTTCGCGCGCGCCTTGTGAATCAGCTTGAGCACGTTGAAACTCTGCTTGACGCCGAGCGCGGCGGTCGGCTCGTCGAGAATCAGCACGCGCGCGCCGAAATGAATGGCGCGCGCAATCGCGAGACACTGCTTTTCTCCGCCCGACATCGTGCCGACGGGCTGATGCGGATCGCGCACGTTGATGCCCATTTCAGCGAGCTTTTCGCGTGCCGTGGCGGCGCTCGTTTCGAGGTCCATGACATTAAGGAACCCGAATAGTTTTCTTTGCGGCTCGCGGCCCATGAAAAAATTGCGGGCGACGGAGAGCAGCGGCACCAGCGCGAGATCCTGATAGACGGTGGCAATGCCGAGATCGAGCGCGTCTTTCGGCGACTCGAACAGCACCGGTTGGCCATCCACGAGATACTGGCCGGAAGACGGCTGATGCACGCCCGCCAATGTCTTGATCAGCGTGGACTTGCCCGCGCCGTTGTCGCCGAGCAGACAGTGCACTTCGCCGCGCTTCAGGCGCAACGTCACGCCGCTTAGCGCGATGACCTTGCCGAAATACTTGCTGACGTTTTCGAGCGCGAGGATCACGTCGTCGTCTTGCGGCGCGGCGGCGCCCGGCGCATTCGTTTCGTTCGCGATGTCGTGGGTGTCGTGGGTGTCGGACATGTTCGTCTCCTCGTTACGATTGCGACACGCGCCGGCGCACATAGTGATTGAACAGCACGGCGATCAGCAGCATCACGCCGAGGAACACGCGAAACCAGTCGGAACTCACGTTCGTATAGGTAATGCCGATCTGCACGACACCGAAGATCAGCGCGCCGAAACAGGCACCGACCACCGAGCCGTAGCCGCCCGTCAACAAGGTGCCGCCGATCACCGCGGCGATGATCGCCTCGAACTCCTTTTGCAAGCCGCGATCCGCCGCGGCCGAGCCGATGTCGCACACTTGCAGCACCGCGAACAGGCACGAGCAGAACGCGGTCAGCACGAACAGCAGAATCTTCACGCGACGCACAGGAATGCCGACGTTCTTGGCCGCGTTCGCGTCGCCGCCGACCGCGAGAATCCAGTTGCCCGCGCGCGTTTTCGCGAGCACGAACGCGCAGATCGCTGCAAGCCCAAGCCACCACAGGATCACCTTCGGGATGCCCGGCACGAGCGCATGACCGTTGTCGAGCAAGGTGCCGATGCCGTGATGCGCGAGCATCGTGAAGAGGCCATGCAGCGCGACGCCATGAAAGAACGTGTTGGCGAACCAGTCTTGCTGCGCGAGATCGCCCACGCCGGAGACGATGGTGCGGTCCGCGAACATGATCGACAGTGCGAGCGTGAGGCCGCGCAAGATGAACAGAAACGCGAGCGTGACGATGAAAGAGGGCAGGCGCGTGCGCATGACGAGGTAGCCGTTCAACGCGCCGAGCAGCATGGAGCCCGCGAACGCGAACAGAATCGCGAGCGAGATGGGCCAGTGAAAATAGACGCTCGGGATCGCGACCATCATGCCGGCAAAGCCGATCATGGAGCCGATGGAGAGATCGAACTCGCCCGCGATCATCAGAAGGCACGCGCCCACGGACAGGATGCCGAGATACGCGGAGACCTGCGACCAGTTCATCACGCCGTCGAGATTGAACATGCCGGAGCTGCCGGCCGTCAGCGCGAAGACGAGGAACACCAGCACCGCGCCGGAAATCGCGGCGAATTCGGGGCGATTCAGCAGATGGCCGAAGCGGGATTCCTTGCGCACGCGCTCGTCCGCTTCGGGCCGCGAGGCGGCGTGATGCGAAGCGGCGCTGTTCGGGTCGGCGTGCGGTGGGAAGTGTTTGCCGGCTACACCCATGATGTCTCCTTGAAGCCGGCTGCGTGTCCGGGCAAGCGCGAATGCACTGCGTGAACGGCAACCGGTGAGATGCGCGCGGGCGGCGAGACCACCCGATTCAGGCAATGCCCGCCGCGCGCGCAACTGGCGATGTAAAAAAGAAGCCGCGAAAATCAGCGATACTGCCCTGCGTACTTGATGACCTTGTCGAGGTTTTCCTTAGTGATGAAGCCCGGGCCCGAACGAATGTTCTTCGGTCCATACGACGGCGCGAGACCATACGTGGCGAGCCGCGCCTTGAACTTCGGATTCGCTTCCAGAATCTGGCGGATTTTCGCGGGGTCCGTGGTGTGTTCCTTCTTCACGATGGCGAGCACGGCGACGGGAATATAGCCCTGCAAATAGGGCTGCTGATCGATGACGAACTGGATCGTGCCGTCCTTGATGGCCTTCGCGATGTCGTCGGAGAAATCGAATGTGCAGAAATAGATCTTACCCGCGAGGCCCATTTGCTGAACCGCCTTCAGCGTGGCAGAAGCCGGCGTGGGTCCGAGCGTGAGGATCGCGCCGGTGTTCGGGTGATTGCGCAAATAGGCGCTGACTTTCGATTGAATCTCGGTCGGGTCCTGGCCGGAATCGATGGTCGACGCCTTATAGTCCACGCCGAGCGCTTCCGCGAAACCGCGGCAACGGTCGAACGAAACCGTGTTGGTCGCGATGTGGTTCACGCACAAAAACGACTTCACGCCGGCAGCTTTCGCTTTTTCGCCCGCAGCTTTCCCCGCGACATATTCAGGTTGCCCGACGTGCATGATCGCGCCGAGCTGCGCGCTCTGTTCCTCGGTGCCGGAATTGATCGTGACGAGCGGAATCTTCTTCGCGGTCACCTTGTTGATCGAACTCTTCAGCACGTCGAAATCGGCGATGGTGACGATCACGCCGTCGTAATTGCGCGCGGCCGCCTGTTCGACGAGACGCGCCATATCGGCGATGTCGCCATTCGGCGGATTGCGATAGTCGGTCTCGACGTTGAAGTCCTCGTCAGCCTGTTTGATGGCGTTCTTGATGGTGTTCCACCACGAATCGGAATCCGGTGCGTGGCTGATCAGCACGAAGTGAGCATCGGCCGCGCGGGCGGTCGAGGCCGCGCCGAATCCCGTCGCCAACGTCAATGCCGTTACCAGAATGCTGAGCGTAGCCTTGCCCTTGCAAAGTCTCATGTCTCCACCTTTCTCGGTCTGTCGTTTTTGAGGGGAGCGTGTGGCGCGCGATCACACGACGCAAGTCGTCACGCGTTTGCCGAAGCGCCATCGCTCACGACCAAGAGTAGGTCAACTTCCAACGCGTTGCAATGAAAATTTCAATGTGAATAAAAATGGAAAATACGTTCCATTTATGCGGTGGGCTGCCTATAATCGGCAGCGTCAGCATGCACTGCGGCGCTCGCGAAAAGGCGCGTGCCGCAGTGCGATAAAGCACAACAGAGAGAGCCATGGCGGAAGAGAGCACCGAAGCATTGCCGAGCGTCGAAGAATTGATGCAGCGCATCGCGGAGAGTTATGAAGCGTTGCCGCGTCAGTTGAAGAATGTCGCGGCGTATATCGAGCAACATCGTTCGAGCGTGATGGTGGATCGCACGAGCGACATCGCCGCGAGTTGCGGCGTGCATCCGTCGGCGGTGGTGCGCTTTGCGCAGCGCTTCGGCTTTTCCGGATTCTCCGACTTGCAGGCGGTGTTTCGTCAGGCGTACACGGGGCAGGGCGCGTCGTCGCCGAACTATCAGCAGCGCATTCGCAAGCTGATCGACGAGAAGCCCGGGGCGTTGTCAGGCGGCGCGGTGGCGCGCGAATTCATCGCGGCCTCGCGCGGCGGTCTCGAAGAACTCGAAGCGGGGCTCGACGACAAGCAGTTCGACGCCGCGGTGAAAATGCTGCAACAGGCGGAGAACATCTACGTGATCGGCGTGCGGCGCTCGTTTCCGGTGGCGAGCTATATCGTCTACGCATTGCAGCACACGCCCAAGCGCGTGCACCTCGTGTCCGGTTTCGGCGGCATGTACCGCGAGCAGATTCGCAGCGTGAAAAAGGGCGATGTGGTGATTGCGATCAGCTTCGCGCCTTATGCGAAGGAAACGCAGTATTGCCTGCGCGTCGCGCATCATCATCAGGCGAAAACGCTGGTTATTACGGACAGCCAACTATCTCCGCTCGCGCGCTACGCGAGCACCCAACTGTATGTGAAGGAGGGCAGCGCGTTCGCGTTCCGCTCGCTGACCAGCACGATCTGCCTGTGCCAGGCGCTTTTCATCGCGCTCGCGTACAAGCTCGAATTGAATGTCGAGGAATCGAAAGACACCGGAGGATACGATGACTGAGGTGGTGAGAGGATCAGCAGGCACGATCGACGTCGCGGTGTTCGGCGCCGGCCGCATCGGCAGGATTCACGCGGCGAATCTCGCGCGGCAGCCGGGCGTGCGGCTCAAGTACGTAGTCGACGTGAACCGCGAGGCGGCCGCCGCGCTCGCGGCCGCGCATGGCGCGCAGGTCGCGGATATCGACGCGGCCATGGGCGACGCGTCGGTGGGCGCCACTGTGATCTGTTCGAGCACGGACACGCATGCCGATCTGATCACGATGTCGGCCGCCGCGCGCAAGCACGTGTTCTGCGAGAAGCCTGTCGATCTGACGCTCGCGCGCGCGCGAGCCTGCGCGGATGCCGTCGGGCGCGCGGGCGTCGTGTGCATGATCGGCTTTCAGCGCCGCTTCGATCCGACGTTTTCCGCGTTGAAGGCGCGCCTCGATGCGGGCGAGATCGGCACGCCGGAAATGCTTGTGGTGACGAGCCGCGATCCGGGCGCGCCGCCCGTGGACTACATTCGTCACTCGGGCGGCATCTTCAAGGACATGCTGATTCACGACTTCGACATTTTCCGCTGGATTCTCGACGACGAAGCCGACACGCTGCACGCCACTGGCAGTTGCCTCAGTAACCCGGCGATTGCGGACGCGGGCGATATCGATTCGACTGCGGTGACGATCCGCACGAAGCGCGGGCGTCTGTGCCAGATCAACACCGCGCGGCGTGCCGCGTACGGTTACGACCAGCGCTTCGAGGTGCTCGGCAGCACGGGCATGCTGCAGGCGGGCAACATGCGGCCCACGGAAGTCGTCGCGTATTCGAAGACCGAAGTGTCGAGCGACGTGCCGGAGGCGTTTTTCCTCGAACGTTATCGCACGGCCTATGCGCTCGAAATCGCGCATTTCTTCGATGCGATCAACGAAGGCAAGCCGGTGCGCACCACGGTGGCGGATGGCCTCAAGGCGCTCGAACTCGCGGAGGCGGCCACGCGCTCGTGGCGCGAGGGCCGCGCGGTGAATGTCGGCGAGGCATTGTGATGAAAGCGGCGATCGGCGGCTCAGGGCGCGCGGCGCGGCTTCGTCTGGGCGTGGTGGGTTTGGGGCGGCTCGGCAAGCGTCATGCGGAAAACCTCGCGTATCGTGTGCCGGGCGCGGAACTCGCCGCGGCTTGCAGTCCGCTTGAAGAAGAGCGCGCGTGGGCGCGCGAGGCATTGCCCGAGCCGCGTCTTTACGACAACTACGCGGACCTGCTCGCCGATCGCGAAGTGGACGCGGTGTGGCTCGTCACGCCTTCTTCGTTGCACGCGCAACAGATCGTGGACGCACTGCGCGCAGGCAAGCACGTGTTCTGCGAGAAGCCGTTATCGCTCGATCTCGCCGAATGCGAGCGCGTGCTGGCCGAGGCCGCGCGCTATCCGCATCTGCAAACCACGATCGGCTTCATGCGGCGTTTCGATCCGAGCTACACGGACGCGTTCGAGAAAATCGAAGCGGGCCACATCGGCCGGCCGTTCCTCGTGCGCTCCCAGACCACGGACAAGAACGATACCGACGGTTTCTTCGTGCGCTTCGCGGCGACCTCCGGCGGCATCTTTCTCGATTGCACGGTGCACGACATCGACGTCGCGCGCTGGCTGCTCGGCAAGCCGCGCGCCACGCGCGTATTCGCGGCGGGCACGGTCGCGATGCACGACGGGCTGCGTGAATTCGGTGACGTCGACAACGGCGTGGCGATCTGCGAATTCGAGGGCGGCAAGCTCGCGATGTTCTACGCGTCGCGCACCCAGGCGCACGGCACCGACACGCATAGCGAAGTAATCGGCACGGCGGGCGCGCTCGCGATTGGCCACAATCCGCGCGCCAATCGCGTGGAGATTTACGACGCGACGGGTGTTCGCAACGAGTGCACGCCGACTTTCTTCGACCGCTTCGAAGAGGCGTTCCTGCATGAGGCGCGCGCGTTCGTGGCGTCGGTGCAGAGCGGGGCGGGATTGGATGTGGAGCAAGGCGAACAGCGGGGCGCGACGCTCGCCGACGCGCTTGAAGCCACGCGCATCGGCATGGCGTTGCGGCAGTCGCTGCAAAGCGGGCAGGCCGTGACGCTGTAGCACCGGCTTCGCGGCTGCGGTCGCGGTGTCCGGTCGCGGCGTCCGGCAGCGCAGCGGAGGCTGCGGTAGAATTTGTCCCTCTGTCCGGCGTCGCGAACGGCGCCTCGTCCCGAAGGTCATCGTCGATGCAAATTCAGATTCACAAGGAAGTCGATGCGCGCGGGCTGATGTGCCCGCTGCCCATCTTGCGCGCCAAGAAGGCGCTCGCCGATATGGAAAGCGGCCAGATTCTCAAAGTGCTCGCCACCGACCCCGGCTCGCAGCGCGATTTCGCCGCGTTCGCGAAGCAAACCGGCAATGAGATTGTCGAGAGTTCGGCGCAAGACAAGGTCTTCACGTTTCTCATGAAGCGTCGCTGACGCTAAAGCGCTCAGACGCTCGCCCGAAAAAAAGGCGCTGTGCCCGCGAACGGGGCACAGCGCCTTTTTGATTTCCGCGCGACGCTTTCCGCTGAAAGCGTCGCGCGTAGCGGTTTAGCCTTCCAGCACCGGCGAACGCGTGCGCAGATATTCTTCGAAATCCGCCGCCACTTCCGGATGACGCAGAGCGAATTCGACGGTGGCCTTCAGATAACCCAGCTTGCTGCCGCAGTCGAAGCGCGTGCCGTGATACTTGTACGCGAGAACCTGTTCGTCGGCGAGCAGCGACTGGATCGCGTCCGTGAGCTGCAATTCGCCGCCGGCGCCCGGCTTCAACGAACGGATGTGGTCAAAAATGCGCGGCTTGAGCACATAGCGCCCGACCACGCCGAGATTCGACGGCGCAACGCTCGGCTCCGGCTTTTCGATGATGCCCGACAGCTTGATGATCGAGTCTTCCCACTCCTTGCCGTCGACAATACCGTACGACTTGGTATCCTGCGGCGGGATTTCTTCCACGCCGATCACCGAGCTGTGATAGTGGTCGAACACTTCGATCATTTGCGTCATGACGGGCGGCGTGCCGTACAGCAAGTCGTCCGCGAGAATCACGGCGAACGGGTTTTCGCCCACCAGTTTTTCCGCGCACAGCACCGCGTGGCCGAGGCCGAGCGCTTCCGGCTGACGCACGTAGAAACAGTCGACGTGACTCGGCTTGATGCTGCGCACGAGTTCGAGCAGCTTGTCCTTGCCGCGCGCTTCGAGTTCAGCCTCGATTTCGTACGACTTGTCGAAATGGTCTTCGATGGCGCGCTTGCTGCGGCCCGTGACGAAGATCATTTCCGTGATGCCGGCCGCCATGGCTTCTTCCACCGCGTATTGAATCAGCGGCTTGTCGACGATCGGCAGCATCTCTTTCGGGCTTGCCTTCGTGGCAGGGAGGAACCGGGTGCCAAGACCTGCTACCGGAAATACCGCTTTTGTAACTTTTAGCATGTGATTACCCTGAGTCCTCTGGTTAAGCTATCAGTGCATGCCCGCCACGCAGACGGGCATTGAAGGTCGATCAGGCCGGCAAGCGCGCCAGTTGCGCTTTCAGCTTGCCGACCGTCGCTTCGAAATCCGCCAGTCTCTTCTGCTCCTGCTCGACAACCGCGGGCGGCGCCTTGGCGACGAAACTTTCGTTCTGCAGCTTGGCATTGCACTTGCTCACTTCGGTGGTCAGCCGAGCAATTTCCTTCGACAGACGCTCGCGCTCCTGCGCCACGTCGATTTCCACTTTCAGCACAAGCTTGTCGCTTCCTACGATAGCAATCGGTGCGCCATCTGCCTGCGCGTCGAGCGCCGCTTCGTCGGCGATGATCTGCACTTCGGAGAGACGGGCCAATGCCTGTGCATACGGAGCAAACGTGCGCAGACGCTCCGCGTTGCCGGTCGCGAGCAACGGCACCTTCACCGCCGGCGACAGATTCATTTCGCCGCGCAGATTCCGGCACGCGTCGATCACTGCTTTCAGGTCCGCCGCCCATTGCTCCGCGTCTTCGTCGATCTTCGACAGCTCGGCAACGGGGTAAGGCTGCACCATGATGGACGCGCCGCCCTCGGCCTTCCCTTCGGGATAACGTCCGGCGAGCGGCGCCACTTTCTGCCACAGCGCTTCGGTAATGAACGGAATCACCGGATGAGCGAGGCGCAGTACCGTCTCGAGCACGCGCAGCAGCGTGCGGCGCGTGGCCCGCTGCTGGTTCGGCTGACCCGTCTGGATCTGCACCTTCGCGAGTTCGAGATACCAGTCACAGTATTCGTCCCACACGAACTTGTATAGGGCGTTGGCAACATTGTCAAAGCGATAGTCGGAAAAGCCCTTGGCGATTTCCGCCTCGACGCGTTGCAGGCGCGACACGATCCAGCGATCCGCCGTCGAGAAATGCAGATGACCCTCGGGCCCGCATTCGCCGCACTGTGCCGGCTTGCCGAAGCCGCAATCGTGGCCTTCGCAATTCATCAACACGAAACGCGTGGCGTTCCACAGCTTGTTGCAGAAGTTGCGATAGCCCTCGCAGCGCGCGAGGTCGAAGTTGACGTTGCGCCCGAGCGTGGCCATCGACGCCATCGTGAAGCGCAGTGCGTCCGTGCCGAAGGCCGGAATGCCGTCCGGGAATTCCTTGCGGGTTTTCTTTTCGATCGAGGCGGCCTGCTTCGGATTCATGAGGCCGGTGGTGCGCTTGGCGACCAGCGCGTCGAGGCCGATGCCGTCGACGATGTCGATCGGGTCGAGCGTATTGCCCTTGCTCTTCGACATTTTCTGGCCTTCGGCGTCGCGCACGAGACCGTGCACGTAGACCGTGTCGAACGGCACCTTGCCAGTGAAGTGCGTGGTCATCATGACCATGCGCGCGACCCAGAAGAAGATGATGTCGAAGCCCGTGACCAGCACCGACGACGGCAGGAAGTGCTTCAGTTCCTGCGTGTCGTTCGGCCAGCCGAGCGACGAGAACGGCACGAGCGCGGACGAGAACCAGGTGTCGAGCACGTCTTCATCGCGCTTCAGGGCACCGCTGTAGCCGGCTGCAACGGCCTTCGCGCGGGCGTCTTCTTCCGTGTTCGCCACGAAGATTTCGCCGTTTTCGCCGTACCACGCCGGAATCTGATGACCCCACCAGAGCTGACGCGAGATGCACCAGTCCTGAATGTTTTCGAGCCACTGGTTGTACGTGGTGGTCCAGTTCTCCGGGACGAATCTGATTTCGCCGTTGCGGACCACGTTCAGCGCGGTTTCGGCGATCGACTTGCCCGGCTGGAACGTGCCCTCGGGCGCGGGCTTGCTCATGGCGACGAACCACTGGTCGGTCAGCATCGGCTCGATCACGACGCCCGTGCGGTCGCCGCGCGGCACCATCAGCGTGTGCGGCTTGACCGATTCCAGCGCGCCGAGCGCTTCGAGGTCGGCGACCACCTGCTTGCGCGCCGCGAAGCGGTCGAGGCCGCGGTATTTTTCCGGCGCGTTGCCGTTGATCTTCGCGTCGAGCGTGAGGATTTCGATTTGCGGCAGCTTGTGGCGCAGGCCGACCTGATAGTCGTTGAAATCGTGCGCCGGCGTGACCTTCACGACGCCGGTGCCGAATTCGCGGTCGACGTAGTCGTCGGCGATGACCGGTACTTCGCGGTTGGACAGCGGCAGCGTGACCGTCTTGCCGATCAGATGCGCGTAGCGCTCGTCTTCCGGATGGACCATCACGGCGGTGTCGCCGAGCATGGTTTCGGGACGCGTGGTGGCGACGGTCAGATGACCCGAGCCGTCGGTGAGCGGGTACTGGATGTGCCACAGGTGGCCGTTTTCTTCCTCGCTGACCACTTCGAGGTCGGACACGGCGGTGAGCAGGACCGGGTCCCAGTTGACGAGGCGCTTGCCGCGATAGATCAGGCCCTGTTCATAGAGGCGCACGAACACGTCGCGCACGACGGCCGACATCTTGTCGTCCATCGTGAAATATTCGCGCGACCAGTCGATGGACGCGCCGAGGCGCCGCACCTGGTTCGTGATGGTGGAACCGGATTCCTGCTTCCATTCCCACACGCGTTCGAGGAATTTTTCGCGGCCGAGGTCGTGCCGCGAGATGCCTTGCGCGTCCAGTTTGCGCTCGACGACGATTTGCGTGGCGATACCCGCGTGGTCCGTGCCCGGCACCCACAGCGTGTTTTCGCCGAGCATGCGGTGATAGCGCGCGAGGCCGTCCATGATGGTCTGGTTGAACGCATGGCCCATGTGGAGGGTGCCCGTGACGTTCGGCGGCGGCAGCTGGATTGAGAAGTCTTTCCCGTTCCCGTTGAAGGAGGGCGCTGCGTAGGCGCGCCTTTCCCATTCCGGGCCCCAATGGGCTTCGATGGCGTGGGGCTCGAAGCTTTTGGCAAGCGTGGTGTCGCTCGGGGTCTCGCGTTGGATGTCGCTCGGGGTCTCGCTCATGTGTCGATTCGGCTGGTAAATGCGGGGAATGTTCGATTATAGCGGCGCGGCAGGTTCGTCCCTGGCTTTGGTGTTTCTCTGCTGCCCGAGGCTCGAAGGCTAGCGCCTGGCGACGCTGGCCTGAGATGAGGTGCCGACGCCGCGCGACGTGTACGACCACACGCTGACTGGCTTCGGGCCGCGCTTGCGGCCTAGCGGCCTAGCGGCTCCGTGCGTTCGTGTACCGCTGGAGTGCAACTGAGGGTCAGCAGAAGACGAGCACCGCAAGTTGCCCGGGGATACCCGTCGAGGAAGCACTGGCGGCCGCAAAGGCATTTATGGGCGTGCCAATCACCGCTTGCTCCGGGGGCAGATTGGAAGAGGTCGATTCCCACCGCGCCAATCAACTGTGCCGCAGTCAGACAAATCCAATTTTCCGAATTTCGTTGTGCACGCGCAAATCGTGACGTTTCTTGACGATCGCGAAGGCTGGATCGTGGAACCATCGCGCGGTTGTATTCCGCAGACAAAATGGTCTCTCGCACCGGGCTGGAGTCCGGTCACGCGGATGTGGCCCCGCATCGACAGGATTCAGGACCGGACTGCCAGACGAAACGAATGCCATGACGAAGCCGCATCAACCGCTCGCAGACCCCGAACTGCTCGATTACTACACCGGTGAACTGCTCTATGCAGGCAGCCGTGCGCAGGAATTCGCCGCAGGGCATCTGAAGATCGCGGCGCGGCTTGGCATGCAGGCGGGCGGGATCGACGACCCCTCGGTCGAGCGGCTGGTCCAGGCCTCCGCGTTTGTGAACGCCCGCGCGCAGATGCGCATCGACCGTGCGCCGGATCCGTTCAGGCTGCGCCTGCTCGAGAGCGTGCATCTCAACTACGTCACGCCGTTGCCGTCGATGGCGCTCGTGCAGTTCTACCCCGGCGAAGGTGCCGGACAGGGTGGCGAGGCACAGACGCTGCCGCGTGGCACGCCCCTTTTAAGGCCAAGGGGAGGTATCCCAAGTGGATCTTCTATGGCGCTGGGTCATATCTGAAAGTTACCTTTATGGAAAGCAACATGGGCGGATTCGTCGGAAAGAGCACGTATCTGCTGACCGTCGATGTGAAGAGCGAATACGCCTTTTATGGTCTAGGGTATTTCCCGGGTAATGCAGAGAAAATCCACAACTGGAAGGCACTGCTGCCTGCGGAACTGGAGAAGTACCACGCCATGAGGCTCAAGACGGAAGCGGCACTGAGGGCACAAGGCTACGCCATCGACACGACTTACCAGGACCCGCCCATCAAGGCGCTGGAGCCGTCCAGTGCATCCGGAAATTGAGGGGGAGTCATGCTGATGGAACATGCGGACATGAATGGCAAGAAGCAGATCTTGGCGGGCGACACGACGAGCCACGGAGGTGCCAGGAGCGGATGGGCTGGATTAACGATGCTGCAACGAAGTATCGCCGACTGATGCAAGGCGGCTACCGGCAAACGATGCTCGACTACCTCTCAAACATCCGCAACTGGGGCGATATGCCGGACAACTCATGAGGACAATCCTTGCTGCAGTGCTTGCTATCGGGGAATTGTTGTTTGCCATCCTAATGGTTTCACATTACTCGAGTCCCCCTCCATCCTTTTCTAACGGTCACGAGATGTCCCAATTACCTACGCTTATCCGGCTCGGCAACCCACAAAGCTCTGACCTCAATGGTCCCGGCTCATCCGTCGACAATCATCCCACAGGCGCGAAGTTTTACCAGCGTGACTGGCAGAGGGGCGACCTTGGCACGGTGCAGTTCGTGAATGGAAATCACAGTTTCGTGATCGATAACGTTCTGTCGATGATCGGCTTCGCGGCCGAAAACGTACCGGAGGGGATCTACGAGTGGAACATCAATTTTGG
Organism: Paraburkholderia sp. MPAMCS5; assembly: GCF_036016995.1. Taxonomy (NCBI): domain Bacteria; kingdom Pseudomonadati; phylum Pseudomonadota; class Betaproteobacteria; order Burkholderiales; family Burkholderiaceae; genus Paraburkholderia; species Paraburkholderia sp. MPAMCS5. Next base: position 735,561 of record NZ_JAYXBK010000002.1, read on the forward strand.
CGTGAGTCCCGAGCAGGCTGATACGCACGAAGCGGCGCGTGATCGGGTCATGAAGTTGCTCGCACAGTTTCGCTCCCTTGGATGGAAGCGATACATATAACGTCTTTGATCCTCTTGAGGTGACGCCCGAACTGATCGCTGATGTGGGCACGAAGAAAGGCGAGAAGGTGGACTACGCGATCCTGAAGGACGGCAAGCCAATCATGCTGTTCGAGTGCAAAAAATCTGGCGGCGATCTGAACATCAATCATGCGAGCCAGCTTTTCCGGTATTTCCACGTAACGGAGGCACGCTTTGGGGTACTGACGAATGGTCTCGTCTACCGGTTCTTTACTGACCTCGAACAGCCGAACAAGATGGACGAGAAGCCGTTCTTCGAGTTCAACATCGCTGACTTCCGCGATCAGGACGTGGATGAGCTGAAGAAATTCGCCAAGGCTGCGTTCGATCTCGAAAACATCCTCACCACGGCAAACCACCTCAAATACACGCGGGCCATCAAGAATACCTTGAACTCATGGATGGCTGAGCCTCCCGAGGAATTCGTTCGGCTTGTGTCTGCGGAGTTCCTGGCAGGGAAACAGTTCAGGACCACGGTCAAGGATCAGTTCACGCAGATTACGAAACACGCTTTTCAGCAACTGGTGAGCGACAAGATCAATGATCGTCTGAAGGGTGCAATGACGCCGGAACCGGCGTTGCTTCCATCGGTTCGGCAGGCCGAGAGCGAAACGGCATCTGGGGATGCCTCGGAGCCGACCGGTATCGAGGTCGAGGCATACCAGATTATCCGGGCAATCCTGCGGCCTGTCGTATCGCCGGGGATGGTGGCGATACGCGGCGCGGCGAGCTATTGCGCAATTCTCTTCGATGACAACAATCGCAAACCCATCTGCAGATTGCGGTTCAAAAACGAAAGCAGGCTTGTCATTGGCGTGTTCGACGACAAGAAGGAAGAGGATCGTGTGCATCTGGAGAATCTGGATGCCATTTTTGAGCTTGCCGATAGATTGAAAGCCTGCGCGAGTGCGTATATGAAACCTGCCCGAGAGGTCGAGAACGCTGTCGCATAGTCGTCTTCGCGGCATGAAGCGGACCGCGGCATGAAATCGGCAACCGATCCATTTAAGGCGCGTATCGACGAAGTTCAGCGGCTTCTCGGGCGACCTCCTGGCGGGCACCCCGGTAAGTTAGCCGGACTGGTGCGTGTCATCGCTCTTCGGCTTGGCTGGCAACGGCAACTCGGGCATTGAATCGGGGTCGTCGGTTTCCTGGACGCCTGGAAAAAGGCCGCGCACGTGCGATGCAGGAGGATGCAGGAGGGCTTTCGCGTTTGCGTCGCGGGATGCCCGTATCCAAAACGGACATCTGGTGCCCGAACTGGATGTCGAAGAAGAAGGGGAAACGCGAACGCTGTGATGTGGAAGGCCGAAAAGGGACCAATAGAAAGAGCTGCTGCAAGCAAAGAAAATCGCGGCCGCCAGCAGCATGACCACGCCGAGGGCGCAAAAAATCCCTTCCCCCTCGCGGGCATATAATGACGGACACCCCGCCGTCCCTCCGACAACATGCCCGACCTGCTAGCCAATCTCAACCCCGAACAACACGCCGCCGTCACGCTCCCCAACGAGCCCGCTCTCATTCTCGCCGGCGCGGGCAGCGGCAAAACCCGCGTGCTCATCACCCGCATCGCGTGGCTCATCCAGCACGGCTTCGCGTCGCCCGCCACCATTCTCGCCGTGACCTTCACCAACAAGGCCGCCCGCGAAATGATGTCGCGTCTCTCGGCGCTCCTGCCCATCGACACGCGCGGCATGTGGATCGGCACCTTCCACGGCCTGTGCAACCGCATGCTGCGCGCGCATCACCGCGACGCCGGCCTGCCCGCCACCTTCCAGATTCTCGATACCGCAGACCAGCTTTCCGCGATCAAGCGTCTGATGAAAGGCCTCAATATCGACGACGAAAAGTACCCGGCGAAAAACCTCCAGTACTTCATCAACAACGCGAAGGAACAGGGGCTGCGCCCGAAAGATGTCGACGCCACCGACAACTTCAACCGCAAGTTCGTCGAGCTTTACGAAGCCTACGACCAGCAATGCCAGCGCGAGGGCGTCGTCGATTTTCCGGAACTGCTGCTGCGCTGCTATGAACTGCTCGCGCACAATCCGCCGCTGCGCGCGCATTATCAGGCGCGCTTCAGGCACGTTCTCGTCGACGAGTTTCAGGACACCAACAAGCTGCAATACGCGTGGCTGAAGCTGCTCGCGGGCCAGACGAATTCGATCTTCGCGGTCGGCGACGACGACCAGTCCATCTACGCGTTCCGCGGCGCGAACGTCGGCAACATGCGCGACTTCGAACACGAGTTCAACGTTCGCCACCTGATCAAGCTCGAACAGAATTACCGCTCGCACGGCCATATTCTCGACGCGGCCAATCAGCTGATCGCCAATAACTCGCGGCGTCTCGGCAAGAATCTGCGCACCGACGCCGGCCACGGCGAACCGGTGCGCGTGTACGAATCCGCGACCGACACGCAGGAAGCCGGCTGGATCGTCGAGGAAATCAAGGCGCTAATCAGCACGGGCACGTCGCGCAGCGAGATCGCGGTGCTCTACCGCAGCAACGCGCAGTCGCGCACGATCGAGCACACGCTCGTGAATGCGGGCATCGCGTATCGCGTGTATGGCGGCTTGCGCTTTTTCGAGCGCCAGGAAGTGAAGCACGCGCTCGCGTATCTGCGCCTGATCGACAATCCGAACGACGACACCGCGTTCGCGCGCGTCGTCAACTTTCCCACGCGCGGCATCGGCGCGCGCTCGATCGAGCAACTCGCGGACGCAGCGCGTCTTTACAACTGCTCCATGGCTGCGGCGATTCCGTATGTCGCGGGCAAGGCGGGTTCGAGCCTCTCTGCCTTCGCGAATCTGATCGGCAAGATGCGCGCCGAAACGCAGCAGATGAGCCTGCCGGAAACGGTCGAATACGTGGTGCGCACGAGCGGTCTCGCCGACTTCTATCAGAACGAGCGCGAAGGCCAGGACCGGCTGGAGAACTTGCAGGAGCTGGTCAACGCGGCCGCCGCGTTCGTCAGCGAAGAGGGCTACGGCATGGACACGCCGGCGCGCTCCATTCCGCTGCGTCCCGGCGCGACCGCGGCGCCCGAACTGGTGGTCGCCACCGACGATCCGAACACGGTCGTGCTCGACGCGCCCGGCATCGCCGACCCGGCGCAAAACCCCGACACGATGACGCCGCTCGCTGGTTTCCTGTCGCACGCATCGCTCGAAGCGGGCGACAACCAGGCGCAAGCCGGACAGGAAGCCGTGCAGCTCATGACGGTGCACGCGGCGAAGGGCCTCGAATTCACGGCGGTGTTCATCACGGGTCTCGAAGAGGGTCTGTTCCCGCACGAGAACAGCGCGATGGAATCGGACGGTCTCGAAGAAGAGCGCCGTTTGATGTACGTGGCGATCACGCGGGCGAAGGAGCGCTTGTATCTGTCGTTCGCGCAGAGCCGGATGCTGCACGGCCAGACGCGCTACAACATCCGCTCGCGTTTCTTCGACGAATTGCCGCAGGAAACGCTCAAGTGGCTGACGCCGAAAGTCGAGGCGGGCGCGCGCTGGGGCGGCCGCTCGGATAACGCGGGCTACGGGCGCGACTGGTTCGCGCGGCCCGGCTATACGGGGCCGGCTTCGTCGACGCCCGCGCAGTTGCCCGCTTTCGCCAACGAGCAGCGCGCGGCTCAGACGGGTTTCCGCGTCGGCCAGCAGGTGTTCCACACCAAGTTCGGCGAGGGCACGATCACCGCGCTCGAAGGCGGCGGCACGGACGCGAAGGCGCAAGTCAAGTTCAAGCGTCACGGCGAAAAGTGGCTGGCGCTCGCCGTGGCCAAATTGCAGGCGGTCGAATGAGCGGCGTCGAACAAGGCAACGCCATGGCGAACGCTGGCAACGCGCGGAGCGGTCTGCAAGGAAGCGGCGCGCGCCCGCTCGGCATTCTCGCGGCCCTGCCGCAAGAACTCGGCGATCTGATCGAGGCGATGCGCGCCGAATCCGGCGTGCGCACCGTCACGCACGGCCGGCGCGACTATCACCTCGGCACCGTGCACGGCGCGCCGTGCGTCGTGACGCTCGCGCGCGTCGGCAAGGTCGCGGCGGCGGCGACCGTCAGCGCGCTGATTCATGCCTTCGATGTCGAGGGCGTCGTGTTCACCGGCGTCGCGGGCGGCGTGGGCGCCGAGGTGCGGGTCGGCGACATCGTCGTGGCGAACGCGCTGTTGCAGCACGATATCGACGCATCGCCGCTCTTTCCGCGCTTCGAAGTGCCGTTGCTCGGCATGTCGCGCTTCGCGGCCGACGCCGCGTTGGCCGCGCAACTCGCCGCGGCCTGCGAGCGTTTTATCGCGGACGAGGGCGCGGCGTCGGCGGCGCGTTTCGGCACGCACGAGCCACGCGTGCATCGCGGCTTGATCATCAGCGGCGATCAGTTCGTGGCGAGCGCGGCGGGCGTGCAGGCGTTGCGCGACGCGTTGCCTGACGCGCTGGCTGTCGAGATGGAAGGCGCGGCGATCGCCCAGGTCTGTCACGAGTACGGCGTGCCGTGCGCGGTCGTGCGCACCATCTCCGACACCGCCGACGACCACGCGCCGGCTTCGTTCGTGTCGTTTCTCACGGACATCGCGGGCGCTTATTCGAACGCGATTCTCAGGCGGTTCCTGGAAGCGCGCAGCGCGGCTTAAAGCAAGGCGCGCAACGGCCGCGGCCGACTCGCCGCGCCTAGCCGTTGTTCGGGCCGCTCAGCCCTTCGCGTATCTGCTGCAAGGCCGCCGGATCTTCGATGGTCGGCAGCTCGCCCGGCTCGCGGCCTTCCGCGAGCGCGGCGATCGCCCGGCGCAGCAGCTTGCCTGAGCGCGTCTTCGGCAGCATCGACACAATCACCACGCGGGCCGGCCGCGCAATCGCGCCCAACTGGCGATCCACCGTCGCCGTGAGTTCGGCTTCGAGCTTCGCACGCGCCTTGGCGTCGGCGTGGGCCTGCGCGTCGCGCAACACCACGAACGCCATCGCCGCCTGGCCCTTCAGCGCGTCGGTCACGCCGACCACCGCGACTTCCGCCACGGCCGCGTGGCTCGACAGCGCTTCCTCGATCTCGCGCGTGCCGAGCCGGTGGCCGGCCACGTTGATCACGTCGTCGGTGCGGCCGAGGATCGTCACGTAGCCGTCTTCGTCCTGAATGCCCCAGTCGAAGGTCGAATAGGCCTGCTGATTCGGAATGCTCGACCAGTACGTGCTCACGAAGCGCGCGTCGTCGCCCCACACCGTCGACATGCAGCCCGGCGGCAGCGGAAAATTCAGCGTGATCACGCCTTTTTCGCCGCTCGCGCAAGGCTCGCCCGTCAGCTCGTTGCGCAAGCTCAGACTGAAACCGGCCGACGGCACGCCGGGCGAGCCGAGCCTGGTCGGCAACGCTTCGACGCCGCGCGGAATCGCCAGCATCGGCCAGCCGGTTTCGGTTTGCCAGTAGTTGTCGATCACCGGCTTGCCGAGCGCGCCGGCGATCCAGGAAGCGGTCGGCTCGTCGAGCGGCTCGCCGGCCAGAAACAGCGTGCGCAGGCTCGACAGATCAGCGCTTTTCAACAGCGCCGGGTCTTGCTTCTTCAACACGCGCAGCGCAGTCGGCGCGGTGAACATCAGATTGATCTTGTGCTGCTCGACGAGGCGCCACCAGATGCCGCCGTCGGGGCGAACCGGCGTGCCTTCGTACATCACCGTGGTTAGCCCGGCGAGGAGCGGCGCGTAGACGATATAGCTATGACCGACCACCCAGCCGACATCCGACGCGGTGAACATCGTGTCGCCGGCCTTGCCCTGGAAGATGTAATCCATCGACGCCGCCAGCGCCACCGCATAGCCGCCCACGTCGCGCTGCACGCCTTTGGGCTTGCCGGTCGTGCCGGAGGTGTACAGCACGTATGACGGCTCGTTCGATTCGAGCCATTCGCAGGGCACGTGCGCGTCGAAGAACTGCTCGCGCAGCGGTTCGTAGGCGACCAGATAGTTTGCGTTGAGGCGTTCGGGCGCGAGTTGCCGGTCGATCAGCAGCACGTGCGGGGTCTTGTGGGCCGCGCGCGACAGGGCTTCGTCGACGAGCGGCGTGTAGTCGATCACCTTGCCGCCGCGCGCGCCGGCGTCAGCGGTCACGATCAGCACCGGTTTCGCGTCGTCAATGCGCGCGGCGAGATTCGGCGCGGCGAATCCGCCGAACACCACCGAGTGAATCGCGCCCAGCCGCGCGCAGGCGAGCATCGCGAAAAGCGCTTCGGGGATCATCGGCAGATAGATGAGCACCACGTCGCCGCGTTTCACGCCGAGCGAGCGCATGACCGCGGCCATCCGGTTGATTTCCGCGTACAGCTCGGCGTACGTGTAGCGCCGCTCGATGCCGGTTTCCGTGGACACATACACGAGCGCATTCTGCTGCGGGCGCTCCACGAGATGCCGGTCCACCGCGTTATGGCACAGGTTCGTGCGGCCGCCGACGAACCAGCGCGCAAACGGCGGATTCGAGCGGTCGAGCACCGTTTCGAACGGCGTGTCCCAATGGATGCGCCGCGCTTCGTCGCGCCAGAAGGCCTCGGGATTCTCGATCGAACGGCGGTGGAAATCGCGGTAGCGGGTCATCGGCGGCGATCCTCGGGCTTGGCGGGTGAGCGAATCAATGAGGGAGAGCGTCGCGCCGCGCGGCTCTATGGGGCGCCGCCGCAGTGGGCGTCTCCCGCAGAAGCATAGATTACGCGCGGCTGCCCGGACAACGCGGGTTCACCATGAGCGGTGTGGGCGCGGACATAACAAACCCCGCACATACCCGCCGGACCACCCCGCAAAAACAAAAAAGGCGCCGCAGCGCCTTTTTTCCCGATGTCGCCCGAAGACAAGCCGTCAAGCCTTCGCGCGTTTGCCCTCGACGTCCGGAAGCAACACCGTCAGCACGCCGAGCAACGGCAGGAACGAGCACACCTTGTAGACGTACGCGATGCTCGTGGCATCCGCCAGTTCGCCGAGCACCGCAGCGCCGATGCCGCCCATGCCGAACGCGAAGCCGAAGAAAAGCCCCGCGACCATGCCGACCTTGCCCGGAATCAACTCCTGCGCGTAGACGAGGATCGCGGAGAACGCCGAAGCCAGCACCACGCCGATGATCACCGTCAGCACCCCCGTCCAGAACAGGTTCGCGTAGGGCAGGAGCAGCGTGAAAGGCGCGACGCCGAGAATCGACACCCAGATCACATACTTGCGGCCGATCCGGTCGCCGACCGGGCCGCCGATCACCGTGCCCGCCGCCACCGCCGCGAGGAACACGAACAGATGAACCTGCGCCGCCTGCACCGGCAAATGGAAACGGTCGATCAGATAGAACGTGAAATAGCTGTTGATGCTCGCGAGGTAGAAGTACTTCGAAAACACGAGCAGGATCAGCACGCCCATCGCGAACATCACCTGGTTGCGCGACAGCGTCGCGTGCGCCACGTGGCCGCGCGCTTTCTTCACCGACGGGTGCTGCTTGTACCAGCGGCCAATCTGCGTGAGCACCACGATCGCGACGAGCGCCGCCACCGAGAACCACGCGATGCTGCGTTGTCCGTGCGGAATCACGATCAGCGCGGCGAGCAGCGGCCCAAGCGACGAACCCGCGTTGCCGCCGACCTGGAACAGCGACTGCGCGAGGCCGTGGCGGCCGCCCGACGCCATGCGCGCGACCCGCGACGACTCCGGGTGAAACACCGACGACCCGCAGCCGACCAGCGCCGCCGCCACCAGCAGCACGCTGAAATTTGGCGCCATCGACATCAGCACGAGGCCCGTGAGCGTGAAGCCCATGCCGACGGGCAGCGAGTAAGGCTTCGGATGCTTGTCGGTATAGATGCCGACCAGCGGTTGCAGCAGCGACGCGGTGATCTGATAAGTCAGCGTGATCAGGCCGATCTGTCCGAACGACAACGAGAAGTTGTCCTTGAGCATCGGATAAATGGCCAGAATCAACGACTGGATCATGTCGTTGAGCAGGTGCGAAAAGCTGATCGCGCCGAGCACGGAATACACCGTGCGCTGCACCTTCGCGGCTGGCTGGGCGGCGGCGTTCGCGCTCGTGGCGGTGGTGGTGTGGGGTCCGGCTGGCGCGCTGGCAAGTGCGCGTTTATCGAGGCTGGTGTCCATACGCTGTGAGAAAAGAGAAGGGAAGGGGCAATTCCGGGCCGTTTGCATGGGTGCGATCGCGGATTTCGTCACTGCGGCATTTGGACGCGCGTCGCGGGTGCTTTGGCAATTTGTCTAAGTGTAATGTGGCTTGACCGAAATGTAAGGACAAGTTTTGTCGCGAATCAGACACGGAAACAGCGAACAACCGGTCCGGGGCGCACCGTTGCGGTGCTGTGACCAGGGCGCCTGCCATGAAAATCGCGACGGCCGCAAGCGTCCCGATAAATAAAATTCGCGGATTTTTGGCCATGTATAAATCGGCCCCAGATGCGCCCTCACAAGGCGGCGCGTCCGAGGACCGGGCAGCACGGCAGCGCGGCGAAGCGCTGGCGGAGGATCGGGGTTTCTCCCATTCCGCTAAAGATCGCGCACGCAAATGCCGTAGACCTGGAAAGAAAAAGAAGCAATGCCGGAACAGACCTTTGCGGCAGTTCTAAATGTGGGGACGGGGAATATGAAAGCAGTTTCGCTGAATGGCCGCACGGGCGCGGGGTTCGTCGCGGATGGAGAGGTGGCCGGCACCTTGCCGTCGCAGGGAAAAGACGGAAAGGGCGGCCAGGGTAAAAAGGCTGGCGGCTCGCGGGCCACGAGGCTCAATGGGCTGACGGTCAAGACGATGTTGCGCCTCGCGTTCGCCGTGCTGCTGATCGGCACGCTCGCCATCGGCGTGTTTTCTCTCGCGCAGATCAGCCGCCTGAATGCGTCCGCGCAATCCATTTTCGATCAGGGCCACGTGGCGAGCCGCGCTGCCGAGGAAGCGCGCGGCCACATGCTGCGGGCGAGCCGCGCGCAAAAAATGCTGCTGACGGCGACCACCGCGAAAGAGCGCGACGATCTCGGCGCCGACATCGACAAAGGCCTGAGCGGGCTTTCCACCGAACTCGGCACGCTGCAACAGTACGTCGATACGTCCGACGCGAAGGCCGTCGAGCATCAGAAGACATTCGCGGCCGCGGTCACGACGTGGAGCGCGCATCTGCGTGACTTCGTGACGCTCGTGAAAGCGCAGCCGCTCGATCTTTCGCAAATGAACTGGCAGGTCGGCACGCAGGACGTGTCGCTGCTCGTCGAAACCGGCAAGCTCGAAAAGCTCGTCGATCAACTCGTCGACGAACGCGGCACGGCCGCCAAGGCCACGATCGAGGCATCCGGCTTTATTTACCACTCGTCGTTCGTGATGCTCGCGGTGGCGACGGTCGGGCTGATCATGCTGGCCGCCTTCATCAGCGAATGGGTGGTGCGGCGCCTCGCGCGCCAGCTCGGCGGCGAGCCGGCGTACGCGAAGGAAATCGCCAGCCGGATCGCGTCGGGCGATCTGTCGAATCGGATCGCGCTGGGCCGCAAGGATTCGTCGAGCGTGCTGTACGCGCTCTCCGACATGCAAAGCGGTCTCGCGACCACTGTCTCCGACATCGCGTCGAGCGCGGATGCGATTGCGATGGCTTCCGGCGAAATTTCGATGGGCAACCTCGATCTGTCGCAGCGCACCGAGCAGCAGGCGATGGCGCTCGAACGCACCGCGAGCAGCATGGAGCAGTTGACCTCGACGGTTCGCCAGAACGCCGATAACGCGAAGCAGGCGAGCACGCTGGCGAACAACGCGTCGGAGATCGCCGAGAAGGGCGGCGACGTGGTGAGCCGCGTGGTCGCGACGATGAACGAGATCAACGACAGCGCGCGCAGCATCGGCGACATCATCGGCGTGATCGAGGGAATCGCGTTCCAGACCAATATTCTCGCGCTGAACGCGGCGGTCGAGGCCGCGCGCGCCGGCGAGGAAGGCCGCGGTTTTTCCGTGGTCGCCGCCGAGGTGCGCAACCTCGCGCAGCGCAGCGCCGCCGCCGCGAAGGAAATCAAGGGATTGATCAGCACGTCGGTGGAGCGCGTGAGCAACGGTTCGACGCTCGCGCAGGACGCCGGTCAGACCATGGACGAAGTCGTCAAGGCCGTGAAGCGCGTGACCGACATCATGGGCGAAATTTCGGCGGCTTCTTCGGAACAGAGCGCCGGCATCGAGGAGATCAATCTGGCGGTCGCGCAGATGGATTCGGGCACGCAGCAGAACGCGGCGCTCGTCGAGCAGGCAACCGCCGCCGCGCGCTCACTCGACGATCAGGCGCATGGCCTGAAGCAGTTGGTGCATAAGTTCAGGATCAGCACGGCTTGAACTTCAGGCGCGCGCGGCGAACCGCGCGCGCCGCTCAGCTTTGCTTCACGACCACCGTGCAGGTGATGCCCGCCGCCAGCACCACGCCGTCGGGCACCGAATCGATCCTCACACGCACCGGCACGCGCTGCGCGAGCCGGACCCAGTTGAAGGTCGGGTTCACATCGGCGAGCAACTCGCGGCTTTGCGGATTGTCGCGATCGTAGATGCCGCGCGAGATGCTCTCCACGTGGCCTTCCAGCGTGCCGCCGCTCATCAGACGCACTTCGGCCTTGTCGCCGATATGCACGTGCGGCAGCTTGGTTTCCTCGAAATAGCCGTACACCCAGAACGAGTGACTGTCGACAATGGCGAGCTTCGCCGCGCCGGCCGTCGCGTAGTCGCCGCGAAACACGTTCAGGTTCGTGACGTAGCCGTCCACCGGCGACACGACCCGCGTGCGCGCGAGATTCAGCTTCGCGGCATCGAGCGCGGCGAGCGCCTGCTGATACGACGCCTCGGCGGCCGACGCCGTATGCGTCGCATTCTCGCGGCTCTCTTTCGACACGACGAGCGAATCCATATCCGCGCGCCGCTGCGCGTCGTCGCGCTTCATCTGCAACTCGGCCTTGCGCGCGGCCACGGCGGCCTGCGCCTGCTCGACGGCGATCTCGTAGTGCGACGGATCGATCTGCATCAGCAGATCGCCTTTTTTCACCAACTGATTGTCTTTCACCGGCAGTTCGACGACGGCGCCCGAGACGTCCGGCGCGACATTGACGATCTCGGCGCGCACGCGGCCGTCGCGGGTCCATGGTTCGTCCATGTAGTGAACCCACAGCACGCGCCCCAGCACGATCGCGACGATAAAAATAATGGCTGTCGCGACGAAGCCAACAAGATTTCGGATGGTCATGTTTCGACTCTGATTCAACGATAAACGGCGAGACCCAGCACGCCGCACACACACACGAGCAGGCTGGCCCGAAACAGCGACGGATGCCACACCACGCGATAGACGCCCGTATGGGCGATCACGCGATCGAGCAGCCACGTGATCGCGGCGCCCGCGATGAACAGCAGCACGATAGCGGGCACGTAGGCGTCGAAAACGGCAATGTCACGCGGCATGACGAACTCCTTCTGACGCGCCGGCTCGTGCGCTCATCAACGGTTCGAGCGGAGATTGCGGATCGAGCAGCGCGGTACGAATGAAATGCAATTGACTCAGGATGCGTTGCAACCGGTGGCGCTCCTCGCGCGGCGGCGCGAAGGCGGCGAGCAGCAACTGAACGGCGGCGATGGCGTCGGCGGTCGCGGCGAGCGCGCGGTCGAGGCGCTCCTCGCGCGGCCGCTCGAACAGCGCGATCAGCGCGTCGCGCATCGCGCGCAGCGACACGCGCCACGGCATCGTGTCCGCGTAACGCGCGTCGGCGGGCAGCGTCGCCACTTCGCGGCGCAGATCGATTACCGCGTTGCCCACTTCGAGCACCGAGAAAAGCCAGCGCAAGGTGTCGCGTCTGAGCGCAGGTTCGTCCTTGGCGAGCGCGTTGATCTGGAACATGAGATCGCGCGCGCCGCTCTCGAAGCGCGAGCGCACACGGCTCATGCGCGCGCGGCTCGCCAGCACGACCTGGCGGCGCAGGTCCACGAGCAGCCGGTCGCGCAGCCACGGGGTGGACGGCGGCAGCAGCACGGCGAACGCGATCGACGAGACGAGCATCGACAGCACGAGCGCCAGCGCGTCGTTGATAAAGGCGCTCGGGTCGTAATGAATCACGTTGTCCGGCCCGGCGAGGAAGCAGAAAAAGATGCAGTAGCCGACGCCGTAGCCGGCGAGCGCGGGCCGCGTCGTCATGAACACGCCGAGCAGCAGGAACGGCGCGAGCGCCGCGCACAGCAGCGGAAATCCGTCGATGTGCGGAAACACGCCGTACACCGCGAGCATGCCCATCACGGCGGCCGCGAGCGTGCCGCCGGCCATCTGGAACGCAGTGCGTTTCGGGTCCGGCGACGACGACGCCAGCGCGCACACCGCCGCCGCGTTCAACGTCAGCGTCGAGCCGCTCGGCCACGCGGTGGCGATCCAGAACGCGCCGAGCACGCTCATCACGAGCGCCGCGCGCAAGCCGGCGACGCCCGCCGCGATCGCATTCGTCTTCGGTTCGTAGCGTTCGATCCAGCGCTCGCGCTCGTGCGTGTCGACGGCGAGCGACGCGTAAGTGGCCGCGTAAGCATGCAGATCGTCGATGAAGCGGTACAGCAGCTCGGCGCCCGTGTCGAAGTCGAGCAGCGGCGCGTCGGGATGCACTTCGAGCGCGGCGCGCGTCGCGCGCACGCGGCGGGGCAATTCGGCTTTGTAGGCGTCGAGTTGCGCGGCGGCGTGGGCGGCGTCGGCGGCGCTCAACACCGGCTCGCCGGATTTCGCGAGCAAGGGCGCGATTTCCTTGAAGTACGGTTCGAGCGCGTCGACGGCGATCCTCGCGCTGTGCGTGCCGGCGTTGCGCAGACGGTTCATCAACTGATGCAGCGCGTGAAAGCGCGTCGATGCCGTCATGAACTCGCTGTTCAGCCGCGCAAGACGGCCGCCGCGCATGCGCGAATCGGGGCCTTCGAACACGGCGACGCTGCGCGCCGCCTCGAAACCGACGATGTCCGCGACGAAGCGCGCATTGGTCGCCTCGATCTGCGCGCGGTCGTTGCGACCGGCGAGCGACGCCGACACGTAATCGACGAATGCGGAAAAGCGCGCGCGCACGGTGCCGCGCATCTGCAAGCCTGCGAATTGCGGGAACACGAGGCCGCTCACCGCGCCCGCGCAGACGATTCCGAGCACCACTTCGGCGACGCGCGTGAGCGCGCTCAGAAACGCGCCGTCGGGATGTTGCGAAGCCGGAATGCCGATCAGCGCGGCCGTGTAGCCGGCGAGCACGAAGCCATACGAGCGGAAGTTGCGGTTGCGCGCGGCGCCCGCGGTGCAGATGCCGACCCAGATCGCCGTCGTGACGATGAACAGTTCCGGCTGCTGCGCGAAAAGCCCGATCAGCGCCAGCATCACGACGAGGCCGACGAGCGTGCCGCAAATCCGGTAGAAACTTTTCGCGAACACCATGCCGCTTTGCGGCTGCATCACGATGAAGACGGTGGTCATCGCGGTGCGCGGCTGCGGCAGGTCGAGCTTCATCGCGATGCCGAGCGCGAGGAAGCAGGCGGCGAGCGCCTTGAACAGATAGATCCACGTGAGGCCGTCGGTGCGCGCCCAGTCGGCGGCGGCCGCGTACCGGGCGGCGAATGACGCGGGGCGCGCAGCGGAAGATGAGGAGGCTGACATGGTCGGCTTGCTCATTCGGCTGCAATTGGGCGGACGGCGCTGGCCGGTTCCGCTGACGCGGCGGCGTTCTTGCCCTGGCCATGGCCCGGCAGCGTCTCGTTCGCCGGCGGCCCGTTGGCCGGCTCGTCGAGTCCGCCGCCCAAAGCAGTCATCAGCGACGCATGCGCGCCGAGCCGTTCCGCCTGGATTTTCGCGACGCCTTCCTGCGCGTGCAGCAACTGGTTCTGCGCAGTCAGAACGTTCAGATAGTCCGTCAGACCGCGCCGATATCCCTCGCGCGAAAGATCGTAATTCTTGCGAGCGGCGGCGACCGATCGGTCGGCGTCCTGCGCCTGGGTCGCGAGCGAGCGGATTCGAATCACCTGATCCGAAATGTCCTTCAGCGCGCCGACGATCGACTGGTTGTAGCGTTCCACCGCCTCGTCGTATCCGGCCGACGCCGCGCCGAGCTGCGAGCGCAGCCGGCCGCCGTCGAAGATCGGCAGCGACAGCGCAGGACCGGCGCTCCAGCTATGCGACGGATTTTTCAGGAACTGGAAAAGCGGCCCCATGGCCGCGTAGCCGCCGATCGACGCCAGCAGGTCGATGTCCGGATAGAACCCGGCCTTCGCGACGTCGATGCCGCGCGCTTCGGCCGCCACCGTCCAGCGCGCCGCGACCACATCCGGCCGATGGCCGAGCAGTTCCACGGGCAACGCGCTCGGCAGGCCGGCGGGCGCGCCGAGCGACAGCACTGGGCGCTGGATCGAGTCGCCCGCGCCGGGGCCTTTGCCGGCGAGCGCCGCCAACTGGTTGCGGCCGAGCGCGATCTTTTCCTCGATCGCGTCGATCTGCCGCTCGTATTCGGGCAGCGGCGTTTCGGCCTGGCTCACTTCGAGCTGCGTGCCAATGCCGCCTTTCAGCCGCCGATGGGCCAGGTCGGCGATTTGCTGCTGTTGCTGCAAGGTGGCGCGGGCGATGTCGAGCAGCGCGTAATTGAGCGACATCTCGACGTACGTGCGCACCACGTTGGCTTGCAGTTCGAGCTGGGCGGCGCGGGCATCGGCGGCGCTCGCGTGCGCGGCGTCGAGTGCGCGCTCGGCGGCGTTTTTGTCCTTGCCCCATAAATCGAGGTGATACGACAGCGCGAGCGTGCCCGTGTTGTTCCACGACTGCTCGCCCGCGAGCGGGCCGGGACCGTAGTAGAGGTTATCCGCCCATTGCTGGCGCTGGATCGACAGATGGCCGCTCACTTGCGGCGACAGCGCGGCGCGCGCCACGCCCGCCATTGACATGGCTTCGCGCACGCGCGCCTGCGCGGCCGCGAGCGACGGGTTGTTCGCCTGAGCGGCTTCGATCCACGCGTCGAGCTGGGGATCGCGATAGACGCGCCACCAGTCGGCGGCGGGCCACTGCGCGTCGGCATTGGCGGCGCGAATCGCGTTGCCGGCGTCGAGCGCCGCCGGGTCGGTGCCGCGGGCTTGCGGTGCGATGCCTCCGGTACTTGCACAGCCGGCAATTGTTAATAGGATCGTAAGAAACGCGACTGCGGCGATCCTTTTTGGTACCGGAGACTGCACGATTTCCTCCAAAATTGGCTATAGAACCTAGGTCGCAATTATATTTTTTGATTGATTGGGGAATAACCGGTAAAGGTGCAAGGCATTTTTACGCGCAGTGAGATAATCGCCTTTGCGAACCGTGTAACAATCGCACTCGATTAATCGCAACGGTGTTGCATGAAACCGCAGTAAGCGCTAAAGCGCGGGATCGGCAGGGGAAAAGAGATGGATACGCTTCAAAACATGCGCGTTTTTGTCCGCGTCGTCGAAGCGGGCAGCTTCACGGGTGCCGCGCAGCACCTGAACACGACGACCGCGTACGCGTCGCGCGCGGTCTCGGACCTCGAAGCGCATTTGCGCACGCGCCTGTTGAATCGCACCACGCGCCGCATCGCGCTGACCGAGGCAGGCGAGCGCTATTTGCAGCGCTGCGAGCAAATCCTCGCGTATGTCGATCAGGCCGAAGCCGAGGCGAGCGACGCGCACGCGCGTCCGTCGGGCAAACTGAAAGTGCACGCCATGACGAGTTTCGGCCAGCACTATGTGGTGCCTGCCGTGGGCCGTTATCAGGAGCGCTATCCCGAAGTGCATATCGAACTGACGCTCGCGCAGCGCATGCCCGATCTGCTCGACGAAGGTTTCGACGTGTCGCTCACGCTCGCCACCGGCTTGCCGGATTCGGGGCTGGTGTCGCAGCGTCTGACCAGCGCGTTCAGCATTGCGTGCGCGTCGCCGGCTTATCTGGAAAAGCGCGGCGTGCCGCAAACGCCCGCCGACCTCGCGAACCACACCTGTCTGCAAATGGTCACGCCGGTGTTTCCGCCCGACAAATGGACTTTCGACGGCCCGAACGGCGAGGAAACCATCACGCTCGGCGCCGCCACGTTCCAGGTGAATGTCGCCGAAGCGATGGCCGTCGCGGTGAGCAGCGGCATGGGCGTCGGGCTGCTGCCTATCTATTCGGCGATTAGCGGTTTGCGTAGTGGCGAGCTGGTGTGGCTGCTGCCGGGGTATACCTCGCAGGAAATGAATCTGTATGCGTTGTATCCGTCGCGCCAGTATCTGGATGCCAAGATCCGCACGTGGATCGAACATCTGCGCGACGAGCTTCCGGCGACGCTCGCGGTGGATCAGCAGGAGTTGCGGCAGTTCGCGCGGACTTGAGCCGGTGTGAAGGCGGTCCTGCGGAAGGCCGGTTTGGTAGCGGCCTGTTACATCGACGCCGCGCCGCAACATTTCCTTACTTCCGCGCCGGAATCGTTTTGCTACCGTGTCGGTAATGCGCTGCCGGCTGAAGCCGCCGCGCTCCTCTGGCCGGTTCGGCAATCGCAATCATTGAAAGACGAGGGTTTCATGGATACGCATCTGATGATCGGCGTGGCCGTCATGTTTGGACTGATCGGCATTGCCGCATCGCGCGATCTGCTGCAGCGTCTGCGCGACCAGCAGCCGCAACTCGCGCCGATCGAAATCGAGCGGCCTGACGCCGGCAACGAGCGGCGCGGCCGGTAGTCTTCTGCTGGGCGGGTTCTGGCGGCGGGGCTTTTCTGGCGGCCGGCTTTAGCGGTCAGCCTTAAATCTCGACAACCTTGTCCCACGCAAACTGCGGATTTTCCCACTGCCTGCTGCGCCGGTCGAAGTAGCCGCGCGGATTGCACACCACCCGCGTGCCGTTCACCGTGTAATCGAAGGGCGTATGCGTGTGCCCATGAATCCACAGCGTGACGGGCGCGCGCACCAGTTCCGGCAAGTGATTGACGAAGCCGGCGGAGACGCGGTCCTGCGCGTAGCGCTCGGCCAGACTCAGCCGGTGCGGCGCGTGATGCGTCACCACGATCGTCTTGCCCGCAAAGGGTTTGGCCAGCTCGCCTTCGAGCCATGTTCGTGCTTGCCGATGCAGCGCGCGCGAATCGGCGGGCGTAAAGTCGCGCGCGCCGTCTTGCGGGTCGTGCGGCCAGTTCATCTGAATGAGCCCGCGGAAGTCGAGCATGACCCGCCGCGCCGCCTCCATTGATTCTTCCAGCGCGGCGCTGTCGGCGCCGAACAACGCGAAGTCCGTCCACAACGTCGTGCCGAGCACGCGCCAGCCGCCTTGCGGATCGACAAGCGCGGCATTGTTCAGCACATGCACGTTGTCGACCTGCGCGGCCGCGTCATGCAGCGCGCTTTCGAGCGCACTGAACTCACCGTCGTAATACTCGTGATTGCCGGGCACATAGACCACCGGCACCGCGCCGTCGAAAGTCTGCGCGGCCCAGCGCGGTCCCGCCGCGTGATTGTGGATGTCCCCGGCGAGCACGATCAGGTCCGCTTGCGCATGCGGAATGACTTCTGGCTCGTCGTTTTCCAGATGCAGATCGGACAGCACACGAATTTTCACGAACACGGCTCCTGCGAGTGGCCGGCATCGGCGGGCGGATGGCATGCTCCAGCTTGAGCTTTCAGCGTAGCACTTTGCCCGGATTCATCAGGTTCAGCGGATCGAGCGCACGTTTGACCGCGCGCATCATGTGCACCTCGACGTCCTGCTTGTAATGCATGGCCTCGTCGATTTTCAGCTGGCCAAGGCCGTGTTCCGCGCTGATGCTGCCGCGATGCCGATGCACGCTGTCGTACACGATCTGATTGATCGGATTCTGGTATTGCGCGAGAAACGCCTTGGCATCCACACCTTCGGGCGCCTGCACGTTGTAGTGCAGATTGCCGTCGCCGAGATGGCCGAACGTCACCATGCGCGCGCCCGGCGCCGCTTGCGCGACCGCCGCATCCGTTTCCTCGATGAAGTGGCCGATGCGCGAGATCGGCACCGCGATGTCGTGCTTGATGTTCAGACCTTCCTCCGCCTGCGCGAGCGGAATGTGTTCGCGCAGATTCCAGAACGCCCGCGACTGCGCGAGACTTTCCGCGACCACCGCGTCCTGCACCACGTCTTCTTCGAGCGCGGTTTCCATCAGACGCTCGAAAAGCGCGCGCGCGTGTTCCTCGCTTTCGCTGTCCGACAATTCGAGCAGCACGATTTGCGCATGCGGCTCGGCGAACGGATAGCGCATCTGCTCGAAGTGCTGGCCGACGAGCCGCAGGCAGAAATCCGACATTAATTCGAAGCCCGTGAGCAGCGGCCCCGCGACGCTTTGCGCGAGCGACAGGAAGTCGAGCGCGGCATGCGGCGAGGCGAGCGCCGCGAGCGCCGTGACGCGCGCGGCCGGCTGCGGATGCAGCTTCAGCACGGCGGCGGTGATGATGCCGAGCGTGCCTTCCGCGCCGATGAACAGATCGCGCAGATCGTAGCCGGTGTTGTCCTTGCGCAGCCCGCGCAGACCGTCCCACAGTTCGCCTTGCGGCGTCACCACTTCGAGACCGAGGCACAGTTCGCGCGTGTTGCCGTAGCGCAGGACGCCGGTGCCGCCCGCGTTCGTCGCGAGATTGCCGCCGATCGTGCAGCTGCCTTCGGCGGCGAGGCTCAGCGGGAAGAGGCGCCTCGCTTCTTCGGCGCGCTTTTGCACTTCAGCCAGAATGACGCCTGCTTCGACCGTGATCGTGTTGTTGTGCGGATCGATATCGCGCACGCGATTCAGACGCCGCAAGCTCACGACCGCCTGGGCGCCGCTCGCGTCCGGCGTGGCGCCGCCGGCGAGACCGGTGTTGCCGCCTTGCGGCACGAGAGCGATGCCGTGCTCGACGGCAAGCCTGACGAGCGCCGCCACTTCAGCGGGCGTGGCCGGGCAGAGCACCGCGCAGGCCGCGCCGGTGTAGCGGCGACGCCAGTCGGTGAGATAGGGCGCGGTGTCGTGCGCGTCGGTCAACACATGGGCGGAGCCGATGGCGTCGCCGCAGGCAGCGAGGAAAGCGGTTTGGGTCATGTCGATCGGTCAGCGGGTTGGCTACGAAAGTAGGACGCGTCAGTTCAGACGTCCGCGGTGCCAGGATGTTCGCGATGCAGGTTCGCCGCACGCCTGGCCGCACGCTTTGCCGCTCGTTTGAACGGCGCGACGTAGACCAGCGTGCAAACGAAAAAGAGCGCGGTGAGCGCAGCTTCGAGCCAGCCGAGCCGGGCGCTCAAACCGCGGTCGCTCCAGCCACGCACGACACCTTCGGCAAAGTACAGCAGGATCAGCATCGATGCCCATTGCAGCGTATAGAGGCGCTGCCGCCACACGCCGGGCAGCGCCAGCAGGAGCGGTACGGCCTTCAGCACGAGCGCCGAGCCGCCGGGGCGCAGCGGCGCGAGCCACCATTCCCATGCGATCGACAACGCGATTAACGCAACGAGAGCGGCTGTGGCGCCTGATGCCACGCCGTTTTTTTTCGATGCCGGGCATGGAGTGGAGCGCGCCTCAGACCGCGCCTCGGGCACAGCCGTTGCGCGCTTTGACTCGACTGCGTGAACGAGCGCTTCGGCGCTACGTTCAATGCGCGGTTCCGTGCGAGATTCGCTTGCGCCTGCGTCGCTTGCGGTCGAATGAATGTCCGGCTTCTTCGTCACGGCCGTTCGCTCATGGATGCCGCCGTGCGCGCGACGCGTGCGCCCAGCGCGACGGCGAGCGTTTTTTCTTCGGCGGAGATGCCGTGGCCGGCCGTGCCGGCGCGCGCGAAATGCGACGCGCCGTACGGCGTGCCGCCGGTTTGCGTGGTGCTCAACGCGCTCTCCGTGTACGGGATGCCGACGATCAGCATGCCGTGATGAAGCAGCGGCAGCATCATGGAAAGCAGCGTGGATTCCTGGCCGCCATGCAGACTGCCGGTGGAAGTGAACACACAGGCCGGCTTGCCCGCGAGCGCGCCGGAAAGCCACTGCGGCGTGCTGCCGTCGAGGAAATATTTGAGCGACGCGGCCATGTTGCCGAAGCGGGTTGGCGACCCGAGCGCGAGGCCGGCGCATTCTTCGAGATCGCGCAATTCGACGTAGGGCGGTCCTTCGGCGGGAATGTCCGGCTGGGTCGCTTCGCAGACGGTCGAAACCGCCGGCACGGTGCGCACGCGCGCCTGCACGCCGGGGACGCTGTCGACGCCGTGCGCGATCGCCAGCGCGAGTTCACGCGTGGCGCCGTGACGGCTGTAGTAGAGCACGAGAATGTCTTTCATAGGCCTCATCGGTGAACGGGTATTATAGGGCTTGGGTCCGCCGCACAGGCCGTTCGCGGCCATTCATAGCCATTCGGCCAGGCCTCGCATCAGGTACAACGACGGTTCTGCCATGCGGTCCTGAAACACGTTTGACGAAGCAAGGAGGCAGGTTTTGTTGTCCAGGGTGCGTTTCGATCTCGACACGCTCAAGCGGCTCGCGCAGTTCGCCGCGCAGCGCAGCAGCGAAGACCGTATTCCGCAGGTGGCCGGCAGCCTTACGTTCACCACCATGCTCGCGCTGGTGCCGCTCGCCACCGTCGCGTTTGCGCTGTTCACGGCGTTTCCGCTGTTCGCGTCGTTCCAGGAGTCGCTGCAGGCCTTTCTCGCCGACCACCTGATGCCCGCGCAGCTGAACGACCAGATCTTCAAGTATCTGAATCAGTTCGCGTCGAAGGCGAAGGGGCTGACCACCATCGGCATGGTGCTGCTGTTTCTCACGGCGGTGATGACCATGATGACCGTCGAGTCCGCCTTCAATGTGCTCTGGCGCGTGCGCAAGGCGCGGCCTATCGCGCAGCGCATCCTCGTGTACTGGGCGATCATCACGCTCGGGCCGATTCTGATTGGCGTGAGCCTGTCGATCTCGTCGTATCTGTTTACGCAGTCCATGACGTTCAGCGCTGCACAGCGCATGACGCCGGTCATCGAATGGGCGCTCGCGGGCACCGCGTTGCCGTTGACGGCGCTCGCCTTCACGATTCTCTACGTGTATCTGCCGAACTGCCGGGTGGAATGGCGCGACGCGGTGATAGGCGGCGTCACGGCGGCTATCGCATTCGAACTCGCCAAGCGCGGCTTCGGCTATTACGTGCGCCGCATTCCCACGTACACGGCGGTGTACGGCGCGTTCGCGGCGGTGCCGCTGTTCCTGCTGTGGATGTACCTGTGCTGGTTCATCACGCTGGCGGGCGCGATGATCGCCTCTGCGTTGCCGGCGATCCGGATCGGCCAGTTTCATCGCCCCACCTTCGAGGGCAGCAATCTGTTCGATTCGCTCGAATTGCTCGCACGGCTTTCCGAAGCGCGCGAGGCCGGCAAGCGCGGCTATACGGTTCCGGAGCTTTCGCGCATGCTTCGCCGCGATATGGACACCACGATCAACCTGCTGCAAAAGCTCGAACAGCTGGAGTGGATCGTGCAGCTGCAGGAAGACGGCTTGCGTCCGCATTATCTGCTGCTGGCGAATCCCGCACAGGTCACAGTGGAGCGTCTGTTCGATCTGTTCGTGATGGATCGCGCGGAACTCGAATATCAGTTGCAACTCGCGTCCACTCGCGTGGATGGCGGCACGCTGCTCGCGGCGCTCGACAACGACAAACTCAAGGTGACGCTCGCGGCGCTTCTCGCGGCCCGCGCCGCCGCACGCGCAGCCTACGCCGGGCAGAACGAGCGCGGCGCGTCTTCCATGCCGCACCAGGCGGCCTAGGCGCCGCGCAGGGCGGCGCTTCGGTGCGCCGCTACAAGGAGATCTTGCCGATGCAGATGTCCTTGAACATCATCCAGTCGCCCATCAGGCTGTAAAGCGGATGACGGAAGGTTGCCGGCCGGTTCTTCTCGAAAAAGAAATGTCCGACCCAGGCAAAGCCGTATCCGCAGATCGCGGCGGCCGGAAGCCATAGCCAGTCGCCGGTGGCGAGCGCCATGGCGAGACAGCCGATAACCCCCAGCGACCCCACGAAGTGCAGCCGCCGCGAGACCAGGTTGCGATGCTCGCTCAGATAGTACGGATAAAACTCCGCGAAATTCGCGAAGTGATCGGTGTGCGCGGTATGAGCCATAACGGCCTCCGGATTGCGACGCGTATCGATTTCGCGCCCGTCGCTGCGAACTGGTTTTTCGCGTCGCGCCTGCATGCCGGCGACGCTCGAAAAGGACAGGCTCGATTCATTGTCCGGCTATCGTGTGCCGTGCGCAACCTGGCCATTCGGACGATGGCGCGAAGGTTTCATTGCCTCTATCGTGGCGGCTCCAGTCTGCTTGAACCGGCTCTAAATAGCGGCCGCGCGGCTGGCGTTCTCGCGAGGCGGCCTGCATGCGAAGCTGAACAGCGCGTCGAGCGTGGCGTCGGGCTGCTCGGTCATCAGCGCGTGGCCGGCGTCCAGTGTGACAGTGTCGAGCGCCGCGCCCGCTTGCGTGAGCGCGTCGCCCAGCGCCTTCGCGGCGCGCGGCGGCGTCATCGCGTCGCGCCGGCCGACAATCAGGCGTGTCGCGCAGCGAATCTGCGCGGCCCGGGCGAGGCCGTCGGCGTACGTGTTGCACGCGGTGAAATCGGTGTGGAAAAGATGCGGTTCGCCGCGTGCCGACACGCGCTCCATGAGCCGCTGGTTCATGCCATGCAGCCAGAAGCCGGGACCGGGGCAGGAAGGCTTCGCGGCGAGCGTCGAGTGTGACCATTGGTTGACCATGCCGATCGCTTCGGGCTCGCGGTGCAGGGCGGCTTCCAGCAACGCGTCGGAGACGGTCATCGGCAAGGCGGTTGCAAGCAGCGCCAGATGCGTGGTTCGCTGCGGATAACGGCCGGCGAAGTCCAGCGCGACGAGCGAGCCCATGCTGTGACCGGCCACGAAGGCGCGCTCCACGCCCGCGGCATCGAGCACGGCGGCGAGCCAGTCCGCCATGGCCGGCACGCTCGTGAGCGCCGCGCCGGCGCTGCGGCAATGTCCGGGCAGATCCACGGCCAGCACGCCGAAGCCGTGATGCGCGAAGTAGCGCGTTTGCAGCGCCCACACGCTATGGTCGTGCTCCGCGCCGTGGACGAACACGGCGGTCGGCAGCGTGGCGTCGAATGGTTTGCCGCCGGTGTAGGCGTAGGCCGGTTTGCCTTGAACGGTCAGGATCATGCGGACTCCGGGCGAGGTTGGGGAGCGGCGGCGTTACCTGCTTGCTGCGCGGCTTTCTGCGCGGCCTTTAAGCCGCGCTTCAGGTCGTCGATCAGATCGTCGGGGTCTTCGAGACCGATCGACAGACGAATGGTGCCCTCGGCGATGCCCGCGGCGGCCAGCGCGGCGGCGTCCATGCGAAAGTGCGTCGTGGAAGCAGGATGGATCACCAGCGAGCGCGCGTCGCCGACGTTCGCGAGGTGCGAGAACAGCGACAACGCTTCGATGAAGGCGCGGCCGCCGGCCCGGTCGCCGCGCAGATTGAAGCTGAACACGGCGCCTGCGCCGCGCGGCAGCAGGCGCTTCGCGAGCGCGTGGTCCGGATGGCTCGGCAGTTCCGGATACGCGACGGCTTCGACAGCGGCATGACCGGCAAGGAACTCGACCACGCGGCGCGTGTTGGCCACATGCCGCTCCATCCGCAGAGGCAGGGTTTCGATGCCTTGCAGAAGCTGCCACGCGGCTTGTGGATGCAGGCACGCGCCGAAGTCGCGCAAGCCCTCGCGGCGCGCGCGCAGGAGGAACGGCGCGGCCGTGCTTTCCTCGCTGAAAACCATGCCGTGAAAACCGTCGTAAGGCTCGGTGAATTCGGGGAAGCGCCCGGAGGCGTCGAAGTCGAACGTGCCGCCGTCCACCAGCACGCCGCCGATCGTCGTGCCGTGTCCTCCCAGGAATTTGGTCGCGGAGTGATAGATGAGGTCTGCGCCGTGTTCGAACGGTTTCAGCAGATACGGCGTGGTAAAGGTCGAATCGACCAGAAGCGGCACGCGGTGCTCGTGGGCGATCTGCGCGACGGCGGCGATGTCGAGCACGTCGAGGCCCGGATTGCCGAGCGTTTCGCCGAACAGAAGGCGCGTGTTGGGGCGCAACGCCGCGCGCCATGCGTCGAGGTCGCCCGGTTTGACGAAGGTCGTCTCGATGCCGAAGCGCCGCAACGTGTAATGCAGCAGATTATGGGAGCCGCCGTAAAGCGCGCTGGATGCGATGATGTGCGAGCCCGCGCCCATCAGCGTGACGATCGCCAGATGCAATGCCGCCTGGCCACTCGCGGTGCCAATCGCGCCCGCGCCGTTTTCGAGCGCCGCGACGCGCTCCTCGAAGACCGCCACAGTCGGGTTCGAAATGCGCGAATACACATGGCCGGCGCGTTCCATATTGAAAAGCGCGGCGGCGTGGTCAGAGTCGCGAAACGAGAAGGAAGTGGTCTGGTAGATCGGCGTGGCCCGTGCGCCGGTGGCGGGGTCGGGCGCGGCGCCGGCGTGCAGCGCAAGCGTATCGAAACGGTTGGCGGACATGCGGGTGGCGAGGCCACGGACGGCCTCGCGAAAGATGAAAGTGGCGGCCATCCTATCACCGGCATGACGCGCTTCAAGCGCGGTTTTCCCGATGACCGTGCATCGCGCGCGGCGCGTTTCGCCCCGGCGCAAGCCCGCCGCGCCTTGATGGGCGGGCCGCTTTCCTTTTATGGGTCTTTCCGATAGGATCGAAAATCATTGGTGCATCACATGCCTAGCGGGTATTTCGGGAGACAGATCATGCGAGTCAGCGACATTCTTAAAGTCAAGGGCAACACCCTTTTCACGGTCACGCCGGATGCCACGCTGCACGACGCAGTCAACACCATGGCCGAGCACGACATCGGCTCGCTCGTCGTGATGGAATACGGCGATCTCGTCGGCATGCTGACATTTCGCGAGATCATTCTCACCCTCAAGACGAACGGCGGCAGCGTGGGTGCCTCCACCATCCGCAAGGTCATGGACGATCATCCGCTCACCTGTACGCCCGAAACGGACGTCAACGAAGTGCGCCGCATGATGCTCGAGCATCACGTGCGTTACTTGCCCGTGCTGGAAAGCCGCACGCTGATGGGCGTGATCTCCTTTTACGACGTCGCGAAGGCGGTGGTCGAAGAGCAAGGCTTTGAAAACCGCATGCTCAAGGCGTATATCCGCGACTGGCCGGAAGAGCAGGAACAGCAGCCGGCGCGTTGATGAGCGGCCGGGCCGCGGCGGCCCGCTCAGGTGGCGCTATGTGCTCACAGTTGGCCACATGAGTTCGCCGCGATGCCCGGCGGCCGGAAGCGAAACATCCAGTCAAGGCGTGCGCGAAAGCGCGCGCTTTTTTTGTGTCCACCGGTGCGGTGTTCCGGAGCGCTTCGCTCCTGATTTTCATCCTGTTTGCCGAACTTCATGAGTCATCGCCCGCTGCCTCCGACGCCTCCATCGTCTCCCTTGCCCGCCGCCGCTCGCGCCGCCCGCAAGCATGGCGCGCACGAATCGCAGTTCAAGCTGCTCGGCGAGCGCCGCTTCGCGCCGTTTTTCTGGACGCAGTTCCTCGGCGCGATGAACGACAACGTCTTCAAGATCGGCTTCACGTCGCTCGTCACCTATCAGGCGGCGCGCTTTTCGGGCGTCGATCCGAAAACCGCGGCATTCCTGATCTCCGCTGTGTTCATCCTGCCCTTCGTGCTGTTCTCGGCCACGTCCGGCCAGATTGCCGACAAATACGACAAGGCGATGCTCACGCGGCTCGTCAAAAGCTTCGAAATCGCCGTGATGCTGATCGGCGGCGGGGGATTCCTGCTACACAGCGCGCCGCTCCTGTATCTGTGCACGTTTCTGATGGGCGTTCATTCCACCGTGTTCGGGCCGGTCAAGTACTCGTATCTGCCGCAGCACCTGACGAATCAGGAACTCGTGGGCGGCAACGGCATGGTCGAGATGGGCACCTTCGTCGCGATCCTGATCGGCACGATCGTCGGCGGCGCGAGTGCGGGCTTCGTCGAACATGGCGCGTTGGTGCTGGCCTGCGCGTGCGTCGCGATCGCGCTCGCGGGGCGCGGCGTGTCGAGCTTCGTGCCCGTCACGCCGGCCGCGCAGCCGGATTTACGCATCAACTGGAATCCGGTCAGCGAAACGTGGCAAAACCTCAAGCTCGCGCGCGAAAATCGCACCGTGTTTCTGAGCCTTCTCGGCATTTCGTGGCTGTGGTTCGTGGGCGCGACGTTTCTGTCGTCGTTCTTCAGCTTCGCGAAAGACGTGCTGTCGGCGAATCCAGACGTCGTGACGGTTCTGCTCGGCACCTTCTCGGTCGGCATCGGCCTCGGTTCCCTGCTATGCGAGAAGCTATCGAAGCGGCGCATCGAAATCGGCCTCGTGCCGCTCGGCTCGATCGGCATGAGCGTGTTCGGCATCGACCTTTTTTTCGCGAGCCACGCGTTGCCGTCGGCGGGGCATTTGCTGAGCGTCGGCGAATTTCTCGCGCGCGCCGCGCATTGGCGCGTGCTGGCCGATCTGTTCCTGCTCGCCATGTTCGGCGGTTTCTACAGCGTGCCGCTCTATGCGCTGATTCAAAGCCGCAGTCAGCCGAGCCACCGCGCGCGCATCATCGCCGCGAACAATATTCTGAATTCGCTGTTCATGATCGTCTCGTCGCTGATGGCGGTCGGCCTGACCGCGGCGGGCTTCAGCATTCCGGCCATTTTTCTCGTGACGGCGCTGCTGAACATTCTGGTGGCGACCTACATCTATTCGCTGGTGCCCGAGTTCCTGCTGCGCTTCGTTGCGTGGGTGCTGGTGCACACGTTCTACCGGATTCGCCTCGTGCACGCGGAGCGGATTCCGGAAGAGGGCGCGGCCGTGCTCGTGTGCAATCACGTGAGCTTCGTGGATGCGGTCGTGATCATGGCCGAGAGCCCGCGGCCCATTCGTTTCGTGATGGATCACCAGATCTTCAGGATGCCGCTGGCCGGCTGGGTGTTCCGTCACGCGAAGGCGATACCGATCGCGCCGGCGCATCAGGACGCGCAGTTGCTCGCGCGCGCTTACGAGCGCTGCGCGCAGGCGCTGGCCGAGGGCGAGCTGGTGTGCATTTTTCCCGAGGGCAAGCTCACCCGGACCGGCGAGATGAATCCGTTTCGTCACGGCGTCGCGGAGATTGTCGGGCGCACGCCCGCGCCCGTCATTCCGATGGCGCTGCGCGGCTTGTGGGGCAGCGTGTTTTCGCGCGGCAACGACGCCCGCTGGCCACGGCCGGTGCAAAAGGGCGTGATGAGCCGGCTGACGCTCGCGGTAGGCGAGCCGATCGAGCCGGCGCTCGCCACGCCCGAGTTGCTTCAGCAGGCCGTCGCGGAGTTGCGCGGGGCGCGAAAGTAGCGCAAAGCCTTGTCCTGAAGTCATAGGGCTGCATCCGGCGCGGGCTCGGGCAGCGGCGGGGCTGGCATAATAGCGGCTTCCCCGCATTCCTTTGGACGACGCTCATGTCCGGCAACACGCTCGGTACGCTTTTCACTGTTACGACCTTCGGCGAATCGCATGGGCCGGCTATCGGCTGTGTGATCGACGGCTGCCCGCCGGGCATGGCGCTCAACGAGGCCGACATCCAGCTCGAACTCGACCGCCGCAAGCCCGGCACGTCGCGCCACGTCACACAGCGTCAGGAAGAGGACAAGGTCGAGATTCTGTCGGGCGTGTTCGAAGGGCACACCACCGGCGCGCCCATCGCGCTCCTGATCCGCAACACGGACCAGCGCAGCAAGGACTACGGCAACATCGCCGAGACCTTCCGTCCGGGCCACGCCGATTACACCTACTGGCACAAATACGGCATTCGCGACTATCGCGGCGGCGGCCGCTCGTCGGCGCGTTTGACGGCCCCCACGGTGGCGGCCGGCGCGGTGGCGAAGAAATGGCTGCGCGAGAAATTCGGCACCGAAATTCGCGGCTACATGGCCGCGCTCGGCGAGATCGACGTGCCGTTCGTCGACTGGGCGCATGTGCGCGAAAACCCGTTTTTCGTGCCGAACGCGGAGATCGTGCCCCAACTCGAAGCGTTCATGGACGGGCTGCGCAAAGACGGCGACTCGATCGGCGCGCGCATCAACGTCGTGGCTTCGGGCGTGCCGGTCGGCCTCGGCGAGCCGCTGTTCGACCGGCTCGACGCGGACATCGCGCACGCCATGATGGGCATCAACGCGGTGAAGGGCGTGGAGATCGGCGCAGGCTTCGCGAGCGTCGCGCAGCGCGGTTCCGTGCATGGCGACGAACTCACGCCTGAGGGTTTTGTCGGCAATCACGCGGGTGGTGTGCTCGGCGGCATTTCCACCGGTCAGGACATTACGGTGTCGATTGCCATCAAGCCGACTTCCAGCATTCGCACGCCGCGCCGCTCGATCGACAAAGCGGGGCAGCCTGCCGTCGTCGAAACGTTCGGGCGCCATGATCCGTGCGTGGGCATCCGCGCCACGCCGATCGCCGAATCCATGCTTGCGCTCGTGTTGATCGATCACGCGTTGCGACATCGCGGCCAATGCGGCGATGTCTCCGTGAGCACGCCGAAGATCGCGGCGAGCGCGCCTTAAGCTAAGCGCGCGTTTTTCGCACGTCTTTGACGCCGTACTCGCGAGGCGGTCCTTTCGTCATGAGTGTCATGAATGAGTTAAACGCTCAGCCCGTGGAAGGCGCGCTGCAGGTGTTGCGCGCACGCGCGGCGTCGCCGGTCGCCACCGCGCGCGACTGCTTCGCGTTCGGCCAAACGTTGCTGCAACAGGCCGGGCGCGACAAAGCGCTGTTGCGCGAAGCGCTCGCGGCGCTCGTGCGCGCTTATCAACTCGATTCGTCGTGCGCCCCGGCGTTGCTTCACACGATTGCGCAAACAGCGTTTGTCGTGCGTGACTGGCAACTCGTCGAATCCGCCACCGCGCTGCTCCTCTCCCACAGTTCCGCCGATGCCAACGCGCTCATCTGGCGCGCGGCAGCCGTGCAACATCGCAACGACTTCGCAACCGCCGAGCAGTTGCTGCGCGAAGCGGTGCGCGTCGTGCCGGGCAATCCCGTGGCGCTTCACAAGCTGGCGTTGTGCATCAAGGAGCAGGCGCGTTTTGGTGAAGCCGAGGCGTTGCTGCGTCAGGTGCTGGAGTTATCGCCGGATAACGCGCATGCGTTGTTCGATCTCTCCGAACTCGAAATTCGCAGCGCGCGTTTCGCGGAAGGCTGGGCGCATTACGAGTCGCGCATCGTGTTTGCCGGCAATCTGAATGACGCGCAACAGGCGCTCGCGGCGATCAGCGCGCCCTGGCAAGGCGAGTCGCTTGCAGGCAAGACGCTCGTTGTCTACGGCGAGCAGGGCAACGGCGATTGTCTGTGGGCGGTGCGCTTTCTGCCCATGCTTGCCGAGCGTGCGCGGCGCGAAGGCGGTCGGGTGATTTTCGGCCACGACGGGCCACTGCGGCATTTGTTCGAACGGACGCTGCCCGCGGATTTGCCGCTCGAAACCAGCCTCGACACGCGGCCGGATTTTCATTGCGGGCTGATGAGCTTGCCGCTGCGCCTCGGCATTGTCGATGCAACGGGGTGGGGCGCGCCTTATCTAGGCGCCGACTTGCAGCGTGTGCAAACCTGGCAAAGGCGCGTGCAGGATTATCTCGTGGAAAGGCCGGGTAATCGCAAGGTCGGGCTCGTGTGGAACGGCAACCCCGACCATATCCGCGACGCACGTCGTTCGGTGTCCGTCGAGCAGTTGGAGCCGTTATTGGCTGTGCCGGGCGTGACCTGTTTTGCGTTGTCGCCGGGGCGTGACGAGACCGTCGCGCGGTGGCGTGCGCAAGGGTTCGACGTGATCGATCCCACTCATCATTTCGAATCCGGATTCGACGACGTTGCCGCGTTGCTGGCGAATCTCGATCTGCTGGTTACGATCGACAGCGGCCCGGTCCATCTGGCCGGCGCGCTCGGCTTGCCGACGTGTCTGATGATCGATCACGTATCGGCATGGTTCTGGGGCGGCGAGTCGGCGGCAACGCCCTGGTACGATTCGATCGAATTGTTCCGGCAGCCCGCGGTGGGCGTCTGGGCGCCGGTCGTGGCGCACGTGCGGGCGCGCCTCGTGGAGTTGGCGCGCGGCTGAGTGGTGTCGACTCGTGGGGCGCTCCGCGGCCTTCACCGTGCAGGCATCATTCGAATGCACGGCGAAGGCCGGACACATACCGCGTCACATGTTCGGATAATTCGGGCCACCGCCGCCTTCCGGCGTCACCCACACGATGTTCTGCGTCGGGTCCTTGATGTCGCAGGTCTTGCAGTGCACGCAGTTCTGCGCGTTGATCACGAGCCGCTCGCCGCCGTCGTCGTTCTTCACGAATTCGTACACTGCGGCCGGGCAATAACGCGCTTCCGGACCGGCATACGTCTGCCAGTTCACTCTCACCGGAACCGTCGGATCTTTCAGCGTCAGATGCGCCGGCTGGTTCTCTTCGTGATTCGTGTTCGAGATGAACACTGACGAAAGCCGGTCGAACGTCAGCTTGCCGTCCGGCTTCGGATACACAATCTGCCTGCATTG